>JALHJL010000113.1 GCA_022839625.1 Phycisphaerales bacterium
AGCAGTTAAATCAACCAAATTCAGTGTGGGAACATCACCCACCGTATCAAGTGTCGATCCAACCAACAACAAGGTGATCAATGTAGCCAATAAAGCATTAGTGATCACTTTCAGTGAGAACATCAAAGCAGGAAGTGCGTTTAGCAGTATTAAAGTAACCAACCCCGATGGAGTAGCAGTAAACCCCTTATACAAAGTAATAAACGGTAAAACACTAACCCTAACCCGTAATGGCTACTACATAAACGGTCTAACCTACACCATCACACTACCCACAAACAGCATCACCGACACAGCCGGAAACAACATCAACACCTTCACCAGTAAATTCACAGTAGACACCACCAAACCCACCATAACCAGCGTTAACCCCACCAACAACATGGTAATTAATGTGGCCAATAGATCATTAGTAATCACTTTCAGTGAGAATATCAAGGCGGGAAGTGCGTTTACCAGTATCAAAGTCACCAATCCCGACGGAGTAAAAGTAAAACCATTATACAAAGTCATAAAAGGCAAAACACTAACCCTAACCCGCAACGGCTACTACATAAACGGTCTAACCTACACCATCACCCTACCCACCGGCAGCATCACCGACACAACAGGCAACACACTAAAAACAGCATTCAACAGCAAATTCAAAATCGACACCACACAACCCAAAATAACCAGCGTTAACCCCAGAAATAACAGCTCCGGATTCTCACTAACCGCACCAATCACCATAACCTTCAACGAGAACATACTGGAAGGCATCAACTGGTCAAAAATCACCATGAAAAACCTGAACACAGGCAAAACAGTCTCCTTCACCAAAACCAAAAACGGCAAAACACTAACCATCAAAATGACCTACACTAGACTACACAAAAACACCTACCAAATCTACATACCCACACAAGCAGTAAAAGACAACGCCGAAAACAAACAAACCACACCATACACCATAAAATTCAAAACCCAATAAAAAAAAAGAAAGATAAAACAAACCTTTCCCCTCCTTTTTTTTCTTTTTTAGATATTCTCAGCATCTATTCTATATCAACATTAGATAAATTTATCATATTTTTATTGGTTTTCTTCGGGAAATTGTAATAATCTACTTTTTTATGGTATTACGATCTGATTGTTTTTCAGCCAAAAAGTAATAATAAAAATATTTTAAAAAGTATTAAATAATAGAAATTTAGACACCCATACATGTTATAGACAATGGAGGTGGTTCTTAGTTTAAATTAATGGAATTAATTACGGTCGATTTTCAAATTATATGGAAGTAAATCCAGTTAAAATCAATGAAAGATCTATAAAAGTTCTATTTATAAATTTTAAGAACTTTAACTGAACATGATAAACAACAATCCAAGGAGGTGAAGAAAATTTCACCAAAACTTAAGAAAAATATCCTAATTATAATGTTTACCATGGTCTTTGCCCTGGTTATGAGCGGGGCGGTTTCAGCCGCTGACGTTGACTTAACAGTTACAGGAACTGTTAACAGCGTGCCTGGCAGTGCTGTTTTCGCTAAAGAGGCCAACAACGTCACAATTCCCAATATTAAAAATAATGGGGCTGACACAGCAAACAATGTTGTTGTATCGCTCTACGCCAGCGATGTAAATAGCGGAAATACCGCTGTAAATAGTACTACCATCGCGTCTCTGGCTGGTGGGGCAACAACCACTATAAACCTCTTTGACCCCACCATCCGTAACCTGGAAGGGGGAACTGTAACCTACACTGTTAAATTGGACCCTGATAATCTCATCACTGAGACAGATGAGGATAACAACATAAAATCCAGTACAGAAAAGCCCGTTAAATACAATGGATACAAAGGAAAGAGGTACTGGGAAGGCGGCAGTGATATAAACACCAAGCATACCTACGACCTGAATGGTGACCTGGTATACTACACCCAGCCTGCGTCGGCCTATAAAGGTGTGGGTTGGACCAGTCGGAATGAAACCTGGACTGCAGCTGATCTACCCATCCCCTCAACTGGGACTGTGGAGAAGGTTTTGCTCTTTTTCTCCTACAACTGGGACCAGACCCCTGGTGGATATCCACAACTGGTAACTACATTCAATGGAGTCAATATCACCCTGGGAACACCATACCGGGACTGGAGTAACTTCGGATCATGGCCTGACTATGAATACGGCCTCTACCCCGCAGTAGACGTAACCAATCTTTTCGTTAAAAACGGAAACAACACCCTCATTACACTGCCATTGGAAGGGAACATG
>JALHJL010000071.1 GCA_022839625.1 Phycisphaerales bacterium
GAATCTGCCCCGCTGGTGCGAGAATCCCTTCTCGCACCCGATCCGACGGGAATCCCTTCCCGCGCGGAGCCGGATCGCAGTCCGGCGGAATTCGGGGCCGAGGAGGGATTCTCGGCCCAGCAGAAGTTCGGGGCCGAGAAGGGATTCTCGGCCCAGCAGAAGTTCGGGGCCGAGGAGGGATTCTCGGCCCAGCAGAAGTCCGGGGCCGAGGAGGGATTCTCGGCCCAGCAGAGTACCCAGCGAGCTACCCGGCCGGGTGCCACCGCTCTTCACCCGGGTGCCACTGCTCTTGAGCACTGCCCGCCGCCGGAGGCGACCGACGCCGGCATCGACCTCGTCGTAGCCGACAACGCCAGTTTGCTGACGGCGGCGGACCTCGTGCTGGTCGCGTCGGGCACCGCGACGCTGCAAGTGGCGTACTACCGCAAGCCGATGATCGTTATGTACGACGCTGCCCGCTGGCTGTATGGGCCGTACCGGTTGCTCGGGCGCCTCGCCCTCACCACGCCGCACCTGTCGCTCGTCAACATCCTGGCCGGCGCGCGGATCGTGCCCGAGTTCATGCCGTTCGTCCGTGACCTGGGGCAAGTGGCGGCAGTCGCGGGGCAGTTGTTGACGGATGATGGCTGGCGGCGGTTGATGGTCCGCCAACTCGACGAAGTCGTACGCCCGCTCGAGCAATCGGCGGCGAGCGCAAACGTGTGGCGGCTGATGCGCGAACTGCTATGCCAAGATCATGCACGCAGGGCCGCGACCGCGAGTTGACCACTCGGCCACGGATGCGCTGGGCGGCCAAACCGCCTGTGCGGCGCCCGATGGCGTCGCGCAGCACGCGCGGGTCGCGCGGTTGCCTTCGAACGAGCGCACCCGCTATTGCGCCGGAGTCGGCTCAGACTTGGGTTCGATCGGCTGCACGGTGAGGTTGCGATATCCACCGCGCTCGGAAAGAACCCCGCAATCGGCCTGCGCCTGTTCGACGGTTTCGTAGCGCCCCAGCGTGACGGTCAAGCCATCAGCCGCAGTCGCCCGCAGCCGCCAGTGCTTCGGGTGGTTCCACTTCGCCGACCATGTCCGGGACATGCCGTCCTCCTGCGATCCTCCCGCCGAAAGCGCGGTCAGGCGCGCGGAGTGCGGGGGGCGGGCTCCGCTGCCGCGGAGCCGCACCCGTGTCGCATCCGCACTTTCCCATTAAGGGGAACCGCCGGTCGCTTCGTCGCCGACCGATGTCACCGGTCTGATGACACTTGGCGCCGAGCGGCTCGGCTAACGCCGGCCGTAGCTCCCAACGCTGCTCCGCGGCGTACGCGGCTTCGCCTCGTTGACGGTCAAAGCGCGTTCGCCGTTGATTTGGCCGTTGAGCGCGGCGATCGCGCTGGCGGCTTCCTCGTCCGAGCTCATCTCGACGAAGCCGAAGCCCTTGCTCCGGCCAGCGTCGCGATCCTCGATGACTTGCGCACTCTGCACCGTCCCGTGGGGGGTGAAGAGCGCCTCAAGGTCCGCGCTGGTAACGCTGTAGCCCAGATTCCCTACGTACAGTTTCTTGCCCATTGCTGCTCTCGCTCCGGAAAGCTGACTACGATCCGCTCTTTTGCTTTCAGGATCGCATGTGAAAGCGGCCGCCGTTCCGGCCGTGAAGGTAGGCGGGCAGTCTAGGAAGTGCGGGACTGGTACAGCATCGCGTACGACCCGGTTAGCAAACCAACCATTAGTATCATAGCCGGCTGCCGGGGCGAGCGATAGGGCGCCGGCGAATATTCTTCAAGCTCGCCCGCTCGCCGGCAAGCCTGCCCCAACCGTGCGCGCCGGCTTGCGAGGCCGCAACCCACCGAGTTATGATCTTGAGCGACGTGACGCCCATTCGGAAACGTTGGCAGAGAGGGCCACACCCATTCGCCTGTATCTCGTCAATCCCCGCAACCCGCTCGTCAGCCTGACCCACGTCCGGGAGAGCTACTGGAATCACTACCGCGTCTGGAAGCCGCTCGGCCTGGCGGTCTTGGCGGCGTTGACCCCGCCGGAGTGGGAGATCGCGATCTTCGACGAGAACGTCCGCGTGCCGGACTACGGGACCTTGCCGCACCCGGACCTGGTGGGCATCACCGCGTTTACGTCGCAAGCGAGCCGCGCATACGACTTGGCAGCGCAGTTCCGCGGCCGCGGCGTGCCGGTCGTGATGGGCGGCATTCATGCCACGATGTGTCCGGACGAGGCCGCGGCGCGCGTCGACGCCGTGGTCACGGGGGAGGCCGAACCGATCTGGGCCCAGGTTTTGGCCGACGTTCGCCAAGGCGATTTGAGATCCCGTTACGACGGCGCGCACGCCGACATGGATGAGGTCCCTCCGGCGCGGCACGATCTGCTCACGGGCGATTATGCCTGCGGCGCGATTCAGACCACGCGGGGCTGTCCGCTCAATTGCAGCTTCTGTAGCGTGACGGCGTTCAACGGACATCGTTACCGGCAACGGCCGATTGCCAACGTCGTGCGGGAATTCGGCGCGATTCGGGAAAGGCACGTCCTGATCGTGGACGACAATCTCATCGGCACGCGCCCCGAGGATATCGCCCGGGCGAAGGACCTGTTTCGCGCGATGATCCAGGCGAAGCTGCACAAGCAGTGGATCGGCCAGGTCACGATCAACCTCGCCGATGACGAGGAGCTGCTCGCGCTGGCGGCTCAGGCCGGCTGCACGGGCGTCTTCGTCGGCTTTGAGACGCTAACGGCCGAAGCGCTCCGCGCGCTGGGCGGGAAGCGCCACATCCTGGAGGGTCGCGATTTCGCGGCTTCCGTCCGCCGCATCCAACGGCACAAGATCCTGGTGGCCGGCTCGTTCATCATGGGGCTGGACACCGACGAACCGGGCATCGGCCGGCGGATCGCGGAGGCCGCGATTCGCTATGGCGTGGACGTGCTCAACACGCTGTTCCTCACGCCGCTGCCCGGCACGCGGCTATGGGACGAGTTGGAAAGGCGCGGCGGCATCGCCGCCGACCGGTTTCCAGAAGACTGGCAGTATTACACGCTGACGTTTCCCGTAGCCCGCTACGCGAGTTTGTCTTGTGGCGACATTCTGCGGGAAATGGAGACCTGCGATGGCGTGTTCTATTCCCGCTGGAACATCGTGCGCCGGGTATGGCGCAGCGTCTGGCAAGGCCGCCAGCCCTTCGCGACGCTGGTCAGCAATCTCTCCTATCGCAGCAACCTGCGCCTGAGCCGCCAGGCCTGCCGAGACTTCGTATCGTCCCGCGCGCCAGCCGAACCGGTGTAGTGCCCTGCCAGAGCGTCGACGTGCACGCTCAGAACCGCGACCGTCAGGGAGCGCTCCTGAGGCAAACGCTTGCGTCGGGTGGAGTGGGCGTCCTGCCGGGTGGCGTGGGCGTCCCGCCCGCCAGCCTCGCGGCTCTGTCCGTCGCCCCTGCTCTTGAGCAGTGCAGCCCTCGACCGCCCGCGCGCACCTCAGGGACTTGCTCACGTCCGAGGGCCTAGGCTGGTCTGACACGTGGAAGGCCCATCCAATAATCGTCCTGGAACACCGACTGCCAAGCGCCTATCTCCTTGAGCCGCCCGTTCGGGTTCTGGCACTTGACGAACTGCTCGCGAAACCTGCTTGACCATCGCCCGCCCGGTCATCCCACCTTTCCCGCAAAGCGCATCCTCGACTTTCTACAAAGTCGTGTTATCATAGACTCGCGCCCCAACCGCCCAGGGAACCGCCCGACGCGCCTACCCGGCGAATTCGACGGACCCATTTCAAAGACCGGCTATGCTTGCCGGCTGGCGCGCTTGCGGTCCGCCGCCTTGAGGAACCGCTTGCGCAGCCGAAGCGCGTCGGGCGTGACTTCCACCAGCTCGTCCTCGGCGATGAACTCCAGCGCGATCTCGAGCGTCATGCGGCGCGGCGGCTGCAGCACGACGGTCTTGTCCGCCGACGCGGCGCGGATGTTGGTCAGCCGCTTGCCGCGGCAGATGTTCACGGGGATGTCCTTGTCGTGACAATGCTCGCCGACCACCTGGCCCGCGTAGACCGGGTCCCCCGGCGCGACGAAGAACTCGCCGCGGTCCTTGAGCTGGTCGAGCGCGTACGGCGTCACCTGGCCGGCTTCGCTGGCGATCAGCACGCCGTTGGCGCGGCCGGGGATGGCGCCGCGCAGGAACTCGTACCCGTAGAAGTTGTGGTGCATGATGAGCGTGCCGTTCGTCGCGGTCAGCAGCCGGGTCTGCAAGCCGATCAGGCCGCGCGACGGGATCAGGAACTCCAGATAGGTGCGCTCGCTGCGGGCCTCCATCTTGCGGCAGACGCCGCGGCGGTTGCCCATGTGCTCCATGACCGGGCCGACGTGCTCGCTCGGCACGTCGACGATGCACAGCTCGATCGGCTCGGTCTTCCTGCCGTTCAGCTCGCGGTAGATCACCTTCGGCTTGCCGACCGCCAGCTCATAACCTTCGCGGCGCATGTTCTCGACGAGGACCGACAGGTGCAGCAGACCGCGGCCGGCGACGTGAAACTCCTCGGGCGTGTGGCCGGGCGCGACGCGCAGGGCGACATTGTGCTGCTTTTCGCGCATGAGCCGGTCCCAGATATCGCGGCTGGTGAGGAACCGGCCGGCGCGGCCCGCGAAGGGCGAGTCATTCACGCGGAAGGTCATGTGCAGCGTGGGCTCGTCCACGGCGATGAGCGGCAACGGCTGCGGATCGTCAGGATCGGCGAGCGTGTTGCCGATGTCGGCGGACATCAGGCCCACGACGGCGCAGATGTCGCCGGCCGCCACGGCGTCGATCCTGCGCCGGCCGAGCCCGTCGAATAGGTGCAGCTCGCTGATGCGCTCGTCCTGCCGCGAGCCGTCGCGGTGCAGCACGGCGACGAGGCGCCCGGCGCGAATCGTCCCGTTGAAGACGCGGCCGATCGCGATGCGGCCGACGTAGTCGCTGTAGTCGAAGGCGGTGATGAGCATCTGCAGCGGGGCGGCGGGATCGCCGGTGGGCGCGGGCACGTGCCGGATGATGGCGTCGAACAGCACGCGCACGTCGCTGGTTTTGACGGCCGGGTCCAGCGTCGCATAGCCTTCGGTGGCCGAGGAATAGACGGTCGGGAAATCGAGCTGGCTTTCAGCGACGCCGAGCTCGATGAAGAGATCGAGCACCTCGTCGTGCACGTCCTTGGGCCGGGCGCCGGGCCGGTCGATCTTGTTGATGACGACGATGGGCCGCAGGCCGTATTCGAGCGCCTTGCGCAGTACGAACGTGGTTTGGGGCATGGGGCCTTCGAAGGCATCGACCAGCAGGAGGCAGGCATCGGCCATCTTGAGGACGCGTTCGACCTCGCCGCCGAAGTCGGCGTGGCCGGGCGTGTCGATGAGGTTGATCTTGATGTCGTGGTAGGTGATGGAGATGTTCTTGGCGAGGATGGTGATGCCGCGTTCGCGCTCCAGGTCGTTGGAATCGAGAATGCGTTCGCCCTTGAGCTGGCCGGCGCGGAACTGGCCGCTCTGCCGCAGGAGTTGGTCGACGAGAGTCGTCTTGCCGTGATCCACGTGTGCGATGATCGCGACGTTACGAATATTCCGTTGCGTCTCCGCCATACCAGTCTGCCGCCTTACGCCTCGGCGCGAGTCAGCCCCTGTCGATCCATGATCGGCTCCGTACGCGCTACCGGCAACATGCCGGCACACGTCCCGGCCGGGCCGACTCCTGATTGTACCTGGCGACAGGCGGGCCGCGCGCCACCGGCCGGCGCGGGTCAGGCGATGAGCCTTACCAGCGCTTCGGTCGCGAGCGCCAGAGTCTGACGATGCGCATGAGCACGCGGCGCTTTACCCGACTGACGAACGCCTTCTCCAAGAAGGTCAAGAACCTGGAGCACGCTATAGCCCTCCACTTCGTGCACTATAACGTGCGCACGCGTTCACGCCTGGTTCGGCTCGCCCGGCCCGGACGCTGCCCGCTCCTCCGTACCACTATCGCTCGCAATTCGCGCGAACCAGGATGATTTCGGACGAGTTTCGTTCGGGTTCAACCCAAAATCCAAAATCGGTTGCGGGCAAAGCCCGCACTGTGCTTACCCGGCCCTAGCCTACCGCCCGGGCCTGCCCCGCTGTTGCTGCTTGCGTCGCTTGGTTTGGCGTTCCGACAGCACGTCGCGCGCGGTGCGGCGAACCGCCTTTGCTCGCCCAGCCGCCTTGGCCTTCTTACCACCCATTCGCCAACGACTGCGCGCCGCCGCCGTCTTCTTGCTGTCTTTGGGCATTTTTGCACCCTGTCCTGCCGTGTTCCGTTGTTCAGGCATCCCGGCATCGTGCTGTATGGGCCGCGATGGCGTCACGGTAACGGCCACACACGCACGTGTCGAGGGGAGTCCTCACCACCAGCTTGACGGCCCGCAGGGTCTCGACGGAAACTCGTGGCGCACGGGCCTTTCGCGAGCACCGCCGTGTCCTTGGACGAATCCGCCCCCGGGCGCTGGAGAGGAGACCCGAATATGAAAACCGTCACCAAGCTGTTCCTCAAAGGGCTGGCCGCCGTTCTGCCGATCACCGTGACGATCTACGTGCTGTACTGGCTGGGCGGCACGGCGGAGCTGCTCCTCGGGCACGGATTGAAGCTGCTCATCCCGGACAACCTGTACTGGCCGGGAATGGGTGTGGTAGCTGGACTGGTCCTGGTGTTCCTGATGGGGGTATTGATGAACGCCTGGCTGTTTCGAAAAGTCTTCCGTTGGGGGGAACGGCTTCTGGAGCGAATTCCCCTGGTCAAGGCGCTGTATGGGTCCGTGCGCGACCTGATGGGCTTCTTCTCAGGCTCCGACCAGAAAGCGATGCGCAAGGCCGTCGTGGTGGCTGTCGGCAGCACCCCGCTGCGCCTCATCGGGTTCATCACGCGCGAGGACTTTGGCGGCCTGCCGGCCGGGATCGGCGGCGACGATACCGTGGCGGTCTACTTGCCAATGAGCTACCAGATCGGGGGGTTCACGATGATGGTCCCACGCTCGGCCGTCCAACCCATCGACATGTCCATCGAGCAGGCCGTGCGGTTCGCCGTCACGGCGGGCATGGGCGAAATAAACGCCGGATAGCCGAGCATCATCGCGGGCCTTCACCCTCGGCCCGCTTGCTGTCGATCGTCCCCATTTCGGCGTGAATCCGCCTCAGCCCCAGGCGGATGCTTTCCAGGAAGCGATCGATCCGTTTTCGCGCCGTTCGCGACGGAATGCTCCACTGCGCCAGTAAGTCGGCCAGTTCGAGGACGAACCCGGCGAGCCATTCCGTATCGTGCGCCCGTACTTCCTGGAGCGTTCGCAGGTAAGCCGCCTCGGCGCTGCGGAACTCCGCGCTGCCCTCCGGGACCGCGCACACGACCCGATGAAACTCGTGCACGGCGGCAGCGATCCGCTGGATCTCGCCGCCAACCACGCGCTCACGCTCGACCAGCTTGCGGGCCATCAAACTGTCTTCGTGCTCGCCACCGGCCTGGACGATTTCAGCGCGAATTTCGTCGAGTCGAGCGTCATCGATCAGATGCGGGTAGGTTACGTGGATCGCCGAGAGCCGGCGAAGCAACGCCGCCGCCGTCGGCTCATCGCCCTGCCGCGACGCCGCGACGGCCTGCTGCACGAGCGCCGCGATCTGGGTCCTGAATTGCTCCAGGCGCGTCCGCAGTTTCGCGAGTTGTTGCGCGTAGCGCTGCAGCGCAGCGGCGGGAATGACTTCGCGGCTGTCCGCCTGGAGAGTCCGCATTTGCTCATACACAGCGCGGGCTTCCCCCTCATCGCCGCGCGCCAACAATCCCCGGAGGGTCTCAACCAGGCGGTCAAAGGCCAACTGAGCCGGAGCCGGCGGCGCAGGCGGAGCCGGCGGCGGCACCGACCGCGTCTCGGGGCGGGGCGCTCGGCTGACAGGGAAGGTGGTTGGCCCGCCGACGTAGTCCCTCCGTCGCACCGTAGGTCGGGACTGCCGGTTCGCAGAGTCTGCGCTTTGCTGGTCGCGCTCGATTTCAGCCCGGCGGGCGACGACCTCGGCGCGGATGAGACTCTCCAGGGTCGCATCGGCGCGCACTTCCCGGTCGTGCAGCGCCCGCGCGCCAACCCGCTCGAGCGAAGCGAGATCCCGCGTCTCGCGCAGAATCACCGACCGCCAATGCTGGAAGATGGCCTCGCGTTCTTTCGCATTCATGCTTGCTCGGCTCCGCAGCGGTGCAGAACGTAGCGGCGCGGTCAAGACTCGACCCGCCGATCGCCGGATCAGAACCCGGCGTTGCAGCCCAGACGCGCGGCCAACGAACGGGCCTTGACGAGGGGGACCCGCGGATTCGCGCGGATCTTGGTGACCAGCAACGGCTCGCGGCCGACGAGGTTCAGTCCCAGCAAACCGGCCGCCGGCACGCGCAGCAGTTGTCCGTTCCAGTTACAGACGTACGCCCCCGGCGCGCCCAGCGTGTCGAGCGGTACCGTGGCCCCGGTCCGCGTGCGCGTCCGTGCCGGTCTGGCTGAAGTGGCGACCGTCACTCCTCTCGTCGCGTGTTTCTCACTTACAGACTTCTTGCCCATCGCAGATCTCCGTGGGGTGGCCTGTGTGACCCATTGTTCGTCTTTCCGGGTCGCGTGTGAAAGCGGCCGACATTCCGGTCGAGTAGGCAGGTGGGCAAGCTAGGAGGCGCGGGACAAGTGCAGTGTCGCGTACGACCCGGTTAGCAAACCAACCACTACCATGATAGCCGACCGCGTTGGCGGGCGGTAGGGCGCCCGCGCGTATTCTCCGGAAAGAGCGGGCAAACAGCCCGCGTGCCGGGTCCGCGCCGACAGCGACGCGCCCCACGCGCAGGCGGTACCCGCCTGTTTCGTCGGGCACCTTTGACGCCCGCTGGACAGCGCGGCTAGCATGCGGCATCAGTAAGACCCGAGAACTGGGAGAAGATCGTGCCGTTGCCGTACAACCAGCGTACCTGCTATTGCGCCGAGGTCGGCCCGGACCGTATCGGCCAGACCGTCCTGCTCGTCGGCTGGGTCCATGTCCGCCGGAACTTGGGTGGCATGATCTTCGTCGATCTGCGCGACCGGACCGGGCTCGTGCAGCTCAAGTTCGACCCGAGTATTGCCGCTGCCGCCCACGAGACCGCCGCCAAGCTACGGAGCGAGTACTGCATCGCCGTGCGCGGCGACGTTGCCCCGCGGCCGGATCCTAACCCGCATCTCAAGACGGGCGCGGTCGAGGTCACTGTCCGCGAGCTCGACATCCTCAGCTCGTCGGAGACGCCCGTCTTCGAGCTGCTCGACGAACTCGAGACCAACGAAGAGACGCGGCTCGAATACCGTTTCCTCGATCTGCGGCGGCGGCCGATGCAGGCAGCCCTGCTCACGCGGCATCGCATCGTCAAGACGATCCGCGACTACTTCGACGAGCACGGCTTCGTCGAGATCGAGACCCCGTTCCTCACCAAGAGCACGCCCGAAGGCGCCCGCGACTACCTCGTTCCCTCGCGCATCAACCCCGGCACGTTCTACGCCCTCCCGCAGTCGCCGCAGCTCTTCAAGCAACTGCTCATGATGAGCGGCTTCGACCGTTACATGCAGATCGTGCGCTGTTTCCGCGACGAGGACCTGCGGGCGGACCGCCAGCCGGAATTCACCCAGCTCGACGTGGAGATGTCCTTCGTCCAGCCCGACGACGTCCTGCGCCTGATCGAAGGCTGCCTGGCCCGGCTGATGAAGGTCATCCACGGCATCGACGTGCCCACGCCCTTCCCGCGCATGACCTACGACGAGGCCCTGCGCGACTACGGCATCGACCGCCCCGACACCCGCTACGACCTGCGCATCAAGGACGTCACCGAGCTCGCCCGCAAGAGCAGCTTCGGCGTCTTCACCGAGGCCATCGTGGCCGGGGGCGTGGTCCGCGGCGTTCGCGTGCCCGGCGGCGCATCCATGACGCGCAAGGAAATCGACACCCTGACCGAGGACCTCAAGGGCATCGGTGCCGGCGGTCTGCCGCTGGTCAAGGTCGCGGCCGAGGGCGACAAGGTCGTCTTCCAGACCGGCATCGCGAAGTTCTTTACGCCCGAAGTGGCCGCGGAGCTGCGGGCGGCGATGGAAGCCGAGGTCGGCGACCTGCTCCTGTTCTGCGCCGGGCCGGCCCCCGAGGTGTGCCACTACCTCGCCTGGCTGCGCGAAACCGTGGCCAGACGCCGCAACCTGATCCCGAAGGACAAGTGGAACTTCCTGTGGGTGGTCGAATTCCCGATGTTCGAGTTCCATCCGGAGGACGGACGCTACTACGCCGTGCATCACCCGTTCACCGCCCCGCGCGACGAGGACATTCCGCGGCTCGAAGGCGACCCGCTGGGCTGCCGCGCCAAGGCGTACGACGTGGTGCTGAACGGCGTCGAGCTGGGCGGCGGCAGCATCCGTATCCATCGGGCCGACGTGCAACAGGCGGTGTTCAAGCGGCTCCAACTGACGCCCGAAGAACAGGAGCTGAAGTTCGGCTTTCTGTTGCGCGCGCTGAAATACGGCCCGCCGCCGCACGGCGGAATCGCCCTCGGCGTCGACCGCATCGTCATGTTGCTGACCGGCAAGGACAGCCTGCGCGACACAATCGCGTTCCCGAAGACGGCGCGGGCGGCGTGCCTGCTGACGGCGGCACCGAGCCCCGTGGCGCAAACGCAACTGGATGAGCTGGGGCTGAGACTCGCGGCCCCGCCGAAGCCCATGTAAGACCGCCCTGGAATCTGTGCCCAGACTCCCCTCCCACGCGGGGCGGTTGACAATAATCCGACTGCGCGCCAGCCGGCATACTTCACGAGTAGTCCGCGAATCTGCGGCCCGGCTCGCGGACCGCGGCGCGGTGGCGCAGGCCGCGACTGGCCCGCACCAGGCGTGTCGCGCGGGCCATTGCGGTGGCCCCGGGGGTATAATTGAATGGACAATGACCCCCGCGGCGGACAGCGGTGAGACCCACAGCGCGCCAGCGCCGGGGACGCTGCGCGACTGGCTCCCGCTGGTCTACGAGAAGGCGTGCGAGCGCGCCCACCGCCTGCTGGCCAAGTGGTCGGGCATCCATCGGCCGGGCACGGCCTCGCTCGTTCACCAGGCCTACTTCAAGCTCTCCGAGTGCGGGGTCGAGCGGTGCGAGTCACGCGCCCACGCCCTGGCGCTGCTCGTTCAAAAGATGCGCCAACAGCTTTGCGACCTGGCACGCCGGATCGACGCCCAGAAACGCGGCGGACGGGGCCACGACGGCGCCTCCAGGCCCGTGCTCCAGCGGCAGCTTCTGTCCGACGAGCTGGCGGCGCAGCGCGGCTGGACCCCGGCGGATTTCCTGGCTTTGGATGAAGCACTCGTCCGGCTTCAGGAAATTGCGCCGCGGCACGCGCGGGTTGTCGAGCTGATCTTCCTTCTGGGGTTGAACTTCCAGGAGGCCGCTCAGGAACTCGGCATCTCGCGCGCCAGCGTCCATAACGACTGGCGGCTGGCCAAGGCGTGGCTTTACAACGAGCTGGAAGGGGCCGCCCCGCCCGGCGATGCGGCAGCGGTGAAACCGTGAACGCACAGGACTTCAGGACTATCGAGCGCGTCTTTCACGCCGCTCTGAAGCTGGCACCCGACCAGCGTGCGGCGTTTGTAGCGTCCGAGCTGGCCGAGCAGTCGGCCCTGCAATCCGAAGTGCTGACGCTGCTGGCGGCGGCCGAGCGGGGCACCGCGTTCCTCGAGACATCGCTCCTGGCCGGGCCGAGTTACGCGCCGCCGACCGATTCTCTCGTGGGGCGCGAAATCGGGCCGTACCGGCTCCTGCGCGTGCTCGGCCGCGGGGGCATGGGGACCGTCTACGAGGCGGAGCAGAAGTGGCCCCATCGCCGCGTCGCCCTGAAGGTGATTCATGGTGCCGTGGGGGACGGCGCCCCCCACTGGCCCGGCCACGAGCCGCAGGTTCTGGGGCGGCTCAACCATCCCTTCGTGGCAAGCATCTACGACGCCGATCAGACCGAGGACGGGCTTTCCTACTTCGTCATGGAGCTGATCGACGGCGAGCGGCTGGATGAGTACGTCGAGAAGCACAACCCGTCGCGCCGGGAGCGCCTGCGGTTGTTCTGCAAGATCTGTGAGGCGATCCAGCACGCGCACATGAAGTCGGTCGTCCACCTGGACCTGAAGCCCTCGAACATCCTCGTTCTGCCTCCGAAGGAGCCCGCCGGCCAGGAACTGCAAGTCAAAGTCGTAGACTTCGGCGTCGCCGCCATCACCGGCAGCGACACCACCCACACGTCCCGCTTCGGGAGCACCGGCGGAATGCTCGGCACGTTAGCCTACATGAGCCCGGAGCAGCGGCGCGGGGAGCGCGACGCCTGCGACGTGCGCAGCGACGTCTACTCGCTGGGCGTCGTCCTGTTCCGACTGATGACCAATTCGTTGCCGTACCCGGTCGAGAATGTCCCGCCCCACGAAGCGTGGCGGATTCTCGCCGAGGAACCGCCCCGACGCCCGCGTGCCCTCGATTCGAGTCTGTCGCGCGACCTGGAGACGATCATCCGCACAGCCACCGCGGAGGAGCCGGGACGGCGTTACCAGAGCGTGGCGGAGTTGGCGGGCGATGTCCGGCTGTTCCTGACCGATCGGCCGATTACCGCCCGTCGGCCGAGCAAGCTGTATGAGTGGTCCAAGTTTGCCCAGCGGAACAAGGGGCTGGTCGGGGTCGTATTGACCGTCCTGCTCGGGCTGACCACTACCACGATCGGGATATACGCCGGCCTGGTGCGTGCACGCCAGGCAGAGGAGCACGAGCGAATTCAGGCGGATGCCAACCGGCAGCTCACCGAGTTCATCCTTGGCGAGGACGCTGGCCCCGTGCTCCGGCGCAGCCGCCTCGAGGTCCTGCGCACCGCGGCGGCGGAGCTCTTGGCGCAGGGCCGCATCGAGGAGGCCGAGGCCGAGTACAGCCGGCTGGTGGCCATCTCGAGAGTGATCCTGCCACCCCAGAACTGGTATGTGGCACAACTCCAGGGTGAGCACGGCGAGTGCCTGATGAAGCTGGGTCGGTACACCAAGGCCGAGCTTCCCCTGCTGGCGAGCTTCGAGGGGCTTCAGGCTTCCTATGGCGACGACCATCGCCGGACCATCGACGCAATTCGCCGGCTGATACGGCTGTACGAAACATGGGGTAAACCCGCACAGGCCGCCGAATGGACGACGTATCTGCTCACCGTCACGTCCAACGCGGGCCAGCCTGTTCCGTAGACCGGGCGCGCAAGCGCTGGCCCCTTTCGGAAGCGGCGCGACCCCAGCGTTGCTGACTCACGATGAGCCCGAGTGGAACCGAGGGGCCCGTCGCGCGAGGTGTTCTGGCCGGATCGGGAAAACGGAGCGGCAACAGCTCGGATGCGGAGCGCCGCGCGTTGACACCCACAGCAGCCCCGTGTATAGTTATAAGGCTTGGGTGGCAGCGTGCCGATCCCATTGTGCCATAAGGACTTACAGTCTGGCACCGCTCGGTCAACGCGTTGGAAATGCTGTCGTGCCAAAGAAAAGCCCCCCAAAAATCGCGCGAAATTCCAAGCCAAGCAAACGAGCGGCACCGCTGCGTGGCGCGCGTCGGGGCGGAGAGGGAACCTCTGCCAAACCCAAGAAATCCGCGCGTCCGGCGCCCGCCTCCAAGGTCCGGCGGAGCAGCAAGACGGAACGCCCCTCCGTTCAGGCCGGCAAGGTAACCAAGCGAACCAAGGCGGCCGGCGTGCGCGAGTCGTCGCCGCGCCGGACCCTTGCCCCGTCCCGCGCGCGGAGCGACAAGCTGCCCATTACCGCAGAGCCCGAGGTTCGGGCGGAGACGTTCCTGACTGCGGACGAGGTCGAGCAGTTTCGCCACATGCTCTTGGAGAAGCGGGCTGAAATCCTCGGGGACATGTCGACTCTGCACAACGAGGCCATGAACAAGGACCGCCGGGACGCCGCCGGCGATCTGTCCAGCATGCCCATTCACATGGCTGACCTCGGCACGGACAACTACGAGCTCGAGTTCACGCTGGGCTTGATCGAAGGCGAACGCGCCATCTTGCGCGAGATCGACGAAGCCCTCGAACGCATCCGGCAGAAGACCTACGGCGTGTGCCTGGCGACGGGCAAACCGATCGGCAAGGCCCGCCTCAAGGCGAAGCCGTGGGCGAAGTACTGCTACGAATACACCCTGGCCCAGGAACAGGGCCAGGGGCGCAGGTTCTAGCGCCTTGTCCTCCCCGGCCACTCAACCTCCAGCGGCAACACCGCCCACGCGGGAAACCACGGTCGGACGCAGTGCGGATGTCTACTCCCCGGGCGCATGCCGTACCGCGCTGTATCATTGGCCCGCCCACCTGCGCCTGTGGGCGGTCCTGCTGGTGGGTTTGGGTGTTGACCTTTGGTCCAAGGAGTGGGCGTTTCACACGCTGCGCCAGGGCGGCCACCGCGAGCTGATCCCCAACGTGCTGGAGTTCCACACGACACTCAACCCCGGAGCCCTGTTCGGCCTGGGAGCCGGGAAGACCGAAGTCTTCCTCATCGCATCCGTGCTCGCGCTCATCCTCGTGGTCTGGATGTTCGCACACAGTCCGGCCCATCGCTGGGCAACGCACCTCGCACTGGGGGCGATCCTCGCCGGTGCGCTGGGCAACATGTACGATCGCGCCTTCGTGGGGCTCGTCGCCGCCGTGCACGATGCTCCCGGCGGCCGGGTCTTGAGACATTACGTTCGAGACGACAACTCTGGGGGCGACGTGGTGCTGCTGCGCGAGTATCCACCCACCGCGGACCAGGTTCCGCGCACGGTTACGCGCAGTGCGGCGGACGCGCTTGGCCGCCCGGTCGGCTACGTGCGCGACTTCATCAAGATTCCAACCCGCTGGCTTGGCGGCCGCGACCTGTGGCCCTGGGTGTTCAACGTGGCGGACGTGCTGCTGGTTGTGGGCGTGGCAGTATTGGCGCTGCGCCTGCTGTGGGAGCGCAAGGCGCACACGGTTCCGGACAAACCTGAGCTTGACGTACCGCCGGGGGAGCCCTAAGGTAAGGGTAGCTGTCGCCGGGGCGTGGCGCAGTCTGGCTAGCGCGTCTGCATGGGGTGCAGAAGGTCGCAGGTTCGAGTCCTGTCGCCCCGAGTTTCGTCGAGAAATGGCCCTCCGACTGCCGGGGGAGGGCTTTCTCTTTGCGTGAACAGGACTTACGAGGGGCGCCGCGTATCAATCCAGAATGCGGAAGTCGTGGATTTTCCGGGGGGAGGGCACTGGATTTGAAACATTGCCCGGCTGCCGGCGGCATGATACCGTCCACGGTAGTGATCAATGAACGCTACGTCGGACAACCTGGGTGACCTTCTCCGGCAGTTCTACGCAACCTACGGCATGCCCCACGAAGGGCCACCAGGTACCATCAATGTGAGCGCCCTCTTTCCGGGCGGAATTCCGCAAAGCGACCTTCAGGCAATGCGTGCAGCGATTGATGACCAAGGTCTGCGCCGCGAGTTTGGGATTTGCCGCGAGATTCTGGACGACCTCGCTACTCGACTTTCGTCTGAGGGAGTTGCTTCGTGAGCTATCGGGTGTTGCTGCGGCCGCAGGTGACTTCGAACAACTCTCCAACGGCGTGTTCTGGTGTGTCCTTGCAGCCTCGCTGGACAAGCGCGTCGACAGCCTTCCGATGACCCCCTTCGATGCACGAATAGAGCTGCCGCTACAGGCGAAAGTCGCGATGGTGGTCCACGGCTCGCTGATACTGCGCCTTTATCTCTCGCTCGTTTACATGCGCGAGGGCGTGCTCAGTCAGCTAGTGCCGATTCCACTTGAAGGGTTTCGCGCGTCGTGGGGTCATCCTGTAAGCAATTGAAGATAAAGGGGTTGCGCAATGCCTTGAGAGGCGACAAATGAAGTCTCCACGTTTGGGTTTGTCGAGGACCTTTCGCGTGGAGACCTCAAAGTGGATCGCGTGCGAGCACGGACGCTCAAGCCCTATGAACGGCAGAAGCTGCACAAGATGAAACGCCAACTGGCCAACCAAGTCAATGGCCGCCACGCCCGCATCGTGCTGCTGTCCACCGGCGGCGTGGCCAACGCCGAGATCGGCCGGCTCTGCGACGG
>JALHJL010000012.1 GCA_022839625.1 Phycisphaerales bacterium
GACCAGCGAAGGCGTGTCAACCAGCTTTGGGTACTTGCCCTTCGTCTTCTTCCAGGGGCGGGCTTTCTCGGGCTTCAATGATGAGATCGCCCAGGCCCTGGAAGAATTGCTGGCGGCCGCGGAAGCCGGCCCGTAGGCTGCGCCGGCGGCCGGCAGCTATGCCCGCCGACAGCCCGCCAAAGTAGCTCGGCGCACAGCACCGGGCGCGACGTGGACATTACATGAGCATGGTGCGGATCACCATCCTGGTCGACAACTACGTGCGGCGGCGGGGGCTGCTCGCCGAGCACGGCTGGGCGTGCTGGGTCGAAACGCCCGCCTCCCGCCTGTTGTTCGACACGGGGCAGGGACAGGCGCTGTCGCACAACGCCCGCGAACTGGGCGTTCCGCTCGGTACGGCGGATGCCATCGTGTTGAGCCACGGCCACTACGACCACACCGGCGCCCTGGCGGACGCGCTGGACCTCTGCATGGCGGCGCGCGTGTTCGCGCATCCGGCGGCGCTGGAGGCGAAGTACAAACGTGCGCCAGAGGGCGGCATCCGCACAATCGGTCTGCCCGCCATGTCCGACGAAGTGCGCGCGCGGCTTGCCGCGCGCCTGGTCGCCACGCGCACCCCGACGCAGATCGGGCCCGGCTTGTGGGTGACGGGAGAACTGCCGCGTGTGACCGATTTCGAGCTGGCCAACGGCGAGTTCTACCTGGACGCCGCAGGCGAGCAACCCGACCGGCTCATCGATGACCAGGCCCTGCTGGTGCGCACCGCGTCCGGCCTGGTCGTTCTGCTGGGTTGCGCGCACGCCGGCGTGATCAATACTCTCCGGTTCGTGCGGGACCTGCACCCCGGAGTTCCGCTCGCCGCCCTTCTGGGGGGCATGCACTTGTGTAACGTGCCGGACGAACGCCTCACGCGTACGGTCAGTGAGCTGAACGCGCCGGACGTCCGACGGGTTGTGCCGGCCCACTGCACGGGCCTGACCGCGCTGGCGGCGCTCGCGGCCGGGTTGAGCGGGCGCTGTACGTCCGGCGAAGTGGGCGCGGTGTTTGAATTCGCAACGGGGGAGACGTGACGGCGGACCGAATCGAGGAGAAACAAATGGCAGAGGAGCAGTACCGCATTCCGACGATTGGCGAGAAGGCACCCGAGTTCGAAGCCGAGACGACGCAGGGCCAGGTCCGTTTCCCTGCCGACTACAAGGGCAAATGGGTCATCTTCTTCTCGCACCCGGCCGACTTCACACCGGTTTGCACGACGGAGTTCATGACCTTCGCCAGCATGGCGAGTGAGTTCAAGGCCCTCAACTGCGAGCTGCTGGGGCTGTCGATCGACAGCACGTACAGCCACATTGCTTGGCTGCGCACGATCAAAGAGAAGATCGCTTACAAGGGCATGAAGGGCGTCGAGGTCATGTTCCCGGTCATCAGCGACCTCACGATGGAAGTCTCCCGGAAGTACGGGATGCTCCAGCCCGCGGCGAGCAACACGCAGGCTGTGCGGGCCGTCTTCATCATCGACCCGCAGGCGATCGTGCGCGCGATCCTCTATTATCCGCTCTCAAACGGTCGTAATATGCAGGAGGTCAAACGGCTGCTGCTCGCCATGCAGCATTCGGATGAACACAAGGTAGCGACGCCCGCGAACTGGCAGCCGGGCGAGGACGTGATCGTGCCTCCCCCGGGTTCGTGTGGCGCGGCAAAGGAACGGGTCGAGAAGGCTGGTGCGGACACGACGGTCCTGGACTGGTTCCTGACGCTCAAGAAGTGCCCGCATGGCAGATAGTCAGACGGTGCTCGACCCGCCGACGGGTCCAAACGACAAGGTAGTACACATGCCGACCCACAACCCCACCACGGCAGACACTCAGCCCAGCAAGAACCAGAGCGAGCCAGGGTTCAACACCCGGCTCGTGCATCCCCACGCCGACCACGATCCCTACGGCGCGGTGAACGTGCCGATCTACCAATCGTCCACGTTCGCGTTCCGCAACGCCGCGCACGGGGCGGCGCTCTTCGCTGGCCGCGAAGGCGGCTACATCTACACGCGGATCGGCAACCCTACGATTCGCGCCCTAGAGAACACGGTCGCCGGTCTCGAAGGCGGCTGCGGCGGCATCGCGACCAGCTCCGGGCTGGGAGCGGTGGCCGCGGTCTACATGGCCCTGCTCGATGCCGGGACGCACATGGTCAGCACGGCCTCCGTGTACGGGCCCTCGCGCGGGCTCGTGGAGCAACACCTCGCGCGCTTCGGCGTCCAGTCTTCGTACGTCGACACATCGGACCTGGCGCGCGTGCAGGAGGCGATCCGTCCGAACACCCGCCTGGTGTACGTCGAGACGCCCTCCAACCCGGCGATGCAGGTTACCGACTTGCGCGCGATCAGCGAAATCGCGCACCAGCGCGGCTGTGTGCTCGTCGTGGACAATACGTTCGCCACCCCGTACCTGCAGCGGCCGCTCGAGCTCGGGGCGGATGTCGTCCTGCATTCCATTACCAAGTTCATCAACGGCCACGCGGACGTCGTCGGCGGCATCATCGTCACAAGGACCGAGGAGCTCCAGCGCCGGATTCGCCCGCTGATGGTGAACCTGGGCTGCAACATGGATCCGCACCAGGCGTTCCTGGTCCTGCGCGGTCTGAAGACGCTCGGGCTGCGCATCGAGCGGGCCCAGCAGAGCGCCGTGCAAATTGCCGCTTGGATCGAGGCGCACCCCAAGGTCGAATGGGTGCGCTACATCGGCCTGCCTTCGCACCCGCAGCACGAGTTGGTCCGCCGGCAGATGCGCGGGTTCGGCTCGATGATCAGTTTCGAACTTAAGGGCGGGTTGGAAGCCGGAGTCCGCCTGATGGATTCCGTGCGGCTGGCGACGCTGGCGGTGTCGCTGGGCGGAGTCGAGACGTTGATCGAGCACCCGGCGTCGATGACGCACGCGGGGATGTCCCGCCCGGATCGCCTCGCCGCCGGGATCACCGATGGCCTCGTGCGCTATTCCGTGGGCATCGAGGACGTGGAGGACCTGCTCGCCGACCTGGAGCAGGCGCTTCGCAACGCGTAAGCCGGCGGACGCGCGGCGAAGCTGCGGACGTGGCTTGCCGATGGAAACGCCGCGTTGCGACCCTGTGTTGGGACGAGATGGGCACGATTGGCTCGTAGCGGAGATCACCACATGCTGAACCACCGGTTGGGCTTGCGCGCCGCACTCTTCTTGGCCGCGGTTCTTGTCGTGGGTTGCCAAAGTGCGGGTCCGCACGGTCAGCGGGACGATGCGCGCGACGGCGTCCTCGTGCACGTCAGCAAAGGCGCCGAAGACCCCCACGCACTCCTCATGGCCCTCAAGATGGCAACCGTCATGTCATCAGACCGCGACGTTCTCGTCTACTTTGACTTGAATGGCGTGAATGTGGTCCTCGGGGACGCGCCGGACGTGACCTTCCCCACGTTCGACTCGTCGAAGACCCAGCTCCGCGCCCTCATCGATAAGGGTGTTCCGCTGTATGCCTGCCCAAGCTGCCTCAAAGCCGCCGGCAAGGCCGCCGAAGACCTGATGCCCGGCGTGAAAGTCGCGGAGAGGGACGCGTTCTTCCGTTTCACGAAGGGCCGCATTCTGACGCTGGACTACTGACGCAAGTTGGCGTGTGGTTCGCGCGGAATTCCCGGCGCGACACCTCGAACGCGGCTGCCCTGGGGCCGGGGCCCGCTGTGTCGGCGATCGGACGCGGGGCTCCTTGTTTGTTCGTGCGCGCGCACGGCAGGGCGTAGCGTTTCCCCGACGCGGCGAGGTCGAAAAAACTTCGGGATCGCGTGCTGGAACTTGTCAGAAAGCGTGAGCATAATCCTAAGGTGGTGTGTCCGGGGGCGGCGGTACTTCGAAGGAGGTGCACGGCGGAACCCATCCCGGGGTGAACACTTCCCGAAGTTGGTTGGGATCGTCTTCGTAACGGGGGCGCGGGTCGTAGTGCGCGATTGGTGCGCGTCTTCTGAGGAGAAGCCATGAACAGGAAGATCGGGTTGGTCTGCATGATGGCGTGTGGGGTGTTGTTGGCGAGCCTGGGCGGCTGTCCGATAACGCCCGGTCCGACGGATGGAAACGAACCGGCTGAGAGCCGGCTCCAGGTCAATTTCGACGCCTCCGGCGGCAACTACTGCGTCGCCGAGGACAAGGACGGCAACCAGTACAGCTTCCGGGTCCACGAGGGGGCGGGCGGCGAGACCATCGTCACGGAAGCCAACATCCGCAAGCCGAACGGCAAGGAGCTCAAGCTGTCGTTGGACCCGGAGGGCCGGCCCGTGAACGTGCGCCTGTCCAACAACACCGCGGCGGACCTGGTGTACGACGGGGACAACGTGAGCATCCGGGTCACCGACGCGACCGGGAACGAGGTCGCGTCCGCGCAGGGCATCAAGGCGGACACGAAGAAAGCGGCCGTGCAACAGCGGCGCGCGGAGAACTTCAGCAAGGCGGCGGCGCGCAGCCAGGGGAAGTCGGCGAAACTCGATACGCTTCAGCGCGGTCTGGAGATCTGCGAGGAGATCATCGTATCCATTACCGATCCGGAGACGAACCCGGACTCGCCGCTGGTTGATAGCGAGCTCACGGAAGGCTGCCAGGACATCGCCGCAATCGCGTCCGATGGCGAGGTCGAGGAAGTCGAGAACCGTGATGACCTGAGCGAAGACGTCACGATTGACGAGGTGCCGGATGAGATCCGGGCGCTCGCCGGTCAGACGTACATCCTGTTCGACGCCCAGGGCTTCTGCCTGGAATACACCGACGTTTCGAACCGGCTGACCTTCGACAACAACGGCATCTTGATGACGGAGTTCGACCGTCACCTCGTGTTCCCCGACCTGAACGTCAACGAGGGCACCGAGTACGCCGATCCTGGCATCACCATCAACTACGCCAGCCTGACTGAGCTGATTCTGACGCCGGACGAGATCGGGTTTGACCTCACGGTGCAACCGGTCTTCACCGGAACGCAGCTCGATGAGTCCGGCCGCATCACCATCGAACGCCGGTTCAACGCGCACCTCACCTTCCCGGTCCAGCTCTGGGGGACAGCGACGGCGGAAGCGCACAAGTTGTTTGACGTGGCGTTCATCAACGGCGCGTTGAGCGAGGACGGCGTGTTGCTCGAGCTGGACCTGGTGCTGGTGGATCTGGAGGAGGCCAACCCGGTGGTCAAGCTCGGACAACTGCGCTACCACCGGCAGGGCGCACGCCAGCCGGAGCGCATCTACGCGTGCAACGTCGATCCGCAGCAACAGCAGCAGCAGGATTCGCAGCGCGGGATCGTCTGTCCGGGCAACGCGGCGGTCGGCGAGGACTTCGACGTCACGTTCGAGCCTGGCAGCGCGGACTTGGATGACTTCCAGTACGATTGGTTCATCAGCGGCGGCGGGGGCTACATCACCGGCGATCCGGGGGCGCCGGTAACGTCCCTTGTCGGGACGCAGCCGGGCTTCCTCAAGGTGACGCTGCTGCTGCACGACATGTCCGACAACCCGCAGGTGGTGGGGGTGTACGACTGCACCGTCAACGTCGGTCAGGAGGAGCCGGCGCCGCTCGCCGGGCTGAACGGTTATTGCCCGATAGCGGCGGTCGCCTTTGAGCCGTTCGACTGCTGGGTGGAGGGCGCGTTGCTGCCCGACCTGGCCGTCCTGAACTGGTTCGTCATCGGCACCTGGGCGTATGACATCAGCAATCCGGTCGCCCCGCGCACCCAGATCACCTTCTACGACGTAGGGACTTTCCAAGTCGTGTTCGAGGCCTGGACCAAGAACGGCGAGTACATCTACCTGTGGCAAGACGTCGAGGTCAGCGACGACGGCGAGATCGAATGGGGCGACGAGGAGCCGCCGCCGACGGACGTTACGGATTACCTGGGCGCTTTTGAGGGTGGGTTGGACGACCCCGCCAACCGGGCCCACGAGATCGCATTCGCGGTCTTCGAGGACGGGAGCGTGCTCGGCGAGTCGTACTGGCCCAATGTCGGCCTGACCCTCACGCTGATCGGCTACATGGACGACACCGGGTTCATCTACTTCGAAGATGACGGCGAGCCGATCGGTTTCTACTTTGGCATCTGGGACGAAGACGAGGAGGGTTTCATCGGCGACTACTACGAGTCCAATTACTCCAACTACATTGGCACGTGGGTCGCCTACTGGGTGGAGTAGCCTTGCGTTCCCCGCCGCGCGGACTCTAGTCCGCGCGGCCGGGCCGGATTCAGTCACAGGCGCCGCGGGCCGCAAGGTCCGCGGCGCTGTTTTGCGCCGCCGGCCGCCGGAGACCGTCCCGGTCCATGCGGCGGATCACGGCCAGAGCATAATCAGGTTCCCAAGCGCCTGTGGGGAATAGCAGTAGCTCCGTGCTCCCGCCCAGGAGGAGTACTCCCCCCGACGCCCGTCGAGACGCGTGACATTCAGGCCCCACACCGAGTTGCGGCGCGCCTCGGGGCCGAACGCCGCCAGCGGTACGGCGAGCTCCACCGCCCAGTCATCCCGCTGCACGTTCACGGCCACACGCGCCCCACAGGCCCAGGTCTCCGAGGTACCCATCGGAGGTTCCGTGCGACACCCCTTTCGGGCCACCAGCAACCCGGAAGGCTTGACTTGCAGGCAGTACAGGTCGCTGCTCGTGCCCGTCACCGCGGTACGCGGGTCAATCAGAACCTCCACCACGTCCTGCCCCCACGGCATACCGCCGTCGATGGGAATGGTGTTGTCGGCGCGCCACAACGGGGGCTCGCCGGGACGCAGCGCGCATCGAACCGCTACATAGAGGTTGTCCTCGTCCAATCCGAAGAACGCCCGTGCCGCCAGTGTCGGTTGGTCGGACTGGTCGTCCGATGCACTCCCGCGCTCGCGGCACAGTCGGAAATCGCCCGCCGCGTTGTTCGACGCCAGGGGCCAGTCCTCAAGCCGGCCGTCTACCAGCGGCGGCGGCTCCAGCGGGGGGCAGACGGCGACTGCCAGGCGGGCCGGCAACTGCACCGTACCCAGCGCGGCCGCCTCGAACGCCACGCCGAACGGGTATACCCCGTCCACGTTATACGCCAGGCCGGCCAGGTTCAGCTCGATGGTAGCCGGACGGCGCGTGCCGGCGTCCAAGTGGGTCAGCACGGGGTTGAGCTGTTGCCAGTCCGGCGGCGGGTTGACGAGCACCCAACGGCCCTGCACAGGTCGGTTGGTGGCGTTCGACGCGCTGACCAGCACCTGCGCTCGGAGCGTGTCTGCGCCCGCCGTCAGGCGCACGCCTTCGACCCGGGCGGTCACGCGGCCGGCCTCGCTCATCATTCGTCCCCACTGCGCGAGGCTGTCAATCTGGCGCTGCCGCATCGCCGCATCGGGCTCAAAGTGGCCGGCCAATTCCTGAAGCACCAACCGCCGCGCCAGCCGCAACACGGCCCCCTGGGCAGGCCACCCCGTTTCCTTGCTGCTGACGAGGTTGTCGCGGCACGCTTCCGTGAAGCCCCAGTGCACGACCTGCTGGGTCAGCTTCTGCGCCAACAGGCGCTTGCCGTTGTGCTCAAGGAGCTTGAGCAACTCGTAATCCTGAAGCCCGAGTTGCAGCCGTTTCAGGCGAATCGACGGCACCGGCCGGTCACGCAGCCCGTACTCCCCGGCCGCGTACACCAGTCCTGGCCCGGCCCAGGGTGCGAGGGCGGCAGAGAGCGGCGGCGGTGCCGCCAGGTCCGCGGCCTGCTCGATCCAGAGTCCCTCGCAGTCATAACGGTAGGCCTGCCAGCCGAGGATGCGTGCGTCGGTCGCCGGCGCTTCGACCGCCAGCGAACCGCTGTAGGGCGGGTAGTCGGGCATGAACCACGCCCGCCGGCCTTGCTCCCGCTCGCGAGCCATGACATCCGGCTCATACCACATGGCCGGCGGCGCCCAGATATCGACCCCTGCCGTCTCGATCACGGGTGCCTCGTGCCAACCCAGGCCCCGGAGTGAACGGCCGGGCAGGTGTGCCACCATGGGGAGGTTGGTCTCGCTACGGCGGACCAGCGACGACAAGCGCGCGACGCGTCGCACCGAAGCCTGCGACAACGGCTCCGGCGGACACGCCCGGACGAACGCCCGGTCGAGCCAGCCGCGCTCCGCGAAGTGCCGGCGGCATTCGGCCAGGTACGCCGCGAAGAGCCGCGCGTACTGGGGCGAGTCAACGCCGCCGTTGCGGGCCGCGTTGGGGTACTCCATCGACGCCGGAATAGCCCAGGCTTCGAGCCCGCCGCGGTCCGGGAACGCCGACCCATCCAGCCACGCGGACACCAAGTCGTCGTACTCCTCCCACTGGACCTCGACGGCGTTCTCGCCCACCGGGTGAAACTTGGGAAACGAAGCCCAAAGCACCGGCGTGGTACGGTGCGCCTGAAACAGCCGCATCGTCTCGTTCACCAGCCGGACGGCGGCGAAATGACTGGGGACCTTCGGCAGCAGGCGCGTCTCCTCGGCGGGCGCGCGCGGCCAGCGCAGGTGCGTGACCAGCAGGTCGCGCGGGTCCACGCGGCAGATCACGGGCAGGCTGCGGCGTTGTGGCAGCGCGACCGGCAGGACCGTGAGCCGGACCGCGCACGCAAGCACTGGCGCGTCGCCCGTGGTCCGCCGGACCTCGAGCCGAGCCTGGTATTCGCCGGGTGCCGCGGTCGCGGGAACGCGCAGCTCCACCCAGACGATCTCGTTCCGCGGGTCGGCCAGGATCAGCGGACCGCCGCCGCGCGGTGCGTCCCACGGCACCAGGATGTCGGGAAGCAGCGTGGGTTCGGCCGGTTTGCCGGTGCGCTCGACGTACCAGGGGCGGAAGCGTTCGACGCGCGTGCGGTGGGCACGGTAGACGGAAGCCACGGCGCGCGCGGACAACGTGCCTTCCGGGCCGGCCAGGTCGCCGATGCGCACGTCCAACGGACCGACCGGCGGGGCCGTGGTGCGCAGCACGAGCTGCAACGCGACCGTCTCGTTGAGCGCCGCGACCAGCCGCGCCTCGCCGCGGGCTGCCGAGTACACGTCGTTTTCCAGGCTCGGCGGCGTGTCCAACCCCACGCCCTCGTCGCCGCTCGTGATCCAGGCGTGCAGTGTTCGCCCGGAGGTAGGGAACGTGCACCCGGTCACGGCGAGCATCAACAGCCCGGCCCAGACGAACGTCAGCGCCCGAGACGAAAGAAGAAAAGCGCTTGGCGCACGCGTGCCCCGGGCAGCGCTGGATGCGTTGCACTTCGAACGCGGCCCTGTTCTTGAAAAGCCGGCCAGCCCTCCGCCTGCGGCTGCCGATGCACTGTTTCCGTTCATGGCTGCGGCTCAGGCCATCCCTGTACCTGGTAGAACTTGCGTGGAGATTCGGGGTGGCCCGTGCGGGCGGCCAGGTAGACCGTCTCCAGCAGTGCCTGCACCGCCAGGTGGCGCTCCAGCGGAGCCAGGGCCCGATCGCGCGCCTGGCCACGGACGAACTCGGCGAAACGCAGCAGCTCACTGGCCACGAAATCGCCCGACAGCGGGCGCCGGTCAGCAAACCCGCCATCCGCGCGTACAAGCTGGACCTCATCTTCGGTGAGCAGCACCGACAAGTCCCGCCCATGGTGTGCCAGGCACTGTTCGAACGGCGGCACACCCAAACTCGCACGGAGCACCGCGGCTCCGCCGTCGCTGTAGCGCAGGACCGCCACGGCGGTGTCTTCGCTCTCGCCCGCGGCGACGCCGGTAGTTCGATAGCAGCCGATGGCTGCGGCGACCGTCTCCGGAAGTCCGCGCACCGCAAGCAGCGCTTCGAGCAACGGGTAGCCGACCTGTGCCAGCGCGCCGCCGGCGGTGTCGCTGTTTCCGCCGTGCGGCCTCTGCGCGGCGGCAGGTGGCGCGCTGGCCCGCAAGTCCGAGAATAGCGGGGTCAGCTCCCCCGGCCAGTGGATCTCGCGCCACGCGTGGTCGGACACGTACTCCCACCAGGAGGCGACGCGGTAGATTGTGGGAACTTGTCGGGCCCGGGTGACGACTTCCGCCGCTTCCGCAAAACTGGCGGCCGTCGGCGGCAGACGCCACACGTGCAGCCCCTGCTCGGCCGCCATCGCGGCGAGGGCGCTGTCCTGGTGGGGTGAAGTCGCCAGGAGGACGGCTTCCAGGCCGGGCTGCTTCAGCAGGGTACGTGGGTCGCCGAACCAGGGGACCTCGCGCAGGCTGCCCCCGGCCGGATCGCCGGCCCGCGCCAATGGCTGGATGAGCAGGCAGTTGTCGAGGGCGGCCATCAGGCGTGCGAGCGATGGGCCGTCGGCCACCAGCCCGACGCGCACCGGCCCGCCGGGGCGGCCCTGGCGGGCGGCCTCCTGGGACTTGCGCTCGTTGTTTGTCGGGCTCGGCATCGTATAATGGAGGCGTCTTTGATCACGTCGCGTTGCAGCGGAACGAGGTCGCCACGGCCAGCGGCCGTGGGCTTCTATCTGCCAGACCTCCACGGCGACGCGGTAACGAGACATTTTGCGCTCGCGCGGCCCTTCCCGCCACCCGCCCCGGCGGGTTCGTGATGTCTGTAGCGTCGGACCTCCGCGTCCCGCGTTTCTTCGGAAAGACAGGTGCCCAGGATGGAAGCAGCGACCACCATTCACAGGACGGACTTGCCGGAGCTGGTGAAGCGCGGAAAAGTCCGCGACATCTACAAGGTTGGCGGCCGTCTGATGATCGTCGCCACGGACCGGATCTCCGCGTTTGACGTGGTCATGGAGCAGCCCGTACCGGGCAAGGGCATCCTGCTGACGCAGATGTCACGCTTCTGGCTCGAAACGCTGCCGGCCTGTGCGCCGCACCACTTGGACTACGTCGTCTCGGATGAGCAGGTGCCCGCGGATTACGCGCCGTACGTCGATCAACTGCGCGGGCGCGCGATGGTGGTCAAACGGGCCGACATCCTGCCGGTCGAGTGCATCGTCCGCGGGTACATCGTCGGCAGCGGCTGGCGGGAGTACCAGAGCACGGGCTTCGTCAGCGGGGTGAAGCTCCCGCCCGGACTCCGGCACGCGGAACGATTGCCGGACCCCATCTTCACGCCCTCGACCAAGGCGGAGGTCGGACACGATGAGCCGATCTCGTTCGATCATGCGTGTGAGACCGTGGCGCGGTTCCTGGCCCCGAAGCGGAGTGTCTCAGTCGACGCACGCGACGTCATGGAGCGTGTCCGCCGGCGCTCGCTGGATATCTACGCCCAGGCTTCGCAGCACGCCGAGCAGCGCGGCATCATCATCGCCGACACGAAATTCGAGTTCGGCCTCTATGAGGGCGAGCTGCTGTTGGCCGACGAGGTGCTCACGCCGGATTCTTCTCGGTTCTGGCCCGCCGACCAATACCGCGTGGGCGACGACCAACCCAGCTTCGACAAGCAATTCCTGCGCGACTACCTCGCCGCGCTGCACTGGAACAAGCAGCCGCCTCCGCCACCCATCCCGGACGAAATCATCGCCCGGACGCGGCGGGGCTACGAAGACGCGTATCAGCGGTTGACGGGGCGGAGCCTGACGATGGACGATCTGCCGTAGGTGGCCCGGGACCGGTCGGTCCGGCGCAAGTGCGGAGTTCGGCTCCGGAATGGCCGCCTGGTCGCTGGCGCTCCGCGGTCGGTCCCGCCCTCTCTGACCGTGGTCAGCCAACTCGGCGACGCCCATTGCCGCGCGCCCGTAGCAGGCGGGCCAAGGTCACGCCGATCAGACCAGCGCTCGCGGCCGGGCAGGCCGACCCGCACGGTCCCGGCGACGTGCGTCCTGCTCCCAATCCGGTGACGCTCTGGTCATCCGCGCCGGCATCGTCGGGCGCGTTCTCTTCGAAGACCGCCGTCACCGTCCGGTCCCTGTCCATCGTCACCGCGGCCGACATGCTGGCACCCGACGCGTCACCCTCCCAGCGGGCGAAGCGCCAGCCCTCCTCGGGCGTCGCGTTCAACGTGACGGTCGCGCCCGCGGCGTACGTTCCGCCCGCAGGATCGACGGAGCCCTCACCTTCGATACGGATGCTCAGTCGGTACCGCACCGGCGTATCCGGTTCGAAGACGGCGGTAGTACTTCGATCGCGCGTCATCGTTACAGTGGTCGTCGCGCTCGTACCGCCCGCATCGCCCTCCCAGCGGACAAAGTGCCAGCCGGCATCGGGCGTCGCCGTCAGCTTGACGCTGGTGCCCACGTCGTACGTTCCGCCCGGCGGATCGAGAGTTACGGTGCCCTCGCCCTCGACGGTCACTCCCAGGGTGTACTGGATGACGCCCTGTTCGAACACGGCCGTCACACTCTTGTTGTCGCTCATGACAAGCGTCGCCGGATTGGCTGCACCGCTCAGCGCCCCTTCCCAATGGTCGAAGCGCCAACCAGCCTTCGCCGTGGCCGTGAGCTTCACGCTGGTACCGCTGTCGTACTCGCCGCCCGGAGGATCCAACGACACGGTGCCCTCGCCCGCGACTTCCACCGCCAGGGTGCAACGGGCCGTGATAAGTTCGAACTCAACGGTGACGGTCTTGTTCTTTGTCATCGTCACCGTGTTGGTGAGCGTCGTCTTCGAATCGTCGTCGGTACCCGTCCAGAGCTTGACCCGATACCCCTCGTCCGGGTCTGCGGTCAGGCCGACCTTCGCGCCATGCGCGAAGCACGAACCCCCGTCAACCGCCGGGGCCGGTGGCTCGCAGAGGATTGTGCCGTGTCCGCCGACGACGCCCGCCACAAGCGTGTGGCCCACGCTGACCTTCACTGTGTCGGTGTCCTTGTTGCCGTCGTTGTCGGTGACGGTGAGCGTATACGTGGTCGTCTGCGTCGGCGATGCCATCGGCTGGGCCACGTCCGCGCCGCTCAATCCGGCGGTCGGTGACCAGGAATATGAATACGGCGGTGTGCCGCCGGAGGCTGAGCCCGAGAGCTTCACGCTGTCGCCCGGGCAAATGGATTTGTCGGAGCCGGCGCTCGCCTTTACTGAGACAGCGGGGCACGGATTGGGGTCGCAGTCCGTGCCATCGCCCTGGTAGGTGCCGCCCGCCGCCACGCAGTCGGCCGCGGTCTCGATCTGGCAACTGCCGTCAGCGAAGCAGCAGGCACCGGCGGGGGACGGGGGTGGCGGCGTCAGGCAGAAGGCCATGTCGTAACCCAGGCTGCCCCCGTAATCTGTCCACGCGGAGCCAACTGCGCTTGTTAGCCACACAAACAGGCAACTCGCGCTGCCCCCGGTCCCCGCGATGGACACCCAGCCGCTTGGGAGCGTGCAGCAGGGAGCGAGGGTCGCCTCATACTCGTACGCCGGATACCCATACCACCAGTACTCGTACGGCAGGAGCTGCGGCGTCAGCGTGCGGACGTACTCGCTGACCGGATTACTCAGGTCTGGCAGGCTGCCTGCGTCTGCATAAAACGCGATGCGGAACGTCGTGTCCGCGGGGCAAACGTCATAAGTGATCCAATCATACGGAAAGCCCCAGAAGTGCACATCGCAGATCGGCCCGCTGAGGGGACCGAAGTAGTCGAACGTCAGGCCCCCACCATACGCATACCCGTCCGTATCGCTAAAACTGAAGAAGCCCGAGGGATCATACGACTGTGCCCAGATCGCATCGGGCGGACACGATACGTCACCCTCCGAGCAGGGGTTTGGATCGCAGGGCGCGCCTTCCAGCCACAGCACACCGCCGGCGTTGACGCATGCGGGCTCGCCAAGCTCCTCACAGTGGTTGTCCCCGAAGCAGCAGGCGCCACCGGCACCACCCGTGCAATCACCGCCGTCCCAGCTCAACGCGGCGCAGTTGAGGTTGATCATGTTGCCATGCCACTCCCACGCGTAGTCGTCGCAGTCCCCGTCGCCCAGCCAGTTCGCCGGCGCGCAGTGGCCGTCACAGTCGTTGATCTCCCCGCATAAGCACGTGCCAGCACTCGGACAGCTCGCGTATGCCGCGTTCCAGGTTCCGCCCCACGCGACGCAGTCTGCCTCGGTGGCGAAGCCGTCGGAAGCGTCAGCACACGTGCCGTAAGCCGGGAAACAGCAGACCCCGGCGGCGCTTGGCTGCGACCCGGCCAAGCCCAACGCCGCGACCGTCAAACAGGTGAACCAGATCGAAATATACTTTGGCGCCATGGCCCGACCTCCTTTGCTCGCTGCGGCGCAGCATCCTCACTCTTCGTGACACCCTTGAGATGTTGACGCGCCGAGCCGCGCCGCGCGCTGCGACGTGGACTGGGCGACACGCGACACAGAGTCAGCTTCATGACACGCACGGGCAGCGCCCCCGGTACGAGCAACCCCACCGCGGAGCCCCGCTCGGCCTCCCGGCCGCTGGCGATGCTGCGCAGCGTTGACCTGCACACCCGCACGCAACACCCCGTCGGCGCGTTACGTAACCCCGCCGCGCCGGCGCCAAGCTGGGCCGGAGCCCCGTCTCGCAGCCGCGGCTCTCCGCACAAATCAACGGCGCATGCTTGCGCGGAATCCGGCCCAACCATCATCAGTCTAAGTCTGGGGCCGGGCTCGCACAAGCTCGAACCTTGAATTGTCAGCACGGCTTTACTGGAACTGGGCTGCGCGGCGGAGCGGCGAGTGATGGCGCCCCTTCGTCAAACGACCCTTCCGTGTGACGGATTCCGCCGGTCGCCCCAAACCGCGGCCGTTTCGCATCGGCCTGCGGCGCGCTGGCCGGTTCAGGATTGTCTGCTAGCCCTCTCGTGCGCGCTCCCGACGCGCGAAGCAGTGCGGGCACAAAAAAGCAATATGGAGCCCAGCGGGCCGGCATCCGATCAGAAACGAGTGAGGATGCTGCATGGGCACGGCGCAGCGTGGGCCTGCGCCGGCCGCTTGGCAGTTATCAGACGCGCATCGGAGCCGTTGGGAGCCACATGCCAGCCGTTGCCGCCACGCTTCAGAAAACGTTGCCGCCGGACCTGCAACAGGCCCTGGCGCGCATGGGCGAAATCAGCTCGTTGCCGGAAGTAACTGCGAAGATCGTGCAGATCGTCGAGGACCCGCGCGCGACCGCCCGTGACATGCACGACATTATCCGCACGGATCCGGCCTTGGCGGCCAAGATCCTGCGCGTGGTGAACTCGGCTTTCTACGGCTTGCCGTCCCAGGTGGCCAGCCTGGAACGGGCCATTCTGCTGCTCGGCCTGAGCGCGGTGAAAAACATCGCCCTGGCGGCTTCCCTGTCGCGGCTGTTCGACGTGCAAGCGGTGTCGGAGCAATTTGCGGCGCGGGACCTGTGGCGGCACTGCGTGGCCGTAGGCGTCGCCGCGCGGCTGCTCGCCAGCACGGCGCGCGAGCCGCACGTCGACGAGGCGTTTGTGGCCGGGCTGGTCCACGACATGGGGCTGATCGTGGCGCAGCAGCTCTTTCCAGGCAAACTGCGGGCCGTCGCGGCACAGTGTCACGAACGGTCGGAGGGCTTCTGCGCGTTGGAGCAGGCGGTCATCGGCGCGGACCACCAGGCGTTCGGCGGGGCCCTGGCAGCGAAATGGCGCTTCCCGATGGAGCTGCGGCTTGCGGTGGCCTACCACCACGAACCGCTGGTGCTGCCGCCTGGCCAGCAGAAGATCACCGCGACTGTGTACGCGGCGGACACCCTGTGCAGCCAGGGACGCTACGGCTTCTGGCTCACCGGGTGCGCCCAGGAACTGCCGGATTCGATGTTGGAACTCGTGCGGCTTTCGCCCGCGGCCCTGGAGCAGGTCATGGAAGATCTGCCCGGACGTGTGGAGGAGGCCGAGCGCGTCTTCGCCGACTAACACGTACGAGGAACAACGGCGCCCGATTGAGGGCTTGGCTTCAGAACCCCGGGACAACGCGGAGTTCCGCCCGCTGAAAGGACCGACGATGGGGACCCGCGCGACAGTTGGGCCCAGCCCCGGAGGCAAGACCCTTGCAGCGCCCCTCCAGCAAGCGCTGGCGAAGGTCACCGAGATCGGGTCCCTGCCGGAGGTCACGGCGCGCATTGTCCACGTGATCGAGGACCCCAACGCCGGCACCAAGGCCGTCCAGGACGCCGTCCAGCACGATCCCGCCCTCGCGACGAAAATCCTCAAGCTGGTGAACTCCGCTTTCTACGGCCTGCCGGCGCAGGTCGCCAGCCTCGAGCGGGCGATCGTCATGCTTGGGCTCAGCGCCGTGCGGAACCTCGCACTGGCCGCCTCGCTGTCGCGGCTGTTCAAGGAGGGCCAGATCTCCAGCCAGTTCGGCACGGCGGACCTGTGGCAGCACAGCGTCGCCGTCGGCGTGTGTGCGAAAATGCTCGCACAGGCAGGGAGGGCGCTGCCCGGGGACGAGGCATTCGTCGCCGGGCTCGTCCATGACATTGGGCTGATCGTCGCCCACCAGCTCTTCCGCGCACAGGTGAAGGACGTGGCCGAGCGCTGCTTCAGCGAGCCGCAGAACTACTGCGCGGCCGAAGAGGCCGCCATCGGCGCGGATCACCAGGCCCTGGGCGGCGCGCTGGCAGCCAAGTGGCGATTCCCGCCCGGGCTCTGCCACGCGATCACCTACCACCACGATCCTAGCTCCCTTCAGCCGGAGCTACAGAAGGTGGCCGCCCTGATCTACGTGGCGGACACCCTCTGCTGCCGGGGCCGCCACGGGTTCTGGCTCACCGCACAGATTCAGGAGCTCTCGGACTGGATGCTGGACCTGACCGGCGTGCGGGCCGCCGACCTGGAGAACGTGGCCGGGGAACTGCCGGCGCGGCTCGCCGAGGCCCAGCAGATCTTCACGACCGAGGGATAGCGAACCGTAGCCAAGGCAACGTCCGTCGCGCGGGCGCCGGCGGGGGCGCCGCCCGCCGGCTGCGCCGGGTGCCACTGGCAGCTTCGCCGCTGGCGGCTTGCTGCCGGTGCCGCCTGCAACACGGATGCGTCACACTTCCGGCGAGGGGCACAAGCCCCGGACGGGGCGGCTGACGTTTGCAGTCCGTTGAAAAAGGGTAACAGGCACCGCGCGAGACCCGCGCAGCACTACCGCGAACGCCCGCCGGCGCGGAGCCAGTCCCCTTTCTCAACGGACACCTATGGCTCCCCTTCCTCTCTGGTGGCGGGCGGGCGCAGCCTCATGGTTTGTCACCCTCGATCGGCCCGCCGCGCCGCGCCGGATCGTGGAAGTACATGAACCGTCGCAGCGCGTCCGCTCCGTGGCACGTCGTACACACGTTGGGGGTCACGAAGCGGCGAATGTGCCAGACGCGCGCCCGCAGCTCGCGCGGGCTGAGGGCCTGGAGCCCTTCCGGCAACGGTATCGGCTCGGTTCGCCCGTGCGTGAGGTGGCAGGTGTGGCACCGAATCTGCCCGCTGGGGTCGACCGCGTCGTCCGCGTTGAACAGGGGCAGGTGCCGAGACGTCCCCGGCAACTCGGGGTTGTACATCTCGGCGGCCGGGTGGGTGGCTATCCGCGGCGCTGGCGCCGGGCCGCCATCGCGGTGGCAGCAGAGGCAGCGGTCGTCCGCGGAGATGCGGCCAGACGGCGAGGCGCCATCGTAGGCACACAGCTTCCGCGGCCAGAGGAGCGGGAAATCCACCGTCGCGGGGTCCGCGTGAACCCGATGGCACGGCTGGCACGTGTCCGCCTCGAGCCCGGCGGCGGCGAGGAACGTCGGGCCATGGCCAATCATGTCGATGTGGGCCACCGCGTCGTGGCATGGCAGGCAAAGCTGCTGTGACTTCGCGCCGGCCGCCAGCCGCCAGAGCTGCGGCGTGGAGCGGTGTGGATCATGGCACGTGCGGCACTCGATTCGGGGATCGTCGGGAGCGGTGGCCGGCCTGTCGCGAAGGGCGGCTGCCGACCATTCCTGCGGATGCACGAAGGTGACCGGGCTCGCGGTCCCCGGTGCGGCGTCCGCATGGCAGGCCAGACAGACCGCGTCGCGCGGCTCGGCATCGGCCGCGAGCCCTCCCCGCCACAGATCACCGGGCGAGTCGCCGTGGGGTCGGTGGCAAGCGAGGCAGGTGTCCTGCATGGCGACCGAGGCCGCCGGCCAGCGGCCCGCACCGGCCCCGACGTCGTGGGGGCCGCCCGCCACGCGGCCGGACTCCGCGTGACATTCGGCGCAGACCTGGGTCGGCGGCGCCTTCAGGAACTTCGCGTACCGCGGCTCATGCGGGTCGTGGCACGCGGTGCAAACCGCCTCGGGATGATTGACCGCACCCAATGCCCGGGCTGCCGGGACATCGCGCGCTCCGTGACAAGCGGCGCAGTGTCCGACACGGTCCTGGTCTGTGGCCCTCGGCGATCGCGCGTCCCGGTGCGCCAGGTGACAGGCGCTGCACGGACCTCCGCCGACGGTCTGCGCCGTCTCCGCCGCGTCCACTTGCGGACGCCCCAAGTCGTGCAGGGTGCCGACCACACCGCGTTGGGTTGGGTGGCACGCGCCGCAGCCGTCGGTCTCCGCGGGGTCGAAAGCTAACAGGTTCTCAGCGACCGGGGCGTGGTGCACGCGGTGGCAGGTGCGACACAGCAACTCACCCCGCGGGCCGATCGCCGTGGCGAGTCCCGCGACTGCGGCCCGTTGGTCCGCATTCAGGAGCGGCTCGTGGGCGTGTGCCCGGCGCGTCTCCGGCGCGAACACGGAGGCGTCCATCTTCGCGTGGCACACCAGGCAACCCTCGTTGGTCGTGGGTTGGACTGCCAGCAGGTAGGTGTCGCGCGGCCCGTGCGCGACGTGGTACCCGAGGCACGTCGCGTCGTCCGATCCCTCCGCAGGCACTTCAGACATCGTGTGGCCCGACGTGATCGCGGTGGATTGACCGAGCGGGTGCATCCCTGCCGCAAGACCCGCGTCAAAGCCCAGGTGGCAGCTCGCGCAGAGCTCGCCGGGGTCGCGCTCCACGCGGAGAAACACCGCGTCCTTCAACGCGTTGCCCGAGCCGCCGCGCGTGTGCGCCGAGTGGCACGTGCGACAGACAAGGCGGCCGTCGGCCAGCGGCAGATGGCGTGGGACGGACATCCCGGCCGGCGGCTCCAACCCCTCCTGGTGACCGTGCTCGACCCACACCCGCCGACGTGAGTCCGCCACCGTGCCGTCGTGGCACGAACGGCAGGCTGGAGCGCGACTCACCGCCGGGTGGTCCGCGGGGTTGTCGGGCACTTCGATCAGCTCGGTCCCACGTCCGTTGATCAACGGCGACATCCATTCGAGGTGGCAGGCCGTGCACGCCCGGGGCTGGGGGCTGACCAGGGTCACGGGCGGGGCGCTCTCGGGCAGGGCGGCCGGATCGACCCGCACGCGGACGCGGCGCACGCGGTCGGCCGCCGATTCCGCGACGTAGAGACGTCCCGACGCATCGAACGTCAGACCGGCAGGCTCGTGAAAGCGCAAGGGTCTGCCGTCCGCCGCTCGGAGGACGCCGAGGAATCCTCCCTCTGCCGCAAAGACCTGGATCACGCCGAGCACCGCATCGCTGACCCATACGCGGCCGTCGCCGTCGAGAGCAATGCCCTTGGGGCGGTAGAACTGGCCGGGTGACAGGCCGTACGAGCCGAGGCTTCGCACCGGCTGGCCGGAGGCATTGAAGACCGCCACCCGTCCGTTGAGCACATCGGTCACGAAGACGTCGCCGCCGTCCCCGACCGCGAGCATGAACGGGTAGTCCAATTGGCCGAGGGCGGCGCCGTACCGGCCAATGCGGAGCGCGCGCCCCGTCACGGTATCAGCGCGGAGCAGCGTGTGGCCGTCGTTGTCCACGCACCAGGCAGATTGACCGTCGCCCGCCGGCGCTGCGTCCGTCAAGTCGGGGCGACGCGTGCGCCCCTCGACTGTGGGGAGGAGCATTCGCACGCCTTCGGCGCCGGTCCCCCCGATCAGCACGCGCCCGTGGCCGGTGTCGGCGATCCACAAGCGGCCGTCGGCGTCCACGCGGACGCTCAGGGGCCGGTCGAGCGTCTCGCCGCCGATTTCGCTGATTCTTTCGAGCAGCCGCCCGGACGCGTCGAACCGCAGCACGCGGTTGTTTACGCCGTCGCAGACGTACACGTCGCCGTCGGGACTGATGGCGACGGCCGAAGGCATGATCAGGGCCGGCGTCTCGGTCCACGTGAAGTCGAGGTCTGGTTCGCCCACGTAGCGCGGTGCCGCTTGGGAGGGCGCCGCCACTCCGGCCCCGCAAATCAACGTTAGGCAGCCCGCGATGTATGCGACGCGGCAGTTCACGCCAACCCTCTAGGGACGAAGCGAATCGGGCCGCGTCCGCTCGGATTCCTCGGCCGGCGACACGAACGTCGGCAAGTAAAATGGCTGCCCGCTTGCGATGTGCTCGATCATGCGGAAGACGACCGGCGTGGTGAGCATGTCGATCCGCGCCGGAGGATAGCCGGCGGCTGCGAAGTCCAGGAGCGGCTTCTCCACCCGGTGACAATCGGTACAGTGCAACGCCTGCGGCCGACGCCGCGGGTGAACGGCGGCCAACAGCGTGGCCCGGCGGGACTCGTCCGCGGTGTCGGCCTCGCGCAGGTACGCGCGGACGGCCGCTTCCGTCCCCGGGTGGTTTAGCAGCGGGCCGCCGGTGGCCCGATCGACCAGCGCCAGCTTCGCGCCGTACTCCCCGCGGAAGCGCCGCGGCAGGGCTTCGCGCGCCGCTTCGACCAGGCGCTGAAAGTCGGGGCTCGCGTGGCGCACGGCCGCGAAGTGGTCCGCCATCTCCCGCAGCACCGGCTCGTCGTTGCCCTCGCGAGCCGCGGCGCGGAGCAACGACACGAGCCGCGTCTGGTCCGCCCGGCTGGGCTCGGCAAGCTGGCGGCGCCCCTCGTCGGACGTCATCCACCCGAAGACCTCGAGGACGGTGGGGGCCGAGCGGAGCCGCCCGGAATCGAGACTGTACCAGGCCGCAACCAGCGGCTCAGCCTCGCCCAGCAGGTGACACACGCCGCAGTGGACGCTCGTCGCGTGCATGTTCAGAAACGCGCGGACCTCCGGGCGATGCGCGTGGGGGAAAGCACGATGGCAGCCCGCTTGCGCGCAGCCGTTGAACCGGTCGGGCTGAATCCAGCCGTCGATGCGGTGGTAGCGGGCGGGCGGCACCCGCGGGTGCGCGCTGGCCTCCACCCCCCGCCAGTCGGCCCGGCGCGTCCGCAAGACAGCCTCATCCAGGTGGGTCGGAATCTCGGTGATCTGGGCCGGCGCCCGCGACGGCGTGAACAGGCTGACCACGAGGTAGGCCAACGCTCGATAGCTCAGCCAGACGACGATGACGATGACGGCGACCGCGTAAAGGCGCGGGATCGCGCGCAGAGCCGCCTTGCCCAGGCGTCGCAGGCGGCCGCCCGAAGCCCGCCGCGGGATGGACTTCGCTTCAGCCATGCGCACCTCCGGCGGGCTCGGCGAGACCCAAGTCACGAGCCGCCTGGACCACCATCTCGCCGTGCTGCTCCGCCAGCTCGCGGATGGGTGTGTCGCCGGTAATCGTGGCCAGCGACAGCGGCACAACGTTGGGTGAGAACATCACGTTGACGATGTGGAGGATGCCGACGTGGATGATGGCGAGGAACGCCTCATACGTGTGGAGAATGAGGGCGACGTTCATGCCGCGCCCGCCGATCCAACCCGCGAACACCTGCTCCTTCCACAGCACGACCCCCGTCAGCCCCAGCAGCACCGTTCCCCAGAATACACCGAGGTACTCGAACTTCTCCTTGATCGTGAAGCGCCCGAACGTCGGCGGGTCCGCCCGCAGCCCGACCAGGTACAAGAGCAGTTGATTTGCCTTGCGCAGATCGGTCGGCGTGATCAGCATCGGCATTTGCAGCAGGGCGCGCCAGCCGGCCCGCCGCTGCGCGTCGACTCGCGTTCCGCGCGGGCGAAGCGTGACGGTCAGGGCATAGACCGCGTGGACGATCAGGCCCACGATCAACGCCAGTCCGGCCCAGTGATGGACGTTCCGCGCCGGACCCAGTCCCCCGAACAGGTCGATGACCGTGCGGGACCAGGCCTGATCGGCAAACTTCATCGGAAACCCGGTCAGCGCCAGCAACACGAACAGCACCGCGAGCACCCAGTGCTGTACGCGCTGGCTGACGGTGAAACGGGTCAGCCGGGCGCGGCCCTCGGGGTGGGCGAGAACGGCCCGGGTGAGGGCCTGCATCGCCGCCCCCGCGCCGTGGTGCCGGCCCGCCACGATCTGTCCCAGCTCCAGCAAACACAGCACGAGCGACGGCCCGAAAGTCAGCACGGTCAGCACGATGAAGGCCGCGGCCAACCCGTACTCCAGCGTGCCACGGGCCGACGGTAGATCGAGGTGCACGCCGGCCGACGCAATCCGCGCATCCGCGCCCGGGTGACAGGCGACGCTGCGGCAGGTGTCGGCCACGCGGGCCGCGGACACACTCGAGGCCGGATCGTTGCGGCTCAGTATCCGGTGCGCGTCCTCGCCGCGCGCCACGTGACAGGCCCGGCAGTCCGGCGTGCTCTCTTCGCCGAGCAGGGCCGCCTTGCCGTGGAAGCTCCGCACGAAGCTGGCGACGGCGTTGTGGATCGCGCGCCCTTCGAGAAATACCGGGTCCGCATGGCACACCGCGCAGCTCTGAGCCTGCCCCAGCGGCGCGCGGGCCGGCTGGAGCCGGGCCCCGATGTGTCGGAGGTAGTAGGCCACGTCCGTCGGGATCTGCTCGCGATGGCAGGTCTCGCAGCGGTCCAGACCGAGACCGCCCGCCTCGCTCGCCGCCCACCGCAAGAACCGCGCCTCGCGGAACACGGGCTCGTCGTGGCAGTAGAGGCACTTCGATTGCCGCTCGTCCAACAGCGGCCCGCCGGCGAACGACAGGTTCGAGAGCTGCTCGGCCGCATGGACGCTCTGCTCCAGCACGGCCGCAACGTTGGCGTGGCTGAAGCGGCGTTCCACGCCGTCCGCCCCCTGGAAATGGCACGTCCGCGTGCAATCCACGCGCGAAACGGGCAGGTGCGGGATGACGGCGACTTCGTCGCGCGGGTGGCAGGCGGTGCATGCCAGCCGCGCGTGCGCGCCTTCCAGGCGGCGAACGTGGTCCGGGTCGACGTAGAAGAGGTGGAGCCGGTCGCGCGCCGCGTCATAGCGGCCCAGGCCGCGGTACTGGTGACACAACAGGCAGTTCTCGACGTCCTGGCCGCGCGCGGCGCCGACGCTCGCGACAACTCCGATCACGGCGGCAAGCAGGGTGATGCGGCGCGGCCCGCCTCGACACCAGCCGGCCGCGCGCCAGGGTTGCTGCGGGTCGGGACCCGACGTGACGCAATGCTGATCGCGCCCGACCGCCATTCGGATTCGCCTTCGAGCCGCAGCTCGGACGTGAGAACCGTCTCGCCGGGGGCAGACTATAATGAGGTTCGTGTGCTTGTGCGAGAGGTCGAGCACGTCGTCCGACCCCGACACAGACCGTCAGGAACTGCCTATGACGCGTGGGGCCGATGTGAGCGAGCGGGTGGCTTCGGGCGGAGACGCGCAGTCCGGAGCGGCGGCGGCCCGAACGTGGCGCGGGCCCGAGGACTGCACCTCGCAGTGCCTCGTGCTCGATGCGGTGGCGGGGCTGGGCGTCGGCCTCGTGCTGCTCGACGTCCGGGGTACCGTGCTCTGGCTGAATCGCACCGCAGAGGAGCTGCTGGGCGTTGCCGCGGCGGAGTGTGTTCGCCGTCCGCTGGCCCTGGCGCTGCGCGACCCGCGGCTCTGCGCTTTCTGGCAGGACCACGAGGCGGCCGGCCAGTCCGGCTTCGCGGAGCTCTCCGTGCGTTGGCCGCAGCCGATGGAGCTGAAGCTCCACCTCGCCGATTGCCGCGGTCGCGACGGCAACCTGCGGGGCCGGGCGCTGTTGGTGTGCAACGTCACGCACGAACGCCAGGCCCAGGTCGAGCTGTCGCGCGCCGTCGCGGAACGGCTCCTGGCGCTCACCAGCGGTCACATGCCGCCGGAGCCGGTCGCGAACCTGACGTCCCAGGAGTTGCGCGTGCTCCGGCTGGTGGGGCGCGGGCTGAGCAATGAGGAGATCGCGCAACGGACGTCCATCTCCGCCTCGACGGTGCGCAGCCACCTCAAGCACCTGTACCGGAAGCTGCATCTGCATTCGCGGGCCGAGGCGGTGAGCTTCGCCGCCCGGAACCACCTGTCGTAATCGCTCCCGATCCTCCCCGTGCCGGGACACAGATTCCCCCCTGGGGGGGATTGCTGGATATTTTGATTTCGTTACTATCAAGTTCGGCGAGCGGGCTAGAAATCGGCGCGTCCGGCTACGGACGGGCCGAGCGGGCGCGTGGCGGTGCGTGCTGCCGTCCAGCGCGCCAGTCGTGAGACTGCCGGCATCTCGTGAGCGCAAGACGGCGCCGTACTGTGGAAACGGGACTGGAGTTGGAGTGTGAGCATGTCTAGGAATCCTGTTGAATCCAAACTGGGCCTCCGTGGCATCGTCGCAGTCATGCTGGGACTGACCTGGGGGATGATCGGCGGATGTCCGGTGCCCCAGCCGGACGGCGACGGGACAACCCCCAAGGGCAACAGCGGGCTCACCGGCAAGTTCGTCGGCTCGGCCCGGTGCAGCCTGTGCCATGTCAACGCCCACACGAATTGGTCTCAGACGCTCCACGCGGGCGCCCTCGACACCCTGGAGGCGATGGGCCAGGACAAGAACCCCGTCTGCCTGCCGTGTCACACCGTCGGTTTCGGCCAGGCCGGCGGGTTCGTCGACCGGGCGACCACGGACGATCTGGCGGGCGTGGGCTGCGAGACGTGCCACGGTGCGGCCCGCGATCACGTGGAGAACATCGAGGACCGGTCTCTCCGGCCCACCGTCAGCCTCAGCTCGGCCTTGTGCGCCACCTGCCATCAGGGCGAGCACCACCCCCAGTCCGAAGAGTGGGCGGAATCCGGGCACACGCACCTTCAGGACGCGGTCGCCGACGGCATGCTGGCCGGCTCGACCAGCTCTGTGCAGAATTGCGGCCTGTGCCACTCCGGCGACATCTTCAACGAGGTGCAGGTGAAGGGCGAGGCGATCGCCGACAACGCCTTCGTCGGCCGCCAGAAGGCCGACCTCAACCCGATCACGTGCGCCGTGTGCCATGATCCGCACCGGCGAACCGGCAACGCCGCCGCGCCCGACGAGGGCCGCGACTTCCAGTTGCGCTTCCGGGAGGTGGCCACGCCGCGGGCCACCAACAGCATTGCGGCCGCCACGGACCGCACGCGCTTCAACCTGTGCGGGCAGTGCCACCACAGCCGCGGCCGCGTCTGGACGGAGACGGGCCGCGCGCCGCACCACAGCAACCAGAGCAACATCTACGTGGGCGAGATGCCGATGCCGGCCGGCCAGGAGAACGCGCCGCTGGTGTTCAGCCGCGTCTCCGTGCACTCATTTGCCCCCGAGCAATGCGCGACCTGCCACATGTTCCGCCAGGATTTCCAGAGCGAGGTGGCGCCGGCGATTTCCGGTCACACGTTCGCGGTGAACCTGGCCAGTTGTGCGCAGAGCGGGTGCCACCCCTCGGTCGGCCAGGCCCGCGCCGTGCAAGCCACGCTGCGGGCAGAGATCGACGGACGCCTGGCGAACGTGCGACGACTGCTGGGCGAGCCCGCGGCCTGGGAGTACAGCTCCGCCGGCGGCCCGGAAGACCAGGGCACGGTCTCGGACGCGGTGAAGCAGGCCCGCTTCCTGTATTACTACGCCCTGAATGATGGCAGCAAGGGCATGCACAACCCGGCGTACGTGCGCGACATGCTCCTCAAGGCAGAGCAGCTTCTGCAGAATTAGCGAAGTCTTCAGGTTCTCGCAGCGGCGAAGTACGTAGCGGCCGAGTACGCAGCGGCGGAGCGTGTAGCGGCCGAGCTTCTGCTCGGCCGACGGCCCACCGGAAGGTCGGCCGCTACTCCGGCCGTCGACCGGGGGGTCGGTCGCCTCGGCTTTGGCCCGGAATTCACCCCGTTCGGCTGTAGAAGAGGGCTGCCGCGGGGGACGGCTGAGGTTTCCGGCACTCCTGCGGGGCCAGCGGGAGGGTGGTGAAGTGGGTCAACCCGGCGGCCGCGACGGCTTGGCCCCAGAGTTCCCGGCGTAATTGGCCGATCAGGTCGCTCGTGGTCGCGCGGTGCCGCTCCTCACGCCGCCTCTTCCTTGACACGGTCCAAGCCAGCCTTCATGCTCCGAACGAAAGGGGTCGGCGTGGGCCTTGACCAGTATCGCATCGACGTCCTCGGCGAGGATACCGACGGGCCGCAGCTTCGCCTGCTCGACGCGGCGGGCAAAGTCCGGGACGTGCGCCCGTTGACCGCCCAGGCGCTGTCCGGCTTCGTCGCCGAGATCGAGGCCGCCTACCAGGCCGGCACGGCCGACCCCGTTCGGCTGGGCCGCCGTCTGTACGACTGGCGGGACGGTGAGCGCACGATCTCCTGGATCCAGAACTACCGGCGACTCTGTGTCCGTTGGGAGAAATCGCGTTGCCTGTTCTCCGGCTTCCTGCATATGACCTGCATGCCCCTGTTGCTTTCAGAGGTTGTGAGATAGCTTCAACTCACTTTCCCGGCGGCGGCGTGGTGGTCAGCCGGCTCAGGGCGGTACGCGAGCAGTACGGTACATACCCGCGCGCGGTCGCGTCCGCGTACACCTCAGCCGCGCGGGCGACGGTGTAATCGACGGTGAACACGGCCTTGCCCGCCGCCCGGTACGAGTCGAGTAATTGCAGAATCTCCGTGGTTTCCTGCGCACTTTGGGGCACATCGTATCCGCACGACCGTTCCCAATCACAGTCGGCCTGACCACCGTACCACGTATCTTCCTGAGCGATGGCATCAACGACCCCTACAATGGTCGGCGCATCCTCGATCAACGCCGCCGCGTTCTGCTGGATAACAATGAACCCGGGGCGGCGGGCTTGCCCGTAGGCCCGGATCGCGGCGATGAAATCGACCATCGCCGCGGCGGCATCGACGTTGGCGGCCTCCGCGGCGGCGTTCGCCGTGTCGTCGCTGTACGCCTCCACCCAATCCAGATAGACGCCGTCAAAACCATCCTGGAGCACTTCGTCCAGAGTGCTGACAAAATCGCGGTCGGCGGCGGCGAGTTGATTTCGGCCGTGGATGACGATGTCCTGCCAAGCAGCCTCCCAGAACTTCACCACAAAGTTGCCGGCCCAGCCGTCAGGGTCGGGTGTCAGAATCCACTCGGGCCAGTCGGCGGGCCGCGGCTGGCCCGGCGACCAGTCTTCCGACCAGTCCCAGTACCAGCGCCAGTTCTCCGCCTGCCCGATGTCGATGTACGCGATGACGAGCTTGCGGTGGAGCCCATCGCCAGCGGGGCTGGCTTTGAGTTGTGCGACCGCGGCGGCGGTGTCGAACCGCCGCACTTCGGGCGAGCTGTAATCCGTGCGGGTCGGTTCGATGACCAGGAGGTCGTAGCTCGACGCCGCGAGGGCCTCCACGGCCCCGGGTGCGTGCAGTTCCTGAATCTGGTAGGCCCACGTGCGGACCGCCGACAGGGGCAGCGGTTGCGACGGGCCGCCGGGCACGGGGGGACAGCCGCCGATCATTCCCAGCGTCAGGACGGCTGTCCCTGCCAGCACGGTAGAAATCGGATAATGCGACCCAGACATCGTACACCTCCATCTTCCCTGCAAGCAGGCCCCTTTGAAAGACGTGTAATTGCCATTCACCGATGAGGTTTCTCTTCCAACGACACGAAGGTCTATTTGCCCACGGCGAGAAGTCGGCTGGCCCTACCGATTAGAACCACTCGAGGACCTCGGTCCAATATGCCGCGGGGAACTTCTCATAGTCGAAATCGACGAGCGTGGCGTCTTGAGTATCTGACCTGTAGTTCCACAGCGCGAAGTGCCACCCATGGCGAAGTGCGATGTCCACATGGTCCGAGAGGAATTGGACGCCGCCCGCCTGCGGATACTGCAGGCCGAATTCGCCCATGAGGATCGGCACCTGATGCGTCTGCTGGAAGGCGATCACCTCGGCGAACACGATCTCCTCGAGGAACGTCCGGTCGTACGCTTGACCATAGTATTCGCCGGGGTAGGTCACGCCCGGGCAGTCCGCCGCCGCGCAGCCTGCGTGGGTGAAGTCGAAGGGCTCGTAGGTGTGGAAATCGTAGATCACATAGGGGTCGTCTTGTTTCTCCACCAGCGACCACCACTGGGGATTCGACCAAACCACGCCTTGCACGATGATCGGCAACGTCGCATCGACGGCGCGAATCCTGTTGATGAACAAGGCCATCATGGCGTTGACGTCGATGCCCGCAGTCGTGAGCGCCGCACCAAGCTCCTCCGGCGTCTGAATGGTGTCCCAGATCTGAGTCCGGAGCGGGTTGGGCTCCACCATGACGTTGATCGCGGCGAAATACGGATCGCCCTGGTAACGGGCAACGATGTCGGCGAGCATCTGGCCGTAACGTTGTTGCTCATCGACGTTCTGCCAGATGGTGTCATCGGCATCTATGTCCACCGACTGACGCCCCGGGCCCTCGCGGACCGCAATCACGTAGTAGAGCTGGGCTTGCCCGCACCACGCAACCATGTTGTCAAGGCTGGTTACGCCATCCGGATTGCTGGCATACGGAGGAGCCCAACCGACGGTGCCCTCGTTGGACTGTATCTGGGCCAGGTTGGCGCCGGTGGCCTTGAGCGCCAGGAAATCGGCCGCGCTTTTGGTGCCACTGCCGTAGTTGAAGTAGTTGATGTCAAAGCCTCTAAAGAAGCTCGGCGTGCGCCAGCGGTCGAACATGGGCGAGGCGGTGCCGGTGTCATCGCCCGGACCATTGTCATCGTCCAAATCAGCGCCATCGCCGAGTCCACGTGGGCAACCCATGACAGCCACCAAGACCATACTCAACGCGAGTCCGCTCCATCTCTTAGCACCTATCGATCGCATGCGCTGCCTCCATCGAAGAGAACGAGCCTGACAGTTCTCACGGTATTGCTGCGTGCGAGCGCCCGCGCCAATCCTGGGTTTTCCACTTGTCCGACGTCTGCAATTGGCCCTCGCCCGACTATGCCGCCGAGCCCCGTCCAGCCATTGTACCGCGCCCGGGGGATTCGGGGGGACGCTATGCCTGTTTCTCAGTTTGCCTCCTCGGCTGACCAGGCCTCCGCAGGCATGAGCCCCCGGCCACGTGATCAGCATATTTGCGGTGTGAGCATCCTGTGAACCACCTCGTGATTTTCGCCCCGAAATTCGCGCGCGTGGTCCCCGGACACGTGCGATGGCCCATGCTCGCGAAGTGCGGCGGGGCCGGCGATCCGCGGAGGAGTGGCGAGCGATCGTAGCGGAGTGGTCCGGCCGCGGCCTGAGTCGGGCGGAGTTCTGCCGCCAGCGGGGGTTCTCGACCATCACGTTTTCCGGCTGCACGCGGTGTCTTCGTGCCGCCGCTCGACGCTGCCCTCGTGGCCCTGGTTCCGCCCGACGCCTGGCTGTTTGACCGGCGCCAGCTCGCCGAGACAACCGAGTGACCCCGTGCGGCAGGCGCATCGCCGATCCGACGTGCCTGAACCCTGACCCCTACTCCCTGCGCTCTGCTCCCTGCTCCCTGACCCCTGCTCCCTACTCCCTGCTCTCTGCTCCCTGACCTCAGCCCCCAGCCCCGGGCCCCCAGCCCCCAGCCCCCAGCCCCGGGCCCCGATTCCTTGCCACGTCTCATTTGCCGCCGGTCGCTCGACGAAGCGCATTCGCCGGCGTGCGCCGGGCACGGAGGCCCAGCGCTACCGGAGGCCCCGGTGTCGTCGCGGCCCCCTTGGCACGGCCTGGCGGCGGCCGGGGCGGGTTGGCAGCCGGCCCGCGGACCGCTAGTCTGTGCTCTTCCGTCGGCGAATCGCCGCCGGCGACCTGGGAGCACACGGACCACCATGACCACGCAGAAAGCCACCAACGTCACCTGGCACGAAGGACACGTCGATCGCGCCGACCGCAACAAGCTGCTCGGGCAGAGCGGGGCCACGATCTGGTTCACCGGCTTGCCGTCGTCCGGCAAGAGCACGATCGCGTTTACGCTCGAACACGCGCTGGTCGAGCGCGGCCACCTCGCCTACGTGCTCGACGGCGACAACATCCGCCACGGCCTCAACAAGAACCTGGGCTTCTCGCCCGAAGACCGCAACGAGAACATCCGCCGGCTGGGCGAAGTGGCCAAGCTGTTCGCCGATGCGGGCGTGCTGGTGTGTACGAGCTTCATCAGCCCGTACCGCCAGGACCGCGACCGGGCCCGCCAGATTCACGCGGACGCGGGGCTGCCGTTCATCGAGGTGTTCGTGAAGGCTTCGGTCGAGCTGTGCGAAACGCGCGACCCGAAAGGGCTGTACAAGAAGGCCCGCGCCGGCGAGCTGAAGGAATTCACGGGCGTGTCCGCGCCGTATGAGGAGCCGCTCAACCCCGAGCTGGTGCTCGACTCCGGCGAGCTGTCGCCGCAGCAGGCCACCGAGATCGTGCTGCTGTACCTGGCCACGAAGGGGCTGCTGGCGGCCAAAGGCTGAAGCTCCTCGCAGAAGGCAGGTAGCGCAGAGCTTTCACTGCGCACGTGCAGACCGCAGGTTCGCGTCGTCCGCCTTTCTGGCGAGCAGGCGACTCGGGCCGTCAGGAAGCGCCTGGGCCGGGGCCGGAGCCGGGGGCCGTGAACCCGAGGACCGCGAGGGCCGTCAGGAAGCGCCGGGTCCGGGGGCCGTGAACCCGAGGACCGCGAGGGCCGCGGCCTCGTCCGGGCAGAAGGTGAACAGCTTCTCGATCTTCAGAATCTCGAAGACCTTGGTCAGCTCCTTGCGCAGCCCGCAGACGACGAGCTTGCCCTTCGTGGCGGCGAACTTCTTGTGGAGGTTGATCAGCACGCCGACCGCTCCCGACGCGAGGAATTTGACCTTCGTGAAATCGAGGATCAGCTTCTTGCAGGCGCCGTTGTCAACCAGGCGGTAAAGCTCCGTCCCCATCCGCTCCACCATGGCCGCTTCGAGAATGCTCGGCTCCTGGAGCGTCACCACGGTGATGTCGGCCGCCGTACGAATGACCAACTGGGGTCCGATACCTGCCATGCCGGTTCCTCACTCTGCCGGCATCCGCCAGCGAAGGCATCGTAGCCGCGAACCGCGCCGGTGTCAGCCGCCGGCGGTCGCGCGGCCGCCGGGTTCACAAGCCGGCGAATCCGGCCCGCGCGGGGTGCAGTGCGCGACGCAGGTCCGCCGGCGTCCCGCGAGTCGCTGGCGGTTTCGCGCGAACCAGCGGTACGCACCATCGAAAACGGGACGCAGCAACGGCCAGGCGGTCGGGGCGAGCAGCCAGCCCCAGCCCACAGCGGCATACGTGCGGCGAAACACCTCCATGCCGCGGACTACGTCGCCGGAGGGCAAGACGCCGTGGATCTGCTCCATGACTTGCTCGCGTGTCAGGCCGTAGCGGGCCGCTTCGAAGCCGGGCGCCCCGATGTCCTCCAGCGCGATTCGGCCGCGGTCGCGGTCCAGCCGGCGCCAGAGGTCGGCTTCCCGCCGGCAAAGCGGGCACGCGCCGTCGATCAACACCTTGATCTGCCAGGAACTCACCGCGGGTCCTCCGGGGCGGCAGGCGCGTCGGGGACGGGCGGACAAAGCGCCCGCGCGAACGACACGGCGTGCCGCAGGTTGTCGCCGTATGCGGAATACTGCATTCGGTCGCGCAGGTCCGCCGTCAAGCTGCGTCCGCCCACGAGCACGGCAATCCCCAGCTTCAGGGCCGCGGCGTACAAGACGGCGTAATCGGCCAGAAACTGCTGCTCCGATTCAAGGGTGCTTACGCTGAGCCAGAGCAATCGCGGGCGTACCGCTTGCAGGGCCTCGACCAGAGTGCCGGTCGGTAACCCGCAGCCATACGACTGGGCGTGCCAGCCGGCCTCGCGCAGCGCGATCTCCAACATGGTCGTGGGGAGCGAATAAGGATCGCCGGCCAGCGTGCCGCCGATGGCTCGCGGAGCATCGGGCGCGGCCGGCGGCAGGAACGCCCGCAACTGATGCAGCTCGCGGACGCACATCTCGACCGCCCGGCGTTCTTCATAGACCGCTATCTCCCCGTGTGCCCACCTGTCCCCAATGGCTCGGAAGGCGGGGGCCACCCAATCATCGAGGATTTCGACGGCGGCGGTGCCGGCGAGATACGATCCCAGAATGAGCCGGCGGGTCTCGGCCTCAGCTCCTGATTCAAGTGCCGCTTGCATGGCCCGCCGCAACGTCTCGGCATCCGCCGCCGATCGGCGCCTCGGTGCGGGCAAGCCCAGGACGTGGGGTCGCGCGATTTCCAGACCACGGTCACGGACGAACTGGACCAGCCCGCTGATCGGCAGACGACGGTGCCCGCCGGGGGTCCGCACCACCGGCAGGAGCCCGCGGTCGCACCATCGCTTGAGCGAAGCCTGACTGACGCCGAGCGCCTGAGCCGCATCCCGGGTTGTTACAGAGGTATCTGTCATGGACGTTGTGAACGATTATATAACGACATGATAGCCCTGACAATGCGCGTCGGCGCCTTTTTACAAGATATTTTAATCTGCTATAATATATTGTCAACACACCAGTTACGGCATTATAACATGCATCGCTGTTCGCGCCAGTTTGACTAGGATCAAAACGGTGCTATATTTAGCAAGTGATCGAAATGATCGAATAAGGAGCCTGCGATGTTACCCAGGATCGATAAGCGAAACGGCCACAACGCCGCGACGGTGACTCCCCGCCTGGCACGTTCCGAACCCGCCGGTGATTCAGCCCGCGTCGAGCGTGCCGTAGCGGAGCTTCTGGAGGCACTGGGCGAGGACCCGTCGCGAGAAGGCCTGCGGGATACGCCCGGGCGCGTGGCCCGGATGTACGCAGAGTTGTTCTCCGGGTTGCGCGCTGATCCCGCGCAGCACCTCAAGCGCGTGTTCCAAGAGAACTACGACGAGGTCGTACTGCTCCGCGACATCGACTTCTACAGCCTCTGCGAGCACCACCTGCTCCCGTTTCACGGCCGGGCGCACGTGGCGTACCTGCCGAACGGTCGCGTGGTCGGCCTGTCGAAGCTCGCGCGCACCGTCGAGGCGTTCGCGCGCCGGCCGCAGGTACAGGAGCGCATGACCTGTCAGATTGCCGACGCACTCATGGAGCATCTGGAGCCGAAGGGCGCGGCGGTCGTGATCGAGGCGGCGCACTTGTGCATGAAGATGCGCGGCATCCAGAAACCCAACGGCGTGATGGTGACGTCGGCGCTGCGGGGCGTGTTCAAGGAGAGCCCGTCGGCGCGAGCCGAGGTTCTGGCGCTGATTAACGACGCCCGCAGGAATTGTGGCTGATTCACGAAGAGACACTGAACCAAGAATGTCGAGCCGAATCGACGAGTGAAGAGCAACCAATCTGCAACAGAAGGAGAACGAAAGTGACGACAAGTGCGAAGAAGATCCGAGCCCTTATCGGAGTTGGCTTCCTGGCCGCGTTGGCTCACTCAGCTTCCGCCCAGGATTGTGCGGCCGCCAGGAGCGCGGCGCAGACGGATCCCAAGGACATCGTGCAGACGGCGATCGCGGCCGGCCAGTTCAAGACGCTGGTCAAGGCCGTCGAGGCCGCCGGCCTGGCCGAGACGCTGGGCGGCAAGGGGCCTTTCACGGTCTTTGCGCCCACCGACGAGGCGTTCGCAAAGCTGCCGGACGGTGCGCTGGAAGGGCTGCTGAAGAACCCGGAAGCGCTCAAGAGCGTGCTCCTCTACCACGTGGTTCCCGGCAAAGTCATGGCGGCGGATGTCGCCAAGCTCAAGTCCGCCAAGACCGTACTCGGGCAGTCGGTGGCGATTGATGTGTCGGGCGACGTGCGCGTCGACAACGCCAAGGTCGTGAAGACCGACGTCGCGGCCAGCAACGGCGTGATCCACGTGATCGACACGGTAATTATGCCCAGGAGCGACGTCATCGAGGCGGCCCGGGCCGCCGGCTCCTTCAAGACGCTGCTGACGGCGATCGACGCGGCCGGCCTGACCGACACCCTGCGCGGCGACGGGCCGTTCACCGTCTTCGCGCCGACCGACGACGCCTTCGCCAAGCTGCCAAAGGACACTCTCGACGCGTTGCTGAAGGACAAGGCCACGCTGACGTCGATCCTCACGTACCACGTCGTCCCTGGCAAAGTCATGGCGACCGACGTCGTGAAGCTGACCGAGGCCAAGACCGTTCAGGGCCAGAGTGTGAAGATCGCCGCGGCGGGCGGCGTCATGGTGGACAACGCGAAGGTGGTGAAGACCGACGTTCCGGCGACCAACGGCGTGATTCACGTGATCGACACGGTCATCATGCCGAGTTAGTTCCGGGCCGCTTACTCCGCTGAACGTGACTGATTGCTCAGAAAGGAAGGAATTAGATATGAAGACGCTGGATATCATCGCTGCGATTTTGCTGGTGGTTGGCGGTTTGAACTGGGGCCTAGTGGGCGTGGCGAACTTCGACCTGGTCGCCGCGCTGTTCGGCAGCGGGTCGATTCTCGCCAAGGCGGTGTACACGCTGGTCGGTCTGGCCGCGGTGTACCAGGCGGCGTCGCTGCGGGCGATTCAGAAGCGCTGGAACGCGCAGCCCGCTACGGCGTAACCGCGATTTCAGGCCCCTGCCCTAACAGTCCGCCGCAGAAGCGTAGCGCCGGACCTCCGTGTCCGGCGAGGATTCCATTCGGCTCGAGAAACGTCGGACACCCGCCACGGCGGGCAGGCTCAGGTCCGACGCTACGGGTGAGCGGTCCACGAGGAGTTCTGCGGCGGACTGCCAACAGGGAGCGCCCGGTCGCGTAGACCGGGCGCTGCCTGGTGCGCTGTAAGCAAACCAGGCGCGAATTGGCGCGTTGGCTTTCGGAGTCTGTTCAATGCTCAAGTTTGCGGTCGTATCGGGTACCGTTCTACTGGCCGTTGGGCTCCTCGGGACTATCGCTCTGCTGACCGTCGGTTGCAGCTTGCACCGCCCGGTGCCACGGGCGCACGGCCCCGAAGGCATCGCGGAGCATGGTGCCAGCGCCATTGCACTCGGGACCGTGGAGGCGTCGGACGACGCCGGAGCACCTGCGGTGAAGCGTGTCGGCGGAGACATGCAGGCGATCACGGAGTTCGTCAACGGTGAGTATCGCAGTGGCGTGCGCCGAATAGCGACGCCACTGCCGGAGGGCTATCCGGCGCCGACGCCGCCCGGCGCAATTGAGCTCAAGCACTACCCGCCCGTCCGGCGTGCCGGCATCGGCGGAAGCATGTCGCCGGATTGGGGCATGAACTTCGCGTTCTTCCCGTTGTTCAATCACATCAAGCGGCGCGAGATCGCGATGACCTCGCCCGTCGAGGTGGATTACGAGGGGCTCGGGATGCCCGGCGCGACCAAACCGACTGAGTGGACGATGTCATTCCTTTACCGCACGCCCGAGCTGGGCGCGGCAGGTGTTGACCCCAAAGACGAGCGCGTCCTTGTCGAGGATACCCCGCCGGTCACCGTTGTGGCGCTCGGCATGCGCGGACCGTACAAGCTGGATCGCGTGAACGCCGGCCTGGCGATTCTCCACGACTGGTTGGCGGGCCAGTCGGAGTGGGCGGAGGCGGGCGACCCGCGCGCCTTGTTCTACAACGGTCCGGAGGTTCGTGCGCGCGACAAGTGGTTGGAAGTGCAGCTCCCGGTGCGCCGAAGATAACGAGGCGCGCCATTGGTCAACCGGTGCATCCTGCCCCTTGAGGGCACGACCGGTGAAGACCACGCAGGGAAGAACCATAGACAACGACTCGAGTCTGTGCCCCAGTAACGCGAGCCAGGAGATCTCGAATGCTACCGTCATCCTCTCCCGTGGTAACCCTCACCAGTCCGCCGCAAGAGTGTAGCGCCGGCGTCTCGCCGGTGTTCGGCCCAGAGAAACTTCTGCGGCGGACTGTCATGGCATTGGCCGCGGGCGGCCTTCTTCTTTCCGGCTGCTCGAGCCCGATGCCCTGGCCGGAAAGCCCGCTGTATGAACTGCCCACCAACGATCCGAACTGGGCCGCACCCGCCAACAAGGAAGAGGCCAGGGCGGCGATGGCGGGACTCTATGCCCACTACGACATCGTCGCCTACGACGGCGAGACGGCCAACGGCCCGCTGGCCACGTTCATCGTCTCGTATGGCTTCACGGACCTGGTCATCGAAGATGGGGAACTTGTCGCGTACGACCGCTTCTGCCGTGCCCGGTATATCGCCAATCAGAACTTCGATACGATCTTCTCGGATGCCGCCACACAGGCCATTCAGCCTCCCGGCGCGATTTGCGAGGTATATGAGGAGAATGGGGAGTGGAGGCTCCGTCGTCCGGTGACGCCGACGCTCAACGGTATTGCCGGTGACCCGGAAGTGCCGCTTTCCATGGACCGAAACGACCCTCTAATAAGCGACGACGACCACGACGGAAAGCCGGGCGTGACCGTAGGGGTGAAGCTGTTCGGCTTCATCGAAGGGGAGATCTACATTGCCCGCCGCGAGATCTTCGCAAACGAAATGACGCTTTACTCCGATGGCAGCTTGCGCGGCAATGTCATCGACGACTCGGAACAGCTCGTGATCGGGGCATCACTCGCGATTCTGGACACGCCCAACAACCCGCCCCAGCGGCGCGATCCCGGCCTGAATCCGATCATCCTGATACCGGTCGCAGAGGACATCGACACCTGCGAAGAACTCATGGCGATTCGAGATTCGCTGTTTCCGCCTGAGCCGCGATTCTGAAGCGACGTATGCCGTGCATGCCAGGGCTCGGCGCAAACGCGCCAGCGTCCGGGTGGCCACGGCGGCATCTCGCCGGAGTGTTTCAGTGCGGGAAAGAGAAGTGTTTATACTGGGAACTGGAAGCACGATGCCAGCGAGGTTGAAGCAACGGCGGGATGCGAGGTTTGGGATCATGACTGGCCGTTTCGCAGATTCTGAGGTCGTGCGGGGCCGTGCCCTGATGGCGATGCTACGGCCCGCCGCGCTGTTCCTTGCCGTGCTTGCTTCGCCAGCGGCGTGGGCTGAACTGTCGGATCCGGGCCCGCATGGCGCCGGATGGGTCGGGGTTTCGGTGCCTCGCCCGGGTGGCGGCAGCTTCAATGCTCTGCTGTTCTACCCGGCCACGACTTCCGGGCAGGGAGCCGCCTACGATGGCAGCGGCGCCCCGTATCCGGGCATCACATTCGGTCACGGCTGGATTACAGCCGTCACGCGCTATCAGAGCACGCTGGAGCATCTCGCGAGCTGGGGCTACTTCGTGATCGCAAGCGAGTCATACGGCGGCCTGTTCCCCGACCACTCCGCCTTTGCCGACGACCTGCGCTGGTGCCTGACCTATCTTGAGAACCAGCACGCGAATCCAGGCTCGTGGCTCTACCAGCAAGTCGATACGGCCAACTTCGGGGCCTCCGGCCACTCGATGGGCGGCGGCGCAAGCATTCTCGCCACGCAGCGCGACCCGCGCATCCGCGCGCTGGTGAACATGGCCGCGGCGGAGACGAACCCGTCGGCGATCGCCGCAATCGCCGGCGTATTCGTACCCGTCTGTCTTATCGCCGGCGACGAGGACTCGATCGTGCCGCCGTCGGGGCACACGATCCCGATGTACGACAACGCGTCTGCTCCGCGCCGGCTGCCCCTGCTCGACGGCGGCTGGCACTGCGGCTTTCTCGACAGCAGCTTCTTCGGCTGCGACAGCGGCTCGCTACCCCGCGCGACCCAACTCACCCTGACGCGCGGCCTGCTCACCAGCTTCTTCGACCTCTACCTGAAGAACGATCAGACCGTCTGGCGGAAGGTCTGGGGTCCGGATTTGCACTCGGAGCCCTTGGTCGACAACACGCGTGCCGATCCGGGGATTGCGCTGGAGCCGAATCAGGCCAGCACGCACGGGTTTGGCGGGCAGGCGGTGCAGGTCGAGTTCCTGCTGACCAACGCCGGCCCGCTGCCGGCCGGCTACGCGTTGCTCGTAGAGGACAACCTGTGGCCCACGACGCCGACGCCTTCGCAGACGGCCGTGCTCAACCCCGGCGAGTCGGTGATCGTGAACGTAACCGTCGAGATTGCCGAAGGCCCAGGAACGGGAACGGACATTGCCCTGCTCAGCGCACGTTCCGATCTCGATAGCGGGACGCGCAGCTACGCGACGCTGTTGACTCAACGGCGGCTACGCGGGGACATGAACGGCGACGGTGTTGTGGATCTCGCGGACTTCGCCGCCTTCGTGGATTGCCTCGCGGGTCCGGAGGTCGAGGTGCCGGGCGGCTGCCAGGAAGCCGACCTCGACTTGGACGTTGACGTCGACGTGGTGGACTTCGCGGTGTTTCAGGTCAACTTCGGAGCGGGCCCGTGAGTGCGGCCTCATGAGGTCGCAGTGGTCGCTCTCGATCGGTACCCAAGGAGCCTCGCTGTGATACGTACCGCTAGTTGTGCTTTCTCTGGCGCGTTGCTCGCCCTGGTCGGCGGCTGCGCCCCAAACCTCGAGGCGTTCTTCCCTCCGCTAGCCGCCGTTTCGGAGGTCGAGCTGACCCGTTACGCCGGCACGTGGTACGAGATCGCCCGGTATCCCAACTGGTTCGAGCGCGGCTGCGCTGGCGTGACGGCGGAATACACGCTCCGCGACGATGGCAGCGTCGGCGTCCTGAACATCTGCCGCACCCCGCAGGGCGCGGAGCGCAGCCGGATCGAAGGACGCGCGACCGTCGAAAACCCGCAGGAGCCTGGCAAGCTGACCGTGTTCTTCGCGACCGCGCCGTTCGGTGCGCCGTACTGGATTCTCGCGCTGGGAGCCGACTACGAGTACGCGGTCGTAGGTGACCCGAGCCGGAGCTTCCTCTGGATCCTCAGCCGCACCCCCACGATGGACCCTGCGATATACGAGTCGCTTCTCGACCGGCTGCCCGAATGGGGCTACGACCCGGCGCGCCTCGAGACCGTGCCGCAGCCCGGCAACGCCTGACCAGTCGCCGCATGGCGGCCCTTCCGCGACCGGCTGAAAACGCCCCGCAATCCTGCGTCCGCCACTCGCCACGGCGGGCAGGTCGCTACAGGCGACTCGCTGCGGCGAGCTCAGGGCGGACGCTACATCGCCTTGTGCGGCGGACTGTTACGACATCTCCACCCACGCCCCGCCCTGTTCGTGGCTCCGCACCGCCGCCGCGATGAACGCGATGCCCATCCGTCCGTCCTCGACGTTGGCGTATTGGCTGCCGTCGCAGTGGAACGGCTGGTGGTCCAGGTACGCCCGCACGTCCTGCTCGAAGCAGCGGTGTAGGCGCGCAAACGCGTCGTGAAACGCCTCCGGATGCCCCGCCGGGATGTTCGGCTCCGCCATCAGCTCGGCCGGCAGGTCCTTCAGGAACCCGTCGTTGGCTGCCACGGCACCCCGCCAATACACCCGGTCCGGCTGGCCCGGCAGGCGGATGATGAGCTTCTCCGGCTCCTCCTGCACCCAGACGAGCGAGCCCTTGGTCCCGTTTACCTCGATGCCCAGGTCGTTCTTGTGCCCGATCGCGATCTGCGACGCCCGCACCAGCGCCCGGCCGCCGTTGTGCAGCTCGCAATACGCGGTGAAATGGTCGTCGAGCTGCCGGCCGGCGACGAACGTCTCAAGCTGGGCGCGCACGCGTTTGACCTCCAGCCCGGTGACGTAGCGCAGTTGCATCAGGGCGTGCGTGCCGATGTCTCCGCCGCAGCAGCTCGCCCCCGCGCGCTTCGGATCGACCCGCCACTCGGCCTGCATGACGCCCTTGTCTTCCGTCCGGTCGGCCAGCCAGCCCTGAAGGTAGTAGGCATCGACCCAGCGCACATCGCCCAGCAGCCCACTGCGGACGATGAAGCGGGCGAAGCGGCTGGTCCAGTGCCCCAGGTACGTGTGCGCGACGCCGAAGGGGATCTTGCGGTGCTCGACGGCGGCCACGAGCTGGTTGGCCTCGGCGAGGGTGACCGTCAGGGGCTTCTCGCAGAAGACCGGGATGCCCGCCGCCAGGCACTTCATCGCCGGGTCGAAATGCACGTGGTTCGGCGTGACGATCAGCGCGTAGTCGATCCGCTCGCCGACGGGCTTCTTCGCCTCGGCGGCAATCAGCTCGTCGTAACTCGGGTAGCCGCGGATCGGATAGGGCCAGTCCGCGGCCTCCTGCATGGCGAACGCGGGGTCCGGGTGCAACGCGCCGGCGACGACCCGTCGCGTGCCGTCGAAGTGGATTGCCCGCTCGTGCGGATGAACGATGAATGCACCGCCGCCGCCGCCGATCAAGCCCACGTTGAGAGGTCGGGTTGCCATGGTGCCTCCTTGGTTGCGAATGTCGTGGTAACGAGGGGGATTGTCGGGCGCACGGGCCGCGTGCTCAAGCGGGCGGCGCGGTAGAATGGCGGTGTCACCCGAGAAGCCGGGAGCCGTGTTGGACGACGAGCAACGAGTTGCAGACGTGCGGCGTGTAACCAGCGGCGACGCCGACGCGCTCCAGCGCCTTGTCATCCACTATCACGCCGCACTGCGCCGGGCGGTGGCGTCCGCGCTACCCGACGATCTTCGCGGCCGACTCGATCCGGATGACATCCTGCAACAGGCGTACATCGCCGCCTTCCGTTCCGTGGTCGCGTCCGGATCGTGCACTGGACGTCCCGACCCGAGCTGCGACCCCGCAACGTCCGGGCTCTGTACCGGGAGTCCCCAGCCGAACCGCGACCGCGAGGGAGCGGTCTCCTTCGACACCCCCGCCGGCTTCTACACGTGGCTGAAGGCGATCGCGCTGGCGCGGCTGAAGGACGCGGAGCGAAGACTGCGGCGGCGGAAGCGCGATGTCGCCCGCGAAATCCGCGGCGTGCGCGACCGCCGAGATGGGGCCGAGTCCTATCCCGACCTGCTGAATCGCCTGTCCGGCCGCGGGTCAACGCCGAGCCGGCACGTCGCAAAGCACGAGGCCGTCGCGGCGGTGCTGACGAGCCTGGCCCGGCTGAACGATGACCAGCGGGAGGTCGTGCGGCTGCGATTTCTGGAAGCCCGGCCGGTCGCGGAGGTCGCGGAGCGGCTGGGCAAGACGGAGGGTGCGGTTCACATGCTCTGCCACCGGGGGCTGAAGGCCCTGCGCGGGCACTTGGGGTCGATCACGAACTACTTGACGCACCTGTAGCGCTGGGCGGGCGAGCGGGGCGTGGCTGTCAGCTCTCAGCGGCCAGCCGTCAGCCAGCAACTCAGGCCTCGGTGCCTGACGCAGATGGCAGGCAACCGCCAATAGCATCGGCTGTTGCGCAGCATCGGCCGCCCCTGGCCGACGTTGTGGCCAGCGCGTGGTTGCGCGGCGCGTTCTGATTCGACCGCTGGGTGGCTCCGTGGCTTCGTGCCTTCGTGGCTTTTTTCTTCCCTTCCGCGTTAGGCCCGGCCGGGAATGGCGGTCCTAGGGCTGGAGACGCAGACGGCCCGGGGATTTCCAGGGGGCCGGCGAATGACGGTCCAGTGTGAACGCCCGACCGCGGGAGCTGGGTTGGTGCTTGTGCTACGACGAGGAGAGCGAGCCATGTTTAAGTCGGTGACGTTCGTTAGTCTCAACTTGTTGGCCGCGGTTCTGACGGCCGGTTGCCCACCCGCCTCAAATCCAACGCCTGAGCCCAATGAGCCCGCGCCGACCCCGACTGAGCCTGCGGTTGTCGTGGATCGGGAGTTCGCGCCCGACGCTAACGGCATCCTGCCGGCAGTCAAACCGAACGGCGAAACTCTTGCCGTTGGCGACGTGGTAGCCGGTCCCGGGACAGACGGTGCGGGGTTCCTGCGCCGGGTGACGGGTCTGCGGTACGACGACGCAGGCAACGTGATCGGAGCTGAGACAGAGGCGGTGACTCTGGAGGAAGTTGTCGAGCCGGGGACGACTGTCACGGTCAGGGAGCGTTTGTCCCTTGGCATCGCCGCCGGCGTTCAGAAACGACGGGCGACCAGCCAGTCCGGCGACTGCATTATCGACTTCGGCGACACCACCTTGTTCGATGAGAACGATTTCTACTTGGGTATCACCGAGGGTTGTCTAGGGTTCGAACCTGAGATCACACTTGAGGCAGAGTTTGGCTGGAGCGGCGTCGAATCGGTCACTTTCGGAGCTACCGGTACCTTCTACGCCGACCTGGTGGTTGAAGCCCGCGGCCTCGTGGAGATCACCGCGGAAAACACCGTAAACCTCAATGACCTCATCAACGCCGGGCAGCCGTATTCGCAAGCATTCCAGGCCGGCTACGTGTTCGGCAAGATCGACGTGTGGCTTTATGCGGGGTTCGAGGCTACGCTCGCAGCCGAGGGCGTCGCGGAGGCCGGAGGGCATGCCTCCGCATCGCTCAGCGCTGGAGCGGAATACGAGCGCGGTGAGGGCTGGAGCCCGCTAGTGGATTCCGATCGTGAATTCACGCCAGTCGGTCCGTCCCTCGACCTCCACGGTGACTTCGAGGGTCGCGTGTTCTTCTACCCGAGGGTGGAGGTGTGGATTTACGGCGCGGTCGGGCCGTGGCTGGAGGTCGAACCGTCCGTCGATCTGACTGGACACGTGGACGCGTGCGGCGTGGACTGGTCGCTCGGGGCAGCGGTGGCAGCACGCGTGGGGGGAACCGTGCAGGTATTCTCCTGGACGATCGCCGACATCGGGCCGTTTACCCTCCTTGAGCGCGGGGATACGCGGATCGAGCTGGCTGGTGGCGAGCTACCGTTCGACAGCGATGGCGATGGCGCCTCCGACTGCGAGGACGAGTGCCCTGACGACGCGAACAAGACCGCGCCCGGGAACTGCGGTTGTGGACAGCCGGAGACCCTGGGCTGTGGGGCGTCGTCGGACGTGGACGGCGATGGCACGCCGAACGACCAGGACGGTTGCCCCGGTGACCCGAACAAGACCGAGCCGGGCAATTGCGGCTGCGGAAGACCCGAAACGCCCGGCTGCGGCCCGGTGGCGACCGACGAAACGCTGACACTCAATCTGGGCGACAGCGTGACAATGGAACTCGTCCGCATCCCGGCCGGGGCGTTCCAGATGGGCAGCTGGAACGGTGAGCCCGGCGAACGGCCCGTGCACGAGGTGACTATCGCGTACGACCTGTACGTTGGCCGATTTGAGGTTACGCAAGCCCAATGGCGGGCGGTTATCGGCAGCAATCACCGAGTAACGCATCCCGGTGACAAGCTGCCCGTGGATTACATCTCGCGAGACGATGCGGTCGCTTTTTGCGAGCAACTGTCGGCGCAAAGCGGTTACGAGATTCGCTTGCCGAGCGAAGCGGAATGGGAATACGCGTGCCGGGCAGGCACTGCTACCGAACACTCTTTCGGCGATTCCCCGGCAGACCTCAGCGATTACGGCTGGTTCTCCGACAACTCGGGCCATCGGTATCACGAAGTGGGTGGCAAACTGCCTAACGCCTGGGGCCTCTACGACATGCACGGAAACGTACGCGAATGGTGTCAGGATGTCTGGCACGCGAACTACATCGGCGCCCCCACGGACGGGAGCGCCTGGCTAACCGGTGGCGAGCCGCCTGCGGGCGTGCTCCGTGGCGGCGCGGTCTACTACGGCGCTGAGCAGTGCCGTTCGGCCTACCGCATCATGATCGAAGACCCGAGCTTCCAGAACGACAGCGCGTTCGGCTTCCGGGTCGTGGCAGAAGTTCCGTAGGGTCGCGGCTGACCGTCCCGACTCGCCAGACGGCGCCTCAAGGTCCAAACGGCCTTGGGGCGCCGTCGTACTCGGCGACTTCACCTTCCACCGGAAGAGTCCGTCGACGCGGCAGCGTTGTCCGGCGCCACCCACTCGCCGTCCCGCACAATGACCTGCCACCGTGATTTCCAGTATCCGTGGTCACCCTCCAAGAACTCACGGAATCCAAGGTTGCGATCAACGATGAGCGTTCCGACCGGTTTCAAGGGCTTGGGTCGCTGGAGGCCGACACTCAGCCACGGGCCCGAGCTGTCCGAGCTGTCATACTCAAGCGCGGCACTCACGTCCGTAATCTCCCGCACGTCCGAGTCACTCGGCGTGACAAGCTCCTGCGAGCCAATCGGGTAATAACTCCCGTCATCCCGCGGGAGATCCAAGAAGGCGTAGGCGTGCAGCCCACGAGGCGGCCGGCCCCAATCGCCTTCTCCACGCGGCGGTGCAACGCCATCTATGTCGCGCGGGTCGAGGATCATCACTACGTTAACCTTGTCGTATGACGTGTATCGTGGACCGGCGTAGTCCGCTGGCACGGGGTCGCCGAACCCGTCCAGCTTGTTGTTAGTTCCCCAAGCTACGATAGCCGGCCGCTGACTATCAAAGAACTGCGGCACGATGCGGAGCCCTGTGATGCCGCCCCAGTGCCAGAATGTCGGTGGACTCTGCGGCCTGCGCAAATCGACAATCGAGATTCGGGCGGGGTACTGGTACCCGTCCCCGGCCGCGGCTACGACTTCCTCCCCAGGCTCGCTGTCCAGATCCGCAGCAGCCAGCACATTGCACATCCACATCCGCCGCGCCGTGCAGTCCGGCCATACGCGATCGTCGGACAAATCAAGTGGCTGGCCGAGTGGGCACCCCCGCGCGTCAAAGACCTGCAGGCAGCCCTTCTCAGTTGGAGTTCGCAGCCCCGCGGCAACAACTTGTCGGCCGCAGCCATTCACGTCGACAAGCTGCGCCGCCGCGATCGACTCGACATCCACCGGGAAGACCCGCCACGTCGGGTCATCCCCGTACCGGGCAACGATGTAGTTGGCTCCGTCGTTCTTGGCCCGCACCTCGACGGCAGCAATCCGCGGCGGGCGGCTCCATGGCTGGATGAGTCGGACGGAGGACCATGCCCCAGCCGCGATCAGCATCACCGCGAGGCTCACGGTCCAAATCCGACGCCGCAACCGCCGACGCCGCTCCGGTGAGCCCACGCGCTGGCTGGCGGTGAGCAAGCCAAGGACTGTCGCGCTGGACGCGGGCCGGTTCTCCCGCCGCTTCGCCATCAGCCGCAAAGCCAGGCTTGCCAGCACCGGGTCAACGCTCTTGGCGAGCTTTCGTGGGTCCGCGGGTTCTTCGTGCAGAATGCGATGGATCGTCGCTGTCGCCGAGTCACAGTGGAACGGCGTCTGCCCGGTGAGCATCTCGTACAGCACGACGCCGGCCGAGTAGAGGTCCGTGCGGTGGTCGATGTCCGCGTCGCCGCGGGCCTGTTCGGGGCTCATGTACTCCGGCGTGCCGAGGACGGAGCCGGTCAGGGTAACCTGTGTCTGCGAAGCACGCATGCGGGCCAGGCCGAAGTCGGCGAGCTTGACCAGCGGAAGCGACGAAGCCACGGAGCCACGGAGCCGCGTAGGGGCATGCACAACGAGGGGCAGGGGCGAAGGGTCCGACGGTCCGAGGGGTCGCGGGCCGGAGGGGTCAAGGGGCCGAGGGGGCAAGGGTCCGAGGGGTCGAGAGGTAGACGGACCGAGGCCCAAGGGTCCCGCGGGCGTGACGTTGCGTGCAGCGTTCGTCTCTCCTTCACTTGGCCCCTGGGCCCCTTGAACCCTCGGCCCCTCGCTGGACCGCAGGTCCAGCAGGATATTCGGTGACTTCACGTCGCGGTGGATCAGGCCGGCGCGGTGCGCTGCGTCGAGGGCCGCGAGCAACTCGCGGAAGATGCGCCGGACGAGCGGCGTGGGAAGGTGGGAACGTGAGAACGTGGGAACGGACGACGCCGGACACGGAGGTCCGGCGCTACGGGCGAACCGCCGCCGGATGACATCCGCCAGACTCGGCCCATCCACGTACTCCATCGCGATGTAATGGACCCCGTGCGCCTGTCCCACCGCATGGACCGTCACGATGTTCGGGTGCCCCAAGGCCGCCGCGGCCTTCGCTTCGCGCTCGAACCGGGCCAGCGCGGCTCCGTCACTCCCCTGTTCCGGCCGCAGAATCTTCAACGCGACCATGCGGTTCAGGCTTTCCTCGTACGCCTTGAGAACGATCCCCATCCCGCCGCGGCCAAGGAGGCTCACGACCTTGTAGGGACCCAGCTCGGCCGCGTAACGGGGGTCCGCCGAGCGCGTCAGGGTGCCCTGACGGATCAAGTCCTCGATGTTGCCCACGGACGGCGACAGGTCCGAAACCAACTCCAGGTGGGCACGCAACTCCTCAGCCAGGTCGGGGTGCGCTGCCAGGAGGTCGGATGCGTCGGCCGCCTCCCCCCGCGCCCGCCGGTCAAGGAACTCGTTGAGCAATTGCCCCACGCGCTCTGCGCGGGCGTCATCGTCGCCAGTGTACGTCCGTGTCGCCAAGCCGCGATCCCCGGGGCTGCTCCTACTCTCTGCGGCCAGTTTACCGTACACGCCGCGGACCCGAGAAGGGATTCTTGCAGCAGGTCACTGAACGGCGGGGTGCCGGTGCGCCTCCCCCTCCCCGGCTCGAACCGTGAAGGGCAGGCCGGGCTGTCAGCGCCGCTGCTCGTGCCCAGACCGGTGGCCGCGGCCGCGGTGCAAAGTAGAACTTCGCACCACCCAGGCGGCACTTCGCGGTACCCAGGCGAGGATTGGCGCCACTCAGGCGGGACTTTGCACTCCCCGACTTCTGTGGGCAGTTTCAACTTCAGGCCATCAGCCGCCGCACGCTACGCCTGCACGTCCAGGCCACCGGGGGAGTCGTCGGCGTCGGGTCCGTCCTCGGCCGGCGGCTCGGCGTTGCCTTCGAACGGGCGGCCCTTGCTGCCCGTACCCTCCGCGTCGGCGTAGACCTGGCTGTCGCGGTCGTTGCTCTCGATCACGTCCTGGAGCTTGTCGGCGAAGGTACCGCCGGCCCGCTCCGTCTCAGCGACATTCTCTTTCTGCTTGTCGCCGGCGGCACGGGCCTGCGCCCCCTGCGTCTGGATGATCGAGCCGAGCCAGTTGGGCGGGATCGTGGACATGGCCGCTCCTTCGGCCGAACGACAACCTTCCGATGTATGACCGGACGCCGGCGGGTCCGCGTCCGCGCTCCGGTCGGAACGACGCGAAGTCGCCGGGCCTCGGCTGAGGCCGCCGCCTGCTGACCGCCGCGGCCGGCTGCGGCTCCTTGACGGCCGCGGTTCGGGTTCCCGCGGCAGGGGCCGCTACGCTTCGGCCGCCGCCGCGAGCTCGTGGCGGTGGGCCTGCAACTGCGTGCGCAGGCGGGCCAGGATCGCCGAGTGCATCTGGCTGACGCGCGACTCGGACAGGTCCAGGGTCTGGCCGATCTGCTTCATCGTCATTTGCTCATAGTAATAGAGCACGACGATCAGTTGCTCGGCCCGGCTCAGCCCGCGGGTGACCAGCTCCTTCAAGTCCTGCTTCTGCGCCTCGAGCACGGGGTCGCAACTGCGGTCGTCCGGCAGCACGTCGATCTCAAACACGTCCCGCTGCGAATCGGGATCGGTGTACTTGCGCGACAGCGAGATGAGCGAGATCGCGTTGGCGTCCCGCATCAGCTTCTGGAACTGCGGCTTGGTCATGCGCAGGCGCCGGGCGATTTCGTCGTCGTGCGGGATGCGGCCCAGCTCGGCCTCCAGCGTCCGCGTGGCGTGCGCGAGCTTGTGGGCCCGATGCCGCACCAGCCGCGGCACCCAGTCCATGTTGCGCAGCTCATCCAGGATCGCGCCGCGGATGCGCGCCGCACAATAGGTTTCGAACTTCACGCCGCGGTCCAGGTCGAACGCGTCGATCGCATCGACGAGCCCGAAAATCCCGGCGCTCATCAGGTCGTCGACGTCCACCTCGTCGGGCAGCTTCGCCCCGATGCGTTCGGCATTGTAGCGCACCAGGTACAGGAAGTGCTCGATCAGGCGGTTGCGGGTCGTGTCGTCGCCCGTCGCGCGGAAGTGGCGCCAGGCGGCGGCCAGGCTGTCGGCGTCGGGGAAGGACCGCGTGCGATGCTCACGACTCACGCGACGGACGCGGGTCGTTGACAGCTTGCTTCTACTCATGCCTCATCCTGCGTTGGCGGTTTCGGGCTCGGAATCACCAACCACCTCCACCTGCTCGACGGCGCGGTTCAAGGCCCGGATGGCCTCGAAGTGCTGCTGGTCGATCTGGAGCTTCTTGCGCTGCAAGTGGTCGCGCAAGACGAGCTTGGCCATCCAGCCCGCCGCCTGCCCAATCAGCACCCCGAGCAGCATCGCCAGCAGGGCCCGGAGCATCACGACCGTGGCCGGGTTGCCCGCATAGACCCCTGCGATCACTGCGACCGCGAACGCCAAGAGCCCAATTTGTACGCCCGTGCTGCGGACCATACGTGGCTTCCGTGCTTCCTATCGGTGGGATTCCAAGCGGCCTTGCAGGCGGTCCAGGCGATGGAGAAGGTTCCGCCGGCCGCAAGGCCGATAACATGAGCCGCTGATTCACCCGCGGTGCCAAGCTCGGTTTTCACCAGCGCTTTCATGGGACGCTCCGGCATCGCCGGGCACTGTCGGGCCCGGCGAGCCTGGGGCTGGAGAGCTACCCGGCTGAAGCCAGGCCGAGCAATTCCGCGACGCGCCGTCCGCCGGCCGCCTCGATGTCCTGCGGCACGTTCTGGCCGGTCGTCACGTACGACACCTTCAGATTCAGCCGCTGAGCGGCGTTGAGAATCACGCCGAACCCGATCACCTCGTCCAGCCGGGTCAGCACCGCTCGTGAGATCCCCAACGGCGCGAAGCTCTGCGCCACACGGAGCTGTATCGAGTCGGCCAGCGACGCCGGCAGCACGAGGTGCGTCTCGTCCGGGCGTGCCGCCCGCAGCAGCGCGGCCAGACGGGCGAAGCGCCCCTGCTCGCGCAGCCCGACGCCCGGGGTGTCGATCAGCAGCACGTCGGCGGAATCGGCCGCCTTCAGGCAGTGCTTGACCTCGGCAACGGTCTGGGCGATGTACAGCGGCAGCTCGAGCGCCTCGACGTATCGCCGCAGTTGCTCGGTCGCCCCCGGACGATGTGTGTCGAGGGACAGCACCGCGAGCGAGCGGCCGGCGCGCAGCTTGAACTGTGCCGCCAGCTTCGCGACGGTCGTGGTCTTGCCCGCCCCGGACGGCCCGACGAAGGCGACGCGGCGCGGCTGCGGACCGCTGGGGTCCGACCCGGCGCCTTCGGGCAGCATCTGGGCGATGCAGTCGTGGAGCGCCGCGCGCACCGCGCCGGCGTCGTCCTGACCGTCGGCCGGTACCCGCAGTGCCGCCCGGCGTACGAGCTGCGCCGCAAGGTCTTCGGCGACTTCGTTCTGCACCAACTGCACGTAGTAAGGGTATAACGGCTGCGGCAGTTGCGGTCTGGCCTGCGGCGGTTGCTGGGCTGTCCCTTCCCCGTGTACGGAGAAGGCAGGAAGGGGATTCGGCCATGCCCGGGTCCCGTCTCCAGCCTTCTCCCGGGCTGGGACGGGGAACGGCTGGCGTGCCTTCAGGCGCGGTGCGGGGCTGGATGCACCGGCCGGGGCGGCGGTGATCTCGACCCGCTGCCGCCCGGCCAAGGGACCCAGCCCGCCGGCGCGGACCGTCCGTGTACCCAGGATGACGGCCTCAGGTCCCAGTTCACGCTTCACGCGCTCCAGCGCTTCACGCATGGACGGGGCTTGGAATACTTGCACGCTGGGATTCAAGGGTCACTACTCCGTGGGCCTGCACGTCCACGCCGCGCACGATCTCGTTCAGCGCCAGCACCGGCGTTTGCGGCAGGACCGGCTCGATGATCCTTCGAGTCCAGAGTCGCACTTGGGGTGAGCACAGGACAGCCACCGGCGCGCCGCCCGCCGCCGAAGACGCGGCCTCGATCTGCTTCTTGGTTTTCAGGGCCAGCTCGGCCTGGCGATCCGGCGGAATCGCAAGAGCCGACCCGTGCTCCAGCCGCTGGATGTTCCCCTGGAGGTAGTCCTCCGTGGCAGGATCGAGGGTGACGGCGTGGACGACGCCGGCGGCGTCCTTGTACTGGGCACAGATCGTCCGCGCCAGGCTATTGCGCACGTACTCGGTGAGAATCTCGGTGTCCTTGGTCTTGGGCGCCCAGTCGCCGAGGGTCTCGAGGATGGTCTCCAGGTCGCGGATGGGGACGCGCTCGCGCAGCAGGCTTTGCAGCACCTTCTGCACCTCGCCGGCCTTCAGCAGGTTCGGGACGACCTCCTCAATCAGCCCGGCGTTGCGCTGCTTGAGGTTGTCCAGGAGGCTCTGGGTATCCGCGCGGGTCAACAGGTCGGCGGCGTGGCGCTTGATGATCTCGGTCAGGTGTGTCGCGAGCACCCCCGACGGCTCGACGACGGTGAAGTTCTGTCGCTCGGCGTGCTCGCGCTGCGCGGCCGGTATCCACCAGGCCCGCAGACCAAAAGCCGGCTCACGGATCTCGGTCCCGGGCAGCGGCTGGGCGCCCAGTCCCGAGTCGATCGCCAGCCACTCGTCGGGGTACAGCTCGCTGCGGGCGATCTCCTGGCCGCGCAGCAGGACGCGATACTGGTTGGGCTTCAGCTCGGCGTGATCGCGGATGCGGACGGGCGGGACCACCAGGCCGAGGTCGAGGGCGATCTGCTTGCGAATGGAGGCGATTCGATCCAGTACGTCGCCGCCGCGGGCGCGGTCGACCAGCCGCACCAGCCCGATCCCGACCTGCAACTCGAGCGGATCGACGGCCAGGTGGGTCTCGATCTTCTCGGGCTTGGCCCGCTCCTTGGCGCGCTGCTCGGTCGCCTTGCGAACGACCGCGGACGTTTGCCAGCGTCTCACGAAGTACGCCAGCAGGCCGCAACCCAGGGCCATCGTGGCCAACGGGATCTTCGGCAGGGGCGTAAGCGTGAGGACCAGCAGGAAGCCGGTAGCCACGGCCAGGGCGGTCGGCTTGGCCAGAAGCTGGCTCAGCACCTCCTCGCCCATGTTGGTCTGGCCCGTGCTGCGCGTCACCAGCATGCCCGCGGCCACCGAGACGATGAAGGCCGGAATCTGGCTGGCCAGGCCGTCGCCGATGGTCAGCTTCGTGTAGACCTCGAGCGAGTCGCGGAGCGTCATGCCGTGCTCGACCAAGCCCACGTACAGGCCGCCGATGATGTTCACGAAGGTGATGATGATGCCGGCGATGGCGTCGCCGCGGACGAACTTGCTGGCCCCGTCCATGGCCCCGTAGAAGTCGGATTCGCGGGAGATTTCGGTCCGCCGCCGGCGGGCCTCGGCCTCGTCGATGCTGCCGGCATTCAGGTCGGCATCGATGGCCATCTGCTTGCCGGGCATGCCGTCCAACGTGAAACGCGCCGCGACCTCGGCGATGCGCGTGGCGCCCTTCGTGATCACGACAAACTGGATGACCGTGATGATCAGGAAGATGATGACGCCGACGGCCAGCGAATTGGCCGACACGAACAGGCCGAAGGCCTCGACCACCCGGCCCGCGGCCCCGGTGCCCTGGGCCCCGTTCGACAGGACCAGCCGCGTGGTCGCGGTGTTCAGCACGAGCCGGAGGAGCGTCAGGGCCAGCAGCAGCGAGGGGAAGCTGGAAAACTCGAGCGGGGTGCGGAGATACATGACGGTCATCAGCACGACCGTCGTGAGCAGCATGTTGGCGAGCAGCAGGAAGTCGAGCGCCGCGGTCGGCAGCGGAATCAGGATCACGAAGATCAACGCCGCCGCGCTGATCGGAAAGAGCAGCCCGCGGTGTTCGTTCACGAACCGCAGGACCGGGTTGTTGTCGAGGAGGGTCACGAGGATAGAGTTCCCAATCAAGTGGAAATTAAGAATGTAGAATTAAGAAGGAAGAAGGACGCTGCGCACTGTCGTGTATCGCGCGACGGGCCTTTCTTCATTCTCAGTTCTGCATTCTTCATTCTCATTTCATCCTGCCTTCCGGCCGCTCAGTTGGTACACATACGCCAGGATTTCGGCCACTGCGCGATAAAACGCCGGCGGGATTTCCTGCCCCACTTCAACGGTCAGGTACAGGGCGCGGGCCAGCGGCGGCCGCTGAACGACGGGGACGCCGTGCTGCTGGGCGAGTTGGCGAATCCGCTCGGCGATCAAGTCCTTGCCCTTCGCGACCACGCGCGGTGCGGCCATAACGGCCTCCTCGTAGCGCAGCGCGACCGCGAAGTGCGTCGGGTTCGTGACCACGACGTCGGCCCGCGGCACCTCCGCGTGGATCCGCTGCATGGCCAGACGGGCCTGGATCTGCCGGCGGCGCTGTTTGACCAGCGGATCGCCTTCCATGCGCTTCAGCTCGTCGCGCACCTCCTGCTTGGTCATGCGCAGCCGACGCTCCAGCCGCCAACGCTGGAACAGGTAGTCGATCACCCCGAGTACCAACAGCACCAGCGCCAGGCGGACCGCCAGGTCCCACAGCACCGCCGCGCTCAAACCGAACACGCCCGCCGGATGCAGCCCGCCGGTGGACAGCACGTCCCCGATCCGCCCCGCGATCGTGATGTAGGCCACGCCCACCACGAACGCGATCTTCAGCAGCCCAAGCGCCAGGCGGCTGAGCGCATCGGCCGATACCAGCCGCTTGAAGCCCGACACCGGACTGACCCGCTCCGGCTTGGGGGTGAGCCGCTTCCAAGTCAGCAGCAGCCCGGCCTGCGCCGCCGTACCGGCCACAGTGATCACGACCAGCAGTGCGAGGAAGGGGAGGAGCGCCTCGGCCGCGGCGGTTCCGACCCGCTTGATCCAAGGCAGGAGGTCCGTGGCGGCGATGCCGGGCGCATGACCGAGCGCCTGCGTCAGGCCCAGCAGCTTGCCCATCATCTGGCCGCCGAGGGTCTTGAGCAGCAGCAGGCCGGCGAGCAGCGCGATGGCGGCCGTCAGGTCGGCGCTGCGGGCGATCTGGCCCTCATCGCGGGCCTCTTCGCGCCGTCGCGGAGTGGGTTGCTCGGTTCGGTCACCGCCTTCATCGTTCGCCATCGGCCGTCCTGATTGCTGAGCCCGGGGCCGCTAGTGCGGCAGGCGGATGAGTTCGTTCACCCAGAGGTAGACACGTTCCAGCGTGCTGATGAGGGCGGACGCTACCGACGGCAGCGAGGCCGCCATCAGCGCGAACGCGAGCAACCCTTTGACGGAGAAACCCACCGCCAAAATGTTCAGTTGCGGCATCGTGCGCGACACGAAGCCGAGCGCGAGGTTCACCAGGAGCAACACCAGCAAGGTCGGTCCGGCGACGCGCAGGGCCACGTGGCCGCTGAGGGCGAGGGCCTGGCCGAGCAGGCCGAGGTCGACGATCGCGGCCGGGCGGCAGGCCAGCAGGGGAATCGTCTCGAAGGTGTCGAGGCAGGCCGACACGAGGGCCCGGTGGCCGCCGACGAGCAGGTAGAGGACGACCGCGAGCTGCAAGTAGAACACGCCCAGGGTGGTCTCTTCCTCTTCGCTGGTCGGGTCGACGATGTGACCGAAAGCCAGCCCGGACTCCTGAGCGATGAGCAGCCCGCCCATTTGCAGACCGACAAAAGCCAGCGCCGTCAGCAACCCCAGCAGCAGGCCCAGCAGCAGCTCGCCTCCCATCACCAGCGCGATGTCGAGCGGCCGGTCGGGGGCGGCGGCGGGCAGGCTCACGAGCGGCGTAATCAGGGCCGCCAGCGCCAGAACGAGCATGACGCGCAGATGCATCGGGATCGACAGCGCCCCAAGTACCGGTTGGAACATGAGCAGGCCGCCCAGGCGGGACGCGACCAGGGCGAACACCGGCAGCTTCAGGTACTGGGCCAACGCTTCGACCGGCATGGTTGCTCACGAATACAGAATATGGAATAGGGAATGTGGATCGCATGACGGTAACGCGGCTGTATTCTCTATTCTGTATTTTCTATTGTCCGGCGAACATCTGCTGTGAATACTCCAATACGCGCTGAGCGAGCCAGGGGACGAAGAAGACCGCGGCCCCGACCATCGCCACGATCTTGGGAACGATGCTCAGGGTCTGGTCCTGAATCTGGGTCACGGTCTGAATCAGACTGATGACCAGGCCGACGACCAGCCCGATCCCGAGCACGGGGGCGGAGATAATCAGCGCCGTCAGCAGCGCCTCGCGCCCCAGGTCCAACGCCAGCATCGCTTCCATGCTCACACTCCCTTGGTGCCGCTGCCCATCAAGCCCGTGGTGCCGGAGAAAGACCCGGGCCACAGCCCGTCGAAGGCCGATCGTGAGTCCACAACCCAGGGCGGGCTGCGCGGGCCGCCGGCGTGTCGGGCCTTTGTCATCACGTCACGCTCGCCATCAATGCCCCCACCACCAGGTGCCAGCCGTCGGCCAGCACGAACAGCAACAGCTTGAACGGCAGCGAGATCAGCACGGGCGGCAGCATCATCATGCCCATCGAGACCAGCACCGTGGCGATCACCATGTCGATCACCAGGAACGGCAGGTAAATCCGAAAGCCCAGAATGAACGCCACCTTGAGTTCGCTGAGAATGTACGCCGGCACCAGCGCCGTCATCGGCACTTCCCGCTCATCCAGCACCTGGTCCGCCGCCACCGGCCGGGCGACGGCATACTCGTACATGAGATAGACATCCTGCTCGTTGCGGGCACTGCGGATCTGGCCGAACATGAAGTTGCGCAGCTCGCCGCCGGCCACCGCGATCGCATCCATCTGTCCCAGGTTCTCGTTCAAGTAAGGCTGGACGGCGTGCTCGTTGATCCGCGCCCAGGTGGGGGCCATGACGAGGATGGTGAGGAACAGCGCCAGCCCAACGAGAATCTGCGACGGCGGCAACTGCTGCGTGCCCAGCGCCTGGCGCAGCAGGACCAGCACCACCAGCATCCGCAGGAAAGACGTCATCATCAGCAGAATGCTGGGGGCGACCGTCAGCAGCGTCAGCAGAACCAGGATTTGCAGCGAGTTGCTGAGGGCCTCGCGACTGGCCGCCTTGGGCAGCCAGTGACTCACGTCCGGCACGAAGATGGGGTCGTCGCCATACGCTCCCGGGGCACCGGGAATGCCCGCCGGGGGAGTCCCGTTCGTGGCGGCCGATGCTTCCGCCTGCCCCCCGGCTCCGCCGCCGGCATCCCATGTCGCGGTGCCGCGATCCTGCACAGCCTGCGCGACGGCTCGGGGAGCGCCGGCCCCCAGCATCGCGACGGCCGCCAGCAGGAGCGCGGCGGCACGCGCCGTTGCGTGGGCGACGCCAAGCTGTCCCAGCCGCCGGACCATCGACCACTCCTTGGTCACCCGCACGACTCCGTCGTCGGCTTGCGCTGGCGTACCCGGCTCCCGGTGTGCCTGGCGCCGCACTGCCGCGTCAGACACCCGCGGCGGCGGCGCGCAAGCGCGCCACGGTGCCCGCCAGCCGGTCCTTGAGATCAAGCAGCCGCCGGTCCTCGGGCACGACGGTCTCTTCCTGTCCCTCGCCGGTCCCGTACGTCTCGGCCTCGCGTTCCAGGCAGCGGGCGAACTGCGCCGTGTGGCTGTCGCCGCGCTGCTGGGTCGCCCAACCCATCAGTTGCGCCGTCAGGTCTGCATCTTGAATTACGTCCAGCGGCCGGACGGCCTCCGGGGTGACGCCGAGCAGGACCAGGCGCGGTCCGACCCGCACCAGGCACAGCGACTGCCGCGGCGAGAGTACCGTTCGGCTGACGACCTCGATCAGGGCCGGTCGGGTGCTGCGCAGCGCCAGCCGCCCGCCGCGACCGGCGACGATCCGATACCCCCATGCGAGGAGAAGGATCAGACCGACCACGCCGCCGAGGGCGGCGGTGCTGCGCAGCCCAGCGTTCGCGCTTCGCGCCGGAGTTGCGGCCAGCGGCGATCGGGCGCTCTGTTCCGTGCCGCGGGGCAGCGGTCGCGGCGCCATGTGCGGTGCCACAATGTCGGGGGAAGCCCAGGCCTCGTCGGGCGCCAGGGACGGGGCACTGGCGGAGTCGCGGCGATCCGCACCGCTGTCCGGCGGGATGAGCAGCCCGCCGTCGCGGACTTCGGGAGCGGCGGGCGAATCGGCCGGTTGCGCCGCCGCCCAGCCCGGGTAGAACACCCAGAAGAGCACCAGCACCGCCATCCTTGGCACGCCAGGTTCCATCACGCTTCGCTAGTTGGTCTCTAGTTCGGGGATCGGGCTGTGAATATCGTTGATGCGGACGCAGAAGTTGTCGTTGAGCACCAGGACCTCGCCGCGCGCGATCAGCCGGTCGCTGATGTAGATGTCGACCGGATCGCCCGCGAGCTTGTCCAGCTCGACCACCGCGCCAACGCCCAGCTTAAGAACGTCTTCGATATACAGGTTCGTCCGCCCCAGCTCGATCTTCACGTCCAGGCGCACGTCGTTCAGCAGGTCGATGCTGGTGACCGCCGGCGCACCGGAATCGGAGAACTCCGGTTCGGTAAACGGCGCGGCGTCCAACGGACCGGCGAAATCCGCGATCTCTTCCGCGGGGGCAGGCTCGCTCGTCGGGGCGAACGCGGCCGGGGCCGAAGCGCCATCGGCTCCGAAAGCTGCGGTGAGGGCGTCCAACTCTGCCTGGTTGATGACATTGCCGTCGGCAGCGGCTGCCGGCAGGGGCTCTTCCGCCGGCGGTAGTTCCGTTTCAGCGGGTGCTTCTGCCGCGGGCAGGGACTGGGGCAAGTCCTCCGCCTCGGGTCTCCCCGCGACGGAGGTTTCGGGCTCCGTGGTCGGCGTCTCATCCACCGACGCAGCCGGCGTGTCGCCCGCCGGCCCTGACGGGACCACATCCATCGGCGTCGCCGGCGTTTCGTCCGCCGACGTGGCCGATGTCTCGTCCGCCGGCGCGCGCGGGGCCGTATCCGCGGGGAACGAATCCTCTACGCTAGGATCGGGCTGGGTTGCTTCGTCTGCCATCGCTCTGCAACGTCCTTGTCGCGGATGGGTTAGGCGCGCCCGGCGAAACGGGTCAGTCCGAGCGCATCGGGACGAACCGGGGAATCAGCACGCGCTGGACCAGTTCCTCATCCTCGAAGATCTCGCGCAGCGTCTCCAACATCTGCTGCCGCAAGGCACGCAGGTCGTCCTCTTTCAGCACGCGGTCCGTCGCGCTCCGCATGATGCGGGCGATGCGGTCGCCGATCTCGCCGCTGCGACTCTCGACGAGTTCCTGGACGTGCTCTTTGCGGTCCTCGGGGACGACGACGCTGAGATCGAGATCGTACAAGTACATCCGGCCCAGCTTGTCGTTCGGCACCCGAAAGTTCTTCAAGACCGGCACCTCCGCCAGACCTACCGGCTGAGTGGCGGGTTCAACCGTTACGGCCTCCGCCGCATGTGCCTCCTGTGGCCCGCCGCCGACGTACTTAAACACCACGAAGAACACGGCGGCTTCGGCGATTGCGACGCCCAGGACGATCGCCAGCGTCGTGGGCATACGCTTCTTGGGCTTCGCCGGGCTGCCTTCCTTTGCCGTCTTCTCTGCCATCCCGCTTGTCTCGCTGCTCTGTTCGCGCGACCGGCCATCGGCCGCGGCGCAACAGGAGCTCCCCCCACTTATCGACTCTGCGCCCGTCACGGTTCACCGGCGGCCAGGGCCCTGCGCGCGGCCACAAGTCTTATCAGACTTCCCCGCGCCCCGTGGGCACATTGTGCGCCGCCGCGCAAAGATGTCGGCACCGGGCCGAGCGCCCTGGAGCGCCTGTTTCCGTGTTGAGCTGAGCGGCTAGTCCGTAGAAAGGGGGACAGCCACCGCGAGAGAACGCTGTAGCGCTACCGCGAAAGCCCGCAGGCGCGGAGCCGGCCCCCCTTTCTCAACGGACACCTACCGGAGCGTCATCAGCAGTTGGTCGAGCATCTCGTTGGCAACGCTGATCACGCGGCCGGCGGCCTGGAAACCCGTGCTGGACGTTATCAGGCCGATGAACTCGCGCGACAGGTCCACGTTTGACATCTCCAAGGCCCCGCCGCGAATGGCGCCCGCCCCCAACGTCCCCGGCGCCACGACTGCCGCCGGCCCGGAGTTCGGCCCGGCCGAGTAGAGGTTGTCGGTTTCGGCGACCAGGCCGGCTTCGTTGGCAAACGTCGCCACGGCGACCTGACCCAGGGCGCGCGAGAGGCCGTTGCTGAATATGCCGGTGATCGTGCCGTCACTGCCGACCGCGAAGCTGTTGAGCGTGCCCGACGGGTAGCCGTCCTGGTCGGCCATGATGACGTTCGAGACCTTCGTGGATTGGCCGTTGACGCCCGAGAAGTCCAGCGTGACTGTGACCGGGGTGGCCGCCCCGGTGCCCGTGCGGTCCAGCGCGAGCTGGTTGCCGGTCGCGGCGACGAAGTTGCCCGCGGTGTCGAAGGACACGGTGCCCGTGGCATACGTGGCCGGCGTGACGTCAGTCCCCGGGGCCTCCAGCAGATAGCGCCAGACGGGACCCGTGTCGGGCGTATCCTCCAGCGTGAAGGCGGCGTTGACCTGGAGCGGGTTGCCGAGCGAATCGTACACCGTGAACGAAGTGAACACCCCCGATCCGACCGCTTCCGCGGTTTGCGAGAGCTGGAACGGCAGGGCCGCTGCCGTGTTGCTGCTGGTCACGTCCGCCGTCGCGATCTCGATTGCGTTCGGCACGCCGGCGTTGCTGCGAATCACGAGTGCGCCGTCGGCGACAGTCACGCTCGGGTCGCCCGCCAGCGCCGGATCGGCCTGAATCCCGAGCGCCGTCTGGAGCCAGGCCGCAAACTCGCCCAGTGTGCTCCCGGTGGTACCGACCGTGAACTCCTGCGCGGCGACCTCGCGCCCGCCGCGGGTGGCGCCGCGGACCGTGATCACATCGCCGTCGGCGAAGAGCGGGGTGCCCGGCAACGCCGCCGAACGCAGGTCCGTCAAGACCGTGTCGGCGGTGGCCGCCGATCCGCCGGCTCCGACCAGGGCCTGCGAGACGTGCCGCGAGCCTTGGGTGGCGATCTGTTCGGCGGCGCTGAGGTCGCCGTCCATCGTCACGTTCTCTGTGGCCCGCGCGATGCTGAGTCGTCCGACGGGGATTTCGAGATTCTGGAGCGTACCCGGCACGATGGCGGAGTTCGCGTCCACGCCGAACCCCTGCACGCGGTTGCCGTCCATGGTGACAAGCTGGTTATCGCTGTTGAGCGAGAACGCCCCGTCGCGGGTGTAGTAGCTGCGGCCGGCCGGGTCGCGCACGATGAAGTAGCCGCTCCCCTCGATGGCCAGATCACTGGGAACGCCCGTGGTCTCAACCGACCCTTGCGACACGTTCCGCTGCGTGGCCCCTACCAGCGTGCCCAGACCGACCTGCGTCGGGTTCGTCCCGCCGCTGGTGTCGCTCGGCGGCGTGCCCATGGACAGGGTCTGCGAGAATTGGGTCTGGAAGAGCGTGCGGGACGCCTTGAACGCGGTGGTGTTGGCGTTCGCGATATTGTGACCGATGGTCTCGATCCGGGTCTGATTGGCGTTCAGCCCGCTCAAGCCGGTGTACATCGCCGAAGTCAGTCCCATGTCGGTCCCTCCGGGCGCTTACAGGTGAAACTCGCCATCCAGCGACAGGAACGGCAGCAGGCGCGGATAGCTGGATTTGGCGGTCTGTGCGGTCTTGTCGGACGCTGTTGCGGTCGTAGCCGTGCTCGTGTCGGTGGTCGTCGTGTCGTCGCTGCCTTCCGCGGTCGCCGCGGCCGGCGCATTCTCGGCCGTGGTGATGTGCGTAACGCTGTCGGCGGGGACGGACTGGCCGGTATCGAGCTCCAGCACGGCGGTGCCGTCGGCGTCAAAGCGCACGCCCGTCACCACGCCGGAGACCGCCTGCGTCGCGCCGTCGCTGCCCTCGACGGTGGCCGTGACGTACTTGCCGATCAGCGCGCTGACCGACGTCGCGCGCTGGTTGCACGTGATCTGCGTCAGTGCATCGGTCAGGTTCTTGGACAGCTCGATGCTGCGAATCTGAGAGATCTGCCCGATCCAGTCGCTGGTCTTGGTGGGTTGAAGCGGGTCCTGCTGCTGCAGCTCGGTCACGAGAATCTTGAAGAAGTCCTCGCTTTCCAGCCCGCTCATTCCGCTCTTGGTTGCTGTCGTGGTGGAGCCGGCGGCTCCGCTGATCGCCTGTGTCTGCATGGCAAACGCCCTGCGCTCGGTCCTCGCCACCGGCGAGTCCGGTTCGCGTCGCCGGCGCTCCGCGCCGCGCTACGCCAGGATGTTCACCAGCGGCTCCGCCGCCGGTTCCGCAAACGCCGTTCCGTCTACTGCCGCGGACGGCTCGGCGTTGGGGGACTCCGGTTCCCCGGGGAGCCCGCCTCCGGCGAACTCGGCGTCTGGACGGGGACGGTTTTCGCCGGCGTCCGACCAGACACCCGATTGCGGCGAGCCGTTGGTTTCGGCTGCGTCAGCGCGGGGCGCGAGGGCCCGAATCGCAACCCGCTCGAGGTGTACGCCCGAAGCCTCCAGGCTGCGCCGCAACGTCTCAACGTGGTCTTCAAGCAACTTGCGTGCCGCGACCGTCCGGGTCTCGATGTCCAACCCCAACTGCTCGTTGCGCAAGTCCATTCGCACGCGGACCATGCCGAGATCGGGCGGGTCAAGCCGAAGCGTGGTAACCGCGCGCTCCCTGCTCATCCGCCCGGCGACCCAGCGCACAATCCGCTCGACGTTGGCGTCAGTGCTGCGCGGCTCGGCTTCTGCCGCGCCGGCCCGGTTGGTGGCAGCCTTCGCACCCGCGACTGTGGTGCGGGCCGCCGTCGCTGCCACCGGTACGCCGCCGGGCGCGCGCGGGGCTGCGCTGCCGGGCGTGGCCGCGGACTTCACGGTCGCGGCAGCCGCGGTGATTCCCGTTACACGCAGCCCGCCTTGATTCGCCGGGCCGACCTTGCCCGCCGGTGGCGACGTCGCACTCACGAGCGCGTTGAACGACACCGGGCGGACACTGCCGCTTCCCGCCGGGAGCGGGCCGGGCACCGGTCGGGCGGCCGTGCGCGCTGACGGGGTTGCTTCCGGCGAAGACGCTTTGACGGCCCGGTCGCCGCTTGACGGAGCGGCCGAGGCCGCGGCCGGTTTCGCGTCCGTTGCGCTGGTCCCGGGTGCCCGGCCCACAGCGGGCGACCGTTCGGGCGAGTCGCGGCCGGCGGCCTGGTTTGCCGCCTGCCGGCTTGTGCTGTTTCGCTGCTGCACCTGTTCGCGGAGCTGCGCCTGCCACTGCTGCCGCTGGGCCGCCTGGCTGCCGGGGGCCATCTCGCGTTCGGCGCGCATCATCAATTCCGACGGACGCGGTGCACCGGCCGCCTGCGCGACAAGGTCGCTGCGTTCGAGGTCGCGCCGGCGCAGCTTTTCCTGGCGGTCTTCCAGGTTCTGCCGCTGGCGCGCCTGAGTCGCAGCGCTGGGAGTCAGGAGTTGAAGCACGTCCGGCGTCAGCGCGGCGCGGACGCTGCTGGTGGGCGCACGACCGCCCGCGGACGGTACGAGATCGACCTGCATCGCGACACCTACGGTGTGGCGGCGCCGTCGGTCGTCCGTGACGCGCTGGCGTGGCCCTCGGTCCCCTGCAATCGGATCTGCTCCAGCAGATCGGTCTGGATTTGCAGCTCGTCCTCCGTCTTGAGCTGCTCGAGAATGCGCTTCGCGCGCCCCTCCTCCATGGCGCTCAACAGCCGCACGGCGTCGGCCGGCTGCTTCTGCCACAAGCGCAGGAGGTGCTCCTTCGCCTGGCGGGGCTGAAGCCCGGAGACCAGCTCCAGCTCCTTCTGGAAACCCTCGTCGCGCGCGATGCTCTGCAACCGCTCGCGCTGCCGGGCGAACTCCACCTTCTCGATCGCCAGGCGCTCCTGCTCCTGCACCACGTGCTGAAGCACCTGGTCCAACAGCCGCCGCTGCGCTTCCAGGTCGCGCACGGCCCGCTCGGTGGCGAGCAATTCCAGGCGCTGGCGCTTGCGCGCCGCCTGCAACTCCGCCTCGCTGCCGGCGCCGGGCTCTTCGGCGGACGGCGCCGTCGCCGCCACTTCCGGCTCCGCCGAGGTCTCCTCCGCCGAGTCGTCGAACTCGCCGCGCAAGACCCCCGCGATCGTTTCCAGCCGGTTCGGGTTGAGGCGGTCCGTACCAAACAGGTAGCCGACGAACCCGCCGGTAGCGAGCACGGTGGCGAGCGCCACGGCGCCGAAAGCGTTAAGGACTTTGGTGAACACCGTCGGGCTTCCAGTCTCCAGTTTCAGGACGGTCGGGTCAGCAACTGCTGTGCCAGCTCATCGGCGGCGGCCTGCTCGTCGCGCCTGCGCTCGCGCACATACTGCTGCCAGCGCCGCTCGCGGAGCTTCTCGATGATGCGCGCCTGTGTGCGGGCCGCGTGCCAGAGGGCCTGTAATTGTTGCAGCCGGGCGGTCATTTCGGCCCGCTGAAGGTCGCGCAGCGCAATCGTCCGCCGCAGGTGGGCGATCCATGCCCGGCCGCGTTGCAGGCTGAGCGGATCCAGGCGACCGTGTTGTTGTCCCTCCAGCAGCTCCGCCTGTTGCCGCAGAATGTCGTCGGCGGTCTGCCGGTTCAGCCGGTCCAGCCGCGCAATTTCGGCCCGCTGCGCGGCAACCTTGCGCTTCGCCTCCTGCTCGCGCAACTGCCGGACGCGAAGCAGCGTCCCGAGCCGGAAATCAAAACGCCTGGCCATCGTTCGTCCTCAGGCAGCCCGGCCGGCACGCGTCGCCGCGGTCATGGGCCCGGTTTGCGGCCGGCAAGCGATTGCCGTGTCTTCTCCAGCAGCGCGCCGAGCTCGTGCAGGCTGCTGACCGCCTCGTCGAACGTGCAACGGCTGTCCTGCGCCTGGGTCAGATAAGCGTTCAGGACCGCGCGGGTCTGAACGGCGACGTCGTAGTCGGGGTTCGCCCCCGGTACGTAGGCGCCGATGCTCACGAGGTCCTCGATGTCGTTCCAAGTCGCGAGCACGCGGCGGACCGCGGCGGCCGCCTGCCGTTGCCCTGGGCGCATCACGTCGGGCGCCACGCGACTGATACTGTTGAGCACATCGACCGCCGGGTAATGGCCGCGGTTGGCCAGGGACCGCGACAGCCAGATATGGCCGTCGAGGATGCCGCGCACCGCGTCCGAAAGCGGCTCATCGATGTCGTCGCCTTCGACGAGGACCGTGTAGATGCCGGTGATGCTGCCGCGTGCCGTCCGCCCGGCGCGCTCCAACAGCCTCGGCAGCAGCGCGTACACGCTGGGCGGATAGCCCCTGGCCGTCGGCGGCTCCCCCGCGGCCAGGCCGATCTGCCGCTGGGCCATCGCCATCCGCGTCAGGGAGTCCATCATCAGCAGCACGTCCAGGCCCTGATCGCGGAAGTACTCGGCGATGGCGGTGGCGTGCAGGCAACTGCGCACGCGCAGGGCGGGCGCCTCGTCCGACGTGCATACCACGACGACGCTGCGGGCCAGGCCCCCTGCGCCAAGCTGGTCACGAATGAAGTCGCCCACTTCCCGGCCACGTTCGCCGACCAGCACGACCACGTTGGCATCGGCCTGCGTGCTCCGGCAGATCATGCCCATCAGCACGCTCTTCCCGACGCCGGTGCCCGCGAAGATGCCCAGCCGCTGTCCGCGGCCCGCGGTCAACAGTCCGTCAATCGCCCGGATTCCCAACCCCAGCGGCTGGTCGATGCGCCGCCGTCGCATGGCGGCGGGCGCTGCGTTGTATAGCGGGTAGCGCACATTGAGCCGGGGCGCGGGCCGGCCGTCCAGCGGCCGACCCTGGGCGTCGATGACGCGCCCCAGCAGGTCGAAGCCCACGGGCACGCGCGGCGGCCCCGAGACACACACGACCACGTCGTCCGGTGCAATGCCGGTCGCCTCGCCGAAGACCGTCAGCACGGCCTGCGCCTCGCGCAGGGCCACGACCTCGGCCTGCACCGAACCCGCGTGCCGTGTGTGAATGACACAGCGTGCCCCGACCGGAACCGGCAGACCGGCGGCGCGGACCGTGAGCCCGCGCACCTCGGCGACGCGCCCGCGAATCTGCTCGCTAATCAGGCCTGCGACCTCGGTGGCCACCGCGGCAAACACGCTGCCCGAAGGCTTGCCCGTCGCCCCGCTCATGACGACGCCTCGTCCGGCCGGGCGAGTCCCGGCCAGCCCGGCGGTACATCTTGTGCGGGGTGTTCCGCCGCGAGGGAGGCGCCCAGGGCCGCGGCGATACGTTCCACCTGGCCCTCAATCGAGGCATCAATGCTACCGGCCGCCGTGTGCAGGATGCAGCCGCCGCGCGCGACGGCGGCGTCCGGCTTGAGCGTGACGTGCTCGAGTCCGGCGACACCCCGGACCAGATCGGGCAGGATTTCCGCCAGCAACTCGTGCTCGGCGGGGTTGAGGTGAATCTCGACGTCGTCGCAGTGTCGGACCATCTCGAGCAGCGCGCGGACGTTGGCCCGGGTGGCCTCCGTCGAAGCCTCCACGCAGAGCTTGCACACGCGGCGCGCGATCGCGGCCGCCAGGACGATCAGACCGGACTCGGCCTGCGCGATAAGGCCGTGGCGGCGAGCTTCGTACTCGGTCAGAGCGGCCTGAAGCGCACCCTTGAGCCGTTCCAGCTCCGCGCGCGCGGCCTGCACGGCCGCCTGCCGGGCCTCCTGCCGAATCTGTTCCAGGCCGAGTCGCCGGCCCTCGGCCAACCCCTGCTGAACGGCCTCGGCCCGACGGGCGTCCGCCAGTTGCTGAGCCTGCGCCTCGGCCGCGAGGAGGAGTTGGTTTGCCTGTGCGCGGGCACGCGTGAGGATCGTGCGGGCTTCCTGTTCGACGTCCTGGAAGGAGAACGCGGACGCCGAGGAGCCGGATTCTCGTCGTATTACAGCGCCCATATGCCCGTCCGTGAGCCCTGGGGGGCGGGTTTCCCAACCACTCCGGCCGGCGCGGGAGTCGCCCGCTCCATCAGACGATCAATTCCTTCTCGCCGCCGCGGCCGGCGATGATGACCTCGCCCGCGTCCTCGAGCCGGCGGACGATGTCCACGATCCGCTGCTGAGCGGCCTCCACGTCGCTGATGCGGACCGGACCCATGAACTCCATCTCCTCCTTGATGAGCTGGGCGGCCCGCTCGGACATGTTCTTGAACACCTTGGCCTTCAGCTCCTCGCTGGCGGTCTTGAGGGCCAGGGACAGCTCGTCGTTCTCGATCTCTTTGAGCACCGCCTGGATGCCCTTGTCGTTCACGCGGACGATGTCCTCGAACACGAACATCAAGCGGCGGATCTCCTCCACAAGCTGCGGATTGTCCCGCTCCAGCCCCTCCAGGATCGCCTTCTCCGTCGTCCGTCCGGCCATGTTGAGAATCTCGGCGACCGCGGCAATGCCACCCACCCGCTCGAAGCGTTCCGAGACCAGCCCGGCCAGGCGCTTCTCCAGGCCCCGCTCGACCTCCTTGATCACGTCGGGGCTGGTCTGGTCCATGTTGGCGATGCGCGACGCAACCTCGATCTGGCGTTCGGTCGGCAAGGACGAGAGGATGTCGGTCGCCATCCCGGGCGGAACGTGGGACAGAACCAGCGCGATCGTCTGCGGGTGTTCCTCCTGCAAGAACGTCACCAGGTTCTCTTTCTCGGTCTTCTGCAGGAAGCTGAACGGCGTCTGGTGCACCTGGTGCTCGATGATTGCGATCACCCGCCGGGCCTCGTCGGCCGGCAACGTCTTCTGGAGCAGCGTGCGGGCCCAGGACATGCCGCCGGCGTCCGCGTACTGCCGGGCCATGAGCAGGTTGTAGAACTCGCGGATCACGTGCTCGCGGACCGTGGGCGCAATGGCCTCGATCGCCGCGATCTCGCGCGACAGCTCTTCGACGCGCTCGCGCTCCAGACCGCGCATGATCTTGGCAGCCGTCTCCTGCCGCAAAGCGACGAGCAGGACCGCGGCCTTCCGCACGCCGGTCAGCTCGCTGAGGCTGTTGATCTCGCCGCGGAATGTTGCCCGGGCCATAGGTCAGGACGCCTCGTCTCGGTACTGTTCGCTGCGCTGGACCCATTGTTCGACCAGCGCCGACACCACGTCGGGGTCGGATTCCACCATCTGGCCGACTTGCTCCAGCATCTTGCGCGTCTGCACGGTCGCGGGATCGACCTCCTGGGCAACCAGCATGCCCTCCGTCGCTGCCACGTTCTCCACCGGGGCCGTCAGTTCGGCGTCCAGACCGCGCGCCGTCCCTACCGCGCTCGCCTCGGCCGGTCCGGGGCTTCGCCGGCCCGGCCCGGCGTAGCGGCCGGGCTGACTCGCCAGGGCGGAGACGTCCGCCGCCGCGGCCTTGGCTGCCTCGATCGCTTCCTTGGGCAAGCCGAGCTCCAGCCCAAACATGTCGCTGACGTCCGACTTCCGCGCCAGCCGCAGCATCATTCCCAGCGCCACCACGGCGAGCACCGCCAGCCCCGCCTGCGGCCCATAGCTCTTCATCAGGTCGACCGTGTCGTTCAGCGCGCCCGGCGCGCTTGCGACCACGTTCTCCACGGTATTGTCGTAGTACCGCGAGATGGCCACGTTCTCCTCGATCTGCGGCTTGACGAGCTGAATCACCTGGCTCAGCAGCCGCGTCCGCTCCCGCTGGAACACGTCCTCGATCTGGGCGTCGTCCGGTCCCGACGCTCCGGGATCGGCCGTCGGGTTCGCGCGGCGGAAGACACCCTCGAGGTAGCTGTGTGACAAGCTGATGGCAGCGGTGACCTTCTCCACCTCGCCCGGCGGCGTGGCTTCGACTTTCCGGGCCAGGCCCACCTCGGACTCGGTTTCCGATGTCTCCTGCGAGTTGGTCTCGCTGGAGCCCCCGGAGCCGGCGGCGAGTCCCACGTTCGGCTGGACGCCGGGCAGTTCGCCGGGGCGTCCGCGCGTGGTTTCCTGGCGCATGGTGCGTTCGGACCTGGGCACGCCCTTGAGCGGCTGCTCGGTCTGGACGTTGCTCGCGGTCGGGTTCAGTTCCACCTGGACGCTGACCAGGGCCTTGGGGTCGGGAACCTGCTGGCGGATCTTCTGCGCGTAGCGCAGCTCCTCCTTGGCCAACCTGCGCTCAAGCTGGCTGGCGGCGTCCTGCTCGACGTCCCAATCCAGGGCCACGCGCCCGGTCGCGGCGTCCACCACCTCCACGTTGTGCGGCGGCAAGCCGGCCACGGCGCCGGAAACGAGGCGGGCGGCCGCCAGCGCAAGCGAGCGGGGTACCTCGCCGTCGTGTTTCATGGTCAATGTGACGCTGGCCGAGCTGGGCGGAGGCGTGCGGCTGAACGACTTGCCCTGCGCACTCAGGTTCAGGAACACGTTGGCGGTCTTGACCCCGCTGAACTGGCGCAGCACCTGCTCGAGGGTCTGCTGGAGAGCGAACGTCCAACGCCGCTGGCTCTCCTCCATCGAGATCCAGGGGTCCGATTGGCGGACGAGATTGGCGAACGCGGTGCTGGTGTTGGCAGGGAGCTTCTCCTGCTGCTGCAAGTGCGCGATCATCGCCTGACGGTGGGCCGCGGCGCGGACCAAGACGCGATTGCCGCGCACTTCGCACGGTTCGCCCATCAGCTCCAGCCCGCTGCGCACTTGGGCGAGTTCCTCGGGCTGGAGGTCTTGGTCCAGCAGGGGGACCATCTCGGGGCTGGCAGCCCACTGCACGAGCCAGATCAGCGAAATGGCGACGAGTGCCCCGCCCATCAGCAGCGCGATGCGCTGCGACGTGTTGATGTCGCGCAGCCGGCGGACGATCTGCCCCAGTATGCGCTGTAGCGCTCCCATCCGTGGGCTCCGACCCGAAACCGCACGCTAGAGGCGTGATTCCCGCCGCGGCGGGGTATCCCGCCAGTCCAGCTTGCAGTTTCCGGTCCCTGGTCTCCAGTCTCTAGACTCTGAGCTGCTTCAGCTCGCTGTACGCGTCCACCAGCTTGTTGCGAATCTCCATCAGCAGGCTGAACGCCACTTCGGCCTTGCGGGTCGCCGCGAGCACCTCCGTGATGTTGTCGCTCTGTCCCGTCAACAGGCTCTGAATGCCCGCGTCCGCCTCGGCCTGCATCTGGCTGACCTGCTCCAACTGCCGGCGCAGCTCCGCCGCAAAGCCTCCCTGTCCGGGCGCGCCGTCGGCGAGACGCCCGGGGGCGGCCGGCCGGGCCGGTGCGACCGGCAGCAGTTGGTCTGGCGAAACGGGCTCAACCATCACAGACTCCGTACCGGCCGTGGCTAGGCCAGCAGCCGCAGGGCCTGCTGAATCATGCTGCGCGTTACGTTCACCATGGCCGCGTTGGCTTCATACGCCCGGCTCGCCGCCAACGCGTCCACATACTCCATCGTGATGCTCACATTCGGGAGTTGAACGTACCCCTGCTCGTCGGCGTCGATGTGGCCGGGATCGTACTTCTCACGAAACGGCGACGGATCGGCGTAGACGCCGCCGACATGCACGCCCGGGCCGCCACGCCCGTCCCCCGTCATGAAAGTCACGAACCGGCGCCGGTAGGGGGCTGGCGTGCCGTCTTCCTGGTGCGTGGCCTCGGCGTTGGCGATGTTGCCGGCAATCACGTCCAGCCGCACGCGCTGGGCCGTCAGGGCGGAGCTGCTGATGTCGAGTGCCCGGATCACGTCGTCCTACCTCGAATGGCCCGCAGGAGATTCTCGTACCGCCCGCGCAGCAACGACATCGCCAGGTCGTACGAGAGCGAATTCTGGTTCACGTCCGCCAGCAGCTCTTCGAGCCGCGCGTTCGTCCCGTCGTGAAACAGCACGTTCGGCGCGGGCTCAGCGGCCGGCCGGGCCTGCGCGCGGCCGTCCGGCCCGGTCGAGAATTGCGCGTTGTCGCGCAAGATCAGCCGCCGCCGGCCCGTCTGTTGGGCCGTCTCCAGCGCCTGCCGCAGCGACGCCTGAAACGCCGTCGCGTCCAGGCGCTGGGTGTGGTAGTTCGGCGTGTCGATGTTGGCCAGATTCTCGGCCAGGACCTTCTGGCGCTGCTCCGCGAACTGCGCGGACAGCTCGATCGCGTGCGTGATGGGCGAGTTGGTTACGCGGTCAATCCACATCAGGCTCGTTCCATACCGGCCGACTCGGGGAAAGCGATGGCAAGCCGCGTGCCGCGCGCGGCTGATCCGGGTTCGCCCCAGGCCGCCCCGTCAGACCAGCGCCGCGGCGTGGCGCCGGCGCTCTTCATGGAAAGTGCCTTCCTCGCGCCACTTCTTGAGCTTCAGCCCCAACGTGCGCAGCCCGATGCCCAGCGCCCGGGCCGTCTTCTCACGGTGCCCGCCGAAGCGCTCCAACGTACGCACGATCAGGTCGCGCTCGGCGTCGCTGAGGATCTGGCCGTCGCGGTACTGCAAGCCTTGCGCGACGGCGCTGGCCGTCTTGATCGGCCCGTTGAGGAACGGGGCGATGGCGGCGGCGGTCACTTCGCGGCCGGCCTCCAGCACGCACACGCGCTCGCACAGGTTCTCCAGCTCCCGCACGTTGCCCGGCCAACTGTAGTCCTGGAGCACTTTCAGCGCTTCGGGGGAGAACTTCGGCCGCTCGCGGCCCTCGCGGGCGGCGCCGCGCTCGATGAAACAGTCCATCAGCAACGGGATGTCCTCCCGCCGTTCCCGCAGCGGCGGCACCTCGATCGGCAGCACGCTCAGGCGATAGTAGAGGTCCTCGCGAAAGCGCGCCTTGGCGGCCCAGTCGCGCAGATCGCGGTTGGTCGTCGCGATGACGCGCACGTCCACGCGCCGGGTGACCGAGCTGCCGACCCGCTCGAACTCATGCTCCTGGAGGACACGCAGCAGCTTCGCCTGCAACGGCGGCGCGATCTCGGAGACCTCGTCCAGCAGGAGCGTGCCGCCGTCGGCCAGCTCGAAGCGCCCCTTCCGCATCCGGTCCGCCCCGGTGAAGGCCCCCTTCTCGTGGCCGAACAACTCACTCTCCAGCAGCGTCGGCGAGAGGGCCGCGCAGTTCACGCACAGCATGGGCTGGGCGGCGCGCGGCGACGCGGCGTGAATCGCGCGGGCGATCAACTCCTTGCCCGTTCCGCTCTCGCCGGTAATCAGCACCGTCGCCGAGCTCTGCGCCACGCGCTGCACTTTCTCGAGAATGGGCCGCACGGCGGGGGACTCGCCGACGAGCTCGCGGTTGCGGTCGAAGTCTTCGATGGTGCGCCGCATGATCTCGTTGTCGCGCACGAGGGTGCGCTCGCGCAGCGCCCGCTCGATCAGAATCTCGATCTCCTGCCCGTCGAAGGGTTTCTGGATGTAGTCGAACGCCCCGAGCTTCATGGCCTCGACCGCGTTGGGCACCGACCCGTGCGCCGTCATCACGATCACCGGGACGTCGATGCCCAGCCGCCGCATCTCCCGCAGCAGGCCGATGCCGTCCAGACCCGCCATGCGCAGGTCGGTCAGCACGACGTCGAAGGACTGCTGCTTGATCATGGTGAGCGCTTCCTGGGCGCTCTCGAACGTGGACACCCTGTGATCGTGCACCGCCAGCGTGGCAGCCAGCGAATCACGCATCATTGCCTGGTCGTCAATCACACAGATGCAAGCCATGGGGGCCTCCTTGGCCTACGCGGCACTGTAGCCGCGTTGTTCCGCCTCGGTTCCTTCCGACGTTTCCATTGCGTCCGCGCGCGGCAGCGCGATCACGAACTCCGCCCCGCCCGCCGGACGGTTCGCTACGGTCAGCCGCCCGCCGTACGCCTCGATCAGCCGGTGGGCAATGGTCAAGCCCAGCCCGGTTCCCTGTTGCTTGGTAGTGAAGAACGGCTCGAAGACCCGGTCGCGAATCTCGACCGGCACCCCCGGCCCTTCGTCCAGCACGCGGACCAACACCTGGTCGTCGGCCGCGTCCGCCGCCACCCAGACCGTTCGCCCGGCGGGCGAGGCCTCCGCCGCGTTTACGATCAGGTTGATGAGCACGCGCTGCAGGCCGTCCTGGTCCGCCCGCACGCACAAGCTGTCGTCCGCCAGGCGAACCTCGAGCCGCACGCGACACACCGTCACGGTCTTCAGGGTGGCATCGCGAACGCGCTGGATCACGTCCGCCAGCCGCAGGGCGGTGAGTCGCCGATCGCGGGGCACCAGCGCCAGCGTGTCCTGCACGACGGCCTCGATGGCCTGGATACCCGCCTCGATCTTCTCGATCAGTTGCAGTGCGGGGCCGAGCTGGTGGGCACGGCAGTGCTTCCGCAAGAGCCCGCTGTAGAGCTGGATCGCCCCCAGCGGATTGCGTACTTCGTGTGCCACGCCGGCCGCCAGTTCGCCCAGGGCCGCCAGCCGCCGCCGCAGCTCCAGCTCGCGGTCCTTCCCGGCCAGCTCCTTTCGCAGCCGCACGACCTCCTGCTGGAGGGCCTGGTGCGTCCCCTGGAGCCGCGCGGTGACCTCCATGTACTCGCGCAGCACGCCGGACAGCTCGTCCAGGCTTGGCGTCATGCCGGTCTCACGTGTCTCCGACACGTTGGTTCTCTCCATCGCGCTGTCGCCCGCCGGGCGCATCCCGGCGGACGTCTGCGCTGCAAGCGTGGTCAGCCCGTCAAGTCCGCCGCAGCCGGACCCGGTGCGGCCCCGGCCTGCCGCGCGTACGCGGCATTGGCCCTGTGACCTCCGGACGCCGCGGCCAGGTCGGCCGCGACCGCCTGCTTGCGGGCCGCCAGCAGCGCGCCGTCTTCCTGGTCGGCGCGCAGAATGCCGCGCAGCAGTCCGTTGATCTCGTGCAGCAGGGCCGAGGCCTGCTGCCGGCGCTCGTCGGGCAGGGCGGCGTACACGTCGTCCCAGTGCCGCCGAAACGGGGCCAGGCAGTCGTTCAGGCGGGCCAGCGCCGTGACCAGTTCCTGCCGCTCGCTCAGAATCTGGAGCAGCCGCTCGGGCCGGTCGCCGGCGATGGTGGAGCGCTGCTGGTCGCTCAGTTCCCGCAGCCGCCGGTAGTGGTCGCGTTGCTGCTCGAGCAGGGTGATGAGTTCGCCGGGGTTCAGCGAGCTGGTGGCGACGTTCATGCTATTGCTCCTTCTCCGAAGTTCGTGGCGGCCAGGCGGCACTGGACAGCTTGACCTGGAACAGATCGGATGCGGCGACGAGGGTCAAGAACTGCTCCCACGCGGCGCGGTCGCTCTCGAGGGGGGCCGCGAAGTTCTCGGGCGGGATCGCGCGCCACAGCCATCGGGCGCGCTCTATGGCCCGCGCTGCCTCGAGGACCTCCCCCAGCCGCAGGTGCACGTTGGCGATCTGCACTTGCGCCGACAACGCCGCCGGCTGGGTCTCGTAGCGCACGGCGGCCGCCCGATAGACCGCCAGCGCCGCCCGGAGCGACTCCGGGTCGTTGATCTCGAACAGGCAGTCGGCCCGGTTGAACAGCGCCAGGCGCGCGTACAACTGCGCTTCCGCATCCGCGGCGGCCAGAGCGGTCGGTGCCAGGCCGGCCAGCAGTGTCTCGTACAGGCCGGCGGCCTGCGCGAACCGCTGCCGGGCCTCGGCGACTGCGGGGGCGCCCGGTTCCGGGGCCGCGTCGCGCAGGGCATAGGCGCTGCGCCGATAGGCGTCCGCCAGCGTGTACTGCGCCCGGGTCTGCTCCGGGTCGTCCGGATACAAGTCCAGGAACTCGCGGAACCGCCCGATGGCCTGGCCATAGCGGCCCTGGTGATACGTCAACTCGCACACTACCAGCAGCGCGTCCCGATAGACCGCGGCATCCGGGGTGATCGAGCCATCCGACAGCAGCTCGGTCAGCACGCGCTCGGCTTCCGCGAACCGCTCGGGACCGGACGCGATCAGCACGCCGGCGGTGAGCTCCTTCGCGCGGGCCGCCTCTTCAAGCCGGGGGTACTCGTCGATAACGCGCGCGTACCACCTCAGCGCCGCCTCCGGCTCCCCGCCCGCCTCGTACGTCTGCCCCAGACGCAGCAGAGCGCGCGGCATGGCGGGATGAGACGCGCGTCCCGCGACGAATTGCTCGAACATCCGCCGGGCATCCGTGACCCGGCCACTCTGGTCGTACTCGTCCGCGGCGGACCACAGCAGTGCCGCGCGCCGCGGTTCATCCAGCGTCGCCAGGCGCGCCGCACGCTCCAGCGCGCGGCCGGCCTGGAAGTGATACTGCCGGCACGACTCGGGCTCGGATGCGGCCTGGGCCGCAACCTGGTACAGACGCCCCAGGTGTTCCTGCACGTCCAGTTCGCTGCCCGGGTCTTCGGCCGGCGTCACGTCGGCGGCCAGCGTCAGGTACTTCAGGGCGTTCTCGTAGTCCCCCGCGGCTTCCCGCCGCCCCGCAACCTCGATCAACCTGGCCGATAGCTCCGCAAGCGTGGCGCGACGGCGGCCCGCCGGCAGTGCGCCGGCGTCCGTCGCGACGGACTCGAACGCCGCCAGCGCGTCCGCAGTCCTTTGGAGCCCGGTCAGCGCCTCGCCGCGACTGAGTTGCACGACGACGCGCAGCTCCGGCTCCGGCCGGTATTCGAGGGCCACGTCGAATTCCGACAAGGCCTCGGTCAATTGTTCGTCCGCGAGACGGAGACGCCCCGAGAGCAAACGATTCAAGCTCCCCAGATGCCCGAAGTCGTCCAGCTCGGAAGCAGAACTCGTACGCGCCGTCAGCCACTCGTCAGTCCAGCGCACCAGCGGAGCCGCTTCCGTCGGCCGCCCCTCGTGCAACATGACGCACGCCCAAAGATAGTCGAGGTATCCCTTCAAGTCCGAGGTCTTGAGCCGGTCGCCGTACTGAGTGAGCAAGTCGCGCGCCCGCGCCGGGTCGTCCTCCGCCAGAGCCTCGCGCACCGCGCGTTGCAGCCCCCACCACACGTACGCCGCCGACACGCTTTCGTCGCCCAGCAGCTTCTCTTCCGCACGGCGGCGCTCCTCGTTCGCCTCGGGGCGCCCCTCCAACAGCTCAACCATCGCCCGCAACGCGACCCGCCGATCCTCGGGCGCGATTTCGGCCTGAAGCGCGGCCCGAAAACCATTCAGCGCCGCCTCCTCCTCTCCCAGCCAGCGTGCGGCGTGCGCTTCGCGCAGAGCGGTGCGCGGTGAAGTAGACCGGCCGAGGTCCCGCGCCAACCGGCTATGCTCCAGCAGCCGACGGGCGTTCTCCAGGCTGTGCACGGGTTGACCCCGCTCGATGCGGAACAGCAGTTCCGCCATGCGCTCGTGCAACGCCGCCCGCTGCACGTCAGTCAGCCGCGTTTCCTGGCGGAGCAGCGCGGCCAGCGCCTCGGCGGCGGCCGCGGCGCCCTCCCCGTGTTCCAGCGTCGTGATCTGAGCGGCCAGCGCGTCGAAGTCGAAGGGCTGGGCCGGTGGAATCAGGCGGTACAGCGTGACACTCGCCAGGACGGCGGCCACCAGGGCCAGAGGGACTTGCCAGCGGCCGGCGAGCAACGCGGAGGCCTGCTTGCGGACTGTCTCAGTGCTCATCCCTGGGCCTTGTGAATCCATCCTGCGGTATCCACGGTCGCGCTCGGCGCGTCCCGCAGCGACTTTCCCTATCGGACGGATCGCCCGGGGCGGTGCATCAAAATTGCGCTCCGCCCTCACGGCCGGCGTGCGCACCGCCTAACATTATTCGTCGGATGCTCCCGATAAAGCGTAGTAGCTTGGCTGGCACGGCAGCGGGACGCGAATGTCCGAGAAAATCACCGATGTTCTGCTGGTAACCGACGATCCGCTCCTCCGGGAGGCGGTCAAACGTCAGCGTCCCGTTCGCGCGCGGCTGCAATCGATTGACACCAAGGAGCTTACGCGCGACCGCGCCATGCGCGCCCGACAGGTCTGGCTCGACCTCGACTCGGCCGGCGATGCTCCCTCCTTCGATGTCCAGCGGCGGGTGTACTTCTACTCGAAGACGCCGCCCGCAGTAGAGAAGCTGCCGCCCGGGATGTTCATCCGCAAGCCCTGCCAGGCAGCAGTGCTGGAAGTGCTTTGGGCGGGCGTGAAGCTGGATTCCGGGAAGGGTCCCAAGGCCGCCGCGCGCCCGGCGGCACTCCATCTGCCTATCTGGCTCCTTGACTACCACGAGCTTGACCTGCGGGCGCTGTGTCGCAAATGCGTTCAGGGCCTGCGGGAGCGGTTGGGCTACCAGGACGCATCGCTCTACCTGTATGACGCCCAGCACGAGTTGCTGACGCTGGCGGAGACCACGCACACACGGCCGATCGATCTGGCGGTGCGGACGGACGCCGTAGGCACGAACCTGATGACCGCGGTGGTGCGCGCCGGACAGATGCTGCGGACGAGCCGTGTGAGCGCTGAGCTGGCCGCCCGGCGCATCGATTCGCACGACGACCGGCCGTATGCCGACGAGGGCTGCCTGGTGGTTCCCCTGGCGGATGCGGGCCGGCTGTTGGGGGTACTGAGCTTCAGCGGTTGCGCGCGTACGGCCAACACCGAGGTTGGATTGCCCCTTAACGAGATCTTTGCGTTCGTGGCCGGTGCACTGGCGCACGCCCGCGCCTACGAACAGGCCCGCCTGGAAGCCCGGGTGGACAGCCTGACCGGGCTGTACAACCAGCGCTGGATGATGGAGGCCCTGGAAAAAGAGATTCGCCGCGCGCAGCGGTTCGGCACGCCGCTGGCCCTGCTCATGCTCGACCTGGATGGTCTGAAGGCGGTCAACGACCGTGCCGGGCATGGCGCGGGGGACGCCGTGCTACGGCACGTCGCGAGCCGGATCAGCGCGGTACTTCGGCAGTTCGATGGTGCGGCGCGCGTCGGCGGCGATGAGTTTGTGGTGATGTTGCCTTCCACGAATCTCCAGGGGGCCCAACAGGTGGCGCGCCGGCTGCTGCAATCGATCCGCGATGACGTCGCCTACTGGGAAAACGGCCCGTTGCCGATCGCGGCGAGTGTCGGCGCGGTCGAGTGGTGCCCGGACTGGGACGCGAAACGCCTGGTCGAGGCCGCCGACCAGGCCATGTATACCGCCAAGCGCCGGGGGCGCAACACCATCGTCTGCCAGCCGGCGGAACGACCGCCTACCGTCCGCCTCGGCCGGGGTACACGCGCCGAGCGGCGCGGCGCAGGTCAATCGAGGTTTGCGATGGAACTGCCCGAGCAGCCAGGGCCGGCCGACCCGCCCAAAGCCTGCCCGGCCGACCTGCTCCCTGGCGAACCAGCGGCACCGAGTGCGCCGGCGGCGCGCTCGGCCGACGGCTAGGTGCGTATGGCAACGCTCCTCGCGATTCTCAACAACAAGGGCGGAGTGGGGAAATCCACGCTTGCCGTCCACGCCGCCGCGTGGCTCGCCGAACGCGGCCTGCGCGTGGTCCTGGTGGACGCCGACGCGCAGGCGAGCAGCTCCGAGTGGCTGGCGCGAGCGGCGCCCGAGGTTCGGGCGGTGCGGTGTGACACGTCCGCCCACCTGAACAAGGCCCTGGTGGGGCTCGCGACGGCCGCGGACGTGCTCGTCGCGGACGGACCGGCCGCCCTCAGCGCGGAGAGTGCGGTCCTGGCGGCCGCGGCCGACCTGGTCCTGCTCCCCATCGGCCCATCCATGATGGATGTCAATGCGTCGTACCACACGGCACGCCTGCTTCACCGCGTGCGAATCCAGGTGCACCGCAGCGCGCGGCCCCACGTTTGGGTCGTCATGAACCGCGTCCAGATACGGACGCGACTGGCGCAGGTGGCGCGCGCGGCGGCAATCAAGTACGGCTTTCCAGTTACACGCGGCTATCTGGGGCTGCGGCAAGCGTATGCGGAGGCGTGCGGGCGCGGGACGGTTGTCTGGCGCATGTCCGACGCCGGCCACTGCGCCGCGCCGGAGATTCAGCGGCTGTTCGAGGAGACTGTGGGAGCCCTGGTGGCGCGGCCGGTCTCCACGCCGCGTACCCTACCCGCCGCCGCGGTGCCGACGATGCCCCCTCGGGTCGATTCGTGCCTGCCGCTGGAAGCGCCCGACGTCTGCCCTCTTCCTTTCGGGGCGCGGGTGGGGGAGAGCAGTTCTAGCAGGTACCCTCGCCGGGACCGTCCCGCCGACGCGGGACGAGCCGCGGGCCGCACCGTGAACTCTGGCGGACCGGCCGCGCGTGCGCAGATCAACGTCTGCGCGGAGCAGTAAACGATGCCCAGCCACTATGAGATCGGGGTCATCGGCGCGGGCAACGCGGCCGAGGGAATCGTGCACGGGATTCTGCGCAACAGCATTCTGCTGGAAGATCGGATCATCGCTTCCGACCCGAACCCCGAGCGGCGGCGGCTGTTCGAGCAGCGCTTCCACGTCTCGACCACCGAGGACAACCGCCACCTGGTGCGGGAAAGTTACATCCTGCTGCTCGCGATCAAGCCGCAGCAATGGCGCGAGGCCGCACGCGACTTCGCGAACCTCGTCCGCGAAGACCACCTCGTCGTGTCGATTATGGCCGGCGTCTCGACCCGCGCGCTGGAAGCGTGCTTCCCCCACATCAAGGCCCGCGTCGTGCGCACCATGCCCAACCTCGCGTCGCATGTCGGCGCCGGGATGGCCGGCGTGTGTTCCGGCCGCTACGCCAGCGAGGCCGACCTGCTCCGGGCCCAGCGGATCTTCGAGGCCGGCGGAAAAAGCGTGCACGTCGAAGACGAGGCCCTCATGGACGCCGTTACCGCCGTGTCGGGTACGGGGCCGGCGTATTACTACTTCTTTACCGAGGCGCTTGTGGAGGCGGCCACGCGGATCGGCCTCACGCCGCACTACGCCGACCTGCTGGCCAAGCAGACGGCCCTCGGTGCGGCCCGCATGATGCTCGAGTCGGGTGAGAAGCCCGAGCTACTGCGCGAGAAAGTCACCTCCCCAGGCGGGACCACGGCGGCGGCGATGGCCTCTCTGCGGGACAGCAAGGTCTTCGAGAACATCGTCGCGGGCGTGATTGCCGCCTTCAACCGCAGCCGGGAATTGGGAGCGTAGCCGCGCTGGCTCGGGAGGTATCGCCACGCGTGCGTGGTCTGGGGATGCGCCCAAACCCGTCCCCGAGATTCCGCCATCATCGTGTCGTTTAGCGCGGTACCGCGAGCGGCGCCCGCTGTCCGCGGACCGGCAGCGGCGGCTTGCCTCGGACGCTCACCAGGATTAGAGTCTTGCCTGATTGTGTGGGCCGAAAGCAATCTACGCGAAGGAGAACACATGTCTCGACGGAACGCAGTGCTGACGTTCGTGGCGGCAAGCGCAAGCCTCCTCCTGGCCGGGTGCATGCCCAAGATGACGATCGCCGAAATGAAGGCCGCGATGCCCGAACGGCCGGCCGAGCTGGACCGTCTCAACGCCTTCGTAGGGAAGTGGCAGTATGAGGGAACGGCCAAGTTCGCGATGCTCGATCAGCCGCTGAAGGCCGGCGGCCACTCGGAGGGTCAGTGGGAGGGCAATGGCTGGTACCTGGTCAACCGCAGCGTCATGACGATGGAACACTTCGACGACTCGCAGGCTTTGGAGGCGTGGTCCTACGATGTCCACGCCAAGAAGTACCGGTCCATGTGGGTGGACAGCATGGGCATGATGGGCACCGGCGAGGCGACGTACGACGATCCGACACGGACTTGGCACTGGAAAGGGACCAGTCATAGTCCCTGGGGCCCGTCGTCCATCAAGGGCACGATGCACTTCGTCGACGATGATTCGGTGGAGTGGACGTTCACCGAGCACATGGGGTTGATGAAGACCACGGAGATGAGCGGTACCGGCAAGCGCGTCAAATAGCCTGCCGGCCGCCGCGGCGCAGCGGCCCATCGCATCAATCGCCGCCGACGGCCTCCCGCGTGGGCAGGTCGCACCGCCGAGCCACGGTCCGATGGTTCGTTGTTCGGCGGGCGATTATCGGACGGGACTGGTCGGCGCGCGCCCGGTTCCGCGAACGCACTTTCGGACCCAAAAAGCCTCTATCATTCAAGCGCGGCTCGTGGTATTATCGCATTGTCCTGGCATCGGCTACGATGGTTCCCACCTTGGGCCACCACGGTCGAGGCCCAAACACGTTTGCACTCGCCCGGTCGCCCCGAGCTTTGCTGGGTCTGCGGCGGGTGGTCGATATGGATGGAGCGAAGCGAGCCGTGACCAGCCTTCGGCGGCCGGTGTTCGCCGACTCGCGCTGGTCCGCACCGACCCGAACAAAGGAGGTCACATGTCTAGGCGATCGGAAGTTGGCTGGATGAATGCAGACTGGCGTCGCGTGGCGGCCGTGTGCCTCGCGGCCACGCTGGCCAGCGTGGCGCTGGCGGGCAACCACCGTTCGGCGACCGTGGTGAATGTGCTGGAGAATACTGCTGACCGTGTCGTCATCGAGTACGCTATACCCACCTTCACGCACACCGCGGTTGCGATCGACGGACGCCTGTACACTCAGATCGCGGTGCCGGGCGAGCCGCAGTTGCTGATCGCGGGCGCGCCCGATCTGCCGCACGTCGCGCGCAGCATCGTCATTCCCGACAGCGGCGTCATGGATGTGCGCGTGATCGACGTCCAATACAAGGACATGCTCAACGTCGATCTGGCCCCCTCGAAGGGCAACCTCCTGCGCACCGTCGACCCGGCGGACGTCCCCTTCACGTTCGGCGCGGCGTACCGGACCGACGCGTTCTTCCCGGGCCCGCTCGCCGAGCTGCACGAGCCGTACATTCTGCGCGACTGCCGCGGCGTGGTCGTGGACGTGTACCCGTTCCAGTACAACCCGGTGGCGCGCACGTTGCGCGTGTACAGCACGATCACGGTTGAGGTGCTGCGGGTCGGGCTGGGCGGCGCGAACGTCCTGGAGCGCAGTGTGGTTCCCAGCCGGCCGAGCCTGACCTTCGAAGAGCTGTATCAGGTCCACTTCATCAACTACGCGCCGGACAGCCGCTATGCTCCGCTCAATGAGATCGGGGACATGCTGATCATCTGCCACGACGCCTGGCTGCCGAACATGCAGCCGTTCATCGACCACAAGAACGGGATCGGCATTCCGACCACGGCCGTCGGCGTGTCCACCATCGGCAACAACTCGACCGCCATCAAGAACTACATCCAGAGTGTGTACAACCAGGGCAACCTGGCGTTTGTGCTGCTCGTTGGCGATTCGGCGCAGGTGGCGACCCCGTCTGCCTCCGGCGGCTCGTCCGACCCCACCTATTCCAAGCTGGCGGGCGGTGACAACTATCCTGACATCATCGTTGGGCGTTTCTCGGCCGAGAATACGACGCACGTCAACACTCAAGTAGAGCGGACGATCCTCTACGAGACGATGCCGGCTACGCAGCAGGCCTGGTTCTGGCGCGGCATGGGCATCGCCTCGAATCAGGGCGCCGGTCAGGGCGACGAAGGCCAGGCGGACAACGTCCACATGGATGAGATCCGCCAGTGGCTGCTGGCGTTTGACTACACGCTGGTTGACCAGATCTACGACCCCAGCGCCAACGCGACCATGGTCACCAACGGGCTGAACGCCGGCCGGGGTATCGTCAACTACTGCGGCCACGGCAGCACGACCTCGTGGAGCACGACGGGCTTTTCCAACACGAACGTCAACGCGCTCGTGA
>JALHJL010000072.1 GCA_022839625.1 Phycisphaerales bacterium
CATGAACTGCGACGGCGTGGTGGGCTTTGGCGACATCAATCCGTTTGTGTTGGCGTTGACGAATCCGGCGGCGTATGCGGGTCTGTATCCGGACTGCACGGTGCTGAACGGCGACATCAACGGCGACGGGAGCGTCGACTTCGGCGACATCAACCCGTTCGTGGCGTTGCTGACCAGTCCGTAGCCGCCGGCTGGTCGTGGCCGCGGCTGCGTCTGCGACGGATCGTCGGGGCAGGTGATGTTGTGCGCTGTGGGTGCTACAGCGGCAACTCGAGTTCGATCTCATCCCGTAGCGGGATTCCGTGGGCACCGACGACCGGGATTTCGGGCTTGAGTCGGCGGGAGAGATCGAGCGCGTTGCGGTGGACCGCGACCAGCACGAACCCTCGCTTCTGGTAGAAGTGCAAGGCCCGCACGTTGTCGTTGGTGGTAATAAGCCAGAGCCGCGTACACCCCGCAGTGCGGGCAGCGCGCCGCACCGCCGCTACTAGTGCGCTCGCCACGCCGTGACCCTGGGCCAGGCTGTCGAGTGACACGATCTCGCACTGGCCGGTCTCGATGCGGAACGTGATGAGTCCAACGATCCGGCCGTCGGCGTCCGCCGCGAAGCCGGGTAACTCGTCGGCCGCATGCACAAGGCCGCGCGTCACGATACGAGGCGAACCCCAGCGCTCCGTGAGCACTTCGCACACGCGGGCGTGGTCGTCAGGACCGAGCGGCCGTACCTGGAAATGGAGCATGCACGCATCTTCCGCGCCGCGGACGGAAGTGCAAGGCGACCGGACGGGTCAGACACGGCAGAGGTCGGCGGGGCGCGCATCGAGCAGTCGTACCAGGTCCGCCGTGGCGAGCTCGACCATCACGCCGCGCCGGCCGCCGTTCACGATGATCGTCTCCAGCGCCAGCAGAGACTCCTCGATCAGGACCGGGAGCTTGCGGCGAAGCGCGAACGGAGAGATACCGCCGACCTTGTAGCCGGTGACCTTTTCCGCCTCGTCTGCGTCGGCCAGGTCCGCGTGCGCGACTCCGATCGCCGCTGAAGCACGGCGCGCGTCGAGCCGCTGGTCCCCGGGCACGATCGCAAGCCAGTACGCGTTGCCGGCGGCTTTCAAGACGAGAGTTTTGCAGACGGTCTCGAGCGGTCGCCCCACGGCTTCGGCGGCATGGTTGGCGCCGATCTCGGCGAACACGTACTCGAGTACAAGGAACCGGACGCCCTGGGCGTGGAGCCACTTGACGGCATTGGTGTCGGACATGCCGCGTCTACTTGGGCGAGTGCGCCAGCTCGCTCAGGCGCGCATGCGCGGCGAGGACGTGGGCGTGCTGTTCGCGCACCGCCACGAGATCGGCATCCGCCGCGGCCTGCCGGAGGGCCGCCAGCACCGTACGAAGCTCCGCGGTCGCCGCGTGCGCTGCGGGGCGTTCGTCTTCTGCCAAAGCCGCGAGGCGAACGTCGCTGTCCAGACTGCGCGTCTCAGCGAGGAGTGCATCGGTTTGCCGGGCGAGGTTGCGCAGTGCCAGAGCCCGCGCGTCGCGCAGGGGTTTTCGGACGGCGCGTCGGTGCGGGGCGGCGGCCTCTTGGGCGTAGGACGTAATGGCGGACAGGCGAGCTTCGAGCGGACGGTCCGGCGGCATGGTCTTGGGGACGGATGTACACCCGATAACGCCTGCCTCCACGACTGCCACGAGGGTGATGACGAGCTGACGAATCATGATCGACGTCCCTTTGTCGGCCAGGCGACGCTACACCACGGCGGTGTCCGCACTCATGTATTCCTATGTGGGTCGAAGGCACAAGTCAATGAGCCGCGAACCGGATGGGTGGACGAAGGCAAGACTCGATCGCGGACACGGTCCTGATACGTCCCGCGCCCGGTGCGGCACCGTGCTCGGTGCGCCTGGCACAGCCTGACTGCGGTATCCGTGCCCGGCTGCCAGCCGCGCGAACGAGAGCCCGCGCCGCCGGTCTTGCGAGGCGCCCTACGCCGGGACCACGACGTCCGCGATGGGCAATAGCCGGAACAGGAGCTCGGTAACCGTGCCGGCGACGAAGTCGAATGCCCCGGCCCACAAGGCGTCTCGGACGGTTGCAGAACAGCCCGTCGCACAGAGCGGCAAGAGCAGTGCTGCGGCCGTCAGCCGCGTCCACCTGGCCGTGTTCATCACAAGTACACCTCCTGCGTGCAGGGTCAGAACGCCATTTGAAGCCGGATTCCGGCCACGAACGCATCGCGACCGTGCTCGCCGCCGGGCCGCAGAATCCACTGAAAATCCGGGGACACGGTCAGCCAGGGGAAGAGCTGAATCCGGTAGTACACCTCGAGTGCGGTCTCGCGATGGGGGTCTGCGTCGATGAGCCGCATTTGCCTGCTCAGCACGCCCTGGGCCACGCCGAACGCGAGCACGTCCTCGTCACGCGTCGGGATCAGACCCTGGTATTGCCCGCCGGCGCTCCAGAAGTGCTCGATGTCATTGACTTCGTCGTGTGCGAAGGCGTAGCGGAAGAACAATCCGAGTCCTTGCTCGTCGCCCGCGACCTGCGGATTCTCGCGGAACACGGCCTGATCGAGACTCATGTACCAACCGGTGTCGTCGCGCTTGAGCGGTATCGTGCGCAGCCGCCCGCCGAGATCGTTGAAGAAGCGCTCCTTCGGCTGCGGGTCGTACCACACACCAAACCGATAGCTGCCGGGCAGTTGGCCCCAGCCGGTCTCCCAGACCGGCGTCAGGCCGAACTCATAGATGCTGAACGTCCGGGCGGGACCGTGGTAAGCGGTCCGGAAGCCCGTCTTCTTGACATCCGCCTCCGCGTCAGCGATCCCAGCGCCGAAATACAGCCAGTCGAACGGCGTGGCCACGAACTGGACGCCATGTCCACGATCGGGAAACGGGATGTTCGCCGCGTTGATCAAACCCAGGTTGAGGAACTGCGCCGTTTCGTCGTTCGCGAACGCATTCGTGTCGAAATCGAGCGTCAAGTCCAGCTTGCCGAAGCGCACCCGCAGCTTGTCGCCCAGAAGTGCGTGCTCGTACCAGAGCTCTGCAAGCTGGATCTCCTGCGGGCCGGCCGCGTCTCCGTTCACGCCGAACAAGTCGCCGACGTACCCGGCATCGCTGATGCCGACGTCCCAGCTTCCTTCGGCGAGCGCGTAGAGCGTGCCGCCCTTCCAGAGCTTGAGCCGCTCGAAGTCGAAGGTGACTTCGAGGTCATAGCTGCCGCTGACGCGGTGCGCGTGGCGCGTCTGTGCGCCGCCCCTGGCGTTGTGCTGGTAGATCGTGGTCAGCCCGAGGTCGACCGTCACGCCGCGCTCCTCCAGCCGCGGCCGCGCTCCCCACCAGTCGCCGGTCAGACGGGCGTTTCCGAGGAAGTCGAACGGCGGCTCGCGGGGCGGCTCACCGGACTCCTGCGACGTAGGGGAGGGTGGTTCGTCGGCGGGTGCGTCGGCATCGCATGCTTGACCGCGCGCCAGGGCGACGGCAAACGCTGCGACTGCCAGGCATGTGTATTTCGGCACCTGCGGCCTCCACGAAGGCTGGGCTTGATGCGTGTGCCGCGTTACATTATCGGAAGAAGCGCGCCCCTCTCAAGAGAGTCATTCCGACCCCGCAGGTGTGCGGGCGGCGCCGTTCCGGCTCGCGGCCCCGGCGGGCGGGTCCCGCGGATCGGCCCCCGGGGTGCGAGAGCATGCGGCCGCAAGGGCGCGCGGCCGCTGGGCGAACGGACATGGTGAGCCGGGAGCAGTGGCGAACTGGATTCTGGATTTTCGGGCTGGCGCTGGTCGTCCGAGCAGCCTTCCTGGTGGACAGCGCCGACTACCCCGCCTTCGCCATTCCGATCAACGACGCGCGTACGTACGACGAGGCCGCGCGGCAATGGTTGCAGGGCGGCGGGATGAGCGACCAGTTCTTCTGGCAGCCGTTCTTCTACCCGTTTATTCTGACCTGCACGTACCTGGTCACCGGGGGTTCGGTGCTCGGCGCGAAGCTGGTGCAGGCCGGTCTCGGCGCGGTCACGTGTCTGCTCACCTACCGGGTGGGACGGCAGATCTTCGGGCGAACGGCGGGCGTCGTGGCCGGCGTGGTCGCGGCGTTTTATGGCCCGCTGATCTTCTATGATGCGGAGCTGCTGCCGATCGGTTGGGCGGCCTTCTGGGCAGTCCTCTTGCTGTTGCTGTTGCTGGGAGTCGCGGCACAACCGAGCGGGAAGCGCTGCCTGGTGCTGGGGGCCGTAAGCGGCCTGGCCGTTCTGACGCGGGCCGAGTTCCTTCCGTTCTCCATCGGGGCCTTCGGCTGGCTGTTGCGACAGTGGGGCGCAGGCACGACCGGCTGGCGCGCGTGCGCGCGGCACGGCCTGACGGCTGCCCTGGGATTCGCGCTCGTGGCCATTCCGGTGGCGGCGCAGAACGCGCGCGTGACCGGACGCTTCGGCTTCCTGCCGGCGGCCGGCGGCGTCAATGTCTACATCGGCAACCATCCCGAGGAGGACATGGTGGCCAGGGCGGTCTCGTTCGAGTGGGACCGCCTCCAGAGGATGCCCGAGGCCGAGGGCATCGGCGATCTGTATGGCAGACAGGATTACTTCTACCGCCAGACCTGGGCGTACGCGCGCGACGACCCGGCGGGGTTGGTGGCGCGCCTCGGTTCCAAAGCGCTGCAGTTCCTGACCTCGCGCGAATTGCCGCGCAGCACCGACGTGTACTTCGTGCGCGACTGGTCGCGGCTGCAAACGCTGCTGACATGGAAAGTCGGGGGATTCGGGTTTCCCTTTGGCGCGCTGCTGCCGCTGGCGGTGGTCGGACTGTGGCACTCCTGGCGCCGAGTGCCGTCACCGCTCCTGCTGCTATTGGCGCTATATCCGCTCGCCGTCGTGCTGGTCTTCGTGACGGGGCCGTATCGGCTGCCGGTGGTGCCCGCGCTGGCGATCCTGGCGGGAGCGGGCGGCACGGCACTCGTGGGCATGATGAGAGAGCGCCAGTGGCGGCGGCTGGCGATCAGCGCGGGTGCCGTGGCCGGCACGGTGCTCATCAGCACGCTGCCCGGGCCGTATCCCCTGGAGCAGGAGGTCTACGACCTCGGTTTCTATCTGAACATCGGCGACCACCATACGCGCCGCGGGGAGCTGGAAGAGGCGTTTCGATGCTACGAGCGGCATCTCCAACTCCACCCGGATTCCGTCCCGGCGCACACCGCGTTGGGGCACAACCTCCGCGCCCGCAGCCGGCCGGAGGAAGCCCTCCAGCACTTCGCGGCGGCGGTTCGGATTCGGCCGGACCTCGCGGAAGCTCGCAACAACCTTGGGCTCGCGCTGCGGGAGGCCGGGCGCCTGGAGGAGGCCGCCGAAGAGTTCCGCGCCGGGATCAGCGTGGAGCCGGCCTGGGCCGCACTGCATTCCCACGTCGGCCTGATCCGACTCCAGCAGCGCCGCTTCGGAGAGGCCGCCACCGCTTTCCGGGAGGCCACGCGCCTGGCGCCCCACAGTGGGCGGGACTATTTCCACCTCGGCATCGCCCTGGCCGAGCAGCGCGAGTTCGCGCAAGCCGTTGCCGCCTTTCGCCGGGCCGTGTCGCTGTCTCCCAACGACCCCCAACCACGGTTTCTCCTGGCGGTAGCGCTGGAGGACGCCGGGCAACCTGGCCTGGCGGCGGAGGAGTACCGCATAGTCTTGGGGCTGGATCCGGATCACCGTGAGGCGAGCCAGCGTTTGCGGCGCCTCGAGCAACGCTTCGCTCCGCGATGAGAGTCAGCATGATCGAGTTCGCAACTCACCAGCGCGCTCGCGAGGAAACCGACGCGGCCATCCAAATCGTCTCGCTGGCCGCCGTGACGTGGGACTTTCGACTGGTCGGGCGAACTCGGATGCTGACGGAAGCGTGGCTCCAATCTGGCCAGCCGACCACTTTTGTCCAGGTCCCTTCGTTGCGAACGGGGCTCCAGCGGCTCGTACCGTGGCTCACACGGCGGCCAAGCGTGACGGTTCTGCGCCCGTGGCCGACGTATCCGGCGCGCCTGTGGCGGACGCTGGGCACGATGCGCGTGGAGCGGTCGATTCGCCGGCGGGCCGCTGCGCTGCGCCGCGAGCTGAGCCGCATCGTCTCCTGGGACCGGGCGGTTGCCCTGGTGGTCTCGCCTGTGTGGACTCCGTGGCTGGACGAGCTGCCGTTCCGACGCGTGGTTTATGATTGCATCGACGAGCTGGCGGTACACGTGCGTCGGCCGGAACTGGCGACGCTGTACCAGGAGTGGGAGGAGCGGCTGCTCCGCCGCATCGACGGCGCCGTCGTCACGGCCGAGTGCCTGGGCGAAGACCTGCGCGTCCGGCGTCCGACGCTGCCGGTCGCGATCATCCGCAACGGCGTGGACGTGGAGCGCTTCTGCGACCTCGCCGCGCGCACGCCGCGTCCGGCCGATCTGCCGGCGCAGGGGCGCCCGATAGTGGGGTTCATCGGTGCGTTGTATGAGTGGATTGACTGGGAGCTCATCCGCGAGACAGCCCGGTCGCTGCCGGAGTTCGAATTCGTCTTTGTTGGTCCTGCTGACCGACGGGCCGCGGGAGCGCGCGGCCTGAGGCTCTCCAATGTCAGGCTGCTGGGAGCCCGGCCCTACGATTGCGTGCCCGCCTATGTGAATGCGTTCGATGCGTGCTGGGTGCCCTTCAAGCAGGACGCCGTGGGGCGGGCGGCGAACCCGGTGAAGATCTATGAGTACCTCGCGCTCGGCAAACCCGTCGTGACAACGCCGGTGGCCGACACCGAGTCCTTCGGGGGCCTGGTGGGAGTCGCACGCACGCCGGCTGAGATGATCGGACAATTGCGCGCGGCCGTCGCCGCCGCGTCCGAGTCGCGGGCGGCGCGGACCGAATTCGCGCGGCAGAACTCGTGGAGGGCGCGGGCGCGCGAGTACGTGGCGTTCCTGGCCGCGCTCAACACTCCCTCGCACGGTTCGCCGTAGCCCAAGTCAACGGACTGTTGAGGGCGTGCTCGGGACGCCCCCGCGCCGCCTCCCAAGCCCGCCTGGGGGTTCGAAAAGCGTGTACGCCTCGGGCCGGGGCAGGGTACAATGGGGCTGCACGGCCCGGCCGCGGAGCCGGGCCAGGTCAAGTCACAAGTGTCAGGTGAGTGGCGCGGAGTAGTAATCGGCAGTTAAATAGGATTGGAACTGACGGAGACAGTCACGGGGTGAGCCAAATGCCCCGGTGCAACGGCCGGCTGGCCACCGGCGCAGCGCGTGTCTTTCGTGCGGGGGAGGAAATGGGGGGAATTCCGTGTCGTTTTCGCGGCGGTCGCGACGGATTGGAGGTTGCCGCGCAGGGAGAGCGGGCGATGCAGCGCGCCGCAGGAACGTTTCTTCGCAGCGGTGCTCCGGGTGAGCACCTGGCCGCGTGGCGAAACGCCGCGCTGGTGAGAAACAGCCGATGAAGTACTGGCGAAAGCCGCTGGATTTCGAGCAGGTCAAGGTCCCGCGCGGGCAGGTGCGGATCATCGTGGACCGCTGCAAGGGCTGCGGGTTCTGCGTCGAATACTGCCCCAAGGACGTCCTGGCGATCTCGCCCGAGTTCAACCGCAAGGGCTATCACCCGCCGCAAGTCGTGAAGAACGGCGAGTGCGTGAACTGCAACCTGTGCGAGATGATTTGCCCGGACTTCGCCATCTACAGCGTTCCGCTGCCGGACGGCCAGAAGGAGGACGACCGTTGAGAGCCGACCCCGCCGGAGTCCTGACCGGCGTGCACTACCTGGACGGCGATTTCGCCTGCGGCGAGGGCGCGATGGCCGCCGGCTGCCGCTTCGTCGCGGGCTACCCGATCACGCCTTCGACCGAAGTGGTCGAGCGGATTGCGCGTCGCTTCCCGCGCATGGGCGGCACGTTCGTCCAGATGGAGGACGAGTTGGCGAGCATGGCGGCCGTCGTCGGGGCAAGCTGGACCGGCACCAAGTCCATGACCGTGACCAGCGGCCCGGGCTTCAGCCTGATGATGGAGAACATCGGGCTGGCCGTCATGATGGAGACCCCCTGTGTCGTCGTGAACGTCCAGCGCGGCGGGCCGTCCACGGGTCTGCCGACCATGGTCGGGCAGGCGGACATGATGCAGGCCCGCTGGGGTTCGCACGGCGACTACGAGCTGATCGCTCTGTGCCCCCAGTCGCCGCAGGAGGCGTTCGACCTCACGATCGACGCGTTCAACCTGTCCGAGCAATACCGCGTTCCGGTCCTGGTGATGATGGACGAGTGCGTCGGTCATATGACCGAGAAAGTCATCGTCCGGCCGGCGGAGGATATCGAGGTGGTGCCGCGGCGGCTCACGGCTGCGCCGCGCGGGGAGTTTCAGCCCTATCGCGTCGATGGGCGGCCGGTGCCGGAGTTCGCGCGGGCCGGCGACGGCTATCGCTTCCACACGACCGGCCTGACGCACGACGAGCGCGGCTACCCGGTGATGAACGCCGAGTGCCAGGAGAAGTGCGTGCGGCGGCTGGTGGACAAGATCCGCGGCAGTGCCGAGCAGATCGTGCGGTTCGAGGAGGAGGGGACCGAGGGGGCGGACATCGTCGTCGTCTGCTATGGCATCACGGCGCGCGTCGCGCGCCTGGCGGTCCACTTGGCACGCGAGCGAGGCGTCAAGGCCGGCGTGCTGCGGCTGGTCGTCGTCTGGCCGTTTCCCGAGCAACGCATCCGCGAGCTGGCCCGGCACATCCGGGCGTTCGTGGTGCCCGAGATCAACTACGGCCAGATCGTCCTCGAAGTCGAACGCTGTGCCGCGGGGCAGGCGGCGGTCGTCCCCGTGCCGCATGGCGGCGGCGGAGTGCATGATCCAAGCGCGATCTGCCAGAGCATTCTGAGGGCTGCGCAATGAACACGGGCAACGCGGAGCTTGGCACCACGGGCGCGGGACCAGGTCCGGCCGACGCCGCCCCGGAAGAACACCCGATCGCCCCGTACGTCCGCATGGACCGCATGCCGCACATCTGGTGTCCGACCTGCGGTATCGGCACGGTCGTCAAGTGCTTCGCGACCGCGCTCGGCGAGACCGGCGTCGATCTGGACAAGGTCGCGGTCGTCTCCGGCATCGGCTGCACCGGACGCGTCGCCGGGTACATGAAACTCGACGGGTTCCACACTACGCATGGACGGGCGATCCCCTTCGCGACGGGCCTGAAGCTCGGCCGGCCGGAACTGCACGTGACGGTCTTCTCTGGCGACGGCGACCTGGTGGGCATCGGGGGCAACCACTTCATCCACGCCGCCCGCCGCAACATGGACCTGCTGGTGATCCTGGTCAACAACTTCATCTACGGCATGACCGGCGGGCAGAACGCCCCGACCACGCCGCTGACGGCGAAGACCTCGACGATGCCGTTCGGCAATTTCGAGCGGCCGTTCAACCTGGCGCACCTGGCGGCAAGCTGCGGGGCGAGCTACGTGGCCCGCTGGACGTGCTTGCACGTCCGCCAGCTCACGTGGGGGTTGAAGGATGCGATCCAGCGCAGAGGGTTTCGCTTTGTCGAGGTCATCGCGCCCTGCTCGACGCTCTACGCGCGGCTCAACAAGCTGGGCACCGGCTTCAACCTGATGCAGTTCTACCACGACAACGCGGAGGTCCGACACGGCGCGGATACGCGCGAGGTGGACATTGGCTTTCAGGACAAGATCGTCTGCGGGAAGTTCGTGGATGACCCCCGGCCGACCTTCCTGGAGATGATGGACGAGCACTACCGCAAGATTCTCGGCGACAAGTACGTGCCGATGCCGCCGGCCGGCGGGTTCATCCCCGATCCCGATTCATGCGGCAACCCGGACCCGAACCGCCACCGCGACGGAGCGGCTGCGTCACCAAGAGGGCCTACTCCATGAGCAGGACCGAGATTCGCATCACCGGCTTCGGCGGGCAGGGCGTGGTGCTGGCTGGCTACATCATCGGCCGCGCCTGCGCGATCGAAGCCGGCCGGCATGCCACCCTGATCCAGAGCTTCGGCCCCGAAGCCCGCGGCTCAGCGTGCAGCGCCACGCTGGCCGTCTGCGACACGGAAGTGCTGTATCCGTACATCCAGCGCCCGGACATCTTCGTCGTCATGTCCGGCGAGGGATACGAGCGCTACCGCGCGGAGCTGAAGGACGACGGCGTTCTCATCTACGAGAAGGACCTCGTTCATCCGACGCCGGGAGCGCCGGACAAGGCTCCTCTCCGTCTCAGGGAAGGGCCGGCGGGGCCGCGAGCTTACGGTATCCCCTCGACCCGGATCGCCGAATCGTTGGGCCGCGCGATGGTGCAGAACATCGTGATGGTGGGTTTCTTCACCGCGGTCACGCAACTCGTGTCGCGCGCGCAGATGCGGGCCGCGGTCCAGGCGTCCGTGCCGCCGGGGACCGAAGAGCTGAATCTCAAGGCGTTCGACGCCGGCTGCGCGTTTTTCGACACCACGTACGGCGAGGCCGCACAAAGCCCGGCCTTGCCCGCAAGCGGCTAGCGCCCGGCCCGGAGGAACAACTGACCACGGAACGTCGGCAACTGACAGGGTGTCTAATGGAGACTCCGCTCGACCGACAACTCGACGAGACGGAGCCGGTGACGGAGAAGCGGGCGCTCGTGATCGGCGGCGGTGTCGCCGGCATCCAGGCCGCGCTGGACTTGGCCAACGCGCGCGTCCGCGTCACGCTGGTGGAGAAGTCGCCGACACTGGGCGGCCGCATGGCCCAGCTCGACAAGACGTTCCCCACGCTGGACTGCTCGATCTGAATCCTGGGCCCGAAGGCCATGGATGCCGGTCGGCATCCGCTGATCGAGATCGTCACCGGCGCCGAAGTCATCGGCTGCGAAGGGGAGGCCGGGGACTTCCGCGTCCGCATCCGACAGAGCCCGCGCTACGTCCGCGCGGACCGGTGCGTCGCCTGCGGGCAGTGTGTCGATGTCTGTCCGCAGGTCGGCGGCAACGAGTTCGACGTCGGCCTCAAGGCCCGCAAGGCGATCTACCGCCCCTTCCCGCAGTCGGTGCCCGCGGCCTACGTCATCGACCGCGCGGCGTGCCTGAACAAGACCATGCTCATGTGCGAGAACTGCGTACGGGCCTGCGACGTGGATGCCATTGACTTCGACATGCGGCCGGCGGAGCGCGAGCTGCGAGTCGGGTCGATCCTGGTCGCCGTCGGCTTCCAGGAATTCGACGCCCGCCGGCTGGGCAACTACGGCTACGGCCGGTTTCCGAACGTGATTACCAGCCTGGAGCTGGAGCGAATGCTGAACGCCTCGGGCGTAACGCGGGGACACGTGGTTCGCCCCTCAGACCGGCGGACGCCGCGGCGGATCGTGTTCGTGCAGTGCGTCGGGGCGCGGGGCGAGGGCGGGCGGCCGTATTGCAGCCGCTTCTGCTGCATGAATGCGGTGAAGGACTCGATGCTCGTACGGCAGCACGATCCGGCGGTCGAGGAAGTGACGATTCTCTACACGGACCTGCGGGCGTTTGGGAAGGGCTACGATGACTTCGTGCAGCGCTCGCGCGAGCAGGCCAGCGCGAAGTACGTCCGCGGCCGGCCGGCGAAGATCGAGCGGGCCGCCGAGGACGACCACCTGGTGGTCTTCGTCGAGGACACGCTCGGCCACCGGCAGGAGCGCATACCCGCCGACCTGGTGGTGCTGTCGGTGGCCGCGGCCCCCAACGACGGCGCGCTCGAGCTGGCCCGCATTCTCGGCATCGAGACCGATCCATACGGCTTCATCGCCCGGCACGACCCGGCCATTTCGGCCGTGGAGAGCACGCGCGCGGGGATCTTCGTCTGCGGCAGCGCCGTGGGGCCGCAGGTCATTCCAGACTGCGTCGCGCAGGCGTCGGCGGCGGCCGCGCGGGCGCAGTTGTTCCTCGCGGACCAGCGGGCCGACGAACGCAAGGCCCCGGTTGAGGCGCTGGATGTCTCCGGCCCGCCGCGCGTCGGTGTTCTCGTGTGCCACTGCGGCGTGAATATCGCGGGCGTGCTCGACGTGGAGGACCTTGTTCGTCAGGCCGCCGCGCTGCCGGACGTCGTCGTGGCCCGTGACCACATCTTTGCGTGTTCGGCGGCGGGGCAGGACGAACTGGTCGAACTGGTCCGCGAGCACAAGCTGAATCGCGTGGTGATCGCGGCCTGCACGCCGCGGACGCACGAGCCGGTCTTTCGCGAGACGTGCGCGCGGATCGGCCTCAATCCGTACCTGCTGGAGATGGTCAACGTCCGCGACCAATGCTCGTGGGTACATGCGAGACAACCGGCGGCGGCACAGGAGAAGGCGCGCGCCCTGATCCGGATGGGCGCCGCGCGCGCCCGGCACCTCGAGCCGCTTCAGGCGGGGGAAATGCCGATGACCCGCGCCGCGTTGGTCGTGGGCGGCGGAATCGCCGGCATCCAGGCCGCTACCGACCTGGCGGCGCAGGGGTTTCCCGTGACGCTGGTGGAGAAGACGGACCGTCTCGGCGGGCGGCTCGCCGCTCCCAACCTCACGTACCTGTATCCGAATCTGCGTCCGGCGGCGGAGGTTCTGGAAAGGAAGATCGAGGTGCTGAGGCGGAGCGGTGCCCGGGTTCTGCTCAACACTGAGGTGGACCAGATCGCCGGCTTCGTCGGCAATTTTGAGGTGTGCCTGCGTGGCAACGCGCAGCGTCCGCGAGCGCCCGCCGGCGGGACACGGACGCCACACGACCCAGCGCCGCAGGAGCCGCTGAAGGTCGGCGCGATCATCCTGGCCTTTGGGGCTGATCTGTACGACCCGACGGGCGAGCACGGCTATGGCACGCTGCCCAACGTGGTGACGAGTCAGGACCTTGAGCGAAACGGAATCGCCGCGGGCGGTGTGACCTCCAGAATCCACGAAGCAGAATCCGCGATCCCGAAGAGCGCCGCGTTCATCCTGTGCGTTGGCTCTCGCGACCCGGAGGGGTTCACGGGGTGTTCGCGCTACTGCTGCGCCACAGCGATCAAGCAGGCCATGTTGCTGTGCCGACGGGGAATCGACACGACCATCTTCTATCGCGACATCCGCACCATCTCCACCGGCGCGGAGGAGATGTATCGGCAGGCCCGCGGCATGGGCGTGCTCTTCGTCCGCATCCCGCCGGACGAGAAACCCGAGGTCGTCGGCCGCGAGCGGGCGACGGCCGTGCGCTGCTTTGACGAGTTGCTGGGGCGGCGGATCGAGGTGCCGGTCGACCTGGTTGTGCTGAGCGTGGGCATGCGGCCGCGCCAGCCGGACACCGATTGGTTTCATGACACGCTCAAGGCCAGCGTCGGCCTGGATGGGTTCTTCCTGGAGCGACACCCGGAGCTGGCGCCGGTCGAAACGGCGGTCGAGGGCGTGCTGCTGGCCGGCACGGTTCAGGGGCCGAAGGACATCGTGGACACGGTGGCCCAGGCCTCCGCGGCGGCTGCGAAGGCGTCGGTGTACCTCGCATATGACACGGTGCGGCTGGACCCGGCCGTGGCCGTCGTTGATGAGGACAAGTGCCGCGGGTGTGGAACGTGCGTGGAAATCTGCCAGTTCCGTGCGCCGCAACTGGTCGAGAATACGGCCGGTGCGGAGCCCGGCCGCTACGGGACCTCGGGCGAGGCGGGCGGCTACACGGCGAAGATTAACGCGTCGTTATGCAAAGGGTGTGGAACGTGCGCGAGCTGGTGCCCGTCCGGGGCGATCACCGCTCGCCATTTCACCGACCGGCAGGTGCACGCCATGATCGACGCGGCCTGCGCGGTGGCGGCCGGCGCCCCGCCGGCCGAGGAGGAGCGAGTCGGCCCGTGAGCACCTGGGACCCCAACATCGTGGTCTTCGCGTGCAACTGGTGCTCGTACGCCGGCGCGGATACCGCGGGCGTCGCGCGCCTCCAGCACCAGCCGCACTTCCGCATGATCCGGGTCATGTGCTCCGGGCGCATCCAGCCGGGCTTCGTGCTGCGGGCCTTCGAGAAGGGCGCGGACGGCGTACTCGTCTCCGGCTGCCACTTCGGCGACTGCCATTACGTATTCGGCAACGAACGGGCCGTGGAGCAGTTCGAAAAGACCCGGAACGTGGTCCGGCTATTGGGACTGGAGGAAGGACGGCTGCGGCTGGAATGGATCAGCGCCGCCGAGGGGAAGCGCTTCGCGGAGGTCATCGACGAGTTCACGGACCAGGTTCGCGCGCTCGGGCCTAGCCCGCTGGCTGGAGAGCGGGCAGGAGCAGCCGCCCATGCTTGACCTCACGCAGACCGCAAAGGAAACACGCGCGTGGGCCTGCTACGACTGCGGCAAATGTACCGCCACGTGCCCCGTGGCGCGCGCGGGCGCCCCCTACAGCCCGCGCCGGCATGTTCTGGCGACGAACCGGCACCCGCCGCAAGAGCTCGCTCACGACGGGAGTCTGGCCAGTTGTCTGACCTGCCGTCTTTGCGACGCGCGTTGCCCGGCCCAGGTAGCCTACACCGACCTCGTCCGCCGCCTGCGCGAGCTGGCACATCGCGCGCGTTCCGAACAAGCGGGACCGGCCGGTGAGCTTGAGCCCGAGTGCCCGCACGGCGGCGCGCTGCAATCGGTAATGCGGATGATGGGCAAGCGTAGTACGCAGCAGAGTCGCCTCGCCTGGCTCGCGCGCGCTGAGCCCCCTTCCCCTGTCAGAGGGAGTGCCGGGAAGCGGTCGGACTTTGCCGCTGTCAACCCTCCCCCTACCCCCTCCCTGGAGGCGAAAGGAGCTGGTTCCGGTGAGTTGAAGACCGAGCCGGAGCGCGGCCAGGTGTTCTACTGGACCGGCTGCACAATGTACTACGATGCCTTCTTCCCTGAGCTGGACCTTGCCACGCTGCGCGGCACACGGGCCGCGGTCGCACTCATGAACGCGCTCGGTATCACGCCGATCGTCTCGCCGAACGAGCGCTGCTGCGGCCATGACCTGCTGTGGAACGGCGATCGGGAGAACTTCGAGCGCCTGGCGCGGCAGAATGTGCGGCTCGTGGCGGACAGCGGCGCGGAGCTGCTGGTGACCTCGTGTGCCGAGTGTCTGCGGACGTGGAAGCTGGACTACGTGCCGTTCTTCGCCGGCCGGCCGCCACGTATGGTCCATCTCACGGAGTTTCTGACCGAGAACCTGGCGGCGCTGACGCTCAAGCCCGACGGGCAGCGCCGTGTCACGTTCCAGGACCCTTGCCGGTTGGGTCGCCACCTGGGCCTTTACGAACCGCCGCGCCAGGTCCTGGCGGCACTGCCCGGCGTCGAGCTGGTCGAGATGCGGCGGCATGGGCCGGCGGCCATCTGCTGTGCCGGCGGAACGTGGTCGAACTGCGACCGCTTCGCCAAGCAGGTTCAGGTGGAGCGCCTGCGCGAAGCGCGAGCGACCGGTGCGACAGTGCTCGTCACCGCGTGCCCGAAATGCCAGATTCACTTTCGTTGTGCGATGAACGATCCGAAGCTCGGCGGCGACATCGAGATCGAGCTGCGCGACATCGCCGAGCTGGTGGCCGATGCAGTAAGAGCGAGTTGAGGATTGTCCATGTGTGCCCCCACGACCCGACTGGCAAAGCGGAGCTTTGCCCTACTGGCGAGTTGAGGATTGTCGATGTCTACCCCCGCGACCCGACTGGCAAAGCGGAGCTTTGCCCTACTGGCGAGTTGAGGATTGTCGATGTCCACCCCCACGACCCGACCGGCAAAGCGGAGCGTTGCCCTACTGGCGAGTTGAGGAGTGTCGATGTCTACCCCCGCGACTCGACCGGCAAAGCGGAGCTTTGCCTTACTGGCGAGTTGAGGATTGTCGATGTCTAC
>JALHJL010000073.1 GCA_022839625.1 Phycisphaerales bacterium
GGGCGCGGACGTTTCGCCGTGGCCAACGTATCAGCACGCGGCGTCGTGGGCCGGACTGTGCCCTGGGCACCACGAAAGTGCCGGCAAACACAAGAGCGGACGGAGGCGGGCCGAAGGCCCACCCCACTCAGTACCGGCTGAACGGCTGGCCCTTGACAGGCCCACGCCATCCGAGACCGCTGGCGGGCGAGACGCCCACCCCACCCAGTAACACAAGGCGAGACGCCCACGCCACCCAGAGGTGTGCGCTGGCGCTCGGGCTCGGATGGGACGGCGGGGCGCGGGACGCTACGGCCCGGCGCTCGCGCTTCGGGCTCGGATCGGCCGGCGGGCAGACCAGACCGCCCCGCTGCCGGCGCTGCGGCGGGTGGAGGTGCCGGTTGCGGGCCAGGCGGAACCGTTGGTGCTGTTGACCAGTAATCTGGACTGGCCGGCCGAGCTGACCGCTTTGATTTACAAACATCGCTGGCAGATCGAGTTGTTCTTCCGCTGGCTCAAGTGCATGGCGCACCTGGAGCACTTCTTCAGTGAGTCGCCGCAGGGCATGACGCTGCAACTGTATGTGACGCTGATCGCGACCCTGTTGATCGCGCTGGAGACCGGGGCCCGGCCGGGCGTGTACGACTTTTCGCTGCTCAGCTTCGCGCTGAGCGGCCAGGCGTCGCTGGAGGAAGTGCTGGCGGTGGCGGCGCGCCGCCGGGCCGAGCGGGAGCGGGCGGCGCGCCGCCGCCGCGAAAAGGCGGCGCAGAAAAATCAGGGGTAAGTCTCCGTGCCGGTCCGTCGCCTGACCCGCACGGCTGGCGGTGTGCGCCCACGTCGGTGCTGGCGCCCCCGCGCCACCGTCGCCGCCTGCGTTTCAACCCATCCGATCCGCCATAATCCGCGTCACCGCCGGCGCCGACGCCACAGATGCCGGACACCATTGGCGAGACGCCGGTGGTCGGCCCACGGGGACTTCTGCGGCGGACTGCTATGGGACGTTGACGACCGATGTAATCTCCGGCACCCGCTCGCGCAGGTGCCGCTCGATTCCCATCTGCAAGGTCATCGCGGCGTGCGGACAACCGCGGCAAGCGCCGCGCAGACGCACCTGCGCGACGCCGTTCTCCACTCCCAACAGCTCCACGTCGCCGCCGTCGGCCTGAATGTAGGGCCGGAAGCTCTCGATCACCGCCCGCGTGCGCTCGAGCAGCGAGTCGGCGTCTGAAGCAGATTCTGTCATCGGGCAGTCTCCTGTCGGGGTGCCGTGCGGGCCAGCGCAACGTGCCGGTCCGTGCTCGCCGCGCGGGCGGAACCGCGACGCAGCGGAGACAATATCCGCACGCGGGCGGGTGTGCAAAGCGGTCCGCGACCCCTGCACGGCATCGATAGCTGTTGTCGTGTCGGCCAGAAGGACGCACCGCCCGGGACGACGGCGCGGCGGCACGTCTGCCTGCGGGAAGGACGCCGATGCCGCGCGGACTCTATCCGCCGCGGCGGCTGGTCGCCACAGCAGACATCCAGCCGGTATAATCAGTGCGATGTCCGACAAGCCCGGCGAGTCCCGCGTCCCGGTCGATACCTGGAAGGAGTTCGACCAGACCACCGTCAGCCACAGCGCCGGCCATCACCTGATGGCGATCGGCGACCTGGTGGGCCGGCTTGGCTACGCCCGTGTGTCGGACGTGGCCCGGCAGCTCAACATCACGCGCGGCAGCGTCTCGATCTCGCTCCAGCCGCTCAAGAAAGCCGGGCTGATTGTCCAGGATGAGAACCGCCACCTGCGGCTTTCCGAGCAGGGGCAGGCGCTGGTCGCGGCGCTCAGGACCAAGCGGCACCTGATGCAGCGGCTTCTGGCGGAGGTGCTCGGCGTCGCACCGGAACAGGCGGAGATCGACGCCTGCAAGCTGGAGCATCTGTTGAGCAACGAGACGGCCCACCGGGTGCTGTCTTTCCTGCGTTTCCTCGACACGGACGCCGGCCGCCGCCGCGAGCTGGTCGATGCCTGGCGGGCCACGGAGGCGGGCTGCGAGCGCATGCCGGAGCAGTGTCCGAGCTGCGACGTGCGGTGCCTGGCCGAAACCATCCACGATAGTCCAAAACAGGGGAGAAGCACGTGACCAGCCTGTCGAAAGCGGACCTTGTCCAGGAACTCAACCGCCTGTTCGCCGAGGAGGTGGAAGCTGCCCTGCGGTATCTGCACCTGTCGCACGCGGTGCGCGGGATCAACCACCTGCTGGTCGGGCCGTTGCTCAAGCGAGGTTTTCAGGAGACGATCGAGCACGCGGAGGTGATTGCGCACAAGATCCGCGAGCTCGGCGCGGTGCCGCGGCTCGACGTGAACCTCTCCCTCCAGCCCCAGGCGCTCGATGCCAAGGAGGTCCTGGAGCTGGCCCTCACTTTCGAAGAGGCCGCCCTGGAGGCGTACCAGGACACTCTGCGGCGCGTCGAGGGCGACATCCCGTTGGAAGAGTTCATCCGCTCGCAGATCGTGGTCGAGTCCGAGCACGTCGCCGAACTGAAGCAGCTTCTGGTCGAATAGCCCGGCCGCAGCCCTCCGGCGCGCATCGTCCCCAGCGCGCAGACGAAGCGCACACCATCACAAGCAGCAAGCGCGGGCGCCCGCCGCCGCAAGGGCGCGGGAACGGCGTTCGCCGGTCACTGGGAAATGTCGGACCGTGGATCGAAATCGTGCGCGCGCGCCCCGGTCGCGTCCGTCACCCGCCAGACCAACTGCGGGAACGGAGGGTCGGTGTCCTCGCGCAGAAACACGTAGTCGATTCGCCCGCCGCGGAAGAACGTGTTGCAGGCCGCCCCCTGTGCCCGCTGGCCGGAGGGCGCCAGAATCTGAAACGGCACGCTGACGCCGAGGCATTCACAGCCCGTGCCTTGGATGTCGCCCGGTACACGCCGCCCCGAGCCGACCCCCAGGGCCGTGGAGCCGGCGAGGCGGTCCGTCTCGTCGACGTAGTAGAACGCGTCCTGCTGGCAGGCCGGGTCGCCGCCGACCACGATCTCGCCCGCGCAGGGGTCGGAGACGTTGCGGCTGATCTTGAGCGCCTGGCCCTGCCCCGAGCCCGGGTTGTGGAACAGAATCAGGTCAGGTACCGGGACCGTGGCACCGGAACTGGTGAAGAACGCATCGTACGTAGGCGTAGCGCCCTGGGCGGGCCCGATGGCCGAGGCCAGCCTGCGCCCGGTGGCCCCGCCCGCGAGCTGGAACTGACCGTTGCGGTGAAAGTAGTACAGCGCCGGTCCGACGACGCAGTAGTTCCCGAAGGCGACCGATTGCCCGGCCGCGATCGAGGTGTAGCCGAAGGAGGTATACAAGGCGCGGTCCGTCTCGCACACAGCGCCCTCGGGATATTCGTCGCTGTTCACGTAGGCGATCAAGACCAGGAAGTAGTGGACGTAATCCGACGACTGGTTCCGCATCGAGATCCGCACGAACTTGCGGTTCTGCGGCTCGCTGCAGGGATCGGTGAAGCCGGTCGTGGTCGTTCCGGTCGTGGTACCGGTCTGCCGCCCGGTCACCCCCGGCGCGGTCGTCCCATCGTCGGTTCCGCCGACGAAAGGATACGGGTTACCCAGCAGGAACTGAAACGCACTGCTGGCGCCGCCGCACCCCGCCGCCAGGCAGCCCGCTAGTGCCAGGGCTGCTACGAGGAACGCGGCTGTGTGTCGCTTGTCATCCGCTTGACGCATGGGGCGCTCTCCACGCGGGCACCGCGGCGACCGCACAAGACAGAGGTCCTCGCGGCCGGACCGCCCGCCGGCTCTCGTACCGCACCAGCCGGACCGGCCATCGCCGTGCCCATCCTCTGGCACTATATGTCGATCCTGGGTTTCCGACAAGGCGAGGGCGGCCCGCGCGAGCCGGCTTCGGCCGCGGTACCGAGCGCACGCGAACCAGCGCCGCGGCAGGGGGCCGTGGGCCTCACACGCGGCGAACTCTCGGCGGCCGCGGGCACTACCCCGCCCGCTGCCTGCGGGTCAGCCCCGCGACCCGACGCCGCAGCTCCAGCAGCTTGGGGCACTTGCCGCATCGCGACCGGCCGGGCAGGCGGCGACCGCGCTTCTCGTTCGAGTTCGTTCCAGCTACCATACGCCCCCTGTTTCACCGAAAGAGAGGCCGCAATGCCCGCTGACACCGCGTTCATGGACAAACTCGTCGCCCTGTGCAAACGCCGGGGGTTCATCTACCAGTCGAGCGAGATTTACGGGGGGATCGGCGGGTTCTGGGATTACGGGCCGCTGGGAGTGGAGCTGAAGCGGAACATCAAGGACCTGTGGTGGCACGACATGGTCACCAACCCGCCGATCGGCCCCGACGGCCGCGAGGTCCAGATGGTCGGCGTCGATTGCTCGATCATCATGAACCCGAAGGTCTGGGAGGCCAGCGGGCACGCGACGGGGTTCGCGGACCCAATGGTGGATGACAAAGAGACGAAGCAGCGATTCAGAGCGGACAACCTATTCGGGTTGTTCCCGGCGCCGGGCCCGCTCCACAGGGCCGTGGTGGTCGGGACCGAACTCAGTGCCAAAGGGTACGGCCTACCCATCGCAACCGTCGTAGCATCGAGCGCCGCGGAAGCAACGCTGGAATTCCAAGCGAACCGGAAGCTCGTGCACAACCTGCGGACCCTCGAAGTCGATCCCGACTTCGAGAGAGAACTGGATAGTCGAAGGCGCACCGCGGGGGCGGTGCGCTTCGTGCGCATGACCATGCGCGATGGGAGCTGCCACCAGGCGGCTGTCGCGGAAGTTTTTAAGCAGGTCGAACCGCGCTACGTTCACCTCGTTCCGTCGCCGTTCTCAGGGAAAGAGGGCGTCTTGACGGAGCCCAGGCAGTTCAACCTCATGTTCAAGACGCACTACGGTGCATTGGAGGATGCATCATCGCTCGCCTACCTCCGCCCGGAAACCGCCCAGGGCATCTTCGTCAACTACAAGAACGTCCTGGACACGACGCGGGTGAAGGTGCCGTTCGGCATTGCCCAGGTCGGCAAGTCGTTCCGCAACGAGATCAACCCGCGGAACTACACTTTCCGCTCGCGTGAGTTCGAGCAGATGGAGATCGAGTTCTTTTGCAGGGGAGCATGGGCCTCCGGCCCGTCAGAATGCAGCCATGAGGCGACGAAGGGGGAGGTCACGGACATGGACTGGTACGCCTTCTGGCGGAAGGTTCGGTACGACTGGTACGTCAACCTCGGGCTCAAGAGCGAGAAGCTCCGCCTGCGTGACCAGGGGCCGGAAGAGCTCGCCCACTACTCCAAGGCCTGCGCCGACATCGAGTACCTCTTCCCCTTCTCCGACGAGCACCAGGAGCTGGAAGGCGTTGCCCACCGCGGCAACTTCGACCTCACCCAGCACCAGAAGTTCAGCGGCAAGGACCTCACCTACTTCGACGACGAGCGGTGGCAGGCGTTTGTCGCCCAGCGCAAGGCCGACGGCCTGCCGGAGCTCTCGAAGGAGGAAAAGGCCGAGCTGTCATCCAAGCCGCCCTATCGCTTCCTGCCGACCGTCATCGAGCCGTCCGCCGGCGCGGACCGGGCCGCGCTCGCGTTCCTGTGTGAGGCGTACTGCGAAGACCAGGCGCCCGACGAGAAGGGCGTGATGCAGACCCGCGTCGTCATGAAGTTCCACCCGAAGCTCGCCCCGATCAAGGTCGCCGTCTTCCCGCTCGTCAACAAGGAAGCGATGCCCAACATCGCCGAGGCGATTTACAAGGACGCCAAGAAGCACATGACGGCGTTCTACGACGACAAAGGCGCGATCGGCCGGCGCTACCGGCGACAGGACGAGGCCGGCACGCCGTTCTGTGTCACGATCGACGGCGACACGCTGAAAGACGGCACCGTGACGATCCGCGACCGGGACACACTGGCCCAGATTCGCGTGCACAAGGACAACGTCGTGGCGTGGCTGAAGGAGAAGCTCGCGCTGTAGCGGCCGGGCGGTGTGCCCGGGGGAGTGACACGCCGACGCGAGAAGGCCGTCGGCGCGGCACCCAGCGCAGTAGGGCAGGTGGAGCGCAGCGTAACCTGCCGCGAGATGTGTCCGGACGAAGGGCCCTGAAACTCGTGCACGTCTTTGAGGCGCGTCGGAAAAGCCATGAGTTCCAGTAACAGACCGCGCTCAGAACCGCCGACCGCGCCAGCCGCCGGGCCGGCCGATCCGAAATCGCCGGCGCCCGTGCGCCCGCGGCTACCGCTGCGAACGAAGCTGTTGTTCTCGGTCCTGACGGCGGTGCTGGTGCTGGCGGTCCTGGAAAACGCCAGCCGCTTGGTGCTGACGGTCGCGCCGAACCCGCGGTGGGATTACGATCGACAGCTCTTGCAGGCGCTCGGGTTTCCGGCGCTGGCCGACCTGCTCCAGGCAGACGACACCCGATTCTGGGCGTTGCGGCCCAATCTTGATGGACTTCTCCTGACGGGTCAGTTCGCCGACAGTCCCGTCATCCGGTTTCGGGTCTCCACGGATGCCGCCGGCCTGCGCCGCGTCCCGCCCGTGGGTCCGAGCCAGCAGCGGGTCCTCTTCCTCGGCGACTCGTGCACGTTCGGGGTCGGCGTCGAAGACCACGAGACCCTCCCGGCGCGCGTGCAGGAGCGACTGAGAGACGTGAGTTGCACGAACGCCGGCGTGCCGGGGTACACCGCGTTCCAGGGACTGCGGCTGCTGGAGGAGCTCCTGCCGCAGATCCTGCCCCACGTAGTCGTCATCAACTTCGGACGGAACGACAGTCTCGTATGGGACGGCCGCAGCGACCTCGAGCACGCCGCACAACTCGAGCGCCAACGTGCGCGCTGGTGGAACCGGCTGCGTTGCGTGCATCTCGCGGCGCGCCTGCTGCGCACCGCACCGCCGCCCCAGCCGCCCCAGGGCGGCGCGCCGCGTCTGAGCGACGCGGAGTTCGAGGCCACGGTGCGCGACATGATCGCTGCCTGCCGCGCGCACGGGGCCTGGCCCGTCCTGTTGATCTGGCCGGAACGCCTGCAGATGACCGAGGAGCGCACGCACTCTAAGCAGCGCGTCCTCCTCCGCCTGGCCGAGGCCGAGCGGCTGCCGTGTCTGGACCTCACCCCGCACTTGCGCGGGGGCGGCGGCGCGGCACTCTACCTCGACGTTGTCCACGCCAACGCGGCGGGCTGCGAGCTGGCGGCCGAGCCAGTGGAGGCGACGGTACGTCTGCTGTTGTTGCGCATGAAGGCAACTTCGCCGCCCCCGGGCCGCAAGTGACGTGCGTCGTCGGCCACCGGCGACGCCGGCAGTTTCCGGGTCGGCAGCCATCCTGCGAATGGGGCGTATCCCAAGTACAATGCTGCGATGCTGTCGCGGCTGCGCATCGTATTGGTCTCGCCGAGCGGACCGGCCAACATCGGCGGCGTCGCGCGCATCATGGCGAACATGGGCCTGGGGGACTTGGTCGTCGTCGCCCCGCGCTGCGAAGTGCACGATGCCGCGGCCGTTGCCTACGCCGCGCACGGCAAGCCGGTGCTCGACGACGCCCGCGTGGTGCCGGACATCCCCGCGGCCCTGGCCGGGTGCGTGCGTACGTACGCCACGTCGTCGAAGCTCGGCCTGTACCGCCGGCAGGCCGCGATTACGCCGGCCGAGGCCGCAGCCGAAGCGTTGCAGGTGGCGACGCGGGGGCCCGTCGCCTTCGTTTTCGGACGCGAGGACTACGGCCTGCAAAACCGCGAATTGCTGCACTTCGACCGGATCGTGTCGATTCCCGCCGCGGAGTCCTACCCGGTCCTGAACCTGGCGGCCGCGGTCGCCATCCTCTGCTATGAGCTGCGCGGCGCCTGGCTGGCCCTGGAGCACCAGCCGCCGTTGCCGCTGGCCATCGACCCCGGGGTCGCGACGGACGACCAGAAGCAGGTGATGTTCGCGCGGCTGTTCGATGCCCTCGATGCGGTGGGGTTCTTCTTTGGTCAGAACCCGGACCATCTGAAGTACGCCCTGCGGCACCTGCTGGGACGCCTGGACCTGGGAGTCAACGAGGTCGATATTCTGATCGGCATGGCCCGGCAGATTCGCTGGTACGTGGACCACCATCCGCAGCGGACCGACCGATCCACCCGCCCCCCCGCGTAACGCGCGCGGCCTGCGTTGTGGGCGCCCCAATAAATGGCCTGCGCCCGCGAATACCCGGACAGAGCGCAGCAGAAGGACACCCGCGCCCCCTCATACGGGAGTCCGCTATGGGTACGTTCTCGCCGGGTAGCTTCTCGGTATGGTTGGCGTGTGTTGTTGGAGGAATCGCGTCCGCGGCCGCAGTCGGGCAACACCTCGACGCTGAGCCGGTGTTCCTCGAGCCCGTCGGTGCCGTACGCGATGACGAAACGCCGCCGACGTGCCGGCTCGTGACCGATGCGGCGCAGACGAGCACGTACCGGGCGTGGCTGGACAACGATGCGGCCCGGCGGGCGCTCGCGTTGTACGCCAGTGCCTGCCGCATCGCGCAACGCGGCGCTGCGGAGGCGGCCCCGCCGAAGTACTACGTGCTGCTCGTACCGGAGGGCAATCATGCCGCAATCGGGTTTCGGCTGAAAGCCGACGGCGGCACGGAGGACCACCTGGCGCAGCCGTTCATCAAGCTGGATCCAAGTGAGCGCAGCTTTGGCATCACGCTGCTGCACGAGACCGGGCACATGGTCGTGGCCACGCTCGGCGGGAAGTGCATGGACCGAAAGCCGGTGTCTTCGATCCCTCATTCGACGGCGACGCTCAGCGACCGCGTTACGGCGTTCGACGAAGGCTTCGCGATACACCTGGAGACGCTGGCGGTGCACCTGAGCCAGGACCCGACGATCCGCGCCCGTTACCGGCACGAGCGTTGCGACTTTGGGCCGGCCGAGAAGAAACGTAGCGAGTACTTCCGCAGTGCCCTGGACCTGATGACGTATTCGCAGGACTGGGCGCGCTACTACGAAGTGCGCGAGAACAGCTATGCCTTCGCGCCAGCCTACCGCGGTGGCGACTACCTGCGCGTCCAACTCGAGAAGAGCCGGGACTTCGCCACGCTGCGCGACGCAAACCAGCTCCTTCAGTCCGAGGGGTTCTACGCCAGCTTCTTCTTCGGCTGCGTGGTGCGCGGACCGGAGACGCCGGACGCCGAGACAATCCGTGGTCGGCACGAGCAGATGCTGGCCGTCCTGGCGGAGATGTTCCGGCGTCACCCGCCCAATTCGGAATCACCGTACCTGCTGGACTTCGTGACCACGTACCTGGGGCTGTATCCCCATGAGGCCGGTGAGATTGTGGACGTGCTGCTGGATCTCAGCCACGGGGTGTTCGTGGACGAGGGTGCGGCAGAGTTATGGCGGAAGCTCTACCTGGGAGCCCTGCACCTGGACCTGAAGCAACTGCCGATCGACGAGATTCAGGCCGCCCGCGCCCGCTGGCACGAGGCGGTCTGCCACGATCCGCAGGTCTTGTATGCTCGCCTCGGCCCGCAAATCCCCTGCACGGTTCCTGCAAGAAAGGTGCGGCTGGTGCTTCTGGGCCGTGAGCAACCGGTGCGCTTCGACCTGAACACGGTGCCCGAGGGAATTCTGCGGCTGATTCCCGACATCACTGAGGCGGAGATCGACGGCTGGCAGGCCGAGCGCCGCCGCGCGCCGTTCGCCGACGTCGCGGACTTCCGGCAGCGCGTGCCGCTTAGCGAACAGGTGCTGGGACAGCTCGAGTTCTGAGGGTACGTGGCCGGCCCCGTGCCCGTCCCACCGCTACGCCGCCTGAGACCGGGCTCGACCGTTGTCCCGGGAGGCTATTCCTTCGGCGGGGGAATCTTGTACACCCAGCCGTACTTGTCGGGGGCGTCGCCGAGCTGGATCGCGCGCAGCCGCTGATAGAGCTCGGTGGTGAGCCGGCCGGCGCGCCCATCCTTCGAATAGACGACCTTACGGTCCCGGAAGGTGATCGACCCGACCGGCGTGATCACGGCGGCCGTGCCGCAGCAGCCCGCCTCGGCGAACTCGAAAATCTCGTCGACCGCCACGGGGCGTTGCACGGGCCGCATGCCCATCTCTTCCGCGAGCGTGAGGAGCGACTTGTTCGTGATCGACGGCAGGATGGAGGGGCTCGCCGGCGTTACGTACTGGCCGTCCTGCGTGACGCCGAAGAAGTTCGCGGGCCCCGACTCGTCCAGGTACTTCTTCTCGCGCGCGTCGAGATACAGCACTTCCGTGAAGCCGCGCTGCTTGGCGGCCATCGTGGCCCGGATGCCGGCGGCGTAGTTGCCGCCAACCTTCACGTCGCCCACGCCGAGCGGGGCGGCCCGGTCGACCTCTTCCTCGACCACCAAGTCCACCGGCTTGAAGCCGGTCTTGAAATAGGGTCCGACCGGCGTCACGAGGATCACGAACATGTACTCGGTGGCCGGCTTCACGCCCACCTGGGGGCCCGTTCCGATGACGAGCGGCCGGATATACAGGCTGGCGCCCGTGCCGTAGGGCGGCACATAGTGCCGGTTCGCGTTGACGACGCGCTCCATCGCCGCCATGAACAGCGGCTCGGGCACCGGCTCCATCAGAATCTTCTTGCAGGAGCGGATCAGCCGCTTGGCGTTCTCGTCCGGGCGGAACGCGACCACGTCCCCGCGCCGCGTCTCGAAGGCCTTGAGCCCTTCAAAACACTCCTGGCCGTAGTGGAGGCACGTCGCCGCGATGTGCAGTGGGATCGACTCGTCGCGCGTCAGCACGCCGGCGTCCCACGCCCCGTTACGCCACGTGTAGCGGATGTTGTAGTCGGTCTGGTGATACCCGAAGTCGAGGTTGGCCCAGTCGAGGTCCGCCTTGGTCACGTTGTTCTCCGCTTGCTGCTCGGGGTGAGGACGTGTACGAACGCTCATGGCAAGTCTCCCGTCGCCGCCCTCGCACCCGGCACACCCCGGCTCCCCGGCCGCCGTCCCATCGTACGGGCCGCGCACCGCCCGAGCCGTGTGGAGTTTCGGCGCATTCGAAGCTCATGCACCAGCACATCTTGAGCATAGAGTCTGCGGCGAGCCGTTGCAAGCACAACACCCGGCCGTCGCAAGCGATTCGCGCGGGGTCGCGTTGAAGGCCGCGGCCGGGAGTCGGTAAGATCACGCGATTCGGCCCCCAGCCGTCGGAGACCTTCCGTGAGTCCGCCCCAAAGCGAACGCCGCCACCTCCTGGGCGAAGAGCTGCCCGCCCTGCGCCAATGGCTGACCGACAACCGCCAGGAGCGTTATCGGGCTGACCAGTTGGCGGATTGGATTTACCGGCAGGCAGCCGAATCCTTCGAGCAGATGAGCAACCTCTCCAAGGGGCTGCGCGCCTGGCTTGCCGAACACGCGGACATTTATCGCGCCCGAGCTGCCGCCGAGTCCGTTGCGCAGGACGGCACGCGCAAGCTGCTTCTGGCGTGTGGCGACGGCGAGACCGTGGAGACCGTGTGGATTCCTGAGGTCGCGCGCCACACCGCCTGCCTCTCGTCCCAGGTCGGCTGCCCGGTAGGCTGCCGCTTCTGCGCCAGCGGACTGGAGGGTGTGCGGCGCAACCTGTCCGCGGGCGAGATCGTCGAGCAGGCGCTGCACGTCCAACGTCTGATCGCGGCGCACGCCGACCCCAGCCAGGAGCGCCCCGCGCGGCTGTCGAACATCGTGCTGATGGGCATGGGCGAGCCGCTGGCCAACTACGAGGCGGTGATGCAGGCGGTCCGCATCCTGAACGCGTCCTGGGGCCTCGGGATCGGGGCACGCAAGATCACGCTCAGCACGGTTGGTCTGCCCAAGCAGATTCGGCGGCTGGCCGGCGAGGGACTCCAGCTCAACCTCGCTTTGTCGCTGCACGCCCCCGAGCAGAAGCTGCGGGAAGAGCTGGTCCCGTGGGGCAAGGTGCCGCTCAAGGAACTGCTCGATGCGTGCCACCACTACTTCGAGCAGACGGGCCGCGAGGTGACGCTGGAATACGTCCTGCTCGAGGGGATCAACATGGAAGCGCGGCATGCCGCCGAGCTCGCGCGGATCGCCCGCCGACTGCGCTGCAACGTCAATCTGCTCCGGTACAACCCCGTGCCCGGCCTGCCTTTCGGACGCCCGAGCGGTGAGGCCGCGTATGCCTTCCAGCGCGAGCTTCGCAGCCACGGCGTGAACGCGCACCTGCGTACCTCGCGCGGACAGGATATCGAGGCGGCCTGCGGCCAATTGCGGCGGCGGAAGGCCGATCCGGCAGAGGGACCGGTTGCAGAAAGCCCGCCGAACTCCCCGACGGCGGAGTCGTCCCCCGAGCCAGAATGATCGGCCGCGGCCGCCGGCCGCGGCCCCGTGTGCCTGCCAAGGGTCTGCCGCAGACCTGATTCACACATCACGTCGCATCACATCGCACGCGCGCCGCGCAGCCGGCCCGTTATCGCCCGCGTACGCCTCCCCGACGTCGATTGCCTTTCGTGAATCCAGGCGTATGGTTTGTTAGGAGGCTGGAAAGATGGCCCAGGATCACTTCGCCGTTCTCGGACTGTCTCCGGGGCGGTATGAGCCGCTGGAAATAACACGTCGTTTTCAGGTCCGCCGGGCACTGCTCCTGGCGGAACTGGACAACCCCGCGCGTTACGCGGACGCACGCCGCGAGCTGGACCAGCTTTACCTGGCCTACGCCGCCCTGCGCAACTCGCCTCGGCTGGACAGCCGCGGCCGGCCAGCCGCCACGGAGGCCGAACCGCTGGTCCGCTTGCGCGAATTGATTGCTGCCTCGCTGGAAGACGGGCTCCTGCGCTACTCCCGGCGGCAGGCGATACTGGCCCAGGCGCGCGAGCTGGGGTTGAGCGATTTCCAGGCACAGCTCCTGATGGCGCAGGTGCAGTTTGGCGGGCGCGAGTCCGCGCTCGTGGCGAGTCCGCCGGTCGCGAAGACGAATGCCGGGTCGCCGGTCTGGGTCCGGCTTGCGGGCGTGGGTGCTCTGGCGCTGGCGATCTTCCTGTTTCTGGTGCGCTGGGCGGGCGGATGAGGGGGGCACGAGGAGACCGGGTCGCCGCGTACGGACGGGCCGGTCAAGCCGTGCCGACTTCCTCCGCAAACCGTTCCAGCCAGGGCAGCAGCACGCGGGCCACTTGGACCTGGGCGAAGTTGAACAGGAAATGCGCCAGGATTACGGCCAAGGCACTGCGCGTCAGCACGAAGAACAGGCCCAGCACGGCACCCACCCCGAAAACCTGGATCATCCCCAGCCAGCCCTGCGTGAAGTGCAAGGCTGCGAACAACGCCGTCGAAATCGCGATCGCCGCCCACCAGCGGCAGCCCACGCGATGGAGGTAGGGAATCAGCAGGCCGCGAAACAGCAGCTCCTCGTGAATGGCCACCGGGATCATCAGCAGCACCACCGTCCAGAAGTTATCCAACGGCAACGTGTCCATGAACTCGACCCGGCGGACCAAGTCCTCCTGAAGACCGGGATAGACCAACAGGAGGCCCGCCACGACCAGCATGAACAGGACGAAGACGGTGTAAATCGCCGCCACGATCGGCACCGCCCAGAGGATCTGCCCCCCCAACCGCGTGCTCTGAACGCCGAACGCGGCGGAGGGCACGCCATGACGGAAGATGAAGTAGGCGGTCAGCGCAACCAGCAACGCCGCATCGAACCACTTGTGGACGACCACGATGTTGCTGAAGTTGAAGTCCACGACGTCCGGGAAGCTGAGCGCGGCGCCGAAATCGAACCCGTACGGAATGACCAGCGCCACAAGCAGCAACAGGGCCAGGTCCAGCGCCGCACCGCGGCGAGAAATGCCCGCCAGCTCAAGCGGTCGCGTTTCCGGGAGCGTCGACGCGCAGGTCACCGGGCGGGCCAGGATCGCGTCGGAGGCGGTGGGCGTGTTGCTTGAGGGTTGGTCAGTCACGAGGGCTCCCGCGGTTGTTCTCGCGGATCATACCCGGTTACAGTGCTACAGGCGCGGAGCGGAGAGCATATGCGTGCTGATGGAGCCAAGACGAAGCGGACGGGACGGGCGGATCGCGTGCGGGCCGCGAACACACCGGGGTGGATCAGGGCCTCGAACGGCTGCCTGATTTCCAACCGCATGCCCTGCACCTCGGAGGAATGGTATCTCGCCCGGGCCCGGTTGAAGGACTCCGCGGAGCCCGACCGGGCGGTCCTGCTCGCGGTCTTTTCGAAGGGCAGCGTGAAGGTCGCCAGACGCTGCGTGCGTTTGAGCGCCGTCAACGGCGAGCCGACCCGGCGGGAGATGTTGGGCTGGTTCCAGGCCCCGGCGGCAACGCATTGGCAGCTTTGTCTGCCGCGGCCCGCGGTCGCGGAGCAGGTCGCGGAGCTGGCCGTCCACCACGTTTCCGAGCGCGATCCGAAATGCCACCCGTTGGCCAACGTTCCGCGCTGGAGCGTGTACCGGCCGCCCTGGGACATAACCCGCTTGGTGCTCCCAAAGCGCCTGGCAGGCCTGGCGGAGGTCGCCGGCCTGCCCGATGTCAGAATCCTCGACACGCCCAGCTCGTTGGCAACCCTGCGGTCAGCCATTCGCAGGGCCGCCTGCGTGCTTGACGGACCGTGGGTCACAAAGCTCGGACTGAGCCTGGCAGACCTCGAGCACCTGGCCGCCGATTCCTGGCTCCTGGTCGATCTGGAAACGCTGGCCCGGCGGGTGACCGCGGCCGGCGCGGCGGACGCGCAGCTCGTTCGGCATGCAGCGCAGCACGGGCTCATGTCCGCTCGCGTCGAATACGCGGACGTGCCGACGCGCGGCATGGCTTTGCAGGACGTGGTCCCCTACACGGCGGTGGACGACCGCGGCCGCTTCTGCGTGCGCGGGATCAAGGCCGGCCGCTCGTGGAAGTCCTATGCCGACACGGAGGGTTTCGCGACCCTGCTATCGGTCGAGACGCCCTGGGTCACCCGGCACGGCGACGTGCTTTCGGCGATGCGCGCCGTCGGTCGCGGGGAGCTGATCGCCACCGATCTTCCGTGGCTGGTGGCTGGGCTGCACGGGCCGCTGCTCGCGCCCCGGCTCGCCGCCCATCTGCTGCGCATGCACTTGGCGGGGCCGGTCCAGGACCACCTGCAATACTGGACGCGCTGGGAGGACGCCAACACGATCGTGCGAGACATTGCCGATCTCGAACGCCGCTACGCGCCGCTTCGGGCCGTGCGCTGGGCGGCACCGGAGGAATCTCTCGCGCACCTCGGCGTGGTATTGGCGCAACCCGACGCCCGGCCGACTTGTTCCATCGTGCTTTCCACGGGCCGAATCGACAACCTGGATGCGCATGACGGACTCCCGCCCGAGCCGATGATGATCTTCATGAAATGGCTGGCGCGCGAGGTGCGCGACGGGACGCCCTGGGCCCGGCGACACCTGGCGGGGAAGGTCGTGACGTGGCGGTTCGAGACGGCCGACGGACTCAAGTACGCGGCAAATTACGACGCGACCGGGAGCCCCGCGGGGGCGCCCCGTCCGGCGGCCCGGCTTGTGCGGCTTCGACTCGCCTCGCCGGCGGCCGCCGAACCGGCCGCCGGTAGTCCACCGCCGATTACTCTCGCAGACGACGAGGGGCTGCACGGCGACGGCTCGCTTCGCTTCCAGGACACACTGACGGGCCTCTTGCGGCGCGAGATCGAAGCGGCTTCCTCCGCCGACGCCTGAGCGTCAGCCACAAGAGTTTGCGCTGACCCTACGCCTGTAATCCCATGAAAGGCTGTCCCCTGCCGGGCGGTTATGCTGCCCGGTGTGGAATTTCGAAACAGGAGACAGCTATGGGAATGAACGAGAGCG
>JALHJL010000114.1 GCA_022839625.1 Phycisphaerales bacterium
GGCATCACCGCGATCGGCAACTGCATGGCGCCGACCGAAGGCGCGTGCTGCTACTACGATGGTGGCTGCGAGATGGTGCCGAGTGCGGCGGAGTGCATCGACGGCTTGTTCTTGGGTCTGGGCCACCAGTGCTTCGAGTGTCCGTGCTTCGTGACCTGCCCGCCGGAAGGCATTCCGGAGCAGGAGCCCTGCGGGGCCGACACGAACGGCGGCTGCAACCACCCCTCGTGGGTGTTTGAGCCGATCGCGTGCGATACGACCATTTGCGGCACGATGTGGGCGGATAGCAGCCTGCGTGACACCGACTGGTACGAGCTCACGCTGACCCAGCCGACGTACCTGACCTGGACGGCGGAGTCGCAAGCTCCGCTGTTGATCTTCATTATCCAGGGCGCGGGTCCCGGCAACTGCTCGTCGTACACGATTCTGGCGAGCGCGACGGCGGGCGAGTGCGTGCCGGCGTCGCTGACGGTCGAAGGCAGTGCGGGCGCGACCTACTGGTTCTGGGCCGGCCCGTCGACCTGGGGTGACTTCCCGTGCGACAAGAACTACGTCGCATCGCTGACGTGTGCCCCGGTTCCGACCGGTGCCTGCTGCCTGCCGAGCGGTGATTGCGTCGAGATCAACCCCTCGGGTTGCACGGCGCAGAGCGGGATTTACCAGGGTGACTACGTCTCGTGCGACAACGTGGTTTGCACTCCGTTCTACTGCGACGCGGGCGCGATCTACTGCGACGAGTACATCAGCCGCGTGCAGATCGACGTGATTGACAACCCGAGCTACTGCGGCGTCGGCCAGTACGAGGACTACACGTACCTCGGACCCGCCACGCTGGCCTACGGCGTAGGCACGGCGCTCACGGTGACCAACGGCAACCCGATCTGGTCGAGCGACGTCTGCTCGGTGTGGGTTGACTGGAACCAGGATTACGTGTTTGACGATGCGACCGAGGTCATTGGCGATATCACTGGCGTTGGGCCGTACAACTTCACCATCACGCCGCCGGGCTGGGCGCTGCCTGGTCCGACGCGGATGCGTATTCGCATCGACTATGCGAACTCGAACCCGCAGCCGTGCGGCATCACCACCTACGGTGAGGTCGAGGATTACACGGTCAACGTCATGGAAGTCGAAGGCGCTTGCTGCTGGAACGACGGGACCTGCACGCAGGAACTGCCGTCCGAGTGCTTCGGCTACTGGGGTGGTCCGTTCACCGAGTGCTCTGGTGAGGACTGCAACCAGAACGGCGCCGACGACTACTGCGACATCGCCAGTGGTTACAGTGAAGATTGCGACGGCAACGGCGTCCCGGATGAGTGCCAGCCGTGGGTCGACTGTAACGAGAACGGCATTGTCGACTTCTGCGACATTGCCTATGGCTACGCTCAGGACTGCAACGAGAACGGCATCCCGGATGAGTGCGATGTTCCGCCGATCTGCGAGGGTCCGGATTGCAGCCAGGACTGCCAGGGCGACCTCATCCCCGATGAGTGCCAGCTTGGTGGCGGCGGCGTCGCCCTTCAGATCGACGACGGCTCCAGCGAGAACAACTGGGGTCTGACCGCCGGTGGCGAGCTGTGCTGGCTCAACCACTTCAACGCGGGCGGCCCCGCCAACGTGGCTGGGATTTCGGTGTGCTTCGGCTCGCCGGCGTACCCCGGCTCCGCGGGCGTGACCCCCGGCTCGCCGGTGCGCGTCTACGTTTGGAGCGATCCGAACCAGGACGGCAACCCGGCGGACGCGGTGTTCCTCGGTGAGGGCACGGGCGTAGTCGAGGCCGGCAGCATCGACACCGACGTGGTGCAGTTCGTTGCTCTCCCGGCGCCGATCGCGGTGAACGGAAGCTTCTTCGCGGGTGCGTCGGTCAATTCGCCGGCGGGTGGCTACCCGGCTCCGGCGGATGACAACGGCTGGACCGGTGCGCCGGACCAGGGCTTCCTGACGTTCAACGCCATCCCGTTCGATCCGACCAACATCACGGCCAACCTGTACCCGATGAGCGCGCTCGGCTATCCGCAGACCGTGTTCATCGTGCGTGTGGGCGGTGGTGCAGGCGGCGGCGGCGATTGCAACGAGAACGGCGTGCCCGACGAGTGCGACGTTCCGCCGATCTGCGAGGGTCCGGATTGCAGCCTGGACTGCCAGCCGGATCTGCAACGAGAACGGTCGCCCGGACGATTGCGACATCGCCAGCGGCTGGAGCCTCGATTGCCAGCCCGACGGCATCCCGGATGAGTGCCAGCTCGACGGCAACGATTGCAACGCGAACGGCATTCCGGATGAGTGCGACATCGCCAGCGGCCACAGCCAGGATTGCAACGAGAACGACATCCCGGATGAGTGCGATATCGCGAGCGGCGCAAGCTGCGACTGCCAGGGCGACGGCATTCCGGATGAGTGCCAGCTCTGGGTCAAGGATCGCGATATGCTGGTGTGGGACGACGGGTCCAGCGAGAACTCGCTGGGTCTGACGGCCGGTGGTGAGCTGTGCTGGATCCACCACTTCAACGCCGCGCAGGGCGGTAGCATCCAGAAGATTTACACGTGCTTCGGCACGCCGCTGTATCCGGGCAGCTCGGGCGTTTCCGCGGGCGCTGCGTTCCGCGTGTACGTCTGGAGCGATCCGAACGGCGACGGCAACCCGAACGA
>JALHJL010000074.1 GCA_022839625.1 Phycisphaerales bacterium
CGCAAGCTCGGGCCGCGTGGCCTCGTGGTCGCTGCGCAGGTTGACGAGGCCGGGCACGGTGGTGATCCGGCGGCGAGCCTCCTCGCTGATCTGCTCGAGCAGCTTGAAGTCCTCGCCGATCAAGCGGACGGTCACCGCCGCGCCGGTCGGCGGGCCTTCCTCTTCCTTGTCGACCTTGATCTCGGCCCCGGGCAGATCGGCGAGGGCGCGCCGGATCTCCGCGACGACTTCCGCCGAAGGCCGGCTGCGCACCTCGTAGTCGTGAAACGCGAGGGTGATGCTGCCGAGATGTTCGCCCATCCCGCCGCCGCCCATGTGCGGATCGCCGCCGCCCGCGGAACCAACGTTCGTGATGACCTGCTCGAACTCGGAGGCGAACGGTTGCAGGCGCTCCTCGATGAGCCGTGCCAGCCGGTTCGTCTCGTGGATGCTGGTGCCCTGCGGAAAACGGATATCGACCACCGCGCGGCGCGGGTCGAAGTCCGGGAACAGCTCGACCCCGTGGCCTTGCTTGCCGTAGAGCAGCGCCAGCCCGACCAGGAGAAAGACCGTCAGCGTCAGCGTGACGACGCGATGCTCCAGTGCCAGTCGGAGGAACCAGCGGTAGCCGCGGAGCAGGCGCGTGTCCTGGATGTTCCGCGTCTCGCGGCCCACCAGAACCGAGCTGAGCGTCGGGTTGATGATCAGCGCGACGAACAGCGACGACAGCAGCGTGATAATCAACGTGATCGGCAGGTACTTCATGAACCCGCCCATGATCCCCGGCCAGAAAACCATCGGTGCGAAGGCCGCCACCGTGGTCAGAGTCGACGTAATCACCGGCCAGGCCACTTCCGCCGTGCCGGTCCGCGCGGCCTGGAGCTTGCGTCCCAGTTGCTGGTAGTGTCGGTAGATGTTCTCGACGATCACGACGGCGTTGTCGACGACCATGCCGACCGCCATGATCAGGCTGAAGAGCACGATCATGTTCAACGTGTAGCCGAGAGCCTGTAGGACCGTGCAGCTCAGCAGCATGGCGAGCGGGATTTCCACGCAGACCACCAGGGCGCTGCGCCAGCCCATGACCAGCATCAGGATGGCGACCACGAGAATCATGCCGGACAGCAGGTTGTTCTCCAGGTCCGCCACCATCGAGCGAATGTCTTTCGACTGATCGAGCGTGATGTCGAAGCGTACCCCGGCCGGGGCACGCCGCTGAAACTCGGCCACGACGTACTTCACGGCGTCGGCGATATGGATGATGTTCTCGCCGGTCCGCTTCTGGACGGTCAGCGTGACCGCCTCCCGCATCTCGATGGGCGGCTCGGGGCTGCCCGCGGGCCGGGGCGTCCCGAGGCGGGAGAAGCTCATGCGGTCCTTGAACGTGTCGCGCACCGTCGCCACGTCGGTGAGGTAGATCGGCCGGCCGTCGCGCACCGCCAGGAGCAGCTCGTCCACCTCCTCGGGCTCGACGAACTCGGCGGGGACCCGAACGTTGAACTTGGTGCCCGGCGTCTCCAGGCCACCCGCGGAGATATTCACGTTCTCCGCGGGCACGAGTGCCATGATCTCCGGGATCGTCAGGCCATAGGCGGCCAGGCGGTCCTGGTTGATCTCCAGCCGAATCTCCCGCTCCAGGGCCCCCAGCACGTCGCAATTCAGCACGCCCGGAATCGCCTCGATGATGTCCTCCAGGTTGTCGGCGATGGCCTTCAGCCGCACCGGCGAAGCGTCGCCGGAGATGTTGATGATCAGGATCGGAAAGTCGGCGAAGCTGATCTCCGTGAGGATGGGGTCCTCGGCGTCCCTGGGGAGCTCGCTCTTGGCCCGGTCGACTTTGTCCCGGACGTACTGCATGGCGTCGTCGACCTTGACGTTGGGCAGGAACTCGATGGTGATCACCGATATCCCTTCGGCGCTGGAGGAGCTGATCTCCTTCACGCCTTTGACGCCCGCCAGCTCCTTCTCGATCTTGATGGTGACGGAGGACTCGATGTCGGCCGGCGACACGCCCTCGTAGGTGGTGGTCACCAGGATGTACGGGACGGGGATGTCCGGCGCCGCCTCGCGCGGCAGCGTAACGTAGCTGTACGCCCCGAAGCACGCGATCAGCAGCGTGAGCACGCTGACCGTGGTGCGGTTTCGGACAGCAGCGTCGGAGAGGATCACGGGCGCGCGGGGCTCACGCTCTGGGGCCTGGGGTCTGGGGTCCGGTCTCGGCGCGACGCGCGCGAGATCCACACAACGAAAGCCGGAAGTCCGAGAGCGCGGCGGCGCATCAGCGTTCCTCGATAATGTTCACCGGCTGGTCGATGCCGACGTAGCGGTGGCCCGACACGATCACGCGGTCGCCCGCCTCCAGCCCGCTCAGGATGCGCACGTCGCTGCCCTTGATGAAACCGAGCTCCACGTCGCGGCGCTCCGCGCGCCCGCCGTTCGCCACGTACACCATCTTCCCGTCCTCCAGCGGAATGATGCTGGCCAGCGGGATCATGAGGATGTTCTCCAGCACCCCGCGGGTGAGCCGGGCCTTGACGATCTGTCCGCTGCGGAGCCGCTCGTCGCGGTTGTCCACGGTGACCTCGATCCGCGTCGTCCGGGTGCCTTCATCGGCGACCGCGTTGATGTAGGTGATCGCGCCGGCCAGCACGGGCTGGCCCCCCACCAGCGGCACAACCTCGACGCGGTGGCCCGGTCGCAGGTAGCCTACGTCGCGCTCGGCCACGTCCGCGACCACCTTGACCGTGTCCACCTCGACGATCTCGGCCACCGTGTCGCCGGGCGCGGCAAACTCGCCCAGCTCCATCGGCAGGCGGTTCAGGATGCCGGAGATGGGCGCGACGATCGCGGCGCGCTCCAGCTCGCGGGCCGCCTCGTCCAACGCGGCCCGACTGATGTCGCGCCGCGTCCGGGCATCGTCCAGCTCGGTCTTCGACGTGTTGCCGCGCTCGAACAAGTCCAGGATACGCTCGTACTCCCGCTGGTCGTATTGAAACTGCGCGGCGGCCCGGTCGTAGCGGGCCTGAAGCAAGTCCGTGTTCAGGTACACGAGCGGGTCGCCGGCGGCGATCGGCTCACCTTCAATGATCACCGCGCCCTTCGCGAGCACCTGCCCGTGCCATTCCGTGTCCCGCGTCCGCTGTCCGAACCGCTCGATCCGCCCCGACACTTCCGCAGCGACCCGCACGATCCGGTTGGGCTCTACCGTCGCGGTCAGGTCGAACGTATCCGCCAGGCTGGGTATCGGCTGCACAAGCAGCGTCGTGACATTAACCGGGGGGATTTCGGCCGGCGGCGCGTCAATGCGCGCCGGTTCCATCACGGCGACCAGGCACACCGGCACGGCACCGACGACAAGAATGATCGCCGGAATCACTACGCGGCGCCAGCTGGAACGCCGGCGCGCGGGCGGCGCAGGCGGTGAGAGCACTTGTTGGGAAGCCTCCATCAGCGGTTTACTTCCTCACGCGGCACCACGGGCGCGCGAAACAATAGCATACAGAAACGGTCAGCCCCTCGCAACGCCCAGCGCGATTCCGCAAACGCGCGCCCCGGCGCCGGGCGGACGCGCCCGCCCCCGTGGCGGCACCCCCTTCCATGCCCCACGCTGGCGAGCAGCCCTCCGTCGGCCGCCGCGTGTCTCCCGTGCCAGGAGGCACGGCACTACGTTTGCGGCTCCCAGGTCGCCCAGCCCGGCTTGCGCTTCTCGATAAACGCCGTCGTACCCTCCCGCGCGTCCGAGGCACAGAAGCACTTGCCGAACTCCTCGATCTCGTCCCGTTGCAGCAGCGCACGCTTGGCCCGTGCCACCGCGGCCGGCGAGCCCGGCGCCAGCATCTTGAACCAGCGCACGAGCGCGGCGTCGAGCTCGTCGGCACTCGGCAGCACCTCGTCCACCAGGCCGATGCGCAGCGCCTCCTCGGCGGAGATCACGTCTCCCGAGAACAGCAGCCGCCGGGCCTGCCCCAGGCCGACGTAGCGCGTGATGCGCTGCGTCCCCCCCCACCCGGGAATCAGACCCAGCCGGGTCTCCGGCTGCCCGATCTTGCCGTCCTTGACCAGCAACCGGAAGTCGCAGGACATGGCGAGCTCACAGCCGCCGCCCATCGCGTGCCCATTCATCGCCGCGAACGTAACCTGCGGCAGGGCCTCGATCGCGTTGAAGACGTTGTGGCCGTTCTGGGCGAACGCCCGGGCCTGGTCCTCGGTGAATTGCTGCATCTCGCTGATGTCGGCCCCGGCCAGGAACACCCGCCCGTCGCCGCGAAACACGACAAACCGCACGTGCGGATCGGCGGCCACCTTTTCGATGACCGTACCCAGCGTGCCGATGACGCGCGAGGAGAAGATGTTGACGCCGGCCGCGGGCACGAAGCGGATCGTGGCGACGCTGCCTTCCTTGGAGAGGCGGACTTCCGTTTGCGATTTCTCGTTGGCCATCGGTTCACCTACTTCTTCTGGGTGTAATCGTGGAACCCCCGGCCGGTCTTGCGGCCGAGCAGGCCGGCGCGCACCATCGTGCGCAGCAATGGCGTCGGCCGGTAACGGTCGTCCCCCAGGTCGCGATGCAGCACTTCCAGGATGTTCAGGCAGACGTCCAGGCCGATCAGATCGGCGGTCGCCAGCGGCCCCATCGTGTGCGCGCAGCCGAGCTTCATCACTTCGTCGATCGTGGTCGCGTCCGCCACGCCGTCCGCCAGGCAGTTGATGGCCTCATTGATGAGCGGCATCAGGACGCGATTGCTCACGAAGCCGGGATGGTCCTTGACCCGCAGCGGCGTCTTGCCCAGCTCCTTCGACAGGTTCGTGATGAACTCCACCACCGGCTCCGCCGTTTGCAGCCCCACCACGACCTCGACCAGGGCCATCATCGGCACCGGGTTGAAGAAGTGCATCCCGATGAACTGCGCCGGCCGTCCGCTCAGCGCCCCGAGCTGGCTGATCGAGATGCTGCTGGTGTTGCTGGCGAAGACCACGTCCGCGGGCACGGTTCTCGCCAGGTCGGCGTAGAGCTGTTTCTTGATCCCCACGTCCTCGAAGACCGCCTCGACGATCAGGTCGACGCCGGCCATATCGGCCAGCGTCGCCGGCTTCAGGTTCTTCTTCGCCGTTGCCGCGACCCCCGCCTCGATCTTCTGCTTCTCGACCAGCTTATCGAGCGATTTGTTGATGCCGGCCAGGGCCTTGTCCACGGCCCCCGGCAGGGCGTCGTACATGAGCACGTTGCGCCCCGCCTGCGCGAAGGTCTGCGCGATGCCCGAGCCCATCGTCCCCGTCCCGATCACGCCGACCGTCTTGATGTTCGTGCGAATGTTCACTGCCGCTTCTCCGTTGGGTGCCGCGGCCGCGCGGGCCGCGCGAACTACCTGATACCGGCAGCCTGCCGGCGGACACGTAACATTCGGCAGCCGACGCACTCGGCCGCCACACGTCGGACACGGAGGCCGACGCTACAGCACCTCGACGGCCATCGCCACGGCGTTCCCGCCGCCAAGGCAGACGGCAACTACGCCGCGCTTCCCGCCGTGTTGTTTCAGTACGTGGAGGAGTGTGACCAGCACGCGGGCGCCGCTGGCCCCGATCGGGTGACCGAGCGCGATCGCCCCGCCGTGCACGTTGACCTTGTTGCGGTCAATCTCCAGCGCCTTGAGGCCGGCCAGCGTCTGCGACGCAAACGCCTCGTTCAGCTCCCACAGATCGACCTGCTCCTTCTTCCAACCGGCCTTCTCGCAGACCATCATGGCGGCCTTGGGCGGGGTAAAGAACAGGTCGCGCGGCGGGCCACCGGCGGTCGCCTGTGCCACGATCCGGGCCACGGGCTTGCTCCCGCACTTGGTCAGCCCCCTCTCGCTCGCCACGAGGAGCATCCCGGAGCCGTCCGAAAGTTGCGACGCGTTGCCTGGCGTGACCGTGCCGTCCTTCTTGAACGCGGGTTTCAACCCGGCCAGCGCCTCGAGCGTCGTATCGGCCCGGAAGGTCTCGTCGGCGGCGAACAGCTCCTTCGCCTTCGGGACCGTGATCGGCGCGATCTCTGCCTTGAACTTGCCTTCCTGGCTGGCCTTGGCGGCGAGCTGCTGACTGCGCAGCGCCCACTCGTCCTGCATCTGCCGCGTGATCCCGGCTTTCTCCGCAGTGTACTCCGCGAGCTCGCCCATCAGCTCGTTGCTGTACACGTTGGTGAGGCCGTCGTAGAGCATTTCGTCGACCATCTCGGTGTGGCCGAACTTGTTGCCGCTGCGCAGCGTCCGCAGCAGGAACGGGGCCTGGCTCATCGACTCGATGCCGCCGGCCAAGATAAGGTCCGCATCGCCCGCCCGGATGACCTGATCGGCGAACATGACCCCCTGTAGTCCGCTGCCGCAGACCTTGTTCACCGTGCAGCACGAAATGGTGTCGGGCAGGCCAGCCCCGAGCGCCACCTGCCGGGCCGGATTCTGGCCGCAGCCGGCTTGCAGCACCTGTCCCACGTAGACCTCGTCGATTGCGCCGGGATCGGCCTTGGCCTCGGCCAACAGGGCCTTGGCAACCTGGCTGCCGATTTCCACCGCGGGCAGCCTGGCCAGGGTCCCAAGGTACTTGCCGACCGGGCTGCGTTTACCGGCTACCAGGTACGTACACTTGTCTGCCATGTCGCAAACCTCTTTTCAGCTAGATGGTACGGTCCCGGTGAGCCGGGAACAGTCCTCCGTCGTCCCGGTCGGCCACGGGCGCCGACACTACATTCACCGCGCGGCCCACGCAGGCTCCTGCGTCAGCTTCCGCGCGATCACCAGCCGTTGAATCTCGCTCGTGCCTTCGTACAACTCCGTAATCCGCGCGTCGCGCATCAGGCGTTCGGCGGGATAGTCCGCACAGTACCCATAGCCGCCGTACACCTGGATCGCCGCGTCCGTCACACGGTTGGACATCTCGCTGGCAAACAGCTTCGCCATCGCGGCTTCCGGTCCGTACGGCTGCTTGTTCTGCTTGAGCCAGGCGGCCCGATACATCAGTGTGCGCGCCGCCGCCAGGTTCGTGGCCATGTCGGCCAGCTTCCACTGAATCGCCTGGAACCTGCCGATCGGCTGGTTGAACTGGACGCGCGTGTTGGCGTAATCGACCGCGAAATCCAGCGCCGCCTGCGAGATGCCGACCGCCTGCGCCGCCACGCCGATCCGCCCGCCGTCCAGCGTGGCCAGCGCGACGTTGAGCCCCCTGCCGCGCTCGCCCAGCAGCGCGTCGTGCGGCACGACGCAATTCTCGAAGATCAGCTCGGCGGTGCTGCTGGCCTTGATGCCCAGCTTGGTCTCGAGCTTGCCCAGCGTGCAGCCGGGCGTGTCCTTCTCCACGATGAACGCCGACATGCGGTGCTTGCTCGTCGGGTCCGTCACGGCGAACAGCACGATCACGTGGGCCTCGCGGCCATTCGTGACAAAGTTCTTCGTGCCGTTGATGACCCAGCCTTCCCCCGTTTCCTTGGCCGTGCAACGGGCCGCGCCGGCGTCACTGCCGCTGCCAGGCTCGGTCAGGGAGAAGCAGCCGATCCACTCCCCGGACGACAGCTTCGGCAAGTACTTGTGCTTCTGCTCTTCGGTCCCGAAGTGGAGGATCGGGTCGACGCACAGCGAATGATGGGCCGAGACCAGAATCCCCGTCGCGCCGCAGGCGCGCGACAGCTCCTCGACCGTCATCACGTAGGTGATGTAATCCTGTCCGCTGCCGCCGTAGGCTTCCGGCACGTACGTCCCGAACAGCCCGAGGCTGCCGAGCTTGGCGATCAGGTCGTCCTCGAAGCTGTGTGTCTCGTCGCGCCAGGCCGCCTTCGGCGCGATCTCCTCGTTGCAGAAGTCGCGGACCACGTCGCGCATCGCGAGTTGATCATCGGTGAATCGAAAGTCCACGTGTACACCTCGGCTATGGGGCGAGCACTGCCCGCCGCTACTTCGCCTCCAGCAGGTGCCGGGCAATGAGAATCCGCTGCACCTCGCTGCTGCCCTCGCCGATCTCGCACAGCTTGGCGTCCCGCATGTAGCGCTCGACCGGCATGTCCTTCGTGTAGCCGTACCCCCCATGAATCTGGATCGCTTTCAGGCCCGCCCGCGTCGCCATCTCGCTGGCGAACAGCTTCGCGATCGACGCCTTCTGCCGGGCATCCTCGCCAAGATCGAGCGACCGCGCCGCATCCCACACGAGCAAACGGGACGCCTCGAGCTCCGTCGCCATATCGGCCAGCATGAACTGGATGGCCTGCTGGGCGGCGATCGGCTTACCGAACGCGATCCGGCCGTTCGCGTACGCGATCGATTCCTCCAAACAGCCGCGGGCCAGTCCCAGGGATAGGGCCCCGATGCCGATCCGCCCGCGTTCGAGCACCCGCAACGCGTCCGCGTAGCCCTTGTTGTACTCCCCCACCAGGTCCTCCGGCCCGCAATACACGTTGTCCAGGTCCAGCGGCACCGTGTCGCTGGCCCGGATGCCGAGCTTGTCTTCCTTGGCTCCGACGACGAATCCCTCATCCTCGCGCTCGACGATGAACGCCGAGATCCCCTTCGGCCCCTTCTCCGGCTCGGTCTTGGCCATGACGACGTAGACCCGCGCCCGGGCCCCGTTCGTGATGAACATCTTGTGCCCGGTCAGCCGCCACCCGTCGCCATCCCGCACCGCCCGCGTCTCCAGGGCCGCCGCATCCGACCCGCTCGCCGGTTCGGTGAGGCCCCAGGCCCCCACCCACTCCCCGCTGGCGAGCTTCGGCAGGTACTTCTTCTTCTGCTCCTCGCTGCCCGCCAGGTTCAGGTGCGACAGGCACAGCCCGTTGTGCGCCGCGACCAACAGCGCCACCCCCCCATCCTGCCGGGCCAGCTCTTCCATTACGACCGCATTCAGCAAGTACCCGTGCTCGGGGTGCTTGGAGCCGCCGTATTCCTCCGGCGTCAGCAGGCCCATCAGGCCGAGCTGGCCGAGCTCGGTCACCAGCTCGTCGGGCAGGGTCTGGTCGCGGTCCCATTGGCGGGAATGCGGGCGGATGCGCTCCGCCGCGAACTTGCGGACCGTATCTCGAAACGCGGCGACTTCCTCAGGCAGTTCAAAATCCATCGTCACAACCCGTGGTTGAGTATGTCTGGTAGGTCGGACTTGGGGCACACCACGGTGCCAAGCGAGGCCATTCTAGCGGCAACCGCCGAACGTGCAAAGTGGCGCCGCCAGCAATCCTGGCGGCGGGCGCCGCCGACCCGGCACGCGAGCCCCTCGTCACCCCGGAGCCGACCGCCCCGTAGCCCCGCCGCCCGCGTCCGGGTACCGTGCCGGGCACAGCGGTTCGCCGCGCGGCGTTCCGCACCCAGTTTCCTGACCGCACGAGGAGGGCGCATGGGCGCTCCGTCCAGCTACGGTACCGAGGTGAGCCGCAAGATCCTGCACCTTGTAGCCGCGATCACGCCGCTCGTGTACCTGTTTGTCGCCCGGACGACCATGCTCTGGCTCCTGCTCGCCTGCGTCGCGATTGCGGTGGGCGTCGAGGTGCTTCGCCAGGCCAGTCTTCGATTTGCCCTGCTCTTTCGCCACACGGTCGGGTTCATGGTCCGGCCGGCCGAGTGGTCCCGGATCACGGGCGCGACGTACGTCCTGATCGGCGCCCTGCTGGCCGTCTGGCTCTTCCCCAAGCCGGTGGCCATCGCCGTGCTGCTCATTCAGGTCGTGTCCGACACGGCGGCCTCGCTGGTCGGGATTCGCTTCGGCCGGACCCGCTTCCTGGGGAAGAGCCTGGCCGGCAGCGGGGCATTCTTCGTGACGGCCTTCCTGATCCTGAGCGTCGCGCTGCCGGGCTCGAAGGAGCTGGCGCTGCTGGCGGCGCTGGCGGCGACGATCGCCGAGGCTCTCCCCACCCTGCGGCTCGGCCGCTTCGAGCTGAACGACAACTTGACGGTCCCGCTGCTGACCGGTGCCGTCGTTCAGCTCCTGTGCTCGATCCTCGGCGCGCCGTAGGCTGCCTTGGTAGCGGTCCCGCAACGTGGGTAGTTCGCGTCTCCCGCCCACAGGGATATGGGCAAGACCGCCTCGGGCGCCAGGCGGCGCACGAGGGCGCGCGTAAGTGTCCGCCGTGGAAGTCTGCGCGGTCCGCACGCCCGTAGCGTCGGACCACTCATGTAGATTCGCCAACCTGCCGAACGGAAAGTATCATGGCGCCCATGGACCAGCCGCCCACCGACGACACCGCCCGCGAAGCGCTGCGCACGCTGCCATCGGTCGATCATCTTATCAACCAGCCGACCGTTGCCAGCCTGTTGGCGGACTACCCGCGCGGCGAGCTGCTGCACGTCGTGCGCGGGCTTCTGGACGAACGCCGCCGGGCGATTCTCGCCGGCCGGACACCCGCGCTCGATGTGCCTGCGTTGGCGCTCGAAATCCGCCAGCGCCTGTACGAACGTGCCCATCCGAATCTCCGCCGCGTCATCAATGCGACCGGCATCGTCCTGCACACCGGGCTGGGCCGGGCGCCGCTGGCCGAAGAGGCCATCGCCGCCATCGCCGAGGTCGCCGCCGGGTACTGCAACCTCGAGCTGAACCTGGAGACCGGGCGCCGCGGCGATCGGCACGAGCACGTCCGTGATCTGCTGCGGGAGTTGTGCGATGTCGAGGACGCCCTGGCAGTCAACAACAACGCGGCCGCGACGTACCTCACGTTGAGCACGCTCGCCGCGGGTCGCGAAGTAGTCATCTCGCGGGGCGAGCTGGTCGAGATCGGCGGCTCGTACCGGCTGCCGGCCATCATGGCCGCCGCCCAGTGCCGCATGGTCGAGGTCGGGACCACGAACCGCACGCGAATCAGCGACTATGAGCAGGCGATCACCGACGACACGGCGGTCCTGCTGCGCGTGCACACGAGCAACTACCGCATCCGGGGCTTCACTCAGAGTGCCTCGCTCGCCGAACTGGTCGAGCTGGGACGCCGGCGGCACCTGCTCGTCGTGGACGACCTCGGCAGCGGGCTGCTAACGAAGGATCTGCCGTGGCCGCATTTCCCCTGTAGCGCCGGACCGCAGCCTGCCCGCCTTGGCGGGTGTCCGGCGGGTTCGCGCGACGCCTCTGAGAACGTCGGACACGGAGGTCCGACGCTACGGCCCGATTCGCCCGCGGCCTGGGACGAGCCGACCGTGGCCGAGAGCGTCGCCGCCGGCGCCGACCTGACGCTCTTCAGCGGCGACAAGCTGCTCGGCGGCCCGCAAGCCGGCGTCATCCTGGGCCGCGCTGAGCTCATCACGCGCCTGCGCAAGAACCCGCTGGCCCGCACGTTTCGGCCGGGCAAGCTGACGCTGGCGGGCCTGGAGGCCACGCTGCGCCTGTATCGCGACCCCGCGGCCATTGTCCAGCGCATCCCCGTGTACCGGTTGCTCGCGCGGTCGCAGACCGAGCTTGTGGAGGCCGCCGGCGCGCTGGCCGAGCAAGTCGCCGCGGCGGCGCCGGAGGTGCAGGTATCCACGGAGCCGGACCACTCGGAAGCCGGCGGCGGGTCGCTGCCCACGCAGCCGTTTCCGACCCAGGTGGTCGTGGTGCGCCTGCCCGGCACGCCCGCGGAAGCCTTGGCGGAGGGGCTGCGGCGGCGCGAGCTGCCGATCATCTGCCGCATCCGAGACGACGCGCTGGTCTTCGACCCGCGCACGCTCGACGGCGACGACGCGGACCAAATCCCCGGCGCGCTGGCGGAAGTGATCCGGGAATCGCAAGCGACATAGGTGTCCGTTGAAAGAGGGGGACTGGCTTCGGGCCGGTGGGCTTTTGCCGCAGCGCTGCGTGGTCTTCTCGCGGCACCTGTGCCCTTTTTTCAAGGGGCTGCTATATGGCCGCGCGCAATTCGGCAGCGCTCTCAGAACGCGAAGCGCGAGCAAGCGCGCGGTCCAGTACGCGCTCGCTTGCGCTTCGCGTTCTGACGCCGGCAGCCGAATCGCGCACCGTGATTCAGGGCCAGGTGCCTTCGGCCAGCCTCTGCTTGAGCGATTTCAAGCTGCTTGAAGATCGTCGTGGTCTTGCCGGAGCCGGGCTTGCCGAGGATCAGGCGGTTCCTGAGGGTCGGCGAAAGGCCGCTCCATTCGTCCAGCGGCACGCGCTCGCGCAGCCATGCGGGCGGACGGGCCTTGAGCGCCCGGCGGACCAGCTCGGGCTCGTATGGCGAGATCTTCACGTACCCGTGTCGGTGGCCAGGGATGCCGAGGCGGGCACACGTCCCCCGCCAGACGCCCGCGCGCGTGGCAGTGCTGAGGATCGTGTCGCGGTTGTAGAGACGGAGTTCCACGCCGAAGTCGCGCTTGATTTCGGCCCCCCACTCACTCACTATCGTGTTCTGCGGCGACTCGCACGTGGCGAAGAGCATCACCTCGGCCGCTTCGCGGTTGGGGTCCTCCGTCCAGCGCTGCGCGTCGCCGCGGACTTTCGCACGCGAGCAGTCGAACGAGACGGCGACGAAGCACTTCTTGCGGTCGGGCGTCAGGGCGATGCCGTCGCGGCCGAAGTCGCTCTGCACGGCGCTGAGGCGAACGTCCTGGTAGCCGTCGTGCGGCAGCAGACCCAGGACGAAGTTCTGGAAGAGGACCCACTCGTGCATCTCGCGCATCTGGTCGAGACGCTCGGCGAGCGTTCGTTTGCGCTCGTCAATGAGTCCCGGCATCGGCTGCACTCGCCTCCCGCATGGCGCCGCACGTGACCCCGCGCCGTGCTCTAGCCAGTGTACCTGCCGCGACGAGGGCGTGCCAGCGGGTCAGCGGTCGCGGGCGGCCCCAACAAAGAGGCACACCGGGCCGCCATCGCAAGCGACCCGGTGTGCCGTGAATCGTCTCGCCGGCCGGCGCGCGCTGCGCGCCAGACCCGCTACTTCCTGCGGCGAAGTGCCAGCAGCATGCCCACTGCGAGGGCGATGCCCGAAGCCGGCTCAGGTATCAGCAGGCCGATGATCGCCTCGACCTCCGTGCCGCCGCCGACCGGGATCATCTTGGTCTCGATGTAGACCCAGCCGTCCTCCGCCAGCGACAGCCCCGGGCCGATCACCGTGCTTGCCTGGAAGTCGGTGACCTGGAAATCGCCGATGCCGTCGCCGTTGACGTCGATCAGGTCGCCGGTCTGAAGAAGCTGGACGGAGTCGCCGAGGTTCGGCCCGTAGCCGAAGAACAGGTGCTCGTCCGTGCCGCTGCCCCACATGTGCGCAACCTGGTCGAGGTTGTTGATGCTGGCGGCCCGCAGTGCGTAGCCGCTCAGCAGCGTGTGCCCGTCGAGCGTATCGCCCTCGCGGACCTTGATCTCGCCGTTGTAGGCCACGAACTCGTCGGTCGCCACGGCGCCGTCGGTATCACCGGTGAAGATGTAGTTCCCGGAATTGTTGACCCCGACGATGTCAAAGCTCGACCAGTTGTCGCCCTGACCGGTCGGGCCGCCTTCCTGGGCCACGAACCCGCCGTCGAGATAGATGTGCTCGTTGAGCGTCACGTCCATGTCGAGCACGTGGATGTGGTGGGCGTCGTTGTCCGAAATCCAGAAATCGAAGTTGCTGGCCGACGTCTTGATGGTCTTGCCCTCGATCACGTCCCCGCCGCCGAGCACGCGCGTGATGCTCGACGGGTTGGACGGATCGACGCACTTGAACAGATGCCGGTTGGTCGACGTCGAGCTGCCCTGCGTCGGGGTCGACCCGCCGACCCAGTACGCCGTCCCGTTCGGGAGCATCGCCGGGCGGCTGTTGAACGAGCTGAACAGCCCCGGCAGCGGCGGGATCGGATCGCCCTTTTGCAGCAGGACGCCGTACTTCGTATAGACGGCGTCGTTGCCGTTCACCGACGGGCTGTAGTTGAAGTTCCCGGTGTTGCTGACCCCCATGCTGCCCTCACCTCCGGTGAGCACATCGGGCAGGGCGTCGTTCGAAAAGAAGACCGGCCCTGTATCCCACCAGATGAACCGCTGGTTGTCCGCCAACGCGCCCACGAAGCCGACCTTGCCGTTCCCGTCGGTGAACGGCGTGTTCAGGCTCGACACCGTGGACGGTCCGACGGTGTCGCCGACCTTTACGACGACCACGCCGGGAATCGTATCCGCGCACGCCAATCCGACAGCGCATAACACTGCCACTACCCCCAACATTCGCAAACCTCCAGTGACTTTCACGAACTCCGTCCTCCTGCCCCCCTTTCCAGCTACTTCTGCCTCCGACCAACGGCCGTCACCGCGATTCTAACGGGGTCCCGCCCCCAGGCCAAGGTTTTTTTTCGGTCGCCGGTCCCCAATCTCCCGCAAACAGCGCGCCTGAGGTCAGATAACTGACGCCCCCCAGCAGCGTCGGTGCACCCCGCTGTCGGCCACCCGCCGCGGCGGGTAGGTCGCCACAAGCGACTCGCTGCGGCGAGCTCAGGGGCGGACGCGACATCGCCTCCTGCGGCGGACCGCTATTCCATGCGCCATCAGTGCTTATGGAGCAGCGCCAGCACTTCGGCCCGGGTCGCCTGGTTCGTGTGCATGATGCCGCGCAGGGCGGAAGTCACCATGACGCTGCCCGGCTTCTTGACGCCGCGACAGGTCATGCACGTATGGACCGCCTCCATGACGACCGCGCAGCCTAGCACGTTCAGCTTGGTGGCCAGCACGTCCGCGATCTGCGACGTGAGCCGCTCCTGTACCTGCGGACGAAGGGCGAAGACGTCCACGAGCCGCGCCAGCTTGGAGAGCCCCAGCACCCTTCCGCCGGGGATATACGCGATGTGCGCCCGGCCCTCGAACGGCATCAGGTGGTGCTCGCACATGCTGTGGAACGGGATGTCCCGCAGCACGACCATCTCGTGATGGTCCTCGTCAAACATGGCCTCCAGGTGCTGATCCGGCGTCTGGTGCAGGCCGGAGAACAGCTCGCCGTACATCCGTGCGACCCGCGCCGGCGTCTGGCGCAAGCCCTCGCGTTGCGGATCCTCGCCGATCGCGAGGAGAATCTCACGGACGGCGCGTTCGATGCGGGCCACGTCGACCGCTGGTCTGGCGGGCTTCTTGTTACTGGTCTTTCCCGTACGCATACGCCCGCATTGTACGCCAGCCTTGGTCGGCAGGTCGAGACGGCCGCAAGGGGCAGGCCGCGGTTGCCAATCTTCGCCGAGTGTCGCCCCGCGTCTCCAATCTCGCGCGTTCGCCGACGTAGAGCACCTGGCAGCATCCCCCTGCCTCGTAGGGAGGGGGCAGGGGGCGTATATCGGCTGGTTCCGGCGCCAAGTAGCAGCATCCCCCTCCCTCTTAGGGAGGAGGCAGGGGGAGGGTCGACTCGCCGACCCGGCGACCCCTGCCCTGCCCTCCCCAAGAGGAGGAGGAGTTCTGCTGGGCGGCACCAGGCCTCGCTTAAACCGCGAGTCTCGGGATCAGTCTCCAGCGGTTCCAGCCCTTCGCACACGGATAGTACTTCGTCAACAGGTCGCCGAGCTGATCCA
>JALHJL010000075.1 GCA_022839625.1 Phycisphaerales bacterium
GACGCGGCCATGAACGTGAACGTCGCCGGACCGCTGCCGCTGGGCAACGTAATCCCAGCCAGGACCAGGTTGCCGTTGACATACACGTCCAGCGTGTTGCCGTTCCAGCCGTCGCCGTAGCAGTCATACAGCTTGATGCTGTGCTCGCAATCCTCCGGGCACACGAAGTCCGGGCAGGTCTCGCCCGGGAAGAAGCGGCCGCCGACCGCATCGCACTCCGACTCATAGCCGGTGAAGATGCACTCGAGGGCGGCGTTGCAGCACGCCCCGCGGATACCGCAGGTCGGCTCCAACTCGCTGCACAGCGTGCCCTCTGCGAAGCGCAGCGGCGGCATGCAGTCGCCCCACTCGACGTTGTCGTTGCAAACGCCGGTGTAGTCATCGCAGCAAGCGCCGAAGAAATCGGGGCACTCGCCGCCGGTCAGGCAGAACGACAGGTCAACGCCGAGCTGGTTATAGCCGCTGCCCGCCGGCTGCTGATAGGCGCTGTAGTCGCCCGTGGGCGAGCTGACCCACAGGAACACGCAGCCGTCCGGATGCGCCAGACTCTTGATCGAGACCCAGCCGCTCTCCATGACGACGCACGGCAGGAGCTCGGGCACGGAGTAGTACAGCAGGTTGCTGTACGACCAGTAGGGCCCCATGTCGACTTCCGTCGGCGTCACAATGTACGACGCGACGGGGGCGCCCGGCGTGCCGCCCGGCAGGTAGAACTTAATCTCAAACTGGAGCGGCACGGTGCTGTAGCACCACTGCCAGCCATAGTACGGATCGAAAGCGGCCTTCAGGCCCCACCAATGGATGTCGCCGATCTTCTCCGTCACACCCCAGAAGTTCTCGTAGCAGGTGTACTCGAAGCCGGGGCCGACCGCGCTGGTGTAACCCGCGTAGAGGCTCGCGTGCGGATTCTGCCCGAAGAGCGAGCCCGCCGGACACTCCGGCGACGGCGGCGGCTCGGTGGCCGAGAACGTCACCGTGTAGGGGCCTTCGGCACCCGCCTCCTTGAGGAGCGGCCAGTAGTACGTGCCGGCCGGCAGGTTGTTCCAGAACAGGCTCCAGTTTCCATCGCCGCAAGAGCTGTTTTCCCAGCTCGACGCAAAGACGAAGCTACCGCTGCACGGACACGTCGGGTCCATGACGATGTAGGCGTTGGAGAACGCCGGCGACGTGCCGCAGTAGCGGACCGCGACGTGCAGCGTCTGGTACGTGGTCAGCTTGTACCACGAGTCGCCGTACGCGCCGCCGCTCAACGCCGCGCAGTCTTCGGTCGCACCCGTGTTGTCACCCGTGTACACGACGGGCGTGCCGGGGTACAGACTGAAGGCGACCGCGTTGGCACAGTCATCGTTCGGCGGCGAACGCATCCCACCCTCTTGCGCCTCCGCCGGACCGGTGCCGGCCACGATCGATGTCTGCGCGAACTGCGCCGTTTGCGACCGGGACGCAGCCGGCGACATCGCGTCCGCACCGACCTGGATGCCGGCAGAAGTTGCGGTCTGCAACTGCTGCGGCGTCACCACAGCCTGAGCCACACCGGCCGCAGGTGCCGCGATGTCCGGAACCAGCCCTTGACTGGCGGCGGACGACAATGCGTCGGCACGCGGCGCGGTTGTCGCACTCCTGACGTCGCGGAACTGATCTGGCACCGTCGCGGCAACCAGCATCAGGTTCGTACACAGGAGTACGAGCCCTAACTCCACGATCCTTCTTTTCCTCATGCCCTGCCTCCTCTAGAGAAACACAGACTGTTACGGAGTACACACTCCATAAACTAGAGATGCTTGCGGTGCGCGCGAGCTACGCCGCCCGCCACACCGGCCAATCACGACGAGATGCTTCCATGCCCACATTCTTTCCCCGGCGCTCCTTCTCACCACCGACACAATCTCGGCAAAAGCCGCCTCTCTCCGGCCAAGTCTCTCACTTACCGCTAAGTTACACCGGCCGCCGCTCCACTGTCAAGGAAAAAAGGCGTCACTTCTGTTGCAAAAACGCAACGTCGGCCAACTCGGAGTTTCGTCGCGAACTGCCTGTAAGACGCTTAGCAATAGGCACTTACTGCTTGAGACACATTCCGCGCATCAGACCTGCCCGAAAAAGAGGGTCCGAGAGTACCGTGGCGGCAGGCCCGCGAAGGGGTCGACGGACCTGGGTGTCCGTTGAACAAGGGGGCTGGTACTGCCCCGCGGCATGAGGCGCAGCAGACGCTCGGCACACGAGCAGTCCGGCACCACAGGAGCCGCCGGCTTGCGGCGGGTCGCGAAAGCGTCCGAGAACGAGGACCACTGGGAACGTGATTGATGGGCGGCACAGGACTCGAACCCGTGACCTTCTCGGTGTAAGCGAGACGCTCTAGCCAACTGAGCTAGCCGCCCTCGGCACACTCAACGCCGCTGTCGAAATCCTACCGCCCCCGTCCTTCGCAGAAAAGCGGCACCCCCATAGTGGCATCGGCGGCGCGTCGATGCGGCCGCCGCTGATCGTGCTGCCGGGCAAGGCGCCGCTGCATTCACCGGGCCGGCTTGCCGCAAATCTCGTGACGCTGTTCGTAGGCGAGGATCTTCTCGACCCGCCGGGCGTGGCGACCGCCCTCGAACTCGGTGCTCAGCCACATCCGGACGATGCTCTGCATGAGAGCGTCGCCGACCAGGTCGGCGGGGAGGCAGAGCACGTTGGAGTCGTTGTGGCGGCGGGCCATCTGCGCCGTGAGTTCGTCGTGACAGAGCGCCGCCCGCACACCGTGCACCTTGTTGGCCGTGATGGACATGCCGATCCCGCTGCCGCAGAAGAGGATGCCGCGCTCGGCTTGGCCGCTGGAAACGGTCTCGGCCACCGACAGGCCGATGTCCGGATAGTCGCAGGCACGGCTGTCGTGCGAGCCGTGGTCGCCGACCTCCATGCCCATCCCCTGTAGGAGGGCCTTGATGCGTTCCTTGGCTTCGTAGCCGCGGTGGTCACTGCCAACTGCGATCTTCATCGAGGAATTCCTCCAGGCGTGCGCCGAGCGCACGATAGATATGATCGGCACAACGGCGATATTCTTCGGTCCCTCCGCCCAGGGGGTCTGCCACCGCCGACCCCGCATCGAGCAGCCAGACCCGATCCGCGGCGGTCGGCACCAGGTCGAGAACGGCCTCGCGATGCTCGGGCGACATGGCGTAGATACGCTCCGCGCGGTGGATCAGCTCGACCGTCAGCGGCTGCGAGCGGTGGTTCCGCAGGTCGATGCCGCGGCGGCCCATCTCCTCCAGCGCCCCGGACGAAGCGGGCGCATTCCCCATGCCCATGGTGCCGGCGGAGACGACCCGGTATCCGGCCGCCGCCAGCGCTTCGACGGGACAGTGCAGCCGCTTGGCGAGCTCGTGCCGGAACATGTACTCGGCCATCGGCGAGCGGCACGAGTTGCCCGTACAGACAAACAGGATTTCGCTCGTGGCCAGACGCTCCAAGGCCCGTAAATCGAGCGCCCCCGCCCGCACGATCTTCCAGGTGTCCCCACGGACTTCTGCGATCGTGGAGGCCGTCTGGTGCCGCGTCGGACCGCCGTCGACCGCGTACTCCACCAGCCCGTCCAGGTCGCGGAGGGCTTCGTGCACGTCGCGCGGCGGCGGCTCGCCGTGGCGGTTCGCGCTGCTGGCCACGACCGGCACGTCAGCATCCGTCAGCAGTTGGGCCGCGGCCGGGTGGTCCGGGCACCGCAGCCCGACCAAACCGTCAAAATACAGCTCGTTCAGCGTCTCGGCGTCACACGAGCGCGCTACAGCGGTCTTCTCCGGCGCGGGCTCCTCACACAGCAGCGTCAACGGGCCCGGCCAGGCCCTCCGCATGAGCCGCCGAGCGATGGGCGGGGGAGCCGTCAGAAACCGCCCCGCCTGCCGCCGTTGGCCCAGGTGCACGGTGAAGGGCCGCGTGTCCGGTCGCCCCTTGAGGGCTCGCAGCCGGGCCGTCGCGCCCGGGTGGGCCGCGTTAGCCGCGACGCCGTACACCGTCTCCGTCGGAAACACCACGAGTTGGCCGGCGCGCAGCGCCCCCGCGGCCTCTGTGATCGCAGCGGCGCAAGCAGTGGCGTCTCTGGCGTTCAGGACCGTGGTCGGCATGTAAGCGATCCGGGCGACGGGGGCCGGCCACGCGGGTGCGACTCGGGATTCTAACCGTTGCATGGCACCGCCGCTTCGCCTATACTACTGGGCTCGTTGCGTTTTATCCACTGGAGCCACGCTATGGAAATTACCCCCGGGACGACCGTGACCGTTGAAATCACCGCCAGCCCGCGCACGGACGCTGCCCGCAAGACCCTTGTGCGTCTGCTGGGCCGCACGGCGGAGGTCCGGCGGCACCAATGTCGGCAGAAGCGGCAGCGCCCGTCGTGGCAGACTTGGCGGCGTGGCGGCCGGATGTGGCACCACCAGATGAAATCCACTCCCCCCATCCCGCCGACTCCCGGCCGGCGACTGTCGCTCCTCGCCACGGTCGATGCGATCCGCGACCTGGCAAGCGTCGAACGCTACGTGAAGGTCATCGCGGAGTAACCGCGCGCAAGCTTCGTTTCCCCGCTTCCCAGCCAAAAAGCCCTGGTCGCACTCGCCCGGCGAGCGTGGTCAGGGCTTTGGCGTTTAGCAGGCGGGGGCAGAAAGCACGCAGCCGGCGCAGCACCTTGCAGGCGTCTATTCGGCCACCAGGAGCCGAAGCGAGTCGATGGCCCTCTGCCGGGCGGCCGGCAAGCCCTTGGCTGCAAGCTGCGCTCGCAGAAAGCGTTTCAACCGCTCCGAGATCCGCTCGCGGCCCACCTCGCGCACCGCCGCCGACCAGAGCTCCCAGTGCCGGTCGGTCTTCAAACGCTCCCGCACCGCCAGCCGCAGCAGCTCGTTCTCTATGTAGAACACCGCCCGCGGCCGGATCGCCGGCCGGCGCTCCAGCAGGGCGCGATAGGCGATCAGCAGCCGGTTGACGAGGTCGTCCGCCAGGGGCTTGTTCTCCAACTCGGCCAAGGCCCCCTCCGTCGCCGCCTGAACAGCCTCGAACAGCCGCGCTGCATCCGCGGGGGGATCGGTCAACAGGGCCCGCAGCGCATCGGCCGCTTTTTCATACTGCTCGGGCCGCGGGCCGTCAGGCAGCTCATCCTTCGTGTCGAGCTCATACCGCAACAGGCTCGCGGGCGGCCCCCAACGGGCCTCGCACAGCCTCTGCACCTGCTTCAGGTTGGTGTTGTCATCAATGCTGACGGCCCAATCGAGCGCGTCGACGAGCAACGCCTCCACCTCCGCTTGGGAACCTGCATCGTCCGGTGCCAGCCGGTCCAGCGCCGTCGCGAAGCTCGCCTGCTGCCAGGGGCTGTATCGTCCGCCGCCTTTGCTCAAGTACTCCCGCAGACCGTCCGCCAGCACCCGCCGGGCCTCCGCCGGCAGCCGGTCCTCGGGCCAGCTCGCGACTTCATTCAGGATGTCGCCGACCTGATCGGGGGCGATGGCGTTGAGCTGCGGGCTCTCGTAATCCGCGAACAGCTCAGCGATCAACCGCTCGGCCAACGCGCGATCATAGACTGTCTCGTCACCTGCGAATTCGCGGGGCAGGCGTTCGATGCGTTCGCTCAGCAGGTCCCACTGCAGCGCGTATTCCGGGTAGGCCTCCCTGAAGTGCGAGCCACGCTCCTTGCTCACGCGGTCCTGTTCCTGCTGCGCGGCCAGCCACTCAGCGTGCGTCCGCGGAATCGCGGCAGCAGTGGGCGGAAAGCGCTCGGGCGCTTGCGCGAACGCGAGCGATGCGCATGCAATGAGCAACAACCCCCGCATCCAATCCCTTCGACGCAGGATCATAGCGCACTCTTTCTACCAACCCCCGCAGGACGGTGCCCGATTCTGCCGACGATGCGTCTGTCGTCGCCCAGCCCGTTCCGGCGCGGCCGAAGCTCACTAATTCGGCTTGGGCATTGGGCTGTTCGGCTCCCAAACGTCGAAACACCGGCTCCTGCACGTCGTGTAGTTCGCATCGTTTCCCGCAAAGGCGAGACAGCACTGCATACACGCCGAGCCTGTAGTGCATTTGGCCGAGCACGCATTCGGACAGTCGCCCGGGTTCTCACAGGTCAAGTTCGTCATGTCTTCCGGCGGACAAATCCTGACCGCCGCCCATGCTGCCCACACCAACCCAAATACGACAACAACCGCAATCAATCCCGCTCGTCGCACGGTGTGCCTCTTTCCCGCGCCTGCGCGCGTCCCGCGACGTACGCCGGGCCGCTGCCGCGGCCTGCACCGCACAGGGCCAAACTCCCGGCGATCGGACCGGCTGCTTCTCGCGAACCCTCGGTCGTCGATCATACAAGCAACGATCGTGCGTTTCAATCGCAGTTTCCTACTACCGTCACAGTCCCACCCGCACGAATCTGCGGACCAGCTCGGTGCGGAACCAGCGATCGCTGCCAGATGCTGAGGTGACGGCTACGCTTGCATCGTCCCGGCCTGGTCGGCCAGCCGGATATGGTTCTTCCCGCTCCGCTTTGCGGCGAGCAGCGCCGCGTCGGCCGCCCGGAGGATTTCCGCTCGGGTCTTGCCGTCCCACGGGAAGCAGGCCAACCCACCGCTGATCGTGACCGGTCCCGGTGCCCCTGGTCCGAGGCACTGGAAACTATGTTGGCGGGTGACCGCCCCGAATCGCTCGGCCAACGCCATCGGGTCGGTCGGGTGCTGGGAGCCCGGCACGCGCGGCTGCTCCGCGTCCCACAGAATCACCCCGAATTCATCCCCGCCATAGCGGGCCACGACGTCGTTCTCGCGCGAGCAACGTCGGAGCAGAACGGCGACCTCGCGGATGAGCGCATCGCCCGTCTCGTGGCCATACTCGTCGTTGTAGCTCTTGAAGTCGTCAATGTCGAAGAGAACCACCGTCACCTGAAGCCGGCGCATTGCGGCCTGGGAAATCAGGTTGTCGAGGGTCATCTCGAAGTAACGCCGGTTGTAGAGCCCGCTGAGGTCGTCGCGCCACGCCAGTTCCTGCCAGCGCGCCTGTTCGCCGATCTGCGTGATGATCGTCTCGATCAGGCGTGCGTAGTCGGCCAGTCGGGCGGCGTCGCTCGCCAGGTAGGAGGTTCGCTCACGCGGCCCCAGGCTGATGGACCCCACCGTGTCGTCCTTTCGACGCAACGGCTCCTGTAGAACCGGTGGGCCCGGCGCGCCGGCGGACGCGGCGGCTTCGCCGACCTGGACGGTTACACCCTGAGCCTGAAAGACCTGGCGCAAGAAGATGGCCAGACGCTCAAGAGTGGGTTGAAGGCCGGCCCCCATGCTGCGCAGAACGTCGCTCAACGCGGTGATTTCCTGGATGCTCGGGAGGGACTCAGCCGGGACGGCCGGAGCGGTCGAGCGGTACTCCAGCGCGAGCGCCGCGACGAGCTCATCGGCCACCACCGGCTCGAGCACGTAGTCGTCCGCACCGGCCTGGAGGGCCTCGCGGGCCAGCGGCTCACCGCGCGGCTCACAGGCGACGATGATGCGTGCGCGGGGCGCGACCTGACGCAGGCTCGGCAGGGCCCGCAGGGCGGTACGACCGCCGGCGAGCGTCACAACGACCCCTTCGAACTCCTCATGCCCGATTGTCCACAGGCCGCTCAGGAGCGATGGGGCCGCCGTGGTTCGGCAGCGCGGCAGTGCTTGGGAAACGGCCCCTCCCAAAGCGGGCGAGCCGATCACCAGTATCCGAGGACTGCCACGCATTCTTGCTTCTCTTTCCCGCTTCCGAGCTGCGCAACGGCACGTCAGCCGTCGCGCGGCCGTTCGACCACAATCGGCGGCGATGGGGGCCGTTCTCCGTGTTGCCACGGCGGGGCCGCCTCCCGCGCGGGAGTCAGCACCAGCGGCCGGAGTTGTTCGCGCAGGCGGCGCGCAACGTCCGCCGGCGTTGCAGCCAGAAGTTCGCGGAGCGCGGCGCCGCCTCGACAGGCCAACGTCTGCGACAGGAAGTCGCAGCGAGGCGCATCGGCGGTGTGGCCATAGACAACCACGCCGGTGCGCGGCCACGTCTCGCGGATGTACGAGACGATCTGGAGCTCGTCGCTGCCGAGCCAATCGGTGCCCACGAAGGCCAGGTCGGGGATGTCCTCGTAGCGCTGGAGCAGGTGGACACAAGCTGCGTAGACGTCGTCGAACGGGATGATCTCGATCCGCTGCGCCGTCAGCCACGCATCGATCGCTTCCGCGCTGGCACGCTGCCCGGTGCGAACATGAATCGCGCTGCGGACATCAGGCACGGAATATCCCTTTTTTGGAACGACGCTCGAGTATTCCCGCCGACCTCTCGCAGCATTCTACTCCGCGACGCGGCGGGGTGTCAAAAAACAGGCTGAAAACAGGCGGCGCGGCCGTCGCCGTATCGGCCGCGGCCCATGAATCGATCGGCCGCGACCTGCCCGGATTCGCGCGGCGGTCCGTTGTATCGGACGGCGGGGCCTCGGTACGCAGAGCTCACGAAAGAAGGGGGCCGGCCGGCGGGCGGCGCGCGATAACGCGTGGTTTGATCTGGCCGAGCGGCCGCACCCCGAGGCCCGCGACGGGCCGCCCGCGCCGCCGGGTCCTCCGATCAGAACGGGGCTTCCGGCGAGTCGGGCGGTGTGTAGTAGTCCGGTTCGCGGCCCGGCATGTGGTTGCCGAAGCGCGTGTATCTCTTGTCCCAGCTCAGCTTGATCGTGTCGACGGGGCCGTTGCGCTGCTTGGCGATGATCAGCTCGGCGACGTTCTCCTCCGGGTCATCGGCCGCAACGGGTGCGTCCGCCTCGTCGCTCAGCTTGACGCGCGCCGCGGGCGTCTGGTAGTACGCCTCGCGATGCAGCAGCGCCACCACATCGGCGTCCTGCTCGATCGCCCCCGACTCGCGCAGGTCGCTCATCCGCGGGCGGTTGCCCTTGCGGGACTTGTCCTCCGGGCTGCGGTTGAGCTGCGCCATCGCGATGACCGGCACGGTCAGGTCCTTCGCGAGTGCCTTCAAGCCGCGCGAGATGGTCGCGACCTCCACCTGCCGGCTCTCGCACCTGGGGGCCCGCATCAACTGAAGGTAGTCCACGAAGACCGCCTCGATCTTGTGCCGGCGCTGCGCCAGGCGCGCCCGCGCCCGCAACTCCAGGATCGTCAGGTCCGCCGTGTCATCGACGAGCAACGGAGCGTCGCTCAGGTCCGCCGCGACCTGCTGCAAGCGCCGCAGGTCGTCGCTTGAGTGGCGGCCGCGCCGGAGCGTGTGGGCGTTGACGCGCGCGCGGCTGCAAAGGACGCGCTGGGCGACCTGCTGCCGGCTCATCTCGAGCGAGAAGAACAGCGTCGGCCGGCGCCGGACAATGGCCAGGTGCTCGGCCATGTTCAAACCAAGCGCGGTCTTGCCCATGGAAGGCCGGCCCGCGACGATGACCAGCTCGCCCGGCTGCCAACCGCACGTGAGCTCGTTCAGCTCGACGAAGCCGGTGTCCACCCCCGTGAGGGCATCGCTCCCGCGCTGCTCAATGGCCTTGAAGGCCTCCTGAATCAGCGTGTGCAGGAGCTGGGCCTCGCCGGTGACGCGCCGCTCGGTGACGTCGAAAATCTCTTTCTCGGCATAGTCCAGCACCGCGCGGGCCGGCTGGTCGTGGTCGAGGGCCCGCTCCGTGACGCGGTGAGTGGCCTCAATCAACTGGCGCAGGAGGTGCTTGTCGTAGACGATGCCCGCGTAGTGGGCCGCGCGGAGGGCTGAAGGCACGGCACTGATCAGGCCGGCCAGGAAATCGAACTTGCCGAGCTTCTCCCACAGACCGCGGCGGATCAGCTCGTCGCGGATGACCACGCCGTCCAGCGGCTGGTCGTCCACGTAGAGCTTGACCAGCAGGTCGTAGAGCTGTTGGTGCTTTTCGAGGCTGAAGGCCCGGCTGCCGGCCTCGCGCAGGACATTGATGACTTCGCCGATGACCTCTCTTTCCTGGAGCATCGCGCCGAGCGTGGCCCGCTCGGCCTCGATGTCCTGCGGCAGCAGGCGCTCCAGCGCGGCGGCCGGACTAGCGGTCGTCCGCGTCGTCGTCGTCCCGCTCGGAATCGTCGGCGATGTCGGCGTCGCCGCCATCGGGCGTGCCTCCTTCCCGCACGACCCAGACCTTGATCTCGGCCGTGATATCGTCCGTGAACTCCAGCCGCACCACCCGCGCGTCGAGCGTGCGGATCGGCGCGTCGAGCATAACGTGATCCGGCCGGATCGGGTAGCCCTGCGCATTCAGCGCCGCCGCGATGTCCTTGGTCGCCACCGACCCGTACAGGGTGCCCTCGGGGTTGGCCGCCGCCTCGATCGTGATCGACACGTCCTTGAGCTGCGCGACCAGCTCGGTGTACTGCTTCAGGCGCAGGGCGCGCTCGGCCGTGGCGGCCCGGCGCCGCTCCTCGATGGCCTTGATGTTCTCTTCGGTCGGCTCGGTGGCGAGCCGCTGGGGCAACAGGTAATTGCGGCCGTAGCCCGGCGCGACCTCGACGATGTCGCCGAGATGCCCGAGCCTCCGCACGTCCTCGAGCAAGAGCAAACGCATGCTGGACCTCTCCGTGTAAGATTAAGCGTCAGGTGACGTAGGGCATCAGGGCCAGGAAGCGCGCCCGCTTCAGCTCCAGCGCCAGTCGGCGCTGGCACTCCGCGTCGAGCCCGGTCCGCTTCCGCGAGAACAGCTTGCCCTGAGCACTGACCAGGCGCTGTAGCATCGCCACGTCCTTGTAGTCGATCTCCTCGGCCTTCAAACGCGGCGCGCGAAAACGCGTGGACTCCGCCGCACGCCGCGCCTTCTTTCTGCGTGTTTTCTGCTTCACGGCCATTCTGGGGCTCATGGTGGGTTCCTCAGGTTGAGAAGGTCAAGTCAAAACGGAATCTCGTCTCCGGCCGGCGGGATGTCGTCTGGCTCCGGGATCCCCTGGTCCGCCGGCATGGCGGGCCGCGCGCGCTCCTCCGGCGGAGCGGCACGCTCATAGGACGCCCCGCCGGCCGAGGGTGGCTGATCGCCCCGTCCACCGACGAACTGGAAGTTCTCGGCGACGACACTGAGCTTGGAGCGTTTCTGGCCGTCCTGCCCGGTCCAACTGTCCAGCCGCAGGCGACCCTCGATCAGGATCGGTTTGCCTTTGGTCATGTACTGGTTAATCGTCTCGGCCTGGCGGCCAAAGGCCGCCACGTCCACGAAGCACACGTCTTCCTTCTGGTTGCCGTCGCGGTCCTTCCAGCGCCGGTTCGTGGCCAGGCCGAATTCGCAGACCGCCGTATTGCTGGGGAGGTAACGCAACTGCGGATCCCGCGTCAGGTTTCCCAGCAGGATGACTCGATTAAAGCTTGCCATGGCATCCACCTGCTTTGCACCGCCGCCGACGTCGGTGCGTTCTTCCTGTCCGTATCTGCTCCCGCAAGCTACGTGGGTTCCGCCGCCGGCTCCTCCGCCTGCGGCGATGGCTCGGCCGTCGCGGGCCGGTCGTCAGGTCGGCGTTCGGCGGGCGGAGTCGGCTCGGGCTCGCTCGCGCGCCGCTCATGAAACCGCCGGTCATCATCGTGTCGTCGGCCGTCCCCGCCCAGAGGGGCCAACGGCACGTCCGGCGCGTGGGCGCGCAACTGGGCCAGCCGTTCGTCGGTGAGCCGTTCGGCCCGCAGCACCAGACCGCGCAGGATCACCTCGCTGAGACCGATGTCGCGCTCGAGATCGGTAATGCGCTCGGGCGGCGCGTCGAAGTACGTCAACACGTACGTGCCGCGCTTGCGGCGCCCGATCTCGTAGGCCAGCTTGCGCTCGTCGAACTTGACGCACACCAGCACCTCGGCCCCGATACGGCCGCACAGCCGCCGGACCTCGTCCTCAATGGCGGACCACTCGCGGGCGGCGGTCGTGTCAAACAGGAACATGCCTTCGTAACGTCTCAAGTTCAGTCTCCTTCTCACGGCGCCGGCCCCGGCGGGGCGGCGCTACGTTCGGTCGGCGGAGGCCGGGCCGCCGCGCGACTGCTCGTCCGGTCTGCGGTTAAACTCGTTCATCGCGGCCGCAACGCCCCGCGTCAGCCAACACTCGACCGCGTCGGCGGCACGCCCGACAGTCGCTTCCATCACGGGCCGTTCCTCGGGCTCGAAGCGACTGAGGACGTATTCGACCGTAACGTCCCGGCGGACCTTGCCGATGCCGATCCGCAGCCGCGGAACCGTGTCAGTACCCAGATGGCGAAGCACGTCGTCCATACCCTTATGTCCGCCCGACGAGCCGGCCGCGCGCAGCCGTAACTGGCCGACCGGCAGGTCCAAGTCGTCGTGAACGACGAGAATGTCCTCGGCGGCCAGCTTGTAGAACCGCCATACGGCCGCCACACTCCGGCCGCTCTCGTTCATGTACGTGGCGGGCTTGAGCAGCAGCACCGTCTGGCCGGCCGCCGCCGCCGCCCCGACCAGCCCTTCGAAGTGCCGGTCGTAGCGGGACAGCTCCGCCGCCCACCGCCGCGCCAACTCGTCCACCACCGCAAACCCGATGTTGTGGCGCGACTGGGCGTAGCGCGGGCCGGGATTGCCCAGACCGGCAACCAGCTTCACGGCTACTCTCCGCCTTCACCTTCCTCATCCTCTTTCGCACCCTTGCCAATGACCTCCGGCTCCGCCGTACCCTCGGTTACCGCCTCGAGCTCGGCCGCGGTCGTGCCGCGCGGCGGGTGCACGATCGCGACGATGTCGTTGCCGCTGTTGAGCACCTTGACTTCCGGCGGGACGGTTAGCTCGCGGACGTAGAGCGCCTCGTTCAGACCCAGGTGCTCCACGTGGGCGCGGATGCCATCAGGGATGTCCAGCAGCAGGCATTCCACGTCCAGCTCGGTGATGACCGACACCAGCGTGCCGCCCTCGAGCGTGCCGCGCGGACGGCCGCGCAGCTCGAGCGGCACCCGGACCTTCACGCGCTCGGTCACGTCGACCCGCATGAGGTCCACGTGGATCGGCGTTTGCTGCAGGTGGTCGAACTGCACCTCTTTGATCAGGTACTGCTGCTCCCCGCCGTCGACGCGCAGCTTGATCACGTGCAGCATGCGCGCCAGCGCGAGCCGCGTGTCGTGCAGCGACAGCGCGACGTACTCGTTCGGCAGCCCATGCCCGTAAATCACGGCGGGGACCAGCCCGCGCCGCCGGAGGCGCTCGTTGGCGTGGTGACCAGCGGTTTGCCGGGTTTCGCCTTGGACGGTTGCGATTTCCATGCTTGACTCCGTGGTCGCCGGCCACCGGTCGCACGCCGGTGAATGCGCCGGCGAAAACGCTATTTCATGAACAGACTGCTCACCGATTCGTTGCGATGAATCCTGCGGATCGCCTCTCCCATCAGCTCGCTGACCGACAGCACCGTCAACGCCGGCAGTTGCTCCCGCACCGCCGCCGGGATCGGCACCGTGTCGGTCACCGCCAGCCGGTCAAACGGGGCCTTGGACAGACGTTCCACAGCGGGTCCGCACAAGACGGCGTGCGTGGCGGCGGTGATGATCCGCCGGGCGCCGTAGTCGCGGACCACCTCGCCGGCGCGGGCCACCGTGCTGCCGGTCGCGATGATGTCGTCGATCATCAGCACGGTCTTGTCCTTCACGTCGCCGATGATGGCCATCGTCTTCGTTTCGGAGCCGCTGACCCGCCGCTTGTCGATGATCGCCAGGTCCCCGCCCAGGCGGTTGGCGTAGACCCGGGCGCGCTTGACGTTGCCCACGTCGGGGCTGACCAGCGTCAGCGGCCCCGTGACGAGCGAGCTGAAGTATGCCGAGAACACCGGCTCCGCCGAGAGGTTGTCCACCGGGATGTCGAAGAACCCCTGAATCTGGGCCGCGTGCAGATCGAGCGTCAGCACCCGGTCGGCCCCCGCCGTGGTCAGCAGGTTCGCGACCAGCTTCGCGGTGATCGGCACCCGCCCCTCGTCCTTGCGGTCCTGCCGGGCGTAGCCGAAGTACGGGATCACCGCCGTGATCCGCTTGGCCGAGGCACGCTTCATGCAGTCGATGCAGATGAGCAGCTCCATGAGGTGCGTGTTCACCGGCGGGCAGGTGGACTGCACGATGAACGCGTCGCAGCCGCGCACGTCGTCCAGCAGCTTGAGCGAAATCTCGCCGTCCGGGAAGTCGTCCAACAGCACGCGCCCCAGCGGATAGCCCAGGTACTGCGCGATCTGCTCGGCCAGGGCCGGGTTGCTGCGTCCGGCGAAGATGCGCAAGTCGGTCATGCGGCTACTCCGGTCTTACCGCAGGTGGACACCGCCCACCGGCGCCTGGGACCACCGACGTCCGGTCGGTGGGCGCGGCGGGCATCGCCCAGCCTGTCACCAGATCTACCCGGCCTGGACTCGAACCAGGAATGCCAGGACCAAAACCTGGTGTGTTACCAATTACACCACCGGGTAAGGGGACGATTGATTTCGAGTCGTCCGATGCCCGCGCGTCGCGTTCGCACAAGCAAGCACGGTCGAGGACCCGCTCGGAGGCCTGCGCCGCCGCCCGTGTGTCACGGCGGCCCACTGTGGCGTTTCGCCACGCGCCCCAGGCGAACGGGGATAACGCTCCGGCCGCGACGCCGACCGGAAAGCAGGAGTCTAGCAGGTCCGCGTCCACGGCGTCAACAGCGGCGCGGCGATTATGCGATTGGGGTGTGACCACGCATTGCGGCGGCGGATGAGGTGAGCTGGCGGAACAGGTTGCGGTTTCGAGTTGGGCTGTCTTGGCAAGGTGGCCGGGCATGAGCGCGGAAATGAACGCGCGGGACTTCGAGGCGTGGGCGGCCACGATGCGGGGGGAGTACGACGTTTTCCCGCGGCAAACCTGGGCGGCGATGCAGGCGGCCCGCAAGGGGCA
>JALHJL010000076.1 GCA_022839625.1 Phycisphaerales bacterium
GGAACCCCTGCGCCCCCTCGCCATCCTTCTCTTCAACCTCTATCCTGAACCCATCAGCGCTGCACTTTCCACCCGCCAGGCACCGCACTTTTCAACCGCCGTTTACAAGTTGCGCATTTTCTTGATGCATAGGTCAAGTATTTTCTTGACAGGCTGGTCATGATAAGACATACTCCCCGGCACGACCGGCCAGGAGTGCCCCGGAGTGCTGGGTCTGTCGCAAACCTGTGGCTATGCGATCCTCGCCCTGAGCTGCTTGCACGAGTGCGGTGGCGGCTGGGTGCTGGCCCGCGACATCGCGCGCTGCACGGGGATTCCACAGGCGTACCTGTCAAAAGTGCTGCATTCCTTGGCACGCCGCGGGTTGATCGTTGCCAAGCGCGGCTACCGTGGCGGCTTCGCCCTGGCCCGAGCTCCCGATCGGATCAGCCTGCTGGACGTCGCGGAGGCGGTCGAAGGCGAGCAAGCTGTGCCGCGCTGCTTGCTGGGCCTGTCCGAATGCTCGCCCGAACGGGCCTGTCCGACCCACCGGTTCTGGCAGCGGGAGCGCGAGCGCATTACGGCGGAACTAGGCCGGCTGACGCTGGTGGAGGTCGCGCAGTTTGAGCGGCAAGACGGCACGTGGCTGGGTTCGTGCGATCCGCGCAACTCGAGGCACGTGAACCGGAGGCGCTCAGCCCGCACCGCCACCGTGAACGGTCGCTCGAGGCACCGTGACGGAGGGAACCGATCGTGAGCATGGATCGACGCGAATTCCTGAGGTCGGGTGCCCTGGCGGGGGCCGGACTCGCGGCCGCCGCCGGGTTGGTGGTTCGGGATCGGCTACGCCAGGAAGCCCGCGACCCCACCGGCAGTGAAACCGCGCGACAACTGCCGGCGCCGCCGCCCGCGGTTTCGGGGTTGGCGGAAGACTCCCTGCTGCGAATGCAGCGTGAGCTGGCCCGCGCCATGGCCAAGCCCGCGGAGCAGCGCCGCTGGGTCATGGTCATCGACCAGCGCAAGTGCGTGGGCTGCCACGCCTGCACGATCGGCTGCGTCGCGGAGAACAAGCTGCCGCCGGGCGTGGTCTATCGCCCGGTCGTGACCGAAGAGCGCGGCGCGTTCCCCAACGTCCACCTGAAATTCACGCCCCGGCCCTGCATGCAGTGCGAGAGGCCGCCGTGCGTGCCGGTGTGTCCGGTGAAGGCCACCTGGCGCCGGCCAGACGGCGTCACGGTGGTGGACTACGACCGGTGTATCGGATGTCGCTACTGTTTGACGGCCTGTCCGTACGGTGCGCGCACCAGCGACTTCGGGGAGTACTACACGGACGGGGCGGCGGTCGGCGCGGACGGCCGGGCGGTCGCTGGCCCGCGCGGCCCGTGGGAAGACCAGGCTAACCACGAGTACGCCAAGCGCTGGAATCGCGCCGGTCGCGCCAGCCCGCTGGGCAACGCCCGGAAGTGCCACTTCTGCCTGCACCGACTAGAGGTCGGCGGGTTGCCGATGTGCGTGACCACGTGCATCGGGCGGGCCACGTTCTTCGGGGACACGAACGACGCCGAGAGCCTGGTGAGCGAGTTGATGGCGACACACAACGTCTACACGCTGCTGCCGCACAAGGGAACGCAGCCGCGCGTCTTCTATGTTGCATGATTCGGGCTGCGCGCGAGCTTGCGCGGATGAACTGGTTAGCGAGAGGGTGACGAGTGATGACTGGTTTGACCGGAAGTATTCCCGCCGCGTCGAGGTGGCCTCATGCCGGCGCGCGGCTTCGTCTGTGGCTCTGGTTGGCGTGGCTGGTGGCGTTGGGGCTGGGGTTGGTCGGCATCTACCAGCGGATGACCCAGGGTCACTTGCCGGCCGGCTACGGCTCCTATGTGCCCTGGGGCCTGTGGGTGGCGATTTACTTCCACGGCGTGGGCATCGCGGGCGGGGCCTTCGTGCTGGGGGCGGGCGGGTTCGTGCTCGGCCTGCCGGGGTTCGGCCATCCCGCGCTGGTCCGCACGGTCATCGTCTTGGCGGTGGCGGCCATTCTGCCCGCGTTCATGGGCGTCTGGCTGGACCTGGGACACATGGGGCGAGCGCCCTTCATCTTCCTGTATCCCAATTTCACCAGCATGATGGCGTTTAACGCCTGGATGTACAACGCGTTTCTCATCGTCGCGGTTGTCTGCTGGCTGCTGTCGCTCAAATCACGCTCCGGGTGGCTCAGGCCGCTGCTGTGTCTGGCCATCCTGTTTTCAATCCTGTTCCCCAGCCAGAGCGGAGCTTTCTTCGGCGTGGTCGAAGCGAAGGGCTTCTGGCACAGTGCGTTGCTGCCCATGCTATTCCTGGCCTCCGCCATTACGGCGGGAGCGGCGACGCTGCTGGTGGTTCGCGCAATTGCGGATGACCAGGGACTGAGCCGAACGGAGCACGATCTCGCGGTCGCGCGGCTGCGTACGGTCACGCTGGTCGGTCTGATCGTCTACTTCGTGTTTGAATTCGCCGAGTTCTCGATTGCCCTGTGGAATCCGAATACCCACGCGCCGGCGGTCGAGCTGATTCTCTGGGGGCCGTACTGGTGGGTCTTCTGGATCGTTCACCTGCTGCTGGGGGGCCTGGTCCCGCTGGTGTTGTTGATCACGCGCCGGCCGCGGGCCTGGACCGGTGCGGCCCTGTTGATCGCAGGCGCCTTCATTAGCGCGCGGTTGAATGTCCTGGTTCCGGGGCAGGCCGTCGGCGAAATCCAGGGCCTTCAGGAGGCCTTCCACCACGAGCGCCTCACCTATATCTACCACGCCACGGTCATGGAGTACCTGGTCGGGCTGTTCCTGTTGGCCGTCGGCGCGGCGGTGTTCTTCCTGGGGGAGCGCATCAACCGATGGGCGGCGCGCCGCGCTACCTCTTTCTCGCGAGGTGAAGCATGATCCCGCGGGCTGATTCCACAACGCCCACGCGGCGTAAGTTCCTGGCCGGCGGCGCCCTGTTGGGTGGGGGACTGCTGGCCGCGGCGGAAGCCCTTGCCGCCGAGCCGCGCGTGGCGGCGGGCAACGCGGTTCTCAATAGCCGGCGTCCCGACGCCCCGTACGACTTGGCCCAGCCGGAGAACGTTATCTTCTCGGTCTGCCTGCAGTGCAACACGGGCTGCGGCATCAAGTGCAAGCTGCAAGACGGCATCGTCACCAAGATCGACGGCAACCCGTACAACCCCTGGACACTGCACCCGCACCTGCCGTACGCCACGCCCGTGGCCGACGCCGTCCGGGTCGATGGGGCGATCTGTCCCAAGGGGCAGGCGGGGCTGCACGCCGCCTACGATCCCTACCGTCTGCGCAAGGTGCTGAAGCGCGCCGGCCGGCGCGGCGAAAACAAGTGGGTGGCGATTCCGTTCGACCAGGCGATCCGGGAGATTTGCGAAGGCGGAAAGCTTTTCGCCGCGGTTCCCGGGGAAGAGCAGCGCGAGGTCGCAGGGCTGAAGCAACTCGTCGCGCTGACCGACCCGAACGTGTCCAAGGCGATGGCCGCCGACGTCAAGGCCATTTGGGATGAGAAGGACAAAGCGCGCAAGCAGGAGCTGGTGCGGGAATTCAAGCGGAAGCACGCCGCCCACCTCGACATTCTCATCGATCCCGAGCATCCGGACCTGGGGCCCAAGAACAACCAGATCGTGTGTGCGTGGGGACGGCTGAAGGACGGGCGGGGCGATCTGTACAAGCGCTTCGCCGCGGCGCTCGGCACGACCAACGCGCATGGGCACACCACCGTGTGTCAGGGTTCGCTGTATTTCACGTGCAAGGCGATCAGTGAGCAGTACATCGGCGGCAAGTTCACCGATGGGAAGAAGTTCTACTGGCAAGCCGACGTCGAGAACTGCCGCTTTGTGCTCTTTGTCGGCGCCAACCTGTTCGAGGCCAACTATGGGCCGCCGAACCGCACGGTCCGGCTGACCGACCACTTGGTAAGCGGCTACACGAAGATCGCGGTGGCGGACCCGCGTTTCAGCAAGCTGGCCAGCAAGGCCTGGAAATGGCTGCCGCTCAAGCCGGGGACGGATGCGGCCCTGGCGCTGGGGATGATCCGCTGGATTCTCGAGCAGCAGCGTTTCGACGCACGCTTTCTTGCCAACGCCAACAAAGCGGCGGCGATCGCCACGGGTGAGACTTCGTGGACCAATGCCACCTGGCTGGTGGTCTGCAAGGATGGGCAGCCCACGAAGTTCGTCCGCGCGGCCGACGTCCAGCTCGCCGACGGGCCGCTGGCCCAGCCGACCACCCGCCCGACCGCCGACGGCAAGGGAGAATATGTCGAGAAGCTCATGGTCGTCATGGTCAATAGCCAACCAACCGCCGTTGATCCGCACGACGCCCAGAACCCCGTCTACGGCGACCTGTTGGTAGACACCGTGCTGCCGGACGGCACCGCGGTCAAGAGCGGTCTGCAAGTTCTACTGGACTCCGCGCGCGAGCACACCGTGGCCGAGTGGGCGGCGCTGGCCGACGTCCGGGAAGCCGACCTGGTGGCCGTGGCGCGCGAGCTGACCAGCTACGGGAAGATGGCGGCCGTGGACGTGCATCGCGGACCGGCCCAGCACACCAACGGTTTCTACAATGTCCTGGCCTGGATGAGCCTGAACATGCTGCTGGGCAATTACGATTGGCGCGGCGGCATGATCAAGGCGACGACGTTCGATTTTCGTGGTAAGGGCAAGCTGTTTGATCTGGAGTCCCACCCGGGCAAGATCAGCAGCTTCGGTATCAGCTCCATTCGTCACGGCGTGGATTACGAGAAGACCACGCTGTTCTCGGGGTATCCGGCCAAGCGCAACTGGTATCCACTGTCATCGGACGTGTACGAGGAGATCATCCCGTCGATCGGGGATGCGTATCCCTATCCGGTCAAGGCCCTGTTCTTCTACATGGGCGCGCCCACCTACGCGTTGCCCGCCGGTCATACCAATATCGCCGTGCTCGCGGATGTCGAGAAGTTGCCGCTGTTTGTCGCCAGCGACATCTTGATCGGCCCCACGTCAATGTACGCCGACTACATCTTCCCCGACTTGTCCTTCCTGGAACGCTGGGAATTCCAGGGCAGCCACCCGAACATTCCCAATAAGGTGCAACCCGTCCGGCAGCCGGTCGTCACGCCGATCCCCGAGGACTGCACGGTGTTTGGGCAGCAGGTGCCGTTGTCCTTTGAAGCACTCGTGCTGGGCGTGGCGGAGTATCTCAGGCTGCCGGGTTTCGGCGACATCGGCTTCGGGGCCGGCAGCGGGGGCAAACCGCTGCCGTTGCAGCACCCGGACGACCTGTACTTGCGCGCGGTGGCCAACCTGGCCTGGGGCGAGAAGGCGGATGGTTCGCTGACCGTTCCCGAAGCCGACGCACGCGAAATCGAGCTGTTCCTCGCGGCGCGGCGACACCTGCCGAAGACGGTATTCGACCCGGGGCGCTGGCGGACCATTGTCGGCGACGAACTCTGGCCGAAGGTGGCCTACGTCCTGTCCCGCGGCGGACGCTTCGAAGATCACGAGAATGGCTACAAGGGTGAACACGTCGCGCACCCCTATGCCGCCCTGTTGAACCTGTACCAGGAGAAGACCGCGACGACGATCCACTCCGGCACTGGCCGCCCGCATCCTGGCGTGGCGACGTTCATCCCCGTCCGCGGTTTCAACGGGGAGGAACTCACGCAGTACCGCGAGGGCCACGACTTGGCGCTGATCACCCATCGCGTCATCAGCCAGACCAAGAGCCGAACCATCGCGAGTCCCTGGCTATCGGCCATCCTGCCGGAGAACGGCATCCTGATCCACCCACAGGACGCCGAGCGTCTGGGTTTGGTGCATGGCCAGAACGTCCAGGTCACCAGCGCAACCAACGCCGAGGGGCGCTGGCCGCTGGGGGACGGAAACAACAAGCCCATGATCGGCAAGCTCGTGGTCACGCAGACGGTCCGACCGGGCGTGGTCAGCTTCGCGCTGGGGTTCGGCCATTGGGCGACCGGGGCGCACGACGTTGTGATCGATGGCCACGTTGTCCGGGGTGAAGCGCGGCGCACGCGCGGCATCCACGCCAACGCCGCTATGTGGACCGACCCGACGGTCACCAACACCTGCCTGTTCGACCCGGTTGGCGGGAGCGTGAGCTTCTATGATACGCACGTGCGCCTGGAGCCCGTTTATGGGTAGCTGCCGCTCCGAAGGACGCTGACGAACATGATCGACGGCTGCGGACGCATCATCGACCACCTGCGGTTGTCCTTGACGGACCGCTGCAACTTGGCCTGTCGCTACTGTGCTCCCGAGCACGGTGCGCTGCCACGCGACCGGCTGGATGCCCAGCTTGCCTACGCGATCGTCCATTGGCTCGCCACCCGCCACGGCGTACGCCACGTGCGGCTGACCGGCGGCGAACCCCTGCTGCATCCGCATCTGATTCCCCTCGTCGAACGCTTGTCACGGCTTGGCGATTTGCACGAGCTTACGTTGACCACCAACGGACAGTCGTTGACCCAACGGGCCGCCGCCCTCCGCGCGGCCGGTCTGGACCGCGTCAATGTCTCTCTCGACACGCTCGACCCGCAGCGCTTTGCACAGGTGACACGCGGCGGGAACGTCCAACGAACACTGGCGGGCATCGAGGCCGCGCTGGCAGCCGGGCTGACGCCCGTGCGAATCAACGTGGTGGCCCAGCGCGGCCTGAATGATCACGAACTCGCGGACATCGCCGCGTGGGGACTGGCCCGCGGCTGCACGGTCCGCTTTCTCGAAGTCATGCCCATCGGGCCGCTGGCCCATGTGATGGAACAGCACCTGGTTGGCGCCGCTGAGATACTCGCGCGGTTGTCAGCGCGGTTTCAACTGCGGCCCATTTCGGCGAGCACGGGCCAGCCGGCGGTCGACTACGCTGCCACGGGCGATGACCTGCGCGGCGTGGTTGGCATCATCGCCCCAACGACGCGGCCGTTCTGTGCCCAATGCCGGAGGCTGCGGGTCACCGCGCGCGGACAACTGGTCTCCTGTCTCCACGATGACCGGCGTTATGATCTGACCCGCTGGTGGGACGGGCGGACTCTGGATTCCACCGGCGCCGACACGACCTTGCGCACAGCGGTGGCCGACAAGCCGGCCGCGGGTGTCGCCGCGCAGCCGGCGTGCATGCGATCGCTGGGGGGCTAGTCGTTGCGGACCGACGAAGGAACACGAGCATGAGTTCGATTGACCCTCGACATCTGCGGGAAGCGGCGACAGTCGTAGCCGTCTGCATCTCGCCCGGCGGCGTGCCCAAGCAAACCGTCCCCGTCGCCGAGGTGCAAGCGGACGGGTTGGTCGGCGACGGCCACAACCACGAGAAGCACCGCCGGACGCACCGGGCGGTCTGCATCCAGGATATCGAACTGCTCGACCAGCTTCGCGCCGAAGGCTACCCGGTGCAGCCCGGAACGATCGGCGAGAACCTGACCGCGCGCGGCTTGAACGTGCAGCAGATGGCGCCCGGCGACGTGCTCCGCCTCGAAGATGGGCCGGTGCTCGAACTGACCGAGGTACGCAAGCCCTGCTACGTTCTGGACGCCATCCATCCCGCGATTAAACAAGCCGTCGTCGGTCGCTGTGGGTACTTCGCGCGCGTGTTGACCACGGGACGCGTATTCCCGGGACAGCGCATTGCCGCGCAGGCCGCTGCTCAGCCGCCTTCGCAACGGAGCGCTGATGCGCCCACACCCTGAAGTCATCGCCGGTGTGCTCGTCGGCGGCCAAAGCCTGCGTATGGGCCGCGCCAAGGCCCTGTTGCCGCACCCCTGCGCCCCGACCTTTCTGGAACATGTCGTGCGTGTGGCCCAGCGTGTCGTACCCGAGGTCGTTCTGCTGGGTACCCTGGACCCGCTGCCGACAGCCCTGCACCACCTGCCGCGTCTCGCCGACGCCCCGCCGAACCGCGGCCCCCTGGCGGGACTTTGCAGCGCTCTGGAGGCCGCCAAAGACCATTGGGTCCTGCTGCTCGCGTGCGACCTGGGTTGGCTAGGACCGGAGGTGCTTCGGTGGCTGCTCCGGCATAGCTCGCCCAACGTTGACGCCGTGGCGTTCGCCCGGGAGGGCAACCGCGCCGCGTATCACACCTGTTGCGCGTTGTACCATCCGCGCATTCGGCCGGTGGTCACGCACGAGTTGGCGCACGGCAGCGCCAGCTTGCACGCGGTTCTCCAGGCCGCATCCGTTCGTATATTGACTCCGGGCGCCGAATGCGCGCGGCAACTTGCCAACGTGAACACGCCGGAGGATCTGGCGCAACTGCTCACCCACGCCGCGCCCACGCACGAATCACCCGAGTCCACAAGATGAAACGTGACTGGATCCGCTTCGATCGCCACGAACTGGCCGGGAGCTTCGGCGACGTCGGCACCGATTTGCCGTTGTTGGTGGGCATGATCGCGGCCGCCGGGCTGGATGCGGCCAGCGTGTTTGCGGTCTTCGGCCTGCTGCAAATCCTGACCGGCGTGCTTTACGGCATGCCGATGCCGGTGCAGCCGCTGAAGGTGATGGCGGTGCTGGTAATCGCGCAGCGCGTTCCAGGCGAAGCGCTCTACGGCGCGGGGCTCGCGATCGGCGTCACCGTTCTGCTGCTCAGTTTCACCGGCGCGCTGGAACGGCTGGCACGGATAATTCCGCATTGCGTCGTACGCGGTGTGCAGCTCGGACTGGGCCTGTCACTGGCGACTCTGGCGCTGCGGCAATACGTTCCCGCTCAAGGTGCCGCCGGATGGGGATTGGCCGCGGCCGGCTTCGTTGTCATGCTGGCACTGAGGGGCAACCGCCGCACGCCGGCCGGACTGGTGCTCATCACACTGGGTGTGATCTACGCGCTAGTTTGGCGCGTGGACGGGTCAGCCATCATGACGGGGGCGGGGCTGCGGCTACCGCAGATCCACCTGCCGGGCTGGAGCGACATCGTCACGGGGGCGGTGGTGTTGGCGTTGCCGCAGTTGCCGCTGTCTCTGTCCAACTCCCTGATCGCGACGCGGCAGACGGTCGCCGACTTGTTTCCGCACCGGTCGCTCCAGATTCGCAAGCTGGGACTAACCTACGGCTTCATCAACCTCATCGCGCCGCTGTTCGGTGGTGTGCCGGCCTGTCACGGCTGCGGCGGGCTGGCCGGGCACTATGCCTTCGGAGCGCGAACCGGCGGCTCCGTTGTTATCTACGGCGCGGCGTTCGTGCTGCTGGGGCTTCTGCTGGGTGGCGTCGCGGCCCAAGTGGTTGAAATGCTCCCACTGCCGGTTCTGGGGGTCGTGCTCGTGTTCGAGGGGTTGGTGCTCATGCGATTGGTGAGCGACATCGCCCACTCGCCGCGCGACTTGACGATCGCGCTGCTTGTCGCGATTGTGGCCGTGAGCCTCCCGCAGGGCTTCCTCGTCGGCTTGGTCGTCGGCACGTTGCTGTACTATTTGGCCACGCGGCTGCCGGCTTTACAGACCGCCATGCGAACGGAATCCGCATAAGCATCCTGCAACCGCGCGCCGTAAGCGTACACCGGTGAACGCCATGCTGACTCTCGCTGCCGCCCGTGAACTGCTGTCCGCCGAAGCGCGACCGCTGCCCACCGTCACCGTGTCCCTGGAGAACGCGGTCGGCTGCCGGCTCGTGGAGGCTCCTTGTGCCGACATTGACTTGCCGCCGGCCGACGTCTCGGTCATGGACGGCTACGCGGTGCGGGCCACGGACGTCGCCGCGGGCTGTCGTCTGCCGGTGGTGGCCGAGGTCCGCGCTGAACAGCCGCCCGCGCTGCTTCCTCCAGGGACGGCGGCGCGCATCTTCACCGGCGCGACGATTCCGGCGGGAGCCGATGCCGTCATTCCCCAGGAGCAGGCGACACGCCGCTCTGATGGTACCGTCGAACTGGCGCCGGTTGAACCGGGCGCCTTTGTCCGCCGCCAAGGCGAACTCTGTCGCGTCGGGGCCGTGCTGGCCAGCCCGGGGGATGAAGTCACGCCTCAGCTCGTCGCCTTGCTCGCCGCGGCGGGAGCCAGCCAGATACAGGTCGTGCCTCGCGCGCGGGTGGCCGTGTTGTCCACGGGTTCCGAGCTCGTGCCTATTGATAAGCGGCCCGCGCCCGGCCAAATCCGCGATTCAAACGGGGCCATGCTGGCCGCTCTGGCCCAGCGGGCCCGTTTTCCGGTAACGCTGGTGTCGCATGCGCCCGACGAACCAGACGCCCTGCGCGCCGCGCTCGAACATGCCTTGAGCACCGCCGACCTCGTGCTGACATCGGGTGGGGTTTCCGTCGGCGACCATGACCTCGTGCCGCAAACGCTGGAATGCGCAGGGGCGCAGCTCCTTTTCCATCGCGTCAGCATAAAGCCGGGTAAACCGATTCTCGCGGCGCGTCGTGGCCCCGCGTGGGTCCTGGGTCTCCCGGGAAACCCAGTCTCCGCCTTGGTCGGCTGGCGGCTGTTCGGCCGCCAACTCGGCCAGGCACTTTCCGGCGTCCCGGGGGCGCTCAACGAGCAGCCGGAAACAGGGACGCTGGCGCAACCGGCAATTAACGACGGCACGCGGATGATCTTCGCACCGGCGCAACTCCAGCCGGGGCTTCCCCTGCCCGCGGTGCACATTCTGACGTGGAGAGGATCGCACGACGTGGTGGCCGTCGCCCGTGCGTCGATCCTCGCGCAACTGGACGCCGAGATTCGTCTATCGCCGGAAAACCGGGTACCTTTCTATCGCCTGGATTGACTGCGAGTCCTGCCGTGTGAAGGAGCAAACATGGCTGACCTGACACACCTGGACGATGCCGGCCGAGCTCGCATGGTTGATGTCGGTGACAAGTCGGTGACGCCCCGCCGGGCGGTCGCGGAGGCCGTTCTGGTCACTGGCCCCGAGGTGATGGCCGCGGTCGCCGGCGGTCAGACGCCGAAGGGCAACGTCTTTGAGACCGCCCGGCTGGCCGGGATTATGGCCGCCAAACGCACCGCCGACCTCATCCCGCTGTGTCACTCATTGACTCTCGATCATGTCGCGGTCGAATTCGAAAGCGGCCCGGATCGGATTCGCATCGTCGCGACCGCGGCCACGCGCGCCACGACGGGCATCGAGATGGAAGCTCTCACCGCCGCGGCCATCGCAGGCCTCACGCTGTACGACATGCTCAAGGCCCTCTCGCGCACAATGGTGTTGCAGCAGGTGCGGCTGCTCAGCAAATCAGGCGGACGCTCCGGGACGTACCAAGCGCCCGAAAGCCCCGTATCGCAGGAGGCCCACTGATGCCAGCCGGAGAAGTCCTGCATGTTTGCGTTTCAGACCGCAAGGGCACGGCGAAGTCCCCCGTGCCGGGGGCGATCTTGCGGGAAGACCACGGCCTCGAAGGCGACGCGCACGCCGGCCCCGGACACCGCCAGGTCAGCCTGCTGTCCGACGCGGACATCGAAACCATGCGGGCCCGCGGTCTGAGCCTGCAACCCGGGGCGTTCGGCGAAAACCTGGTCGTCGCCGGCGTCGCCCTGGACAAGTTGGGCATCGGCACACGCCTGCGGATCGGCCCCACCGAGCTTGAAATCACGCAGATCGGCAAGGTGTGCCACCAGCGCTGCGCGATCTTCCACCAGGCGGGAGATTGCATCATGCCGCGGGCCGGACTGTTTGCCCGTGTTGTGACCGGTGGCGCAGTCACGAGCGGCGTGCCGGTTGCCGTCGATCGGCTCGTCCCGCGCGAGGTTATCCAAGCGGCCGTGCTGACGGTTTCTGACCGCTGTGCGGCGGGTGTCATGCAGGACACAGCGGGGCCGGCCGTAAGTTCCCTCCTGGGGCAGGAACTGCGGGCAAGAGTGGCCGCGTCGTCCATTGTCCCCGACGAGTCCGAGGCAATCGCGAGTGCTTTGCGCGAATCCGTCGAACGCGGGCTTGACCTCGTGATCACCGTCGGCGGCACCGGCTGCGGCCCACGCGATGTGACACCCGAGGCAACGCGTACCGTGATTGCCCGCGAAGTCCCGGGACTCGCGGAAGCCATGCGCGCGGCGTCTGTTCGACAAGCGCCACATGCCTTGTTGCAGCGCGGCATCTGCGGCATTGCCGAAGCCACCATGATTCTCAACCTGCCGGGCAGTGAGCAAGGCGCTACCGATAACCTGGCCGCCATCCTGCCTATCATTCCGCATGCCGTGGAACTACTGCGCGGCCAAACAACCCACACCCAAGCGCCGCGGAACGTGATCTCAACGCCGCCGGTTGCGGCCCCCAGGGACGAAGTCTACCCCGGACGAAAGTGACTGGAACGCTTCACTCGAACGTCCGGCGGTTCATCAGCGATTTCCGGTGCGCTCTCGTGGCCGCCACAGCTTGCGCTGTAAACGGCGGTTGAAAAGTGCAGCGCCTGGCGGGTGAAAAGTGCAGCGCTGAAGGGTTTAGGATAGAGGTTGAAGGGAAGGGTGTCGAGGGGGCGCAGGGGTTCGAGCGCAGAGGAGATGTCCGGGGGTTTTCGGGGGAGGGGAAGAAGCTCCAGGAAGGGGTGTGGGGGAACCTGCGAAGCCGGTTCCCCCACGAGGGGGGCCTGGGGGGAGGTTTACGGTCGCGGGCCATTACCCGGGCGGTGGTCGCCGGCCGCCCAGTTCCGCGGCGCCTCCGGGTTATGAGCCCGGCGAGCTAATTTGGAGCGTTTTCGCTCCAACTCCCGAAATCACCGCTACTTGCAGAAGTGGCAAAGAGTTATCGCAGTTTTTCCACTGCTCCACATGTGCAACATGTTGCACATGTTGCACGCCAGAACGCCACAATTACGCCACAATTCTGGCGCGCTGTCAAAGGCGATTTCAGGGGGGGAGGTGAGAGGCGTGACGCGGGGACAAGGCCGCTTCCGAAGCGCACGCTTGTGGAGGCGCGGGCTTGAGACTGGTTGGCAGGGGCCGCGACTTCGCCGCGATGACGGGCGGCTGGTTGCCGATTGCTGGGCGGGCGGCCAGAATGTCGGAGGCTGCTCATTGCTGCTGTAACAACGCTCTTCATTCAGGGTTCATACGCCATGCTGCGGTGGTTCTACGTCCTTGCTCATCTCCTTGTCGAGGCAGGCGCCGCTCGCCGGGAAGCCCGCATCCGGTTCCTCAAAGCTCAGGTTGAGGTCCTCCGCCGTAAGCTGGGCGGCAACCGGGTCATCCCGAGCCCGGACGACCGCGCTCGCCTGTTGGCGATTGGCCAGGAGCTCGGGCACAACGTCGCGGACGTGATCGGCATCGTCACGCCGCAGACGTATTCTCGCTGGGTCGAGGAGTTGCGTACAGGCCGAAAGCCGAAGCGCGTTGGCCGGCCGAAGATCGCCCGCAACCTGCGCGAACTCGTGGCCCGCCTAGCGAAGCACAACCCGGGGTGGGGATACCGCCGGATCATCGGTGAGCTTCGGAAGCTGCGTCTTCGGATCGGCCGCTCATCGGTGCGCCGAATCCTCAAGGATGAGGGCCTGACGCCCTCGCCGACACGCCGCGGACGCGCCGAAGAGACCGTCTGGCGCAAGTTCATCCGGCTGCACGTGAACGCGCTTACAGCCTGCGATTTCTTTACGAAGAACGTGATTACACCGCTGGGCGTGCGGGTCGCGTATTCCTTGGCGTTCATTCACGTCGGGACACGGAAGGTCTTCTTGAGCCCGCCCACGTACCATCCGCACGAGCAGTGGGTCCAGCAGCAGGGCCGTAATCTGCTGATGTGGCTTGAGGATCAGAAGCTCGAAGCGCGGTTCCTCATCCATGACTGGGACACCAAGTTCTCGACTGCCTTTCGAGAGCTCTTTCGCAGCGCTGGTGTGCGGCCATTGCGAACTCCGAAGCTGGCGCCGGATGCGAATTCTTTCATCGAAAACTGGATCGGCGCCGCGAAAAGGGAAGCCCTCGACTACTTCATACGCTTCAGTCTGCAACATCTAGACTACATAGTAAGACAGTTCGTCGCGTTTTTTAACGAGCATCGCCCTCATCAGGGACTGGGCAACCGCACGCTACCGGCGGCTGCAGCGGGACCGCCGGAAGACTTGGCCATCGACCACGCACCGCAACTCGGCCGCGTCCGTTGCCAGCTGTTTCTGGGTGGACTGCTCCGGCATTATTATCGTGAGGCGGCCTGAGCCATCTGGCCCTCGCCGCACATGTACGTTTTCACTTGCGCGTGTCCGTTCATGGACGATTTCCGCGTGCGCCAGCGCCGCCCACAGTGCTCATCGCCATCCGATGAAGTGCGGTACCAGCATCAGCACGTGCGCAAAGTCACCCGCCGATGGAGTAGCAGGGAAGTGGCAACGTCTTGGCCCCCTTCTCGTGAACCTGCGCGCCTGCGCGCCTCCCACGTACCGCAAGGCTGCGTCCCACCTGCGTTACATCGGGACCCCAGGCGCACGTGGTTCCTTCGATCACAACGTCCGGCAAGCAGGCCCACCCCTCGTAACCTCTATTCAGGCAACTCGAGGTGTTCCAGTTCCTTCCGCCATTGCGCGGCGTCTTCGTGCCGGTCGCATGCGTCGTACAGATCGACAAGGCGTTGCACCGCTGCCATTGCTGCTTGACGCGAAGCAGGCGACGAGTCACCGGCGCGATCCCTGAGCGCGGTGGCGCTGCGGACCAGCAGCGCTTCGGCGTCGGCCGCTCTATTCTGCCCCGCGAGGGCGGATCCGAGCAGGCTCTCGGTTTCGTAGCGCACGACGGAGTCGCCTTGCCGCTTTTCGAAAGGTTCATCTCCGAATTCCGGGGCGTAGATGAGCCAACGGCAGTCCCGTTCTATCTTGTTGTTCTGCAAGGACATCAAGAGAACAGGAGCTGCCGATGGC
>JALHJL010000077.1 GCA_022839625.1 Phycisphaerales bacterium
ACGCCACGCAAAGCGGAGCTTTGCACTACTACGCTCCCGTGAGGGAAGGGTCAGGTGCTGTCAACGCCACGCAAAGCGGAGCTTTGCACTACTACGCTCTCGTGAGGGAAGGGTCAGGTGCTGTCAACGCCACGCAAAGCGGAGCTTTGCACTACTACGCTCCCTTGAGGGGAGTGTCAGGTGCGCTCAATAGAGCGGCGCCCTACCCAGCTTGCGGCGGATGGGCACGAACTGGCCGGCGTGCATGAGCCAATGGGTGCCCAGAAGCGTCAGGACGGCGGCGACGGTCGGGGCGTACTCACGCATCGACTCCGGGCCGGGCTGGTCCAGCGTGTGGTCGGGCGTGGCGTCGATCGCTGCGAGCGACGCGGCCTTCATCTTGTCCATCAGCCCCAGATAGTCGGCCTTCTTGAAGAACTTCGCCGGGTCGTCGGACGCCGCCGTCTCCTTGGTATGGGCTTCGGTGAAGCCCGGCGGCAGCGGCGGCGCTTGGTGCCCGAGGCCGGTCAGCATCTGGTGCTCGCCGGCGAGCAGGTGGCCGAGCTGCCAGGCGATATGGTTGGCGCCGGGCACGGTGCGGACGAACAGGTCCTTGTCGGTCAGGTCGTCCAGATAGCCCCTGGTCACGAGGTGGCAGAACTCGACAAGCTGGCGGATCACTTCCTTCGCGGTCATGCGGATTCCCTTTTGTTTCACTGGCCCATTGGCTGCACGCGGGCCGGACGGCCCGAAACCGGTTACCATGATGACCGCGGATTGGGCAATTGCAAGCGAAAAACCACGGCCGAGCGCATGGACATCATCGGGATCGTCAACGTCACGCGCGACTCGTTCTCCGACGGCGGCCGGTTCCTCGCGCCGGAGGCCGCCCTTTCGCACGCGCGGCAGTTGGTCGCCGACGGCGCCGCGCTGGTCGACGTCGGAGCGGAGTCCACGCATCCCGACGCGGAGAACGTGCCGCCGGAAGAGGAAATCGCGCGCTTGACGCCGGTCGTGCGGGCGCTTCACGCGGACGGCATTCGCGTCTCGGTGGACACGTATAAGCCGGCGGTCATGCGGGCCGTGCTGCAACTGGGGGCGGCGTTCATCAATGACGTAACGGCGCTCGCCGACCCGGCCGCGGTCGCAGCCGTGCGGGATTCCGCGGCGCGGGTCATCCTCATGCACTCGACCACGACGGGCGCGCGGGCCGAGCGGCGGGACGTCAGTGCGGCTGCGATTGTCGATCGGATGGTGGCGTTCTTCGAACGGCGCGTCGCCGACCTTGAGAGGGCCGGGATCGAGCGGGGGCGCTTGATCCTTGATCCGGGGATGGGTTTCTTCCTCGGCCGCGACCCGGCTGCCAGCCTAGCCGCGCTGCGCGGGCTCGACCGTATCGCCGCGCTCGGGCTGCCGGTGTGCGTTTCGACATCGCGCAAGTCGTTCATCGGGGCCGTACTGGGCACGCCGGTGGCACCGCGTTCGGTCGAGCAACGGGGCGCCGGCACGTTGGCAACCGAGCTCTGGGCGGTACTGCACGGCGTACGTTACGTCCGGACGCACGACGTGCGGGCGCTGCGCGACGCCGCTACGATGTGGTCCGCGATGACCGCGGGCGCGACGTGGCGTCCGAGCGAGGACCGGGCATGAACTCGTTACGTGGCACGTTGACCGCCCTCGTCACGCCGTTCCGCAACGGCGAGCTGGATGTTGCAGCGCTCGAGGCGCTCGTGCAGCGGCAATTGGAGGCCGGTGTCGATGGGCTGGTTCCGTGTGGGACGACCGGCGAGTCGCCCACGCTCTCCGAGGCCGAGCACCGGGAAGTGGTGTCGCGCGTCGTGCGGCTGGCCGGCGGGCGCGTCTCCGTCGTGGCCGGCTCGGGCACGAACTGCACGGCGCGGACGGTCGCCTTGGCGCGGTTGAACGCGGAGTGCGGCGCCGATGCGCTACTCGTCGTCGCACCCTACTACAACCGGCCGTCGCAGGAGGGCCTGTTCCGCCACTTCGCCGCCGTCGCCGCCGCCACCGACCGGCCGATCGTGCTCTACAACATCCCGGGCCGCTGCGGCGTCGAAATCTCGTTGGAGACGATCAAGCGCCTGCACGACGCACACCGGAACATCGTCGCGGTGAAGCACGCGACCGGCAGCGTGGCGGCGGCGGCCGACCTCGTGGCGGCGTGTGACATCACCGTGCTGTCCGGCGACGATCCGCTGACGCTGCCCTTGATGAGCCTGGGCGCGGTGGGGGTCATCAGCGTCGTGTCGAACCTCGCGCCCAGGTCGGTCAAGCGATTGACCGACGCGGCGCTCCGTGGCGATTTCGCCGCCGCGCGGGCCGAGCATGGCGTGCTCCACGCGCTGGCCAAGGCGCTGCTGTCGCTGGACACGAACCCCGTTCCGATCAAGGCGGCCCTGGCGGTGCGCGGCTGGTGCACGGACGAGGTGCGCCTGCCGCTGTGCGGGTTGTCGGAGGAGAACCGGCGGAAGCTGGTTGTGCTGCTGGGGCAGTCCGCGCTGGACTGACCGCCGGCCGGTCGCGAGCGGGAGTCAGGTCGGCCGGCTGCGGGCCCGGGGCCGCGCGCTCGCGCTTGGGGCTCGGACGCAGCGGCCGGCGCCGCAAAGGCCGGCCCGACACCGGCAAAGTGCCGGCGCCGCATCACCCCCAGACGACCAGGCCCTGGTCATACCGGTCCGCGAGGTCCTCGTGGCACGGAACCACGCGGATCGCGTACCCGTTGCGCCCGCTGGCGCGGCAGGGAACCTGGCCCGCGAACCAGTGCTCGCCGTTCGATTCCGGCCGCAGGAAGCTCATGCGCACCGCCTGGCCGTCGGTGATCTCGTCGTCCGGCGTGAGCTGACCGTAGTAGACCTCGACCGCGACATCCTCCGGCGGAATGGAGCCGAGGTGCACGCGGGCCTGGAGCGCGAGAGAATCGCCCACCTTGAGGACCTGGCTCGGGGGCGACTGGACCTCGACGACGCGCACCTCGTGCCAGTGGCTGCGGAGCCGGTCCTTCCAGGTGGCGAGCGCGCGCGCGAGTGCAAGGTCGTCCGCCCAGACCTTCCGCATGCGGCGCATGGCGGGCAGGTACATCTGGCGGGTGTAGTCGCGCAGCATCCGATTCGTATTGAAGCGCGGCACGATGGTCCGCATGGATTCCTTGATGCGGGCGACCCACTTGCGCGGGAGGTCGTCCAGCGTGCGCTCGTAGAACAGCGGGATGATCTCGCGCTCGAGCAGGTTGTACAGCGACTCGGCTTCGATGTGGTCCTGGTACGCCAGGTCTTCGTAGACGCGCCCGTCGCCGATCGCCCAGCCGTTCTCGCCGTTGTAGGCTTCCGGCCACCAGCCGTCGAGGCAGGAAAGGTTGAGCCCGGCGTTGGCGGGCAGCTTCATGCCGCTGGTGCCGCTGGCCTCGTGCAGGCGGAGCGGATTGTTCAGCCACAGGTCCATGCCCTGGACGAGCACACGAGCCAGTGAGATGTCGTAGTTCTCCAGGAAGACGATGCGCCGCCGAAACTCGGGCCGGGCGCAGATGACCGCGATCTGCTTGATCAGCTCCTTGCCGGCCCCATCGTTCGGATGGGCCTTGCCGGCGAACACGAACTGCACCGGCCGCTCTTTGCTGCTGACGAGCGCCGTGAGGCGCTCCAGGTTGCGGAACAGCAGCGTGGCGCGCTTGTACGGCGCAAACCGCCGGGCAAAGCCGATCGTCAACGCCTCAGGATCCAACACTTCCTCGGCTGCCTTGATCTCCGCCGGCGGGGCCCCGCGCCCCTTGAGTTGGTCGCGCAGGCGGCGGCGCACCGCGGCGATCATCCATTCGCGGCGGCGTACGTGGACGCGCCACAGCTCGGCGTCGGGAATCTCGTCGATCCGCCGCCAGATCGAGCTGTTTTCGTCCGCTTCCGGCCAGCCGGGCCCCAGGTACTGGTCGAGCAGGTCGGTCATGGTCGGGCTGGTCCAGGTCCGCGTATGGATGCCGTTTGTCACGTGCAGGATGGGGACCTCTTCGCGCGGAATTCCGGGCCAGTAGCCCTGCCACATGCCGCGCGCCACCTCGCCGTGGAGCTTGCTGACCCCGTTGCTGCGATACGCCATCCGCAGCGCCAGGAGCGGCATGCAGAACTCCTCTTCGGTACGGTCGGCGTGCTCGCGCCCCAGGGCGAGCAGATCGCGCATGCTGATGCCGAGCTCGTTCGCCATCCAACCGAGATGTTGTTCGATCAGCCGGGGCTCAAAGCGGTCGATCCCCGCCGGGACCGGAGTGTGCGTGGTGAAGATGTGTCCGCCAAACACGGCCTCGCGGGCCTCGCGATAGCTGAGGTTCTGCTCCTGCATGGCCATCCGCATGCGTTCGAGGGCCAGAAAGGCCGCGTGTCCCTCGTTCATGTGGCACACGGTGGGCTGTATGCCGACCGCGCGCAGGGCACGCAGACCGCCGATGCCCAGCAGAATCTCTTGGCGCACGCGCATGGCACGGTCGCCGCCGTACAGCCGCGCCGTGATCGCGCGCAGGTCCAACGAGTTCTCCGGCAGGTCGGCGTCGAGGAGATAGAGGCGGACGCGGCCGACCGTGGCGAGCCAGATGGCCGCGGTCAGCAGGTGCGTGCCGATGGGCACGCTGATCTTCAACTGGTTGCCCTGCGGGTCCACGACGGGCGTGGCGCACCACTGGTGCAGATCGTGCAGCGGGTAGCTCTCGAGCTGCCAGCCGTCCTCGGTGAGCTGCTGCTTGAAGTACCCCTGCCGGTACGCCAGGCCGACGGCGACCATCGGGATGCCGAGGTCGGAGGCGGACTTGAGGTGATCGCCGGCCAGCACGCCGAGTCCGCCCGAGTAAATGGGCATGCTCTCGTGCAGGCCGAACTCGGCGGAGAAGTACGCGACGGTCGCGTCCTTCTCGTTGGGATAGTGGTCGTCGAACCAGGTTCGGCTGTTGAGGTAGACGTAGAGGCTGTCCATGGCCCGGCAAAGCTGGGCGATGTAGGCGTCGTCGCGGGCGACCTCCTCGAGCCGCTCCTGGCTGACCTGCCAGAGCAGCGCCACCGGGTTGTGCCCGGTCCGCCGCCACAGGTCCACGTTCAGCCGACGAAAGAGGTCCGTCGCGGGCGGATTCCAGGTCCACCAAAGGTTGTACGCAAGTTGGCGGAGCGGTTCGAGGGCCTCCGGCAGCGACGGGATGATGACGAAGCTGCGAACGTGCTTCATGCGGTCTCCGGCGGTTGAGATTTCTTTCTCGCGCAATGGTCCTCTCCATGCGGGGCAGCGGTGCCCTGGATATTATCGGCGCTCTCGGGCGAGAACTCGACTCCTCGCCCGCCGCCGTTTTCGTTGGCTCCTCACAGGTTCGCGGCGTCCCGGACCCGTGCGACCAGGGCGGCCGCGTGGGCCTCGGTCGTGCCCTCGGCGATGATCCGTACGATCGGTTCGGTGTTCGACGCTCGCACCTGCACCCAGCCGTCCGGGACGTCGATCCGCACGCCGTCCGCCACGTTCGGCCGCTGGTCCGCAAACGCCTGCGTGACCGCTTCCACCGCGGCGTCGATCCGCTCGCGGGGTACGGCATACTTCTGCTTGATCATCGTATAGCGCGGCAACCCGGCGACCAGCTCACTGACCGTGCGGCCGGTCGTCGCCAGGAGCTGAAGCACCAGGCTCATCGCCGACAAGCTGTCGCGCACGTAGCACACGCGCGGATCGATGACCCCGCCGTTGCCCTCGCCCCCGATGACGCAGCGATTCGCCAGCATCGCCCGGGCGACGTGGGACTCGCCGACGGGCGTACGAATGACCGTGACGCCGAAACGGGCGGCCAGGTCATCGACGAGCCGCGAGGTGCTGAGGTTCGCGGCGACCGGCCCGGGCCGGCGGCCCAGCACAAACAGCGTCGCGAGCGCGAGCGTGCATTCTTCGCCGATGTATTGCCCGTTCTCATCGACGATCGCCAGCCGGTCGGCATCGGGGTCCTGGGCGAACCCGATGGCCGCGCCATGCGCACGCACGGCGGCGCACAGGTCGCCGAGGTTCTCGCGCAGCGGCTCGGGCGGGTGGGCAAACCGCCCGCTCGGCTCGGCATTCAGGTGGACCAGGTCGCATCCGAAGGCGTGCAGCAACGCCGGCGTGGAGGGGCCGCCCGCGCCGTTGACGCTGTCCAGGACCACCCGCAACCCTCGCAGCGCGCTGACATCGACTTCGCGGCAGGCGAGCACGGCCGCCACATGCCGCGCGCCAGCTTCGGAATCGTACGTATCGCTACCGCAGCGCGCCGGCGACGCCGACCGGCCGGCGGCACGGAGCTCGTTGATGCGGCCGAGCTTGGCCGGATCGGGTGCGACGCCGAGCTCGTCCAGAAACTTGACGCCGTTCCATTCGCCCGGATTGTGGCTGGCCGTAATGACGATCCCCCCGGCGTATCCGCCGTCGCGAATGGCGCGGCCGACGGTCGGGGTCATCGCCAGGCCCAGCCGCGTGATGTCGCAGCCGGCCGCCATGAGCCCCGCGGCGGCGGCCGCCTCGAACATGGGGCCGCTGGGGCGCGAGTCGCGGGCCAGCACGACGCGCCCGCCGTCGAGCGTGCACCCGTAGGCGCGCGCGAACTCCAGGGCGACCTCAGGGGTGAGGGTCTGCCCGACGATGCCGCGGACGCCCGAGATGCTGATCATCAACGACATACATCCAACCTCATGGCCGGCCCGCGGGTCTGACACATTGAGCCCGCACACGCGGGCCGCTAGACTGCCGGCGGGCCGCCGGAACGGGTGACAGTATGCCGCCCGGCGGCGCGACCGCAAGCGAACAAGGAGCACCGAAATGAGGCTCGTGCCGATGGCCGGGGCGCTGCTCGCAGTGATGGCAGGGATCACGGCCGGCGGCTGTCCCGGCGGGATAACGATCACCCTGCCCGAAGGCCTGGATTTCACGGCAGACGTGACGATCCCGACGCAGATCGTGACCGCGCGCGTGGTGCAGGTGGAGGTGTTCAACGACACCGACTTCGAGGTTCTGCCGCGCATCCGCTTCGATGACGACAGCAATTTCTGGGCGGCCCTCGTACCCTCAGAGGAATTGGCCACCGGCATCCTGCGACCCGGCGAATCGATCGTGTTCGACATCGACTGCGATCAACTCGGGTTGATCTTCAGCGACGAGCCGCGGCAATACGCGCCGGGGCGGGAGGACCCCATCGGAGAGGCGGACGAGACGCGCACTCTCAAGCGCGACAAGGACTACGTCTGCGGCGACCAGATCGTCTTTCATTTTATTGGCAACGGCACCGGGTTCGGCGTGATCGTGTCGATCAACGGGGTGGTGGTGGACTAAAGAGGGGGCTGAATGCCCATAAAAGGGGGGCAGGTGGCCCGGGGCGGGGGAGTCGCAACTCGCGTAGTTATCGGAGCTTGCGCTCCGACGAGAAAGCCGGATTCTCATTGCCACGACCTTGCCCGAGGCGTACAATCTGCCGCAACGGAGGAGAAAGCGGTTGGCGTCTCTGCCGATCACTTCGTAACAACTGAATACGCTCATCATCGTCGCTTAGGAAGCTACGGGCAGCTTGTAGCCAGGACGGCTGGACAAGTAGGTCTTTTTGTCACTTGTGGAGCGACCGCGCCGTGGGCAATGGGCGAAAAGCCGACGTCTTCGTCGACATGTGTACGCAGCGTGACTATCTCACGCCGATGGGGGCACAACCTACGTTGAATGTCCAGCAGGTCTTGCCGAACCTCAAGCGGCTGATGGCCTTCGCCCGCTGGGCGGGTGTGCCGACGCTTTCCTGCGTCGATGCGCGCCGCCCCGGCGACGTGCGCGGGTTGCCGCGCGCCCAATGCGTGTTGGGCACTCCGGGCCAGCAGAAGCTCCCCTGCACCCTCCTCCCCAATCGCGTCCTGATCGAATCCGACAACTGCCTGTGCGTCTCGCTGGATGTGCTCCGCCAGCATCAACAGGCCATCCTCGCCAAGGAGCACCGCGATCCCTTCACCAACCCGAAGCTCGACCGTCTCTTGACCGAGCTGCCCATCCGCCGCTTCGTCATCTTCGGCGTCGCGCTCGAAACATCGATCCGCCTGCTCGGACTCGGGCTCCTGCTGCGCAGCCGCCGCGTCGCGGTCGTGTGGGACGCCTGCGGCTGGTGGAACGCCGGGGACGGAGACATGGCGCTGCGCCAGTTGGTCGCCAAGGGCTGCGAGCTGGTCTCCACCCGGGACCTGGTCGACTCCACGATGGGTGCGTACCGGCGGAACGGGCACCATCGCTACCGCCGGCGGTCGGTCGCGTGACCGCGCAGTCCGCCGGAAGCACACGGTCGGCTCCCCGCAAGCGACGTCCCCGGGCGCCGACCCGATAGCGTCACTCCCCCCCGCAAGCCACGCCCGGCCCGACACCGCCACACGCGCTTCGGTTATCATCCCGCCATGGCATTGCCGCTAGTCGTCATCGTCGGGCGGCCCAACGTGGGCAAGAGCTCGCTGCTGAACGCGCTGGCCCGCGAGCGCATCAGCATCGTGGACCCGCGGCCGGGCATCACGCGCGACCGCGTCTCCGCTCCCGTGGAACTGGGCGAACGGTACGTCGAGCTCGTGGACACCGGCGGCATCGGGATCATCGATGACGACCACCTCGAAACGCACGTCGAAGAGCAGATTCGGTTCGCGATCGAGCGGGCGGACGTCATCCTGTTCGTGGTCGACGCGGTCGCCGGCATCACGCCGCTCGATCAGCGCGTGGCGGAGCTTCTGCGGAAGGCCGGCAAGCCGATCGTGGCCGTCGCAAACAAGGTCGATGATGCGAAGCATGAAGCGGAGGCCGGGCAGTTCATCCGGCTGGGACATGGCGAGCCGGTGTGTACTTCCGCGCTGCACGGCCGGGGGCGGCAGGAACTGCTCGAACGTTTGGAGCCGCTGTTGGGGCCGGCCTGGGCGGAGCCCGCCGCGCCCGAGATGAAGCTGGCGATCGTCGGCAAACGCAACGCCGGCAAGAGCACGCTGGTCAACGCCCTGGCCGGCGAGCCGCGCATGATCGTCAGTGAGGTCCCGGGCACGACGCGCGACGCGGTGGACGTGCGTTTCGAACGCGACGGCAAGCACTTCCTCGCGATCGACACGGCGGGCGTGCGGAAGAAGTCGAGCATGAGCGACATCGACTTCTACTCGTACACGCGGGCGCTGCGGTCGATCCGGCGGGCGGACGTGGTCATGCTCCTGATCGACGCGATGGTTCCGGTCGCCGAGGTCGATCTGAAGCTGGCGAGCGCGGTGCTGGACGAGTACAAGCCGGTGCTGATCGTGGTGAACAAGTGGGACTTAGCGCGGGACCTCACCACGACAGAGGAGTACGGGCAGTACCTCACGCGGGTGCTGCCGGCCTTGAGCTACGCGCCCGTGGCGTTCGTGACTGCTGCCACCGGGCAGAACGTGGATACGGCGGTGGACGCGGCGCTTGGCCTGTACGGCCAGGCACAAACACGCGTGACGACGGCGCGGCTGAACAGCGCGCTGGAGGAGATTCTCGTGCGCCGCGGGCCGAGCCCGAAGCGCGGTACGAAGCCGGTCAAGATCTACTATGCCACGCAGGTGGGGGTGGCCCCGCCGACGGTCGTTTTCTTCTGCAACGATCCGGGGCTGGTGCGTGACGATTACCGCCGGTACATGCAGAACCGCCTGCGCGAGCTGACTCCCTTTCGGGAGGTGCCGTTGCGCCTGTGGTTCCGGGCGAGCGGGGCCGACCGGCGGGCATAGTCGCGGGAGAACAGCACTGACGCGACTCGCGGCTTGTTATTATGAGACGTGTTCTGAGTTCCGCCCTCGAACGTCGGCCGCCGGCCCCCTACCAGGATTATGGGAATTCGCAGTTGCAACCGTACATTGCCCGGTATAATGCGGTTGCGGTCAAGGCCGCAAAGGCGCTTCGAGCCGTCGGGCCGCTCGCCTAGTCCAAACATATCCGCCGTCGGTTCGATGGCTAGCGCGCCTCATTGGTCCGCGTCCAGTGCCTGGCCGTGGCGAAGGAGGAGCCGACATGTCAGCGCGAGCGCTTCAACTCACCGGATTGTGTCTGTTGGGGATTTCACTATTGACCTCAAGCCGACCGGTCCTGGCAGACGTCGCTCCGCCGATCGAGATCAAGATGTCGCCCGACGTCGGGTCGGCCGTGTCGGGCCAGGAGTACGACGGGGTGCTCGAATTGCACCTGGGCACTGATGGGATTCTGACCGAACTCTCCTTGGGAGGCGAGGGCTGGGCGGTGCTCAGCTTCGACGCGCCGGCCGTGCCGCTGCGCGTGCAGACCGGCGTTCTGCGGATCCCATTCCGGGCGTTGCCGCGCAACGCCGACGAGCCGATCGTCGTGTCGCTGAGGTTCAACGGGTTCAAGCAAAGCAAGCCGATTGAAATAGGACCGGCGTACTTCGCCAGGCGCGGCCAGGTGTTCCGCGCCGTGCCCGTTCCCGAGTCCGAGCTGCCGCGACCGGCCCGAGGGCCTGTGGGCGATGTCGCGGGGGAAGGTCGGGGCGCCCGGGGCAAGGACGCCGACGGGCGCACGACGCTGCGCTTCGAGGGACGCATTGTTTACCAGCGCCCTGAAGGCCAATGGGTCGGCGTGGACCGGCTCGACGTACGGATATGGGACAGCGACACGGTCGGTCATGAGACGATGTGGGAGGGACACACGGATACCACCGGCTACTTCGATACCGAGTGGTTTTCATGGGAGGACTCCGGCGACCCTCCAGACCTTGTCGTCTATTTCGAGACCGAAACGAACTGGGTTGACGTAACGGATAATTCGGACCTGGAATGGACGTATAGTTGGGAGACCGAGGAAATCGGGAACTTTCAGGGGAGTTACCACGATTTCGGAAACATCACCGTAGCCTCCGACCTGATGCCCGCGCTGCATCTGTTCAGCACCGTCACGCGCGCCCGGCGCTGGGTCTATACCCGGTCCAACCATTACTACAGCATGCCCCAGGTCCAGGTTGAATGGCCGGACGATTCCAGTAGCTCACCCGCCTTTTATCAGTGTTGGGGCGGTGACGAGTCCGAAATCCACATGACATCCGCCTATCAGTGGCGCGAATACGTGTTGTGTCACGAGTATGGTCACCATTTTCCTTGCAGTACCTGGGATGACTGGCCGGAGTCGGTTTATTGCAACGACGGTGACTGGTGTGATCCCGTTCCGGGCGAAGACTGCGCGCATTGTGCCTGGTGCCAGGAGAACCTCGTGGTCGCCTGGACGGAGGGGATAGCGCAGTACTTCGCGCACCGGATTCCGCCGACGTTCGCGGAGGACTACGTGTTTGACATTGGCGGAGCCCCGCACGAACCCTTGTACACGAAGTCCTACGAAACTCCCCAGACATGTGAGGAGGATCCCGAGCACTTTCACGATGCCCTATTGACCGAGGGGTTCGTGGCGGCGCTGCTCGTGGATATGGCTGATTACGAGCAGGACAATCACGACGACGACTCGATCTGGGATTCGACCTGCTTCGGTGACGAGCAGATTCTCCTTGTCATTGGCGAACAAGACCCGACTAACGTATTCGAGTTCATCAGCGCCTTCAAGAGCGCGTATCCTCAGTACGGCCCTGACCTGTGGCCAACGGCGTACAACGTCGATCCGAGCTATCCTGTCGGCGCCTACGACCCCGACAATACTCCGCCGGGCGTGGTTGCGGTCTGCGATTCGGCGACGCACCCCTTGGGTGGTTGGGGCCCGCTGCCGTGCATCACGATCGAGTGGGAACCGGCCCCGGACGATCTGGCGGGCCGCGGGGTGTGCGCCTACAGCCTCTGCTGGAGCCAGGATCCGGGCGGTTGTACGCCGGACCACGTCGAGAATCCAACCAGTTGGAGCAGTTGCTACATCACGGCGAGCCACGGTCCCGTTACCTTCGGCGATTGGTACGTGAGCATCCGGGCGCGGGACTGCGCGGGGAACTGGAGCGACGATTGGAGCACGTTCGGACCGTTCACGGTCAGCGAGTGCAACGGTAACGGCATCATCGACGTTTGCGAGATTGCCTGCGACATCTCAACGCTGGGTCTGCCGTGTGAGCTGCCCGCGGACTGGTGCAGCGACCTGTGGCCCTCCGACTGCGGCAGCGCCCCGGACTGCAACGGCAACCTGATCCCGGACGAGTGCGACATCGCCAGCGGCTTCAGCCAGGATTGCAACCTCAACGGCATCCCGGACGAGTGCGAGAGCATGTTCCACTGGGACGCGGACAGCGGCTCGTGGCACGTACCGGGCAACTGGCTCGAAGGGGCGACGCCGACAACCGATTCCGAGGTCTGCATCGACGTGCCCGGCGACGTGACGGTCACGTACTCGGCCGGCACGTTGCAGATCGCGACGCTGGCATGCAGCGAGAGCCTGGCGATTGAAGGCGCCACCGGCCAACGCGCTCTGACGATAGCGGAACCCTCCTTCGTGTTGGGTGATCTCCGCCTTAAGAACAACGACAGCACCCTCGACGTGGAGAACCGCCTCGACATCGGCGGGTTGTTTGAGTGGACCCAAGGCAGCCAGTTGACAGGCTCCGGCGTGACGTACGCAAACGGTGGCGTCTACACCAGCGAGCTCGTATACCCCGGCCTCGTATACCTCAACGGCCATCACCTCATTCTCGACGGTGAGAGCACGTCGGTCGGTAGCGCGCGCGTGGAGTTCGTCGGCGCTTCGGTGTTCGAGATTCGGCCCGGTTCGACCTATGAGCACCAGGGCGGCACCTACTTCCTCAACGGCGGAGCCGATGACCAGTTCGTGAACCAGGGCACGCTGATCAAGTCGGTGAACCCAGGAACCAGCATGATCAAGGCAGTCACCAGCAACACCGGGTTGATTCACGTACAAGCAGGCACGCTGAGTTTCCGCGAGCAGAATAGCAGCAGCGGCGGCGAATTTCTGGGCGACCCGGGAACCGCGTTCCAGTTTGTCAATGGCGGCTTCACGTTCCATGCCGGCTCCAGCGTCGTCGCCGACAATGTCCTCTTCACGGAGGGGGGAGCCGGGTGGAGCTATGTCCGCGGAACCTGGAACGTTACTACCTCGACCACCATATCCGCCGGCCAGGACGTGTACTTCACCGAGGAGGCCAACATCATCAACTACGGCTCGTCGTTCTCGATCCCCCGGGGCACTGCGAACTTCAACACTCCGATCGGCGGCCCCATCCAGTTCGATACGTTCAGCATCGGCCCGAGCTCCATCCTCGACGCAACGGCCAATTTCAACAGCGGCGACCCGGTGGAGATTGCGAACCTCACCATCGGAAGCGGGTATCTCCAGGGCCCCAGCCCTGTCACGATCAGTGGATTGCTGACCTGGAACGCGGGCGGCAGACTCTATGGCACGGGAACCATCAATGCCGACGGCGATGTGCTGGTCAACGTCAACGGTGACGAGAAGTCGCTCCGCAACTGCGTCTTCAACAACGCCGGCACGGCTACGTTCCTCGGCGGATTCAACCGGACCGCCCCGGCGGAGGTCAACAACCTCGAGACCGGCGTGATCGACATCCAGGCGGACGTCACCGTCATCGGCGGCTCCGGCCTGCCGCTTAACAACGCCGGCACGCTGGTCAAGTCCGCCGGGGCCGGCACGAGCACGATCCAGGCGGCCGCGACCAACACGGGGACGATCGAGGTCCAGACAGGAGTACTAAGGTTCTACACGGGCTATGGCGGCAGCTTCGTCCAGACCGCCGGGCAGACCGTGCTGAACGGTGGCGGTTTGCAGTTCGACCCAGGCGCAATGCAGATCAGCGGCGGTCTGTTGACCGGCGCGGGGACGGTCACCGGCAACGTCGTCAACTCCGCCGGCACGCTGGCACCGGGCTTGCCGATCGGACAGATCGACATCATCGGTGTCTATTCCCACATGGTCGGGGCCACGTTTGAATGCGAACTCAGTGACACTGCACCCGGTGCATACGACAGGCTGGTCTGCACGGGCAATTTGGGGCTCCTCGGCAACTTGGCAGTTACGTTCGTCAGCCCGTTAGAACCGAGCCACGGCGACAGCTTCGTTGTCGCAACCTCAGGGGCGGTGCTAAGCGGGAGTTTCGCCAGTGTGACCGTGACGAACCTGCCGCCATACATGATCCTGGACGTTGACTACTATGGGAACGCGGTCACGCTGACGGTGATCGGCGGCGACTGCGACTCCGATGGCACCCTTGACATCGACGACTTCGCGACGCTGGGCGGGTGCCTGCAAGGTCCCGACAACGGCGTGAGCCCCGGCTGCGACTGCCTCGACCTGGACAAGGACGGCGACGTCGATCTACTTGACGCCGCCGAGTTTCAGGCAGCGTTCAAGGGGTAGGACAGGCAACAAGCGGACCCTGCCCCTGCCGCCACCGCGCGTCGGCCTTCACGAAGCAAACGCGGCGCATCTGCACAAGCCACCTGGTGGCCCGCGTCTGGAGGTGCTCACAGAACGCGGGGAGTGCAGAGTCTTGCTTCGCACCTCCCAACTGGGGATTGTGCATCCCCCGGTACTTCGCCGGATCGGCAACTCAGGACACTTGCCCGGGTACTTCAGTGCGCCGTCAAGGGCGCGTGTAGCGACGTGCCCGCCGTGGCGGGTCTCCGACGTGTCGCGGCGAGACGCAGGTGCCACTCAGTAATCCCATGAAAGGCTGTCCCCTGCCGGGCGGTTATGCTGCCCGGTGTGGAATTTCGAAACAGGAGACAGCTATGGGAATGAACGAGAGCGTAGC
>JALHJL010000078.1 GCA_022839625.1 Phycisphaerales bacterium
GCTACGCTCTCGTTCATTCCCATAGCTGTCTCCTGTTTCGAAATTCCACACCGGGCAGCATAACCGCCCGGCAGGGGACAGCCTTTCATGGGATTACTGGGTGGCACCGGCGTCTCGCCGGTGGTGCCGGACCGATCGCCCCGGACCGATCGCCCCGCAGTAGTGCAAAGCTCTGCTTTGCGTGTTACGAGCGATTCGACTCCACAGGTAGTGCAAAGCTCCAGCTTTGCCTTCCTCGGCCGGCGAGGCGCCGGCCGCTACGCGCTGGCAAAGCAGAGCTTTGCGCTACTACGTGTGCAACCCGCCGGACACGGAAGTCCGGCGCTACAGGGCACGTCCGGCGAGGCGCGACGCCGGACACCCGCCGCGGTGGGCGCCACACGCGGCCCCGTGCTGGCGCTTGGAGCTCGGATACGGCCCGCGAGGCGCCGGCCGCTCTCGGCTCGAAGGTCAGGGTCTCACTTCAAACAGGAGTCCCTCTACCGGCAACGAGCCGAGGAAGAGCTTGTACTGCTCGCCGGGTTGCAGCGGAGTGCTTCCGTCGGAGGAGGGATGGAAGGCCGTGCCGCGCGACATATCGCCATAGAGGAGCGGCGGCCCGCTCCCCTGGTCGCCGGGTGCCGGGGCGGAGGCGGGCCGCGTTACTTCTGCAATAAGCGGGACCGCCGGGCGTTTCTACTGGTGCGGAGACCGCGCCGGCGGTGCCATCGTGCGCAGGCCTGACGGACCGGTCCCGCGGCGGTGCGTTCATGCAACATGCAACCACCCGACTGCCGCCGGCGAAGCAGCCGTCGGTAACCGCTGGTGCCCCCCTACGCGACAGCTTGTGTGTGACTGGCGGCCATGGTGGTGGAGCGGTTTTCTTCATGAACTGGAAGCTCGGGCTTAACAAACCCCGCGCGGGTTACCAGAATACTCAGCTACGTTCCCGGCGTCGGTCGGGGCGCAGGCTCCGTCGCCCAGAGGGCCAGGTTTGTTGAAGCGCGGTGCGGCCGCGCCGGGATGGCTCCGATTCTGCTGGAGGTCGCGCGTGACTGGAATCAAGCAAGCGAGTGGCTGGTTCGCGGATCGATCCTTGGCCTGGCTGTTCGGCGGGGCGTTGCTCCTTTGGATGGGAGGCTGCCCCATCGACGGGGACGCCGTCGTCACGGAGACCGTCCGCGCCGCCCTTCAGGCGGTGGTCGATTCTCTGATCGACGCCCTCGGCCAGTATCTCGCGGGGCAGTGATGTACACGACCTGGCGCCTGGCAACCTCGACGCCGGCTCGTTTCGGCCCGCGTCGCAGAGGCACGCGAAGTGTACACGCCGCCAGCGTGACGGCTGGCCGACGGCGCCGCGTTCTGCTTCCGGGCGCGCTCCTGTGCCTCGCGGCCCTCGGCTGCACAGCCGAGTTCCATCGCCGTGACGCAGACCGTACCGCGTACAAGATCATTGCCAAGAAGCAGACGGAAGCCTTGGGCCGCACGGAGCCTTTCACGATCGAGCCGCCCGTCGAGACACTCCGGCGGCGGCTGATGCTCGACCAGCACCTGCCCCACTCGGTCGGGGCCTCGCTGGGCACGGCGGCGGTGACGCCGATCAAGCAGTGGCCCGACAAGAAGTACCTTGAGCGGACCGGCGACGCCGAGTTCGTCGAATCGCTGACTACCGAGGCTCCGCTGCACCTGACGCTCGAAGACGCCCTTCGCATCGCGGCCCACGAAAGCCGCGAGTACCAGGCCGAGAAGGAGAGCGTTTTCGCCGCCGCGCTACAGCTCGACCTCGAGCGCGACGCGTTCCGGGCCACGTGGTCGGGAGCGATGAGGACGCTGTTTCAGTCGGCGTTGCAGCGTGAGGTCGCCCTGGACGACAAAGGCCACACCGACCTTCAGACCATCTCGGGCTTCGAGACCAACTTCGACCCGACCGTCACCCAGCGGATCAAGAGCGGCCTGACCTTCACCGGCGCACTCGGCATCGACCTGGTGTCGCTGATGACGCAGGACCGGCTGTACTCGCGCGGACTGATCGCCGATTTCAGTGCTACGCTGCCGCTGCTGCGCGGCGCCGGCGAGTTCATCGTCAGCGAGCCGCTGACGCAAGCCGAGCGCAACGTCGTGTACGCGATTTACGCGTTCGAGCATTTTAAGCACACCTTCGCCGTGGAGATCGCATCGGAGTACCTCGCGGTTCTTCAGCAGTACGACCAGGTCCGCAACGCCGAGGAGAACTACCGGAGCCTGATCCGGTCCACCCGGCGGGCCCGGCGGTTGTCCCAGGCGGGCCGACTGCCCGAAATCCAGGTGGACCAGGCCCGTCAGGATGAGCTGCGCGCCCGGCAGCGCTGGGTCGCGGCCCTGGAGCAGTACCAACGCCGGCTCGACGCATTCAAGCTGACGCTCGGACTGCCCGCGGACGCCGACGTCGGGCTCGACCACGCCGAGTTGGATCGGCTGCTCGGGCATGCCCGGGCCATGTTTCCGGCCGAAGCGGCCGCGGGGTCGGAAACGCCGGCGCCCGCCGCGGACGCGCCGGTGGAACTCGCTCCGCCGGGCGAGGGCCGAGCCGGGCCTTACGAGCTGGACGCCACCGAGGCAGTCGTGACGGCCCTGAGTCGCCGGCTCGACCTCCGCATCGCGGTCGGCCGCGTCACGGATGCCCAACGTGCGGTCGCCGTTGCGGCGGACCAGTTGCGGGCGGACATTACGCTGTTGGGCACAGGTTCGGCGGGCGCCCGGCGGACGCTGGCGAGCGTGTCGCAGCCCGACGCGCGCGTCAGGCCGGACGAGGGCATATACTCAGTATTGTTGACCCTGGACCCGGCGTTGGAGCGCACGCGGGAGCGCAACGTCTATCGCACGAGTCTGGTCGGGTTCGAGGCGGCCGTCCGGGGCGTTCAGGAACTTGAGGACCAGATCAAGCTCGCGGTGCGGAACCGCCTCAGCGAGTTGCTGGAGGCCCGCGAATCAATCAGGATTCAGGCGGCGTCGCTGGCGGTGGCGGAGCGGCGGGTACAGAGTACCAACCTGTTCCTGGAGGCCGGGCGGGCCGAGATTCGGGACGTGCTGGAGGCGCAGGATGCGCTGATTTCGGCGCAGAACGCGCTCACCAGCGCCCTGGTCAGTTACCGGCTCGGCGAGTTGGCCCTCCAGCGTGACTTGGGCGTACTAGAGGTGAACGAGCAGGGCCTGTGGCGCGAGTACTTCGTCGATGAAGCGGCCGCGGTCGGGCCCGAGGAGAATGGACCGGACGTGACGACGCAACCGAGCCCAGAGGAGCCACAAGATGAAGCCGAACGCCAATGATCGCCGGCGCTGGCGGCGCCTGCTGCCGGCAGGTCTCATCGGCGTGGTGCTGGTCGGCACCGGCGTCGTCTGGCTGACGCGGGCGCGGGCTTTTGCGGGCGGGGCCACGAACGTTCCGACCTTTGCGGCCCAGCGCGGGCCCTTAACGATCAGCGTGACCGAGTCGGGAACCATCAAGCCCCAGGAGCAGATCAGCCTGAAAAGCGAGGTGGAAGGGCAGACGACCCTGATCTACCTGATTCCCGAAGGCACGACCGTGGAGGCGGGCGAGCTCCTCGCGGAGTTGGATGCGAGCAGGCTCCAGGACGACCGCGTCGACCAGCAGATCCGCGTCGAGAACGCGAACGCGGATTACATCCGGGCCCGCGAGAACCTGGCGGTCGTGAAGAACCAGGCCGACAGCGACATCTCGAAGGCCGAGCTGACGTACGAGTTCGCCCGGGAGGACGTGCGGAAGTACGAGGAGGGCGAGTATCCGCAGCAGCTTCGGGAGGCCGAGTCGAAGATCACCATCGCGCGAGAGGAGAAGGAGCGCGCGGCCGAGAAGTTGCAGTGGTCGCGACGGCTGTATGAAGAGAAGTACATCTCGCAGACCGAGCTCCAGGCCGATGAACTGTCGCACAAGCGGGCCGAGCTGGAGTACGAGCTGGCCGTCGCCGCGAAGGCCCTGCTCGAGGACTACACGCACAAGCGCATGCTCGACCAGCTCAGCAGCGACGTGCGGCAGGCCGCGCTGGCCCTGGAGCGGACGAAGCTCAAAGCCAGCGCTGACATCGTTCAGGCCGAGGCCGACCTAAAGGCCAAGGAGGCCGAGCTGGAGCAGCAGAAGCACAAGCTCACCAAGATCGGGGAACAGATCGGCAAGAGCAAAATCGTCGCGCCCCGCGAGGGGCTGGTGGTGTACGCGACCTCAACGCAATCGGGCGGACGGCGCGGCATGACGCAGCCGCTCGAGGAAGGGCAGTCGGTCCGCGAGCGCCAGGAGTTGATTTACCTGCCGTCCACGGAGGCCATGATGGCGGAGCTGCTGGTCCACGAATCGAGCCTGGAGAAGATCCAGGTCGGCCAGCCCGTCCACGTCACCGTGGACGCCCTGCCCGGGCGGAAGTTCGCCGGCCGTATGCGTTTCATTGCACCGCTCCCCGACGCCGGCAGCATGTTCATGAACCCCGACCTCAAGGTCTACAACACCCGAGTGTTTCTCGACGGCAGCAACCCCGACCTCCGCACCGGCATGAGTTGCCGCGCGGAGATTCTCGTCGCCCAGTTCGAGGACGCGGTGTACGTTCCCGTCCAGGCGGTCGTACGCGTCGCCGGGCGGCCCACGGTGTACGTGCGCAGTGGCCGCGACTTCGTCCCTCGCGCGATCGAAATCGGACTCGACAACAGCAGCATGGTGCACGTGCTGTCCGGGCTCGCGGAGGGCGAAGTGGTCAGCCTCACGCCGCCGCTCGACGCCGGCGCGACCGCATTTACCGCGGCCGTGCCGACAGAGCGCGCCGCCCCCACCAGCGCGCCGGCGCCGCCCGTGCCTCAACCGGCGGCGACGCGCCCCGCGACGCCCGCGCCGGGGCCGGACGCGGCTTCGGATGACGAGCGTGCCGCCCGCCGCGAGCGCTTTCAGGACTTGTCGCCGGAGGAGCGCGCCGAGCGACGCCGCCAGTGGGAAGCGATGACGCCTGAGCAGCGGCAGGAGGCGATGGAACGGATGCGCGAGATGCGTGGGGGCGGCGGCGAGGGCCGGCGGCGCGAACGTCCGCCCGACGGAGCCCAACCCGGGCGCGGTCCAGGTGGTGACGCGCCGGCTGAGGATGCGGAGCGCCGGGGCCGGGACAGTCCACCCGCCGGGGAATCCCGATGACGCAGCCCGTCGGAGCCCCCAGCGCCCGTGGGATGCCCAACGGCGCCGACCTTGTTTGCCTGGAAGACATCACGAAGATCTATCAGGTCGGCGACACGGAGGTGCGCGCGCTGGACGGCCTGACGGTGTCGTTTCAGCGCGGCAGCTTCTGGGCGATCATGGGGCCCAGCGGCTCCGGCAAGAGCACGCTGCTGAACCTCCTGGGTTGCCTCGACCGTCCCACCGCGGGGCGCTACGTCCTGGAGGGGCAGGACGTCGCCGACCTCGACGACAACGCCCTCAGCACGATTCGCCTCCGCCACATCGGCTTCATCTTCCAGAGCTTCAACCTGATTCCGCAGCTCACCGTCCGCGAGAACATCGAGCTTCCGCTCTTCTACCTGGACTGGAATCCCGACCGGAGCCGCGCCCGCGCCGAAGAAACGGCCGCCCGGCTGGGGCTCTCGGACCGTCTCAACCACCGCCCCGCCGAGCTCTCGGGCGGCCAGCAGCAGCGCGTCGCGATCGCCCGCGCCCTCGCCGCCAACCCGAACATGCTGCTCGCCGACGAGCCCACCGGGAACCTCGACAGCGCGACCGGCGCGCAGATCATGGCCGTGCTTACCGAACTGAATCAGCAGGGCAAGACCATCATCATGGTCACGCACGAGACGGACATCGCCCGCCACGCCCGTCAGCGCCTCCACATGCGCGACGGCCGCATCGACTCGATGGAAGGGGCCGCGGCATGATGACCCGCCGCGTCTACCGCAGCATCCGCCTCGGGCTCAAGACGCTCACGCTCCACAAGCTGCGGTCGTTTCTGACCATGCTCGGCGTGGTCTTCGGCGTTGCGAGCGTGGTCGCGATGCTGGCCGTCGGCGAGGGCGCCAGTCGGGAGGCGCTGGACCAGATTCGCAAGCTCGGCTCGACCAACATCATGCTCACGTCGGTCAAGCCGGTCGAAACGGAGGCGCGCACCGTCTCGCCCTGGAGCATGAGTATGTACGGCCTGCTGTACGAGGACCAGCGCCGCGCCCAGGAGGCCTTTGCGACCATCCGCCGTACCGTCCCCGTCAAGATCATCCGCAAGGAGGGCCGCCTGGGGGCCCGGAAGCTGGACCTGCGCATCGTCGGCACGACGCCCGACTGGTTCGACCTGGTTCGCCGCGACGTCATCGCCGGCCGCGCCCTCACGGCGCGGGACGCCGAACGCCGCGCCAGCCTCGTCGTCCTCACCGAGTTCGGGGCCCGGCGTCTGCTCGCGACGGAGCAGACGATCGGCCACACGCTGCGGATCGGCGGCGAGTACTACGAGGTCATCGGCATCGTGCAGAGCGAGGCCGGTCAGGGCGGCGCGATGCAGACCCCCGATCAGCAGATCGACGCCTACATTCCCATCGAGGTCGCGCGCGAGCGCTATGGCGACATCTCCCAGATCGTGACTTCCGGCTCGATCCTGCGCGAGTCGGTCGAGCTCCATCAGCTTATCGTCGAGGTCGACCAGGTGGAGCACGTGGAAGCGACTGCCGCCGGCCTCGAGAGCATGCTCCGTCGCTTCCACCCCAGGATGGACTACCGCATCAGCGTTCCGCTCGGCCTGCTGCGCGAAGCGGAGGCCACCAAGCGGCGCTTCAACATCGTCCTGGGCTCGATCGCCGGCATCAGCCTGCTGGTGGGCGGCATCGGCATCATGAACATCATGCTCGCCTCCGTCACCGAGCGGACCCGCGAGATCGGCATCCGCCGGGCCGTCGGCGCGAAGCGCTCCCAGATCATCACGCAGTTCCTCATCGAGACGACCGTATTATCGACGACCGGCGGCGCAGTCGGACTCGCGCTCGGCCTGACGATCCCCTGGATCATTGAGCTGGCCGCGGACATGCCCACCGTCGTCACCGGCTACAGCCTGGTGCTGGCGGTCGGCATCAGCCTGTCGGTCGGGCTGGTGTTCGGCATCTACCCGGCCCGTCACGCGGCCAACCTCGATCCCATCGAAGCGCTGCGGCACGAGTAGCGCACGCGCGCCCCCGCTGTGGACGATCAACGTCCACCGCAAGACGCACGCCGTCTCCACGTGCCGCCGTTTCCTGCCCGGCGGTGACGGCGGGAGCCGGCCCCTGAGATAGCCCGCGAATTCGTTAAGGAACGGCGCACGCCCGGCCGGCTCACGTCGTGCGCCGCCGCACCCACCGGCTGCGCAGCGCCCCGAGCACATCGCCGCTCTGGGCAATCGCGGCGGCGACGATGATGACGCCCTTGAGGATGTCCTGAATCTCGCTGGACACGGCCTTGAGTTGCAGAATGTTCGTCAGGTAGCCGAAGATCATCACGCCCACCAGCGTGCCCAGGATGCTGCCGCGACCGCCCATCAGGCTCGTACCCCCGATCACAACGGCCGCGATGGCGTCCAACTCCTTGCCCTGCCCGGCGTCCGCCTTGCCCTGCGTGTACTGGGCACAATACAGAACAGCCGCCAGCCCCGCCAGCAGGCCGCTGACGGCGTAGGCGAAGACCTTCACCCGCTCCACCGGCACGCCCGCCAGACGAGCGGCCTCCTCGTTGCCGCCGACCGCATAGATGTAACGCCCGAGCGGCAGCTTCTTGAGCACAAACGCGGCCCACAACCAGGCCCCCAACAGGAACAGGCCGGGAACCGGGATCAGTTTCAGTTCGCGCACGCGCCCGCCGCGCAGCGCCTCGTGCCCCACCGTCAAGACGGTCGCGCCGAGCCGCTCGAAGGACGCCGGCGCGCCCGCGTGCTCCGCGTCGCCTGCGTAAATCGCGTGAATCTGGCCGCCGTGACCGGCGACGAACTTCGCCAACCCAACGGCCGAGACCATCATCGCGAGCGTAACGATGAAGGGCTGCAAGCTGGTACCGGCGATGATGACGCCACTCAACAACCCCATCATGCCGCCCACAAGCGGCACCACCAGCAACACGAAGGAGGTTCCCGCACCGGCCTGTGCCGACCGCGACATCAGGAGCGCTCCGCCGGCGAGCACGGCGACGAACGCCACCGGGCCGACCAGCTTCCGCGCCCGGCCGTGCACCCAGCGGCGGGTTGCAGCGCGGACCACCAGCGCGCCGAACAGCCCGATCGCCGGCAGTGCGATCCAGTGCGCCCGTCCGAACCCGCCGGAGCTTTCCGCACCGGCTCCGTGCATCAGCAACATCGCGCACACCACCGTACACAGCGACATCACGCTGCCGACGGACAAATCGATGCCGGCGGTCAAAATCACGATGGTCATGCCGACCGCCAGAATCCCGTTGATCGAGACCTGGCCCAGCACGTCGCGCTGGTTCGCAATCGTGAGGAATTGAGGGTGCAGCACCGCGCCGGCGACGAAGAGTGCCGCCAGCCCCGCGAACAGGGTGCCGTGCCGAGCTGCCCCGCGAAATCTCGCCGCGCCGCCTGCCATTGCGCTGACGATGGTAGCCGAAATCGGTCGCGGCGCAGAGGGTCCGGCCCGTGATAGACCGCGCCCGGGCTGCAGCCCTGGTGCCGCTCCGGATGCGGTAGAATCCCGTTATGAGCACCCTCGTTACCCCGAGTTCCGGCCTCGTGCTCCGCGAGAACACGCGCCTCCGACCCGGCGTGTACGTGCTCCCCGCGGGCCTGACGATCGCGGCGGACGGCGTGAGCCTGGATGGCGGCGGCGCGACCCTCGTCGGGGTCGGCCGCGAAGGCGCGGGAGTGACCGTCGACGGACACGCCGGCGTGACCATCCGCAATCTGCGAGTCTGCGAATACTATCACGGGCTCGTCGCCCGCAATTGCCGCGACATCCGGCTGGAGCTGAACCGGATCACCGCCACCGCAGAGGTCCCGGCGAACACGGCCTTCCTCGACATCTGGCGGCCGGCGGCCGATGCGTACGGCGGCGCGATCCTGCTCGACCGGGTCGAGGGCGGCGAGATCAATGATAATGACGTCCAGCACCAGATGAGCGGGCTGCTGCTCTATCGTTGCCGCCGGCTCAACGTTCGCCGCAACCATGCCGGCTACAACAGCGGCTTCGGCGTGTACCTGCACGACACGTCGAACAGCTTGTTCGAGGAGAACTGGGCGGACTTCTGTTGCCGGTACGAGCCGCGTGACGGGCCGCGGCCGGTCGCAGGCGCGGGCGCGAGCGGACACATGGGGGCCGACGCCGCTGGATTCGTCGTCGTGATGCGGTCGTGCCGCAACGTGTTTCGGAAGAACTCCGCGCGTCTCGGCGGCGACGGCTTCTTTCTGGCAGGCCGCACTCCGCGGGGCGAAGACGCCGGTTGCGATGACAACCTGTTCGAGCAAAACGACGGCTCGCTGAGCCCGAACATCGCCTTCGAGGCGACCTTCAGCCGCGGCAACGTCTTTCGCGGCAATTGGGCCGACCGCTGCAACTACGGCCTCTGGCTCGGCTACTCAGCCCGCAATGTGCTCGAAGGAAACCGCATGCTGTTCAATCGGCAGGCGGGCGTGGCGGCCGAGCACGGCGTCGGCTTCACCGTCCGCGACAACGACTTCCAGGGCAACGGACACGGCATCCTGCTCTGGACCAGATACGTTCAGGAGTTCTACGACGCGCTGCCCGACCACCGCACCGTGCGCGACTGGCTCATCGAGCGGAACAAGTTCCTGCGCAATGGGACGGCGATCGGCATCTTCGCCGACCGCGACCACGGCATCCGGCCCACGGCGCCCGAGGAGTCCGGGAACCCCGAGCTGCGGCCGCGTGACGTTGTGGTCCGCGCTAACGACATCCTGGACAACCGCGTTGGCATTCACCTGGCCCGTGCGGACGGAACGATCATCGAGCAGAACACGATCCGCGGGAATGTCGAGGCGGACCTGCGGCGCGAGGATGACCGCGACACCCGACTTGGGCCGAACCTGGGCCTGCGCGGCGCGTATCTCTGACCACTCGCCGGGGAGACAAAACGCCCCCCCGCCCCCGACGCCAGGGCACCCTTCGCCGCGGGCGGCTGGCCCGTAGCAGCGGAACTCCGTGTCCGTCGGGCATCGAATCCGAGTCACTGCGCCTATCGACCTTCGACGCACGACCGGCGGCTCTACGCTTCGCGCACTCGTCGCCTCCGTCAGGCTCGGCAGAGCACTTGCGCCCCCGAAGGGGCCAGCGCGCCTGGCACACAAGCCGCAGGGCCGCACGCCATCGGCGTACGGCCCTGATATGTGGTTCGCTTATGGGTAGTGCGGCGCGCGAGCGCCGCGGTTTACTGGGCGTCTCCTTCGCACCAGCAACCCGGCAGATCGAGCGTCACGGCCGCACCCAGCGGCGGTGCCGCGCCGACCGCGGTCTCGAAGAACTCAATCCCGTACAGGCGCCAGTTGATTCCGTCGTCCGGGCAACCCGGGGCCACCCACTCCATCCCGAAACCGAGCATGTCCCCCGGCAAGAGGTCATTCGGCATAGCCAGACCGTCCGTCTGGTTCAGCGGCAGGTCGATCACCAGAAAGACTTTGACCCACGCCCGGCCGTCTTCCTCGACCAGCGTCGGATTCTCGACGTACGGCACGTCGATCGTCAGGAACAGCTCCTCGGGACCGTAGTGCGTGATCGTTCCGCCGTCTCGCAACCGCAGCGTGACGAGCTTGAACACCTGGCACTCCGGCTTCGGACGGGACTGTAGCGACTGGTAGCGCGTATAGAAGAACATCCGCATCGTCACCGGGTTCCCCGGCTGGTACCGGTACGGAATGGCGACCTTCCAGCCGCGCGACTGGTGGAAGGTGGGCAGGCTGTTGATCGACAGGGCCTCCATGCCGTAGATCTCATCGATGAAGGTGTCGAAGTACTGGGGACCGGGCTCTCCCGGGGCGCCGTCCTTCCCGTCAGCACCGTCGCGCCCGTCCGCACCGTCCTGGCCGTCGACGCCATCGCGCCCATCCTCTCCATCCTGGCCGTCGGCGCCATCGGCCCCATCCTGGCCGTCAGCGCCGTCGGCCCCGTCCGCGCCCTTGGCGCCGTCCAGCCCATCGGCGCCGTCGGCCCCTGCCGGACCTTGAGGTCCGGCAGGACCCGCCGGTCCAGCGGGGCCCTGTGGTCCGGCGGGGCCCTCCGGTCCAGCCGGTCCCGCGGGACCCGGTGTGACCTGGGCCGCCTGGTCGTCATCGCCACCCGGCGTCAGGCCCGCCAGTTGTCGCAGGGTCGCGTCCGAGATCTCTTGTCCCAACGCAGCCAAGGCCGCCGTGAGCGCGCCGCCGATCAGCAGGTCGCGCGTACACGGGTTGGCCAGCACGGCGCCACAGCCTGCGACGAAGCCGGCGCCAACCGCCGCCAAGGCAAGACAAATTCCAGCACGTGTCAACCACTTGGTCCTCATGTACCTGTACCTCCTTGGTCTGCGAGGACATGCTCCGAACAACATCCGCACCTATCTTATCCTGGCCTGCCATCACAATCAACAAATTGTCTTGCAGCGCGGCGGGGACGCATTCTCCCTTTGTGGCGGCCAGGAACGTCACCTCCAACTCGGCCGATACAGTCCGCTAACGGTCCGCCGCCGAGCTAGTCCCCTTGTTCAGCGGACACCTGCGGACCTCACGGACTGCGCGTCCGGGCTGCGGCCGTCAGCCGAACCGCCACAAGCCGACCCCCTGTGCCTGACGCCACACCGCCTCAACCTCCCCGCTCGTCGGCCGGCGGTTGATCTCCTCGTAGCTTGCCCGGCTGACACGATGCGCCGGGCGATACTGCCCCATAATGTTGACGAATGTGTCCGCCGACACCTCACGCGCCAGCCACTCCAGGATCGCCCCACTCTCTTCGATCAGGCCCGGCATCACCAGGTGGCGCACCAGCAGCCCGCGGCAGGCCACTCCTTCCGGCGTGTGCTGGAGGTCCCCGACCTGCCGGTGCATTTCGGCAATAGCCGCCCGGGCCCGATCGCCGTAGTCGCGCGCCCCGAGGTAACGCTCGCCCGCTTCCGGCGACCAAAGCTTGAAGTCGGGCATGTAGATGTCCACGACCCCCTCCAGCAGCCGAAGGGACTCCAGGGAGTCGTAGGCGCTCGTGTTGTAGACAATAGGCAGGCGCAGACCGCCGGCGACCGCGATTGCAAGCGCTTCCAGCACCTGCGGGACCACGTGCTCCGGCGTCACGAGATTGACGTTGTGGCACCCCTCGGCCTGGAGCGCAAGCATCATATCGGCGACGGCGTCCGGCGCGTACTCCCGCTCCATGCCAACCTGGCTGATGTCGAAGTTCTGACAGAAGACGCACCGCAGGTTGCAGCCCGAGAAGAAGATCGTCCCGCTGCCCCGCGACCCGCGCAGGCAGTCCTCCTCGCCGAAATGCGGAAACGCGGAACTCACCCGAGCGTAGCGGGCGATCCGGCAGAAGCCGCTCTCCCCCGCCCCGCGGTTGGCACCGCACTCCCGCGGGCAGGCTCGACAGCGTTCGAGTGCCGCGACCGCCCGCCGCGCGCGGCCGCGCAGCAACTCGGCACCGTCGATGCGCAGGTACGCCGGCTGGAACTCGGTCGTCACGAAGCGTTGCGCGCCAGGGGGCATGGCCCGTCTTTCCTGCGTGCTTACGTCATTATAGTGCCCACGCCACCCTCTCTCGGCCCCACCTCAGACGCTGTCGCGCAGACGGCCACGAACCAGCATGACGCCGACCCCTCCGACCACGGCGCCCAACGCGATCAACCCCAACGCCTCGGCGTAGTTGGCGCCGGTGGGCGTGATGATGTCGCTCGTCAGCGTGCAAAGTGCAAAGGACGCCAGAAGCAGCGTTCCGATTGTCCGCCGACCGCACGGCGCGTGCCGCGCATCCGACAGGTAGGCCAGTAGGACGGCGTACGGCAGCACCATCGTTACGAAGTGTGCTTTCCAGGAAAGCCCTGAGAGCAGAAGCATGGCGACAAGGACCAGGCTGATCTCCGCGGCAAACGCCACTGGCTGGGTGCGCGGCTGCAATCGCCCTCGACAAGCCCAGCCGACACCGCCCAGCACGCCGCCGGTGAGCAGCAGCCGGAGCGCGTCGCGAGCCGTCTGGGACAGCTCGAAGATAGCGAGGCGCGTGTCGGGGAGAATCGCGACGTGCGGCCCGAACAGCCGGTTGATGATCCCGACCAGGGCCTGGTTGGTGTGCTCGGAACGCACCGCGCCGTGTGACAGGAAGCCGGCCACGACCGCGTCGTACCAGCCGCCCAGCAACTCCCAGTTGCTATGCCAGCCGAGTATCACGGCCGGCCAGACCACCAGGCAGTATAGCAGCCCCCCCGCCGCTCCCAGGCACGGCCGCCACCAGCCCTTGTAGGCAAAGTACACGAGCAAGAGAGCCGGCGTGAGCTTGATGCTGGCCGCGACGGCGATGACGAACCCGCCCGCCACGTGCCGGCCGCGGCCCACGAGCCAACACCCTCCGAGCACGGCGCACAGGAGCAGCAAGTTGACGTTGCCCATCCCCAGGTCGTTGTCGATGAACCGCCAGGTCAGCACCAGGCTCCCGAGCGCGACGATTGGCGGTACGTCCTCGCCCGGCCGGCTGCTCAGCCGCCACGCGAGCCGCAGGCTGACGACCAGCGCCGCCCACTTGACGACCTCAAACACGGCGGCCGCGACCGGCGTCGGCAGCTTGGTCAGCGGCCAGATCAACGTGAGGAAGAAAGGCGGGTAGATGTAGAACGGATGGCGGCGGTAGAAGTCCGCGTGACCGCCGGCCGCCAACTCGCGGGCATTGTCCAGCCAGCCGCGCAGGTCGGGGTTGTGGTGCCTCATGCGGTACTGGAACGCCCATTGATCGGCTGCGAACGGGATGACCAGCACCAGGAGCAACCCTGCCAGAGCCCCGGCCGGGCTCCGCACGCGGAAGCCACAGTGTCCCCAGCCAAGACGTCGAAGCAGACCGGCTCCTTCGACACCTTCCGCGACTGGTGGTGTGCGTTCCACGATCGGGCACCTGGGATCGTACTATTCACGGAAGTCTGCCCGCCTGCAACCGCCGTCTCGGTCGGCAGCATGGGCGTCCCGCCCGCAAGCTCTGCGGCTCCTCGCTTTTCTGGGTGGCGTGGGCGTCCCGCCCGCAAGCTCCGCGGCGTCCCGCTTTTCTGGGTGGTGTCGGCGTCTCGCCCGCAAGGTGTGCCGCTTCCCGCTCTTCTGGGTGGTCTGGGCATCCCGCTCGCAGTTAATTCCGGTGCGTGGCATGGCCAACTGAAGCTTGCCCGTGCATGTCGAAACACGGGCAAGCTGTGCTTGGCCATGGCACCCAAGCGCCGCGTGATTGCGCACGGTGACTTAATACTCGGCGATTGCGCTGGCTCGCGCGTCGCGTTCTGTTCCTCGGTCGCTCCCCAGCTCTGATTACGGGCCAGAGGCCCATGCTCCCCTCCGGGGCTTCTTCTAAATCGCCGTGCGCGATTCGGCGGCGCGCGTCGGGAGGGCGAGCCTCCTGGCGAGCCGCGGCTCGGCGGAAGCCTCGCCCTCCCGCGCCGCGTGATTGCGCACGGCGACTTAATACTCGGCGATTGCGCTGGCTCGCGCGTCGCGTTCTGTTCCTCGGTCGCTCCGTGG
>JALHJL010000013.1 GCA_022839625.1 Phycisphaerales bacterium
GCAAAGCTCTGCTTTGCCTCCGCTGGGACCGGCACACGACCGCCCACCACCTTTCCCGCAGTAGGGCAAAGCTCTGCTTTGCCTCCGCTGGGACCGGCAACAAACAGCCCGCCGCGAAAGCCCCCGCGAGGCACGCTTCTGCACTGGGTATCTCAATCGGCGTCGATAACACAAGTTTGATATTCAAAAGAACTGTATTATAGGACGTAATGGTTTACAAATGCCGACAAACATGCCTATTGCATTACGTTATCTTTGTGATATCATACATTCCGAAGACCTGCGGCGTGGGGCTGCGGGACGAGGAGACGGCAATGACGAGCGAGTTTCCGAAGCGGACGGCAAGCGGCTGGTTGCTCCTGGTAATCCTGCTGGTGGTGTTTGTCGCACTCGGGTTCGTGTTCTATCGGTTCGCATACGCGGCGGCGCAGGTGCCGCGGCCGACCGTGCCCGTCGCGGAAATCTGGGGCATGGTTGTGTGCGGGCTGGTCTTCTCCGTGCTCATCGTGCTGACCTGCGGCTTCTTCACGCTCCAGCCGAACGAGGCGGCGGTGCTGCTGCTGTTCGGCGCCTACAAGGGGACCGTGCGAAGCGCGGGCTTCCACTGGGCGAACCCGTTCTTCCGCAAGATCAAGCTCTCGCTGCGGACGCGCAACTTCAACACCGAGAAGCTGAAGGTCAACGACCAGCGCGGCAATCCGACGGAAATCGCCGCAGTCGTCGTCTGGCGGGTGCAGAACACGGCCCACGCGACGTTCGAGGTGGATGACTACAAGAACTACGTGCAGATTCAGAGCGAGGCCGCCTTGCGGTACCTGGCCAGCCGCTACCCCTACGATACCACTGCGGAAAACGAGATGTCGCTGCGCGGCAGCATGGACGAGGTCTCGCGCGCGCTCCAGGAGGAGTTGCAGGAACGCCTGAGCAAGGCCGGCGTCGTGGTCGAGGAAGCCCGCCTCAGTCACCTGGCGTATGCGCCGGAGATCGCGGGTGCGATGCTGCGGCGGCAGCAGGCGGAAGCGATCATCGCGGCCCGCAAGCGAATCGTCGAAGGCGCGGTGACGATGGTCGAGATGGCGCTCGAAGCCCTGGAGGCCAAGAAGACGGTGGTCCTCGACGACGAGCGCAAGGCGGCCATGGTGAGCAACCTGCTGGTGGTGCTGTGCGGCGAGCAGGCGGCCCAGCCGGTCGTCAACACAGGCACGCTCTACACGTAGGTGTCCGTTGAAAAAGGGAACTGACTCCGCGCCGGCGGGCTTCCGCGGCAGCGCTGCATGGTTCTCTCGCGGTGCCTGCACCCTCTTTCGACGGACTGGCAGGGCAGGTGCCGCCGTGCGTGTGATCCGCGACACAGGCATCCTGCCCGTGTAGCCACAGGCTGGAAGCCTGTGCCCAACTGGAGAAGCGCTAGCCAAAGGCTTGTGCGCAAACAGAGAGGCGTGGCCGCGGCCCACTACAGACATGGCCGACAAACGCAAGACCTTCCTGCTGCGGATTTCGCCCGAGCTGTGGGAGCAGCTCAACCGCTGGGCGGCAGCGGAGCTGCGTAGCGTCAACGCGCAGATCGAGTACCTCCTGAGGGAGGCGGTGCGAAAGCGGTCGGGTGCGCTACCGGATGACGCCGCGACGGAGGCCGCGCCGCGACGGCATGAGGAAACTGCCGAGGAGAAACGGAATGAACGGGATACTGAAGGATAAGAGCGGGCTGCGCTTGCGGGCGCGCGGCGTACTGTGGATGCCACCGATTCCCGTTGTGATCCTGGGAGTGCTGATAGCCGGCCTGTGCGCACCGCCGCGCGGCACGTACGTTCCCCCGCGCGGGCCGGCTTTCGAAGACGTTGGGCCAGCCGCACAGGGCGCGGTGGCCGCTCCGCGGCAGGACGGCGTCGCCGCGACACCGCACGACGCCGAGCCGCCAGAAGCGTGCGCTTCTGCGACCCAGGGCGAAGAACAGCGGGAACAGGGAGAGTCTCGCCGGCTTGAGGGCGCAGGGGCGCGGGCTCGTTGCTCGGAAACGGAAACGCGGTGACGAGATCGTGGCGTAGAACGCAGCGCAGCAGTGGCGCTGCGTTGCCCGCTGCACATCAAGCGGTCGCCGGATCGGCCGCCTCGGAGTCCAACTCAAGGTCCTGGATGACCTGCGGCAGGCGGCTGCGGTCGAACCGCCCCACGCGGGCCAGCTCGGTGAGCGCGGCCAGGACGATGTGTTCCGCATCGCTCTGAAAATGCCGCCGGAGCGCGGCCCGCGAGTCGCTGCGGCCATAGCCGTCGGTGCCGAGCGTGCACATCCCGGCGGGCGTCCAGGGGCAGAGGCGCGTAGCGACCGAACTCACGTAGTCCGACGTGACGATGATCGGCCAGGGTTCGTCGGCGAGCACCCGGGTTATGTAGGGTACGCGCGGCGGCTCGGAGGGGTGCAGCCGATTCCAGCGCTGGCAGGCCAGGGCGTCGCGGTATAGCTCGTTGTAGCTGGTCGCGCTCCACACGTCCGCCGCGACGTCGTACCGCTCGCGCAGCAGCTCCTGGGCCCGCAGGGCTTCGTTGACGAGCGGGCCGCTGCCGAAGAGGTGTACGCGCGGAGACTTGCCGGGCCGCGCTGCGGGCTGGAACTTGTAGAGACCCTTGAGGATGCCGTCGCGGACGGAGCCACGGCCGACGCGGGGGCCGGCCGTTGCGTTCCCTGTACGACCGGTTTCCGCCCGGTCGGCGGGCATCGCCGGCATCGGGTACGTCTCGTTGTACACCGTCAAGTAGTAGAAGACGTTTTCGCCGAGCTCGTACATGCGGCGCAGACCGTCCTGAACGATGACGGCGAGCTCATAGGCGAAGGCGGCATCGTACGCGACGCAGTTCGGCACCGTGCTCGCGTGCAGGTGGCTGTGACCGTCCTGGTGCTGGAGACCTTCGCCCTGGAGCGTCGTGCGGCCGGCCGTCGCGCCGGCGAGGAAGCCGTGGCAGCGCATGTCGCCCGCCGCCCAGATCAGGTCGCCGATCCGTTGGAAACCGAACATCGAGTAGAAGAGGAAGAACGGGATCGCGCTCAGGCCGTGCGTGGCATAAGCGCTGCCGGCGGCGATAAACGAGGACATCGCCCCGGCTTCCGAAATGCCCTCCTCGAGAATCTGCCCGTTCTTACGCTCCTCGTAGCGCATCAACAGGTGCGCGTCGACGGGCTCATAAAGCTGGCCGGCGTGCGCGTAGATGCCGTAGCTGCGAAAGAGGGCCTCCATCCCAAACGTGCGGGCCTCGTCGGGGACGATCGGCACGATCAGCTTGCCGATCCGCTTGTCGCCCGCCAGCCGGTTGATCATCCGCACCAGGGCCATCGTGGTCGCCACCTTGCGGTCGCCGCTGCCGGCCAGGAATTCGTCGAAGAAGCCGAGCGGCGGCGCTTCGAGCGGCCGGCCCCGCACTTTGCGCTGCGGCAGGAAGCCCCCCAGTGCCTGCCGGCGTTCGAGCAGGTAGCGCTGCTCGCGGCTGTCCTCCGCGAAGCGGCAGAACGGGGCCTCGTGAATCTCGGCGTCGCTGATGGGAATCTCGAAGCGGTCCCGAAACGCCCGCAACTCGTCCTCGTTCAGCTTCTTCTGCTGGTGCGTGATGTTGCGGCCTTCGCCGGCCTCGCCCAGCCCATAGCCCTTGATCGTGCGCGCCAGGATCACGGTGGGTTGGCCGGCGTGGGCGACGGCGGCGGCGTAAGCGGCATAGACCTTCTCGGGGTCGTGGCCGCCGAGCCGGAGGTTGCGAATCTGGTCGTCGGTCAGGTGGTCGACCAGTCGGAGCATGCCCGGGTGCCGGCCGAAGAAACGCTCGCGCGTGTACGAGCCGGGCTCGACTGCGTAGCGCTGATACTCGCCATCCACGACCTGCCCCATGTGCTCGATCAGCAGACCCTCCGTGTCGGCCGCGAACAGCGGGTCCCAGTCGCTGCCCCAGATGACCTTGATGACGTTCCAGCCGGCGCCGCGAAACGCCGCCTCCAGCTCCTGAATGAGGCTGCCGTTGCCGCGCACCGGGCCGTCCAGCCGCTGGAGGTTGCAGTTGATGACCCAGGTGAGATTGTCCAATTGCTCGCGCGCGGCGAGGGTGATCGCACCGAGGCTCTCGGGCTCGTCCATCTCTCCGTCACCCAGAAACGCCCACACGCGCGACCCGCTGGTCCGCAGCAGGCCGCGGTCCTCCAGGTAACGGTTGAAGCGGGCTTGGTAGATCGACGTGATCGGGGCCAGGCCCATCGAGACCGTCGGAAACTCCCAAAAGTCCGGCATCAGCCAGGGATGCGGATACGAGGACAGCCCGCCGCCCTTCGCCAGCTCCCGGCGGAAGTTCATCAGGTGCGGGGCGTCGATTCGGTGTTCGAGGTACGCGCGGGCATAGATGCCGGGCGAAGCGTGCCCCTGGAAGTACACTTGATCGCCGGAGGAAGTGTCGGTCTTCGCCCGGAAGAAGTGGTTGAACGCGATTTCGAGCAGGGTCGCCGAGGAGGCGTAGGTCGAGATGTGGCCGCCGATGCCGTCGCACGCACGATTCGCCCGCACGACCATGGCCATCGCGTTCCAGCGGACGAAGCTCTTGATGCGCCGCTCGATCTGCCGGTCGCCGGGGAAGGGGGGCTGCTCGGTCCTGGGGATCGTGTTCACGTACGGTGTGTTGGCGGCGTACGGGATCGGGACCTGCCGTTTGAGCGCCCACTGATGGAGCTGGTCCAGCAGGAACTGCGCGCGCCGGCTGCCGCCGTGGTGGTGGACGGCTTCCATCGACGCCAGCCATTCGGCGGTCTCGACGGGGTCAGTGTCCAGTGGAACGGCGGAGCCGGGGTCGCGCGTCGGCGCGTCGGGTGAGTCGCTCATCTTGAAGCTCCCGTGGCAAGCTCAACAAGGTACGGTAGTCCGCGCGCGGGCGTCGTCAAGCAAGGGCAACCGGACGAGTGGTGCGACGCGCCGCTCCGTTCGACAGGGTCCCTACGGCTGGTCCGGCGCCGATGTCGGCTGTAGTTTGGCCAGCGCCGCCTTGCCGGCCTCCCGGACCCTTGGATGCGCGTCCTGCACTGCGGCGGTCAGCGCTTCCCGCGCTGCGTCACCGCCGATTTGCCCGAGCAGGCCGGCCAGCTCACGTCGCACGCCCCAGAAGCGGTCGCTGCCCAGCGCCGCAGCAAGCGCTTCCGTCACCGCCGGGCTGGGCGGCTGCTCTTCGGTCGCACGTTGGCCGATGGGGCTGGGCAGCGCCATGGCGGTCGCGGCCGGGCCGGCGGCCAACGCCTGGGCGGCGCGGATCCGACCGATGGGGTCGGGATCGCCAGCGAGCTGCGCGAGCCACAGGTCCCGCGGCTTGACCTCGCGCAACTCGGCCAGCAGCGTGTGGCCCGGATCGACGCGAAACATGCTCGGACGGCATCGCAGCGGCACGACGATGCGTTCTTCGCTGCCGGTAATCTCCCACGTCAGGCGCACAGGCGGCCCCCCCTCACCCTGCCACAGCTCCAGCTCCAGCGGGAAATGGAACGGCTCCGGAACCCGAGCGCCCGGCTCGGCGGCGCACGACGTCTGGCGGATGTCGATCTGAGCGGAGCGCCCGGTCTCCTGCCATTGCAGCGCCACGTCAAGCACCGGGTGACCCGGTCGCTCCGTCCAGTCGTAGAAGAAACGCTCCAGTGAACGCCCGGTCACCTGCTCGGCCGTCCGGCGTAGATCCACAGTCTCGGCGGTTCCGAGAGCATAGGTGGTGCAGTAGCGCTGGACGACGCGCCAGAACGCGTCGTCGCCAAGCCGGGCGCGCAGCATGTGCAGCACCCACGCCCCCTTGGCGTAGGCCCGCCCATCGAAGAGCTGCCCCGGATTGTCGTAGTAGCGATCGACGATGGGGCGGTGCCGGCCGTCGGCCAGCGCGCGTCGCGCCATTTCGAACATCACATAGGCCAGGGCATCGGGACCGTCCTGTTGTTCCGCCCAGAGCGCCTCGAAGTAGCTGGCAAACCCCTCATTGAGCCACAGGTGCGCCCACTCGCGGCAGGTCACCAGGTCGCCGAACCACTGATGCGCCAATTCGTGAACCAGGAAGCAGTCAAAGCCCAGCCCGTCCGGCTCACGCTGGGAGACCAGGTAGCCCTCGGCCAGCGTGAGCGCGCTGGTATTCTCCATCCCGCCCATGCCCCCATAGCAGCACACTTGCGCGTACTTGTCCCACGGGTACGGCACGCCGATTCGCGCGCTCAAGAACTCCAACATCTGCGGCGTGCGGCCGAAGGTCGGGGCGATGTCCGCCGCCCGGCCCTCAGGCACCCAGTAGCTGAGGGGCACGTCGCGCCAGCGCTCCTCGCGCACGTCGAAGCACCCGACGACCAGGCTGATGAGATAGGCCGCGTGCGGCTTGTCCTGGAGCCAATGATGGACGGTCCGCCCGGGCTGCGCGGCGGCGGTCTTTTCGACCAGGCGACCGTTCGAGACCACCTGGTAGCGTGAATCGACGGTCACCACGAGTTCGCTGGTCTGCCGCTCGCCGGGATGATCGAAGCACGGGATCCAATAGCGGTTGTCGGTAGCTTCGCCTTGTGACCAGAGCTGGTATGGAACGTTGGGATCCTCCGCGGTGGGGCCGTAGAAGCGCAACCCGGCCCGTGGCTCGCGCACCGTGTAGTCGATGAGCAGCGTCAGGTCCTGCCCGCTCGCCAGCGGTTGCGGAAACACGACCTCGATGCCTCGTCCGTCGTCGGCGTACCGCGCGGGAATCGCCGGGCTGCCGTCAACACACCACGTGACCGCACGGGTCTCGAAATCCACCGCATCGAGCCGCACGCAGTCAACGGTGCGCAGCGGCGTCATGCGAAGCGTCGCGACGCCGTCCGCCCGGCGCCCGGCCAGGTCAACGGTCAGGTCCAGGCGGATGTGCTGCATGTCCAGCGGGCGGTCTGCAGCGTAATGCGGTGGTCCTCCCCGCACGAACTCGGGCGCCGCGATGAGTAGGAAGGCGGAGGTGAGCAGGACTCGGAGGGGTCGATCGGCCGTCACGGTGTGGGTCTCCAGCTTGCCGCTCTGCCAGCGTGGTACTGGACGACCTGATCCGACGCCAGCCATTCGGCGGTCTCGACGGGATCGTGATCCTTGGCTTGGGGCGGTGGGTCAGATTCGTGAGTCGTCATACGCGTAGAGTAGTCGGGCCGGCGTGCGGGTCAACGAAGGCGGCACCGCCGGCAAGATCGCGACGGCTGAGGCGCTCACGATGGCGCCGGCGTGTATCCGGGGCGGGCCGGCGCGAATAGCCGTCGGCAGGGTACCCAACATCGCACCTGGCATGGCACCCTGCACCCCGTCATGTGCCAGAGTGCCAGCCACTCGCCGTCGCTGCAAGGCGGCGCCGGTCGGGTTGCTCGCGGCTGGATGCCGGGCTAGAATGCTGGGTGTCAAGGGGATGGAGTCCCCCAAGGAACCGCCCGGACAGGGCTGATGACTCCTGCCGCCGGCTGGCAGGGTCGTTATCAGGCGCCCTTTTCCCTGCTGCACGGCAGGAGTTTCTCGATCGCGGGCGCCCGGAGGACTCCATGACGTCCACATTCGCGTTGGCCGCGGTCTGGCTCGGCCTGGCCGTTCTGGCCACGATCCTGGCCACTCATCTGCGAATCTCGATCGCGTTGGTCGAAATCTGTCTGGGCATCGCGGCGGCGGCGGTCGCGGAGCACTACCTCGGACCAGATTCGCTGGGAGCCAACGACGAGTGGCTCCGGTTCCTGGCGACCGCGGGGGCCGTGATGCTGACCTTTCTCGCCGGCGCGGAGCTCGAGCCCGCCGTGCTGCGCGCCAAGTGGAAGGAGGTCAGCGTCGTGGGACTGGTGGGCTTTGCCGCCCCGTTCCTGGGCTGCGCCGCCGTCGCCAAATGGGCGCTGGGCTGGGATGCACGGGCGAGTTGGCTCGCCGGAATCGCCCTCTCCACCACTTCGATGGCGGTCGTCTACGCCGTCATGCTGGAGACCGGCTTCAACCGGACCGGGTTTGGCAAGGGCATTCTTGGGGCGTGTTTCATCAACGATCTCGGCACCGTGGTCGCGCTCGGGTTGCTCTTCGCTCCGTTTACCTACAAGACGGCGGTGTTTCTCGGCGCGTCCGTCGCCGGCCTGGGCGTCCTGCCCTTCTTCACGCGGTGGCTGACCCGCCGGTACGCGCATCGGACGGCCGCCGTCCGCACGAAGTGGGTGTTGCTGGTGCTTTTCGGGCTCGGTGCCTTGGCCCTGTGGTCCGGCAGCGAAGCCGTCCTGCCCGCGTACATCGCGGGCATGGTGCTCGCAGGAGCGGCCGCAGAGGACCACCACTGGGTCCGGCGCCTGCGCACGCTGACCGTGGGCTTGCTTACGCCGTTCTACTTCATCCGGGCCGGTTCCCTCGTTTCGATACCGGCGGTACTCGGCGGGCCCCTGGTCGTGCTCGTGCTGCTGGGCGGCAAGGTGGCGTCAAAGATCTTCGGCCTGTACCCGATCGTTGGCGCTTTCCGATCCGACCGCAGAGAGCGATGGTACTACACCCTCCTGATGTCCACGGGGCTCACGTTCGGGACCATCTCTGCGCTCTACGGCTTCACCCACGGCATCGTTTCGCGGCAGCAGTACTCTTTTCTGGTTACGGTGGTGATCGGCAGCGCCATCATCCCGACGATGATCGCCAACTTCTTCTTCCTTCCGCAGCACTTGCTGCCCAGGGTCACGATGCTCGACGAGGAGGAAGGCGTCGCACCAGATAGCGGCGGCGAGCCTTCGGTCGACGACAAGAACGGCTACGGCACGAACGGCGGCTAACAGTCCGTTGAAAGAGGGGACTGGCTCCGCGCCGGCGGGCCTTCGCGGCAGCGCTGCACGGCTCTCCCGCGGTGCCTGTCCCGCTTTTTCAGCGGACACCTACGGAATCACGATGTCCTCACTGTAGCACTCGACCTGGTTTGTGCCGTACTCGAACCAGCAATACTCAACCGTGTAGTTGCCCGAGGCCAGACCCTCGACCGTCGCCCAAACATCGACGCAGCACAGACACCAGCATGGGTCAGGGACGATCTCTTCCTCGTCCAGGCGGATCAGGTTGCCCTCCACCGTGAGCGTGACTGCAATGTCCTCAAAGCAGCAGTTGTACTCCGCGTCCTGGTGGTGCGCGTGGAGGACGCTTCCTTCAACGGTGAGCTGGATGACATCCGGCGGGCACCAATCCCGACCACCCACGTCTCCCCAGCAGTCGGTGTGGGAGACTTCACCGAGGTGGGCGCCGGCCAGCAGCGCAACAAAGGGGTTGATATCGGCGAAATCCACAGCGCCATCGAGGTTGATGTCGCCGGTGAGGAGCGGGCAGCCCGGGTAGAGCGCCTGCCAAGCGGCGCCGTCGGACAGCGCCAGCACGAAGGGATTAATGTCGCCGAAATCCACGGCGCTGTCACAGTTGAGGTCGCCACGCAGCACGCGCTCGCCGTGGTCCTGTGCCAGCGCCGGCGCGAGCGCCACAGGGGCGGCGAGCAAGGCCACCACGGCCGCGACACTTCTGACGTGCGAGAGTCTCATGCTCAGTCCTCCTTGCCCTGGAATCACATTCGTCGCCAAACCATTTCCGTTGACTCGCTGCCGCCGCGCGCTGGTGCGCGAGCCTGGCTGGCGGCGCGTGGGCCCAAGTGCTTCTGGCACCACACACGGGCACCACCCGGGGGCTCGCGACACCCACCCCCCTATCGCAGCTTGGGCGAGCGCACCCGAACCCGCCGGTCCTCGATCGGGCGTACGTGTCAGCGTCTTCACCACCCTCTTCGCTGGCCGCGAGCACGTAGCACCCAGGGCCCACAGCAAGTGTTCTCTCTTACTTGGAGTATAATACGCCGTAATCGCTCCCGGCAAGAAAACCCGCTGCGCATGGCGCCGGCGATCGCGCCGCAACGGCCGGCGATCCTGCGTGACGTTCTCAGGCTGGCGGTTCGCGCGACGCGGGGCGATCAGCACCACACCGCTCTCTGCCAGTTCGGCGTCAAGAGGTCCGTGACACTTCCGGCGGCGTGCGTGAGCCCCGAACGGGGCGGAAGGAACACTCCGCCGACTCTGTCACGGACCCGGCACGCTGCGCCGTGGGAAAGGCCGTCGCCAGGCGAGGCCGGCTTTGCTATACTCTTGGGCTTCAAGAGGTTGGGTCGGAGCGTGCCTCACGCTCGCCGGCGCGTGTTCCCCTGAAGGCGCCGGCGTTCGTGACCGGGCGGCGACGGCCGGCAGGAACATCAGGAGCGGTCGGCGATGATCAAGGCGAGCGAGCTGAAAAAAGGCCGGGTGATCCTCCATGAAGGAGCGCTCTACAGCGTGAGCGACATCCAGCGGGTGTCGAAGGGCAATTGGCGGAGCTACCTGCAGGTCAAGCTCAAGTCGCTCAAGGACGGGCGCATCACGGATGCCCGCATGTCCGTCGATGACCGCGTGGAGACGCCGTTCGTCGATACCAAGCCCTACCAGTACCTGTATCGCGACGGCGACCACTTCGTGCTCATGGACCCCCAGAGCTTCGACCAGATCCCCGCGCCCGCCGACGCGATGGGCGACGCCGACCAGTACTTGCGCGGCAACGAGACGGTCACGGTGTCGTTCATCGAGGGGAAGATCGTGTCCATCGAGCTCCCGAATACGGTCGAGTTGAAGGTGGTCGATACCCCGCCGCAGGTCAGAGGCGCGACCGCGACCAACCAGTCCAAGGACGCCACGCTGGAAACGGGCCTCAAGATCCGCGTGCCGCCATTCATCGAGGTGGGCGAGGAAGTGCGCGTCGACACGCGCACGGGCGAGTACCTGGAACGCGCGAAAGGCTGAACCGTGGGAACGTGGGAAGGTGGGAACGTGGGAACGGAAGCCCGGGCGCCTCGGCGGTGTCAGTCGCGTGCGGGTGAAGGATTGCTGCTCACAGAGCAGTGGCACACGCTCCCACGTTCCCACGTTCCCACCTTCCCACGTTTCCACGCGGCGGAGCCGCGCTGATGAACTGGCTCCTCAACATCGGCGACGCGGATATCCTGCGCGACGCGACCAGCGCGTCGGCCGTGTTCTGGTATCGCGCGCGACGGGCCGGGCTGCGCGTGCTCGGGGCGGCGGCGCTGACGGCGGCGCTGCTGGCGTTGCTGGTCCTGCTGGTGCTGGGGCCGGAGGGCACGGGCATCGTCTGGATGCGGCGCGAATGGCTGGCGGTGGCCGTCTCGATGCTGACCATCGCGTGGGCGGGCTATTGCGGCTGGCTCGTGTTCAAGTTCATGCCGTCGCGCAACGACCGCGTGGTGCTGGCCCTGCGTGCCCTGGTGCGCAGCCGGATCCATCCGCTCCGCGACAGTCTGCGCTCCCTGACGGACGAACAGTTACAGGCCAAGACCCGCGAGCTCAGGGAGCGCTTGGCGCAGGGGGAGCCGCTGGACGATGTCCGCCCCGACGCGTACGCGTGCGTCCGCGAGGCGTCGCGCCGCGGATTGCTGCCGTACGATTTCCTCGACGAACCCCGCCGTGACGAGAAGACCCACGCCCGCGAGGTGCAAAGCCGGGTGGGCAAGCACGTGCTCGGGCTGTTCCGCCAGCGGCCGGAGAACTTCGACCTGGGCCAGGAGCAATGGGCGGCCCTGCGCGCGGAGCTGGCCGCCGTGAACGAGCCCCGTCCGCCGCTGCCGCACGAGCAGTTCGAGTGCCAGCTCATCGGCGGGAAGGTGCTGGAGGACTGCAACGTCGCCGAGATGCGCACCGGCGAGGGCAAGACGATCGTCTGCTACATGGCCTTGTACCTGAAGGTGCTCCAGGGCCTGCGCGTGCACATGGTGACCGTCAACGACTACCTGGTGAAGCGCGACGCGTGGTTCTGCCAGCAGGTGCTCGGGCGGCTGGGCGTCTCGGTCGGATACATCACGGCGGAGATGGAGACGTATGGTCCGGCGGCCGAGGAGCGGCGGCTGGCGTACGCGTGCGACATCACCTACGGCACGAACAGCGAGTTCGGGTTCGACTACCTGCGCGACAACATGAAGCACAGCGTGCGCGACCAGGTGCAGGGACCGCAGGACTACGTGGTCGTCGACGAGGTGGACTCGATCCTGATCGACGAGGCCCGCACGCCGCTCATCATCTCGGGGCCGGCGCGCGACGACGTGAGCGTCTACCGGACCGCGGACGACATCGCCAAGGCGCTGATCGCGAAGCAGGAGCAGGCCAACCGCGAGACCCGCGCCCGGCTGGGCGAGATCGAGGCACATCCCGAGCAGTTCGGCCTGGACCCGAACAACGCCAAGTACAAGGACGGGCTGAAGAAGTTCCGGGCGGACCCGTTCTGGCTCTCGTCGGACGAGGCGGAGGCGCTCGGGCACAAGCAGTACTTCGTGGTGGAGGCCGACCGCAAGTCGGCCCACATGACCGAGCACGGGGCCAAGGCCGCCCAGGCGCACCTGGGAATCGGCACGTTCTACGACAGCAAGAACATGAACTGGCCCCACTACATCGACAACGCCCTGCGGGCCCACAAGGTCTACCAGAAGGACAAAGAATACGTCGTCCAAAACGATCAGATCATCATCGTGGACGAGTTCACCGGGCGGCTCATGCACGGCCGGCAATGGTCGGACGGCCTGCACCAGGCGGTCGAGGCCAAGGAGCGCGTCACCGTCAAGCAGGAAACGCAGACGCTCGCCACGATCACCTTGCAGAACCTGTTCAAGCTGTACAAGCAGCTCGCCGGCATGACCGGCACCGCGATGACCGAGGCCGACGAGTTCATGAAGATCTACAAGCTCGAGGTCATCGCGATTCCGACCAACCAGCCGGTGCGGCGGATCGACTACAACGACAAGATCTACCGGACGGGCGAGAACAAGTTCGACGCAATCGTCGAGGAAATCCGCGCGTATTCCAGCGAGGGGTATCCTTCGGACCCCTGGTCGCTGCTGGACATGCTGAAGCACGCCCGGCGGACGCTGCGCGAGCTCGCGGTCGCCGGCGCCCGGCCCGCGAAATCAGAGCCCCGAGCGCCAGCGACGGGCCCGGTAACGGCCGGCGGGCCGCCGGCCGAGGATGAGAATGCGGAAATCGCCCGCCAACTCGCCGTGATCGACGAGGCGCTCGCTGCCTTCGGCAATGGCGACGAGGAAGAGGCGACCCAGGCGCTGGTCGACGGCTACCAGAAGCTGATGGGCGAGAACGTGGGTGGGCGGCCGGTGCTGGTCGGCACGGTCAGCGTCGAGAACTCCGAGAAGCTCAGCGCGCTGCTGTCGCATCGCCACGGCATCGAGCATGAGGTGCTGAACGCGAAGAACCACGCCCGCGAGGCCGAGATCGTGGCCAAGGCCGGCCAGCAGCACGAGGGGGTGGGGCGGGCGTCTCGCCCGTCAGCCGGGACAGCGTCTCGCCGGCCGAAGCTGGTCGGCAACGTGACCATCGCGACCAACATGGCCGGCCGCGGCACGGACATCGTGCTGGGGCGGGGCGTCGCGGCGCTCGGAGGTCTGCACGTCGTCGGTACCGAGCGGCACGAGAGCCGCCGCATCGACAACCAGCTTCGCGGACGGTGCGGGCGGCAGGGCGACCCGGGCAGCTCGCGGTTCTTCCTTTCGTTCGACGACGACCTGCTGCGGCTGTTCATGGGCGAATGGGTCCTGAAGATGCTGAACATGCTCGGCTTCAAAGAGGGCATGGCCATCGAGGACAAGCGGGTCAACAAGGGCATCGAGCGCGCCCAGAAGAAGGTCGAGGAGCGGAATTTCCACATCCGCAAGAGCCTGCTGGAATACGACGAGGTCATGGACTACCAGCGCAAGACGTTCTACTCCATGCGCCAGCAGGTCGTCGAAGGCCGCGGGCTGTCCGAGCTGATCTGGGAGATGATCGGCGAGGCCCTGGCCGACGCGCTCGACCGCTACTACGACCCCCAATACCCGGCCACCTGCGCCGCGGACTGGGCACGCGACAGCCTGGCGGTGGCGATCGACCCGCGCAAGCTCGACGCCGCCCACTTCGACGTGTTGAGCAACCAGGTCCGCGACCTGGCCGCCTACGAGATTCGCCAGAACATCCAACGCACCTTCGGCGAGTACGTGGATCTTGAGGCGGACCCCGAAGAATGGGACGTGCGCGGGCTGGCAAGCTGGGCCGCCCAGTACGGTCTGACTCTCACTCAGAACCAGATTCGCAAGACGGACCCGAACGAACTGCTCGAGCAGATCATCGCCGCGGCGGAGCACAAGGTTCAGACGCAGGACCTAGCTCCGCTGGAGCAGTATGTCGACCCGCTCTTCGCCAAGGCACGGCTGGTGCGCTGGGCCAAGGAGAAGTTCGAAGTCGACGTCCCGCTGGACGACATCGCCACGGCCAACCGCGAGGACGCCCAGCGCGTCCTGGGCGAGAAAATGCGGGCCGCGTACCGCCTGCGCGAGATCGAATACCCCGCGATGGCCGTGGTCGACTACGCGTTGCAGCGTGGCGGCTCAAACATCAACGAAGTCTACAAGCGCGTCGCCACCTGGGCCGCCCGCAAGTACGGCCAGCGCTGGACGTATGAGCACTTCGCGGGCAAGAACCCGGAGCAGATCTACCGCGAGCTGCGCGCGCTGAACGAGGACTTCCTCAACAACGGCCGGCTGGACGCCGAGATCGACGCGGCCCTGGCGCGCTACCCGAGCCCGAGCGGCGGCGAGGGGCACGGCGCAGGCCCGGGCGGCGAGGGGCAGTCGCTGGTCCAATGGGCCCGGGCACGCTTCGGGGCCGTCATGGACAGCAACCCGCTTGATCCAGGCGGCGACCTGCGCAAGCAACTGCGTCACTGTGCCTACGAGATGCTGCGCTACGAGCTCACCCAGGTCGAACGCTACGTGCTGCTTACCACCTTCGACGCCGTGTGGAAAGACCACATGTACGCGATGGACCTGCTGCGGCACGCCATCGGCCTGCGCGGCTACGCCGAGCAGGACCCGAAAATCGCGTACAAGCGCGAAGGCACGCGGATGTTCAACGAGATGCTGGCGAACATCCGCGAGCGCGTCACCGACCTGATCTTCAAGGTGCGGCCAGCGGGCGCCGTTGCGAGCGGCTACGGCGAGCCCGACGCCGGACGGCCGGTCGGCGCAGGCGCGGAGCCGGGCGGCGGGATGGCGTACGGCGCGATGACGACCACGAAGGCCGACGCGACCGGGGCCGGTTTCGCTTCCGCCGCCGCAGATCAGCAGGCCGCCATGCAACAACAGGGCGAGGTCAAGCCGCAGACGATCCGGCGCGACAAGCCGAAGGTGGGTCGTAACGAGCCGTGCCCCTGTGGGTCGGGGAAGAAGTTCAAGCATTGTCACGGACGAGGCGGTCAGTAGCGCGCGGTTCTGCGGTTCAGACCGCACCGTCCAACACAGGCGGGTCGCCCGAAGCTCCGGGCTCGGCTTTGGCGAACGTCCACAGCGGGCGACCGGGTTCGAACCGGCAACATTCAGCTTGGAAGGCACACGGCCACGCACGCAAGCTACGCAACCGCAAGAGCTTACGAGCGCTGCGACGAACGCTTGTACCAACGCTTGTACCGACGGGGCGGAAATCGAGCACGGCGGGCGGGATGAGGCGACGCCGGCAACCGCGGCCGGTGCGGTGAGCGCAGGCGACGCCGACGCTGCCGGCGGACCCTTCGCCGAAGCCGTCGCCATGCTCGCCCGGCTGCCGCTGACCGACGCCGAGCGGGCCGAAGCTGTGCGGCGGCTACTCACCGGTCAAGCCGCGCAGGGGAAGCCATGATGCACGCACGGAACCGCCGCGCCGTGGCACGCTGCGCCGTCGGGTCGGCTCGACGTACCGAAAGGCACGCCGAACGCGCCAGCGGGCCGCGGAACGCGAAACACGGGCACTTGTGCCAACGTGCGACACGGCTTGACGTGTTGCCGTGGCGGGCATCGCTGCGGGACACGCCCGCCGCCGGTGTTCACGGGTCCTTCCAGACGGTGAACGCTTCCCGACCGCCGCGGGAACAGCCGCCGTACTGGTTTGAATCGTACTGACCGGTGGGGGCACGGATGCCGAGCGACTACCGGGCCAAGCTGAACGCCGACAACGCCGCGAATCTGCGGCGCAGCCGCAACGCCCGCGACGTTGCCGCGGACTACCCGGCGCCGGGCGACCTGGAACGCCGTGCCGCGTGCGAGCGGGATTTCCGCCGCTTCTGCGAAATCTACTTCCCGGCGGCGTTTTCGCTGCCGTGGTCGGACGATCACCTTCGCGTAATCAGCCGGATTCAATCCGCGGTGCTCGGCGGCGGGCTTTTCGCCCTGGCGATGCCGCGGGGCTCCGGGAAAACGACGCTGTGCGAGCGGGCGGCGCTGTGGGCGCTGCTGTACGGGCATCGGCGGTTCGTCTGCCTGATCGGGGCGACCGAAGCCGCAGCCGAAGTGACGCTGGAACACCTGAAAACCGAACTGGCGTTCAACGATGCCTTGGCCGCGGACTTCCGCCAAGTGTGCTACCCGATCCGGCGGCTTGAGAACAACGCCCGGAAGTGCGTCGGACAATTGTTCGACGGCCAACAGACCCGAATCACCTGGGCCGCGAAGCGGCTGACGTTCCCGACGATGCCGGACCATGCGTGCGACGGACGGAGCGTAAGCGGCTCGACGGTGACGGTGGCCGGGCTCACGGGCGCGCTGCGCGGTCAATCTCACGGGCTGGCCAGCGGGGAAATCATCCGGCCCGAGCTGGTGATTCTCGACGATCCGCAAACCCGCGAATCCGCGAACTCGCCGTCGCAATGCGCCGAGCGGGTCGCAATCGTGACGGGCGACGTGCTCGGCATGGCCGGACCGGGCCGGAAGATTGCGGCGATGATGCCTTGCACCGTGATTCGGGAAGGCGACCTGGCCGACCAATTGCTTGATCGGGAGCGAAACCCACAATGGCAAGGCGAGCGCACCAAGGCCGTCTATGCGTGGCCGAAGCGGGAAAAGCCCTGGGACACGTACCGCAAGCTGCGAGCGGACGGGCTGCGCCGCAACGGCGACACGACCGAAGCCACCGACTACTACCGCCAGAACCGCGAAGCGATGGACGCCGGCGCCGTGGTCGCGTGGCCGGCTCGGTACAACGAGGATGAGCTTTCGGCGGTGCAGCACGTCATGAACCTTCGGGCGGACCTGGGCGACGAAGCGTTCTCGGCCGAGTACCAGAACGAACCGCTTCGCGCCGAAGTGGATGCCCTGCCGACGCTGACCGCCGCGGCGGTGGCGGGCAAGCTCAACGGCATCAAGCGTGGCATTGTGCCGCGGCAGGCGGAACACCTGACGGCGTTCGTCGATGTTCACGACGCGCTGTTGTTCTGGTCCGTGGTCGCATGGTCGGGCGACTTCACCGGCTGGATTGTGGACTACGGCACGTATCCCGACCAACGCCGGCGGACGTTCACGCTGCGGAAGGCGGCGCCGACGCTGGCGAGCGTGTCTGCGGGCGCCGGCCGCGAAGGCGCCATCCTGGCGGGGCTGACGGCGCTGGCCGATGGGCTGCTCGGCCGTGAATGGACCCGCGAAGATGGGGCCACGATGCGCGTCGGACGGTGCCTGATTGACGCCGGCTACGTGCCGGACACGGTGTACGACTTCTGCCGGCGCTCGGAACATGCCGCGGTGCTGCTGGCATCGCGGGGCGTGGGCATCGGGGCGGCGGGGCGCCCGATGAGCGAGTACCAGCGCAAGCCGGGCGAGCGGTTCGGCTGGAACTGGCTTTTAACACGTACCGTGAACCGTGCCGCGCAGTACGTCCGGTTCGACTCGAATCACTGGAAATCGTTCGTTCATGCCCGGCTGGCCGTCGCGCTCGGCGATGCCGAGGCCTTGACGTTGTACGGTCGGGATGCCGAGCACCACCGGCTATTCGCCGAGCACGTTACAGCCGAAGCGCCGACCCGCGTTTCGGCCAACGGGCGCACCGTCGATGAATGGCGGCTGCGTCCGGGCTGCGCGGATAATCACTGGCTCGATTGTGTGGTAGGATGCGCTGTGGCCGCGTCGATGCTCGGGGCGGTGCTGCCCGGTTCGGGTGCTGAACCGAAGCCACCGCGCAAGCGGGTTAGTCTGGCCGAGCTTCAACGGCAAGCGCGGGAGCGGCAAGGCCGGTTGCGGCCGTCCTATGTTTGGTGAACCATGAAAGCACCGCATCCCTTTCGGGACGTGAATCCGAAGTGCCTGGACTGCGGCGAGCTGATCGACGCCGAGACGGGCGAAGAAATCCGCCCGGCAACGGCCGATGAGGCGCGACGCTCCATGCGGGCACAACGCCACGAAGGTACGTTTCGGCGTGTGATTGCCACGACCGACGGTTTCGAGCCGGTGCTTGCGTTCGTCAGACCGCCAAAAGGTGCGAGCTTGGCCGACTGGCGGCTTGCTGTGGCGCTCAAGCTCAAGGCCGAGTTTCGGATTTTCGGCCGTCAACGGTAGAACGTGCCGCGGGCTAGGGTCGCTCCCGAAAAGCGGCACCCCGACCGCCTGCCCGCGTTACTTCCTTCGGGCCGTGACGGGATACGGCAATGGACGATCTGTTCGACCGCATTCGTGCTGCTCAACCTGCCCCGCTGTTGTTGACCGATGATGAACTCGCCCGGCTTGAAGCGTGGCTCAAGACGCACAGACGGCGCGTGAGCATGCGCGAAATGTATGACGCCGCACACGGTGACGCTCGGCTACGCGCCAAGCTCAACGGTGAAAGCGGCTGGTGGGCGCACCTGAGATTCACGGCAAAGTACAACCGCAATCGGCCAAAGGCGGCGCTGTCGGCGGGCTCACAATCGCCGAACGTGCTGCCCGCGGAAACCGTCTCACAAGGCGACAGACCCGACGAACGCGGCTACGTCGCATCGCCGGCGGACCCGGCGGCATACGTGCCGGCGGCTGACATTCTGGCGGAGCACACGCCGGTTGACCCGGCAATTTCGATGAAGGAACTCGGAACGATCCTTGAGGAATACGGCACGAACCGCGTTCGCTGGACTCGCCCGCTTGGCAAGAATGGCCAACCGATGCGGAATCGCCGACGCGTCCACCTGGGCGACTGGACGGCATACGTGAAACGGCGCTTGCCGGCTGAGGAAGACGGGTTCCCGCGGATGACCGAAGCCGAGCTTGAGCAGCGCAAGGCGGCTGTCCGCAACGGCAAACACGCCGGAAAGTAGCTACTTTCTACTTTCCCGCTACTTTCGAAAGTAGCGCTTTTATGCCCATTCTGAGCCTGCTACGCCGGAAAGTAGCACCGTGCTACTTTCCTTCCACACACTGAAACGCCACTTCGTGTTGACTCGGTGCCAACGTCGGGCGGCATGGGGCCGCTCGCTTTGGAGAACCGAGCGTGAATACCACACTCGAAAACGCGACCGACGGGCGGACCGTCGGGCCGGAGCCGCGGCCGGCCGTAACCGCGGAACTGCTGCGGCTTGAAGATGTCTGCGTGTTGCTGCGCACCACAAAGCGTAGCGTGTACCGGCTCTGTGACGCCGGCAAGATGCCGTTCGGGCTCAAGCTCAACGGCATGCGCCGCTGGCGACGCGCCGAACTGGTCGCGTGGCTTGATGCCGGCTGCCCGCCGGTACGGGTCGCGAAGGGGGCGGCGCGATGAACCGAGCGACGACGACACCGACCGCCGACGGCGAAGCTCGCAAGCTCGACGCGCACGCGCTGCTTGAAGCACGCCGGGAAGTGTACGTACTGCGGGGGCGGCGGGCGCTCTTGGCCACGTTGCTCGCCGGCGGCGACGCGACCGCCGATGACGTGCGCGACGCGGTGGAACTGCCAGACGGAATCAACCCTGTCTGCCTGGGCGTGGTGCCGGGGCTGCTGGCGCGGGCGGGCCTTATCGAGCGCGTCGGTTTTGCCGAATCGCGCCGGCCGGATGCGCACGCCCGCCCGGTTTCAGTTTGGCGGCTGGCCGACCGCGCCGCGGCGCTGGCCTGGCTCGCCGCGCATCCCGACCGGCCGGACCCGACGCCCGCCGAAGCGGATGCCGTGAAACCCAGTCGGGTATCACTTGATACCCCACTGGACGCCAAGCCGAGCTTGTTCGACTAAGGAAAACGCGGCCCGCTCGACGTTGCCGCGTCGGCGGGCTCGCCCTGCAAAGGAATGCCGTTCATGTACTCGAATGATACTCAGCCGCGACGGCGGCTTACAGACATTCTCGCCAACGGGCAATGCGGCAATCTGCGCGATGCGTGGAACCGCACGGAAGCCGCGCCGGACTTCGCACCGCTGCCGGCCGGAACCTACGAATGCCACGTTCATAGCGTCGAACTGTTCAACGCCCGAACCGGAACGCCGGGCGTGAAGATTCGCTTCGACGTGTGCGAAGGCGAACACGCCGGACGGGCGCTGTTTCACGATTGCTGGCTCACGCCGGCGGCGCTGCCGCAGACGAAGCGCGACTGCCTCAAGCTCGGGCTCGACTCGCTTGACAAGCTCGAATCCGCGGCGGTTCCGCCGGGGCGCATCCAGTGCAGGGTGCGCGTGGCGCTGCGCCGCGACGATGACGGCACCGAGCGCAATCGTGTTACTCGTTTTGACGTGCTGCGCGTGGACGAACCCGAGCGCGACCCGTTCGCACCGACCGACGGTGCGGACGCGGGCGATGCGAGCTTCGATTTCGGGGCGAACGCCAAGCCGGAAGGGGGCGCATCGTGAACCGCGAAGCACTCGCCGACGCCATACGTTTCGCCGCGAAGGAACTCGGGAAGGAAGGCGCGGTCGGACCGGGCGCAATCGAGTTTGTGGCCGTTTCGCTGCGCGACGGGCTCGCCGACGTGGCCGCCGCGATTCGCGACCTGGCCGAAGCGGTTCGGGAAAGTGCGGTGCCCCATGAATCCGAGTGATTTCCGCTTTGGCTTCCGTGTGCTCGGCGACTGTCGCCAGTCGCGCCGGCTGGTCGATGCCGGCGCGGCGCTGGCGGCATACGCCGCGTGCGACCCGCGGGCCGAGTGCCAGCGCGAAGCGTACCTGAGCGCATTCACCTTCGGGGGGGACTTCCGAAAATACCTGACCGTGACCGGCTCGACGGCCGGATTCGCTGGGCCGTGCTGGTCGCCGTTTATCTGGTTCGACGTGGACCGCGAAGGCGACCTGCCCGGCGCGCTTGACGATGCCCGCCGCCTGTGCGTGGTGCTTACGGACTCGCTCGGCATCGCCGAAGATGACGTGCTCGCCTTCCTGAGCGGCGGCAAGGGGTTTCACCTGGGCGTCCCGTCGGCCGCATGGCAACCGGTACCCGGGCGCGACTTCCACCGCATCGCCCGGCGCTTCGCCGAAGCCGCGGCCGAGCTTGCCGGGGTGACGATTGACGCGGGCGTGTACGACAAGGTGCGGTGCTTCCGGGCGCCGAACAGCCGGCACCCGAAAACCGGCTTGCACAAGCGGCCGCTGTCGGTCGATGGGCTGATGCACCTGGGCACCGGTGCGATTCTCACGCTCGCCGCGGAACCCGCGGACTTCGAGCTTCCGGCGCCGACGTATCGAAGCGAGCCGGCGGCGGCGCTGTGGGCCGAAGCCGCTGAGCAAGCGCAACGCGAAGCCGGCGCCCGCGCCGAGCGCCTGGCGAGCGGCGACGCGCCGAACAAGCTCAACCGGGCGACGCTCGACTTCATCCGCGAAGGCGCATCCGCGGGCGACCGGCACCGCTTGCTTTACTCGGCCGCGGCGAACCTGGCCGAGCTGGGCGCGCCGCTGCCGCTGTGCGCAGCGCTGCTCACTGAGGCGGGGCTTGACTGCGGGCTGACGCCGACGGACACCCGCCGGGCAATCGAAAACGGCTGGGCATCCGCACAACCGGGCATCCGGGACGTGCGCGGCGCGCTCGGCGCCGAAGTAATCACCGTGCAGCCGGCGCCGGCCGACGCTTCGGCGAATGCCGGGAAGGGCGGTGCGCCGTGAACGCGACGGCGAAATACCAGACTGCGGCCGACGTGTTCGATGCGTGGCGCGACGCGCTGTTCAGCGGGGCCGCGCCGCCGCTGTACGCGGTTGGCACTGGCGCACTTGCTACCGTCGAAATCGGGCCGGGGCGCGTGGTGCTGGTCGGTGGCTTGCCGGGCGGCGGGAAAACCGCGCTGGCGATGCAATGGGTAATCGACGCGCTGCGGGCGGTGCCGACGCTGCGGGCCGTGGTCGCGAACGTCGAAATGTCCGCGGCCGTGCTTTTGGACCGCCAGCTTGCCCGGCTGTCGGGTGTTCCGCTCGACGCAATCGCCAAGCGCAAGCTCGGCGCCGAGCACGCCGACCGCATCGACCGCGGGCTTGCGACGCTCGAATCCGTGGCCGACCGACTGGCGTTCGTCGCGCCGCCGTTCGACCTGGGCAACATCGCCGCAACGGCCGATGACTTCGGCGGCGCCTTGCTGACGCTGGACTACCTGCAACGCATCCGACCGCCGGGCGAGCACGCCGACAAGCGCGGTTCGGTCGATGCCTTGATGGACTACCTGCGCCAATTCGCGGACGCCGGCTGTGCGGTGCTGGCGGTGTCCGCGGTGGCGCGGACGAAAGACAAGCGCGGGCGTTCATCCTACGTGGGCGACGGGCTGAGCTTGGCGAGCTTCCGCGAAAGCTCAGAACTTGAATACGGGGCCGACACGGCTTACGTGTTGGTGCCGGGCCGCGACGATCCCGAAGCCGTGACGCTGCGCTGCCTGAAACACCGGCACGGCGAGCCGGTGGACGTGAACTTGTGTTTCGAGCGGCGCATTCAATCGTTCCGCCCGACCGAGCCGGCACCGGCAACACCGGCGGACCGTGGCAAGCTCACGGCATCGCTGCGGGCCTTGTGGGGCTCGACGCCCGCGGCGGCGGACGATGACGGGGGCGATAAATGACCGACCCGCGCATCATCCCGCCGGGTGAAGTGCTCCCGCCGATGGACCCGGGCGAGCGGCCCGCACGCCGCAACGGGCGCGCCCCGACGGATGCCGAGCCGAAGCGGAAACCCGGCCGGGGCGGCGGCGCTGTGCGGCGACGGTTCGTGCTGTTCAATGGGTTCGTCGATTGCGAGCTTGCCCGGCTGGGGCCGGTGGACGTGGCGGTATGGCTGGTGCTCTATCGGCACGGCCAGCGGGACGGCACCGCGACGGCCGCGGTATCTGACTTGGCGCGCCGGACGGGATACGCTGATCGGGCGGTGCGCCAAGCACTTCGGCGGCTTTGGGACCGTGGGCTTATCGACCGGGTGAAGCGCGGCACGCTGGCCGGCGGGCCGAGCGTCTATCGCTTGTTGCCGGCGTCCGGGGGTGCGTCATGACCGGCACCGCCGTGCCGCTGACCAACCGGCACCGCCGTGCCGCTCACTACGGCACCGCCGTGCCGGTATCACAGTACCCTACGGGTACACAGACACCCGCGGGGTTACATGCTGGCGCATCCCGCGGGTGTGGAAAAAGAGAATCCCGGCTTGACGGACGCCCGCCGATCGGTAAGAATGCTTACATGAGCAAGCGGGTTGGTACGATGACCGAGCTTTTGCGGGCCGCCCTGGCCGCAACAACGGACTCTTTGAACGCGATTCAACGGGCGACGGGCATCAAACGTCAATCGCTGGCGACGTTCCTTCGCGGTGAATCGACGTTGCGGCTCGATGCGGCCGACAAGCTCGCCGCATACTTCGGGATTGAATGCCGGCGCGTGCGTCGGCGGGAAGGGTGAATCATGGGCACCGTGTACCGCGAAACCTACACGAAGCCGCTGACGTCGGGGGCGGAAGTGTTCACGCGCAGGGGCGAGCGCTTCGCCCGCTGGACTGACCGCCGGGGCCGCAAGCGGACCGCGAAGGTAACAACGCCGACCGACGGCGAGTACGCCGGCACCGACCGCGTGCTTGTCGAAGCGCGGACGTTCACGGCCAAGTACCGCAACGGGTCCGGGCAAGTGCGCAAGGTGGCGACCGGCTGCCGAAGCGCCGATGCGGCGTTGATCGTGCTCGCCGAGCTTGAGAAACGCGCCGATCGGGTGCGGTGCAATTCGCTGACCGCGGCGGAAGATGCGGTGCTCGACCACCGGACTACCGCGCTTCCGACGCACGTTGACGCCTACCTTGAGCACCTGGGCACGAAGCGCGGCAAGGGGGCGAAGCCGTGCGTATCGCCGCGGCATGTTGCCAACGTGGGGCACTGTCTGAACCGGGTGATTGCCGGCTGCGGTTTCGCCTACCTGCGCGACCTGAACCGCGACGCGGTGGAACGCTGGGCGGCGAAAGCGGAAGCGGCCGGCATGGGCGCCCGAACGATCAATGCGCACTTGGCGGCACTGACGGCGTTCGGTACGTGGTGCATCGACGCGCGACGGCTGGTGGCAAACCCCTTCGCCCGGTTGCGAAAGCGCGATGAGCAAGCCGACCGGCGGCACGAACGGCGGGCCATGACGGAAGATGAGCTGCGCCGGCTGCTCACGGGGGCACGCCTGCGCCCGCTCGCCGAGTACGGCCGGCCGACGGTGAAGCTCGCCGACGCCGGAAAGCGTGAGAACAAGCGCAGCCGACGGACCTGGAAACGGGCACCGCTGACGTGGGACACGCTTCACACAGCCGAAGCGCACGCCCGCGAAGTGCTTGCCCAGCGGCCCGACTTCATCGCCGAGCTTGAGCGCCGCGGACGGGAACGCGCGTTGATCTACAAGACGCTCGTGTTGACGGGGCTGCGGAAGGGTGAGCTTGCATCGCTGACGGTCGGCCAGCTTGAGCTTGAAGGCCGCGTGGCGTTCGCCGTGCTCGACGCGGCCGATGAGAAGGCCGGCCGTGGAGCGGAAATCCCGCTGCGCTCTGACTTGGTGGCCGACCTGCGCGACTGGCTCGGCCAGCGGCTTGACGCCGCACGGGCCGCGGCTGCGGCGAAGGGGTTGCCGCTGCCGGCCCGGCTGCCGGACGATGCACCGTTGTTCAACGTGCCGGCTGACCTTGTGCGGGCATTCGACCGCGACCTACGGGTTGCCGGCATTCCGAAGCGCGATGACCGCGGGCGCGTGCTCGACATTCACGCCTTGCGGCACACGTTTGGAACGCACTTGAGCAAGGGCGGCGTGGCGCCGCGGGTCGCACAAGCGGCGATGCGGCACAGTACGCTTGAACTCACGATGAACACCTACACCGATCCGCGGCTACTTGACGTGGCCGGAGCACTCGGCGCGCTGCCGACACTCCCGCCGATTGACCGGCCGGACGCTCAGCGGGCGAAGGCGATGGGCACGGACGGCCGCGCAACTGACGGCTGTGGGTTGCCGAATGCGGTTTTGCCCGGAGAAAACGCAGACTCGCCGATCGTTCGCTTGTACCAGAATCGCCGCTCGGAAGCGGAAAATCGGAGCGCTACGCCCGCGAATTGCGGGACTTACGTGCCGCGAAAGCTTGTACCAACGCTTGTACCAGATTCCGGCAAAACATGTACGAACGGGGCACAAGCTGGTACAACCGGCGATGAGCGGCATTCGGGCGGGACTGCTGTAAGTGCCATAACGGACACGGATTGCGGCACTATGCCGCATTATGTCGAAAAGCGGGCGACCGGGTTCGAACCGGCAACATTCAGCTTGGAAGGCTGATGCTCTACCAATTGAGCTACGCCCGCAAGAAGCGTAACATTTTTTCGAAGCAACACTTACATTTCGATGGCGTTCTCGAAATGTAGTGCGACCTCGTCGGCATGCACTACATAATACTCGCACCAACCCGATGAGCAACGGCTGTTGGCCGAGAAAACCCAGCGTTGCGTCTGCAACTTTCAGCTCATAAAGCGGAATGCTTCCTCGGCCGACGGTGAACGCCGCTTGGCTTGCCGTTCCGCGGGCAGCCCGAAGGCCTCGGGGCAGAGGAACCCCGATCCGGGGTCGCCTGGGTTGCCGCCGCGCTGCCGCAAGACCGTCATCACGAAGGCAATTGTCCCACCGTCGGCCGATACCGCGATATCGGCAATCCCACCGGGGGTCCCGTCGGTGCAGGGAACAGCCGCGTCGTCGATGATCTTGGTCAGGCCGGTCCCGTCATGCCCCACGCGCCACACGTCTCCGGAATACTCGCGGAAGATCAAGGTCGCCCCGTCCGACGTGGTATGCAGGTCATCCACCCCGTCGGGGCCGGGCGGCACGCTCCAACTGATCGTCGAAACGGCGCCCCCCTCGATCTTGAAGATCTTCTCGTCGTACGTGGAGGCGAAGTAGACGCGCGAGCCATCCGCGTCGATCGCCACGTGGTCGGCCACACCCTCTCCATCCGGCAGGTTGTAGGCCGTGAGTCCCGAGCCGTCGGTGTTCAGCGTGTATCCCTTGCGATTCGTGGCCCCACGCCCATTGGAGAAGGCCGCTTTCTGAGCGTTCGCACTCATGACCGCCGGCCCCACCGCGTCGCCTTCGGGCAACTGGTCGGCATCGACGATCCAGTCGTAGACGGCGTAGAAGCCGAACGTCGTGCCGGCCACGGCCACGAAGACGGCTGTAATCGCGAGGTCTTCGGAGATCGTGATCGAGGCCGGACTCTCGCTGCCCGTAAGGTCGCCTTCCCAGCGGTCGAAGCGCCAGCCGCTGCCGGCCGTGGCGGTCAGAGTCACCGCACTGCCGGCGTCGTACTCGCCGCTGGTTGGATCGACGCTGCCGCCTCCTTCGATGGCGATCGTCAACTGAAATCGTTCGGGCGGGTTCCCGTGTCCCTGACCGTTGTTGTCGGCACCGTCGGTCGGCGGGCAGCCGGCAATCAGCAGCATGGCGAGCGAACCAACAAGAGCAAGTCCGATTGCGAGGGGCCTGAAGATCGCGGTCATTTGCTCGTCCTCCTGCGCAGAAGCGCTCATGCTGACACAAGAGCTCTTTGACGGGAAGTCTTCGCAAAAACGACGCCAAACCAGCTTTTTCCAAACCCGCTCGCCTCCACTACCGCCCCTCCCAGGGCGTCGTACGGCCGGTCGGCAGAGCAATACCACGCTTTGCGGCTTTTTTCTTGCATGAACTCGGGTCGTTGAGGAGGCCGCCTGGAATCTTGTGGCAATAAAGGATGCGGGGCATCCTGCTGGTGCGTTTGAAACGAGAGTCATTCCCCAAGAGGAGCCCGATGGCTACACCAGCAGGATGAGGCGCGCGCGTCAAACGGCAGGATTACGAGGCAGAGGATGAAGCCCGGCAGGCGGTGCGCGATCAGGTCGAGGAGCTGGCCTGCCGGGGCGCGCAGCAGATGCTCCTGGCGGCCTTGGAAGTCGAGGTGAAGTTCTACGTCCAACGCGAGCGGTATCAGGTCGACGGCAACCCGGTGCGCGGTCTGGAGGTGTTCCTCTGGCGTGGCGGGACGTTCACGGAACTCACCGTGGACCGTCAGGGCTTGTACTGCAAGGGCCGGGTCTCGACCAGCGGTGACGGCGGGACCGTCGTCTACCAGGACTTTGGAGACGACAGGTTCTACGCCATCGACGGCGATGGTGCCAACAGCCGGGCCTTGGAGTACGCCGGTTTCAACTTCGCCGGTGCGGCCCTGACGTTCGACGGCGCGCAGATGTTCTACTGCGACGCCAACGCGGAAAGCGGGCGGCTGGTACAAACCGACGCCTCCGGCGTGTTGAACCTGTTCCCCGGCTGGAACGTCACGACGATCGCGATTGCCGCCACCTTCGACGTGGGCATCAGCCGCGACGGCGATCACGTGTTCTTCCGTTTCGAGTCTTCGTCCTTCCCCTTTTATGCACGCGCCGTACGTCGGACACCTCAACGATCCCGATGCGGTCAGCGGCGCGCCGCGCGTGGAGGCCATCAATTTCAGCCCGGCGAGCATGCCGCGCGGCGACGCCGGCGCCCGCGTCGTGATGACCGTGCAAGTCAGTGACCCCGATGGGCTGTCCGACGTCGCGAAGGTAGTGACCGATGAGCTGCTCGGAGGCAAACTCGGCGGGAATAATGCGGACTTGCCGGCGTATTTCTACTTTGATCCGCACGACGACGGCACGGCCCCCGATGAGACCGCTGGCGACGGCATCCACTCAACCAGCGGCCAGCCGGGCGGCAAGATCAACGACCTGAACGCCGTGACCATGCGCGTCGGTGTAAGAGACAACAGCAACACGGTCGTTGTCGCGGACACGGTGCTGGAGGTCGGTCCGAAGGCGTCGGGCGCTTGAGTGCCCCACGGCGGTCAGCTTTCGCGCTGTTCGCCGTGGCCGTCCAGCACCTCGAGCTGCAGCGCGAGCGATAGGTCGACGCTCTCGGAGCTTTCGTGCGGCGTGCGCGATTAGTGTCGGACTGCTGGGGGTCGGTGACTGGAGCACTCTGCATCGGCGCGTAGCGGCCGAGCTTCTGCTCGGCCGACGGCCGACCGGAACGTCGGCCGCTACCTGGACGACCGACCAAGAGGTCGGCCGCAACGAGAACCTGACAACTGCTCTAGCCCCCAGGGGAAAGCGTCTTGTGCGTCCCGTCGCACCAGGGCGGCGTCCGGCTCTGGTGGCACTGGCAAACCCACTTCCTGCCGGGCTCGGTGACTTCGAGCTTGACCGGCTTGCACCCGGTCGCCAGGCGGTTGTGCGAGCCGTCGCAATGGGGCAACTTGGCGGACCAGCCGCAGGTGCAATAGGACTTCTTGCCGGGCGTCTCGTCGATCGCGATCGGGCCTGCCCCGTGCTTGGGTGCGGTCATGCGGGTTCCTCGCGCTTGTAGGTGCGCGGGAATTATAGCCGCCCGGCACCGCGCTTGTTCCAACCGGCGGCCAATCTTATAAACAGGAAGCGCCGGTCGGCCTGGAGACCCCATGAACAACGCCGAAGTCGCACACGTCTTTGCCGAGGTCGCCGATCTGCTCGAGATCAAGGGCGAGGACTCGTTTCGCGTCAACTCCTACCGGCGGGTCGCCCGGACCATCGGCGACCTGGCCGCCGACATCAATGATCTTGCGGCCCGCGGGGAACTCGCGACGCTGCCTGGGGTCGGCAAGGGTTCGGCCGACAAGATCCAGCAGTTGCTCGAGACGGGGCGCCTCCCGCTGCGCGACGAGCTGCTGGCGGAGGTGCCCGGGTCGTTGCTGCAACTGCTGCGGATTCCCTCCGTCGGACCCAAGAAGGTCGCGCTGCTGTGGAAAGAGCGCGGCGTGCAGTCCCTGAACGACCTGAAGGGTGCGATCGCCACCGGCACGCTCGAAGGCCTGAAGGGCTTTGGCGCCAAGAGCATCGAGCAGATTCTCCGCGGCATCGAGTTCGTCGAGCGCAGCGCGGGGCGAACGCGGCTCGGCGACGCCTGGGAGGTGGTGACACGCATTTGCGCCGCCCTGGCCGGCCTGAAGGGCGTCGAGCGCGCCGAACCGGCCGGCTCGTTCCGGCGCGGAAGAGAAACGATCGGCGACATCGATCTGCTGTGCGTGGCCGCCGACGGCGAGGCGGTGATTCAGCATTTCGCCGCGTGGCCCGGCGTCGTGCAGGTTCTCGGTGCGGGCGGGACGAAAGGGTCCGTGCTGGTCGAGCTGCGGCCTGGTCGGACGCTCCAGATCGATTTGCGCGTTGTGCCGGCGGAGTCCTTTGGTGCCGCGTGGCAGTACTTCACCGGTAGCAAGGAACACAACATCCGCCTGCGCGAGCTGGCCCAGAAGCGCGGCTGGAGCCTGAACGAGTATGGTCTGACCGAAGGCGACCGCGTCATCGCCTCGCGCACCGAGGAAGATATCTACGCCGCCCTGGGCCTGCCCTGGATTCCGCCCGAGCTGCGGGAAGACCGCGGGGAGCTGGAACTCCGGGCGGTGCCCGGGGACCTGCTGACGCGGGAGCACATCCGCGGCGACTTGCACATGCACACGGTGGCGAGCGACGGTCACAACACGATCGAGGAAATGGCCGCCGCAGCGCGGAAGCTCGGGTACGAGTACATCTGCATCACCGAGCACTCAGCCAGCAGCGTGATCGCCAACGGGCTCAAACCGCCGCAGCTGCGGCAACATATTGAAGACGTGCGCGCCGCGGCCCGGCGTATCGGCGGTATCACGGTCTGGGTGGGCACCGAGGTGGACATCCGCACCGACGGGACGCTCGATTACCCGGACGAGCTGCTGGCCGAGCTGGACTTCGTTACCGCTTCCATTCACGCGGGCATGGGGCCCGACCTCGCGGCGAACACGCGCCGGACACTGGCCGCGATGCAGAACCCCCACGTGCACTGTATCGGCCATCCGACCGGCCGGCTCATCAACGAGCGCGACGCCATGCCGCTCGACATCGAGGCGGTCGCAAAGGAAGCTGCCCGCACGGGCACCGCGCTCGAGATCAACGCCCATCCCTACCGGCTCGACCTGAAGGACCAGCACGCCCGCCTGGCCCGCGACCTGGGCGCCAGGATCGCCATTTGCACCGACGCGCACGCGACGGGGCAGCTCGAGCTGATGCACTTCGGCGTCGTCACGGCCCGCCGGGCGTGGCTGCGCAGGGGCGACGTGCTGAACACGCAGACGGCGAAGGAGGTGGCGACATTCGTCACGGCGAAGCGCAGAGACCACGGAAGACCAGAGATAAGGGATAAGGGATAAGAGATAAGAGACAAAGGAGGGCACGTGACTCCGCGGCCTCACGACAAACTGGAGATATACAAGGCGGCACACGAACTGGCGCTGGGAATCCACGCGCTCAGCCTTCGGTTGCCCCGCCTGGAGGCTTTTGAAGAAGCGCCCCAGCTTCGGCGGGCCAGCAAGAGTGTCGCCGCGCAGATCGTCGAAGGGCACGCGCTGCGCCGCTAAAAGGCGGAATACGTGCACTATCTTTCGCGCGCCTATGCCAGCGCCGAGGAGACAGTCGAGCACCTGCGACTGCTCCCGGACACGAACTCGTCGCAGGGTCTGAGGCGGGAATGTGAGGAGCTGGTCGCCCGCTACGACGAACTGGCTCGCAAGCTCTTCAAGTACGTGAACGCCGTGCGCGCTCAACACGACCCTGGACGCGCACTCCATGCCGACCAGAGCACACCGTACGCTGACGAGCTGCGCTGGCTGCTCACGAAATGTTCCACGCAGACTGAGACACTTCGAACATCTCGCACCCTGGCAGCGGGCCACACGAAGGGCCGCTGGATTCGGCCCGGCCGATGTCGCCGAAATCGATGTGACGAAGGAGCCCGGCCAAGTCGTAATCGACCCTCTTGACGACCGTCCTGAGTTTGCTCATGGCCCCGCCGAAGCTCCGCAGCCCCCCTCGGGCACAACACAGCGAGTGCCGCGCCGCGCCCGGACGTCCCTGCGTGCTTATCTCTTATCGCTTATCTCTTATCCCTCATCTCTCATCTCTTATCTCTTCTCTCATCTCTCATCTCTCATCCCTCATCACAACACCAGCTTATACCCCACCGCGTGTGCCGTCAGGATGTGCCGCGGCTTGGCCGGGTCGGGTTCCAGCTTCCGCCGCAGGCTCACGATGTGATTGTCGACGGTGCGGTCGGCCGGGCCGACGCCGACGCCCCAGATGCGGTTGAGCATGTCCGCCCGCGGCACGGCCTCGCCGACGTGCTCGTAGAGCATGCGGAGAATCTCAGATTCATAGTACCCCAGCGGAACTTCGCCCTGCGGGGTGATGACCATCTGCCGCACGAGGTCCACCTGCCGGTCGCCAAGAGCGAAACCGGCCTGCCGTGCCGCCGGCGCGCCGCCCGCCCGGCGCAACGCGGCGTGGAGGCGCGCCAGCAGCTCCCGCAAGCTGAACGGTTTGGTCACGTAATCGTCGGCCCCCAGCTCCAGGCCGCGGACCTTGTCGATTTCCTGCCCCCGCGCGCTGAGAATGACGATCGGCATGGTGTAGCCGGCCGCCCGCAGACGCCGGCACACCTCGAAGCCGTCGACATCCGGCAACATGATGTCCAGCAGGACCAGGTCGGTCGGCTGCTGTTTGACCAGCCGCAGGCCCGTCTTACCGTCGGCGGCGCAGGCCACCTGGTGCCCCTCGAACTCGAGGTTGTCCCGGAGCCCCAGCGCGAGCTCCGGCTCATCTTCGACGATCACAATCCGCGCCATGTCAGGTCTTCACGTTCGCGAAGTGCAGGACCGCCAGGGGTCCGAAAACCAGCACCGGCAGGGCCGTGGCCACGCGCGCCGAGTAGCTGTCCGTGGACACGCTGTGCGACACGAACACGACGGCGAAGCACAGGCCCGTCAGGAGCAGGGCCTTGCCGCCGGCGACCAGCACGTTGCCCGGCTCGCGCGTCAGAAAGAACGGGATCGCCAGCAGCATCAGAATCCACACCAGGGGGATCTGCGTGATGCGGATGTCGAGGCTCTTCGCCACCGCGGCCAGGTTGGGCAGGTTTCGGCTGCGGAGCAGCGATTTCATCTGGCTAATGCTCATCAGGTCCGCCCACTGCGACGACTGCCGCAGGAGAATCTGCTCCGGCGACAGGGCAAACGGGTACTCGGCCAGCGGCTCCCAGTGGATGGCCCGCCCCAATTCGGCCCCCTCGAACGCCGCGCCCATCACCTGTCGGGCCCCGCGGTCGAGCACCCAGGTGCCGCGGGCCGCATCGTAGTGCGCCCCGTCCGCCCGGATGAGCGACTTCGGTGCGCCTTGCTCGTCGGGCTCGATGATGTGCACGCCGCGCAGCAGACCCGGCTGCACGTGCAGCTCGTGCGCAATCAGGATCGCGTTCCGGTCATCCCGCACGCAGCGCACGTCCACCTGGCGCGTCTCCGCCAGGTCGTCGTGTTGCCGGGCGATCTTGTGGGCCAGGCGCGGCACCAGGACCTCGCTGTTGGCGACCCACGCCGCCACCAGCACCACCGAGCACAGCAGCACCGGCCGGGCCAGGCGTTGCAGCGGGACCCCCGCGGCCACCAGCGGCACCAGCTCGTTGTTCTTCATCATCATCGCGAACGTGAAGCCGGCCGCGACCGTCAGCATGGCCCCGCCGAGCTGCTGGTAATAGAGCGCCAGGTTGTTCCCGTAGTAGTCGGCCATGTTCAGCAGCACCGTGCTGGCCGACAGCGTCCGGTCCTTGGTGAACTCGTCCAGATTGACGAGCACGTCGCTGCCCACGTACAGGCCGAAACCGACCAGCATCAGCAGCAGGTAGCTGCCGACGAACGTCCGCGCCAGGTAGCGGTCGATGGTGCTCATGGGCTGCCCCTTGCTTTCATCGCCGCACCCCCAGCCGCAGAATCACCGCGTCGGCCAGCAGGACCAGCACCAATCCGCCCCAGGCCACCAGCGGCCCGATCTGCGTCGTGTGCACGTCCTCCGTCAACTGCCGCCCGAGCACCATCAGGATCAGCACGCTGAAGAAGGGGATCAGCGCCAGGGCGAAGGCCGCCAGGGCCCGCGACCCGCGGAACACGATCCCCAGGGCCGCCCCCATCAGCAGCGTCACCAGCACGCTGCTGGCGTATCCCAGCCGGAAGTTGATGGTCCCCACGATCTTGCGCACGAGCTGCTGCGCCGACTTCTGCAACCCGAGCCGCCGGTCCCCGAGCGACTCGTCCAGCGGCAGCGTCGCCGCCGGATCGATCACCGTCTCGGCCGTATACAGGCGCAATTCGTCCAGGACGTCCTGGGGAACGAGTACCTGGTCCAGGCTGAGCGACTGCTTCCGCCGGGGTGACGTCTTGACTCCCGCCCGCACGTCATATTCCAGGACATCCTGCCCCCCGGTCTTTACCAGCCGAATCTCGACCAGCGTCTTCGCCGGCAGCGGCACCGTGTTCAATTCGATGCGCTCGGCCTCATACACGCTCTTGAGCACCCGCTCGGGCGTGCGCACCTCCACGCGCCCCTGGGTCAGCACGGCCCCCAAGGCGCCGGCCTGGGCACCGCGGGCCGTGACGGCGTACTCCTGGCCGTATTCGTCGGCCAGCCGCAAGGTCCCGCCGCCCTGTAACCGGTCCACGCAATGCGCCGCGAATTGCGCCCGCATGACGTCGGCCAGGAAGCGCTGCATCTCGTCGCGCAGCCGCGGCACCTCCCACGGGGCCCGGCGCCAGCGCCACAGGTCGCGCAGGTCGGTGAAGGTCAACCGAAACGGCGCCGGCAGCGGCACCTGCACCGGCCCGATCTGCTGCTGCTCGATGCGCAGCGCGCCGCGGCCAACCTCGAAGTCCTGCCCGTCCTGCACGTGAAAGGTCACCTCCAGCGGCGTCACGCGCGTGTCGAAGACGCACAAGACGTGCTGGGCCGCGGTGAAGCGGGCCAGTTCGCCGTTCTGCCCCACGTGCAGGAACGTTGGGCTGGTAATCAACAGATAATGCAGCCCGCCGGCAATCTCGAAGCCCTTCTCCCGCAGCGCGGCCGGCGATACTCCCTGCACCTTCTCCGCGGTGATGGTGTAGCGGTCCTCGCCGGTCCGGCCGCGGTGGATGAAGCCCTTGTGCTGGAGTTGCTGGGCGACGAGATCGCGCACGTTGCTGCGCGCGAAGTCGTCGATCCGCTGAATGAAGCCGGGGATCACGAAGCTCCCGACCAGCACGGTGAACGCCGCCACAAACACCGACAGCAGCACCAGCGACGACAACAAACGGTGGACGTTGATGCCCGCGGCCCGGCAGGCCAGCAGCTCGTTGTCCGCGGCCAGCCGGCCATAAACCATCGTGGCGGCGAACAGGGCCGCCATCGGCATGGTCAGCGTGACCACGATCGGGATCAGCAACGGGATGAAGCCGAACACGTCGCCGGCGGAGACGCCCTCGAAGCGGATCACGTTGTACAGCCCGCCGCCCATCGTGAACAGGGCGGTCAGGGCCGCCAGCGTGAGCCCAAAAGTCTTGAGGAGCTCGCGCAGAACATAGCTGTGGAGCGTCACCATCAAGGTTGTCCGCCCTCGCGAACCGCCTCCGCGGCCGGGAGCCACCCGCGGCCAGTCCGGCCCTTGCTTTCCAACCGGAAACCAGGACGAGCCGTGCTTCGGCCGCCTGGCCGGCTGCATTCCACACTGTGCATCGCGTCAATCTAAGGGAGGTCACGCCTTCCTGCAATGACGGGACAGGCGGGGCCGCGACCAGGGCACCGAACAGGCCGGCCCCGGGCTGACCCCGCGATGACGGCCGATCGGTCCGCCGAACCACGGCCATCCTGACCCCCGGACGCTGGCCCCGCAGCGCCCTGCCGCGCGTCGTAGTGCGGCGGCGAAGAAGCCGGGCTCGCCGAGCTGGGCGCGCGGTCGCCGAGGAAAGGGGGTCGTGGAGCAGCGCTCCCTGCGTCCTACCGCTCGTCTGGAGTCTCGGAGCCGGGGCGGTTCAGCGCGCGTTTGAGGTGGCGGAGCCTGAGCAGGTTCTGGACGCGGGCCAGCAGCTCGATCTTGTTGACGGGCTTGCTGAGGAAATCGTCCGCGCCGCACTCGCGCGCCCGCTCCATGTCGCCGACTTCGTTCAGCGCGGTCACCATGACGATCGGAATGTCGCGGTACCGCGGGTCGTCCTTGAGCAGCCGGCAGACCTCGAACCCGCTGCGCCGGGGCATCATGATGTCGAGCAGGATCAGGTCGGGCTCGTCCTGCTCGACCGCGGCCAGCGTGCCTTCGCCGTCGGCGGCGACCGCGACGCGGACGTGCAGCGGCTCCAGGTACGCCTCCAGCAACTCGAGAATCTGCGGGTTGTCGTCCGCGATCAGGACCTTGGAGGGCGGGAGTGTGTCCGGCGTACTGCTCATGCGCTCATCCTGCTGACGGCCAGCGGGCAGTTTCCCGCAAATCGCGCCGGTCTGCAAACCGCCGGGGGCAATCTCGAACACCGCGGGGTCCCAAGCACGGCGTTGTCATGGAACCTGTCGCAGCAGTGGCCCATCCAAGACAGCAGGATCGCGTCGGCCGCCTGTGGCGCCGGGGCTCCGTACCCGGCGTCCGACCGCAGGCTCAGGTCCGGCGCTACAGGCCAGTCGCTACGAAGTCCGCCGCAGGAGAAAACGTAGAGGCGAACAACGGCGCGCGGGTGGGTTGCACGCGGCGCGGCAGGATCAGCGCGATGCGAGCAGGATGGCGTTGATCAGGACGCTTACGCCGGCGACGATCCCGAAGACGACCGCCAGCGTCGAAGCGGTTCCGCGAGCGGCGCTCTCGCGTGCGGCGGCTTCGGCGACCTCCTGCGGCGCCGGCCCCACGGACTGCCCGCTTGAGAGCGTCTCGAACAGCCCGGCTTCGACGTTCTGCTGCGCGTACTCGGGGGCCTGTTTGCGGGCCAAGCGCTCCAGGTCGACCAACAGTTCGCGCGCGCTGGGGTAGCGATCGTCGCGGTTCTTGGCCATGAGCATCTCGATCATGGCCCCGCAGCCCGACGTCAGGTTCGTATTCAGGTGATCGGGCGGCGTCAGCGGCTCTTTGAGGTGCTTGTGCATGACCGCCGACGGCGTCGGCCCCTCGAAGGGCACGCGGCCGGTGACCATGTGATAGAAAGTCGCGCCCAGCGAATAGAGGTCGGCACGGTGGTCGATGTCCACCTCGCCGCGAATCTGCTCCGGGGCGATGTAGTACGGCGTCCCATACGCCCGGCCGGCCTCGGCCAGGGCCGCCTGCAAGTCGGTGGTCTCGCGCGCCAGACCCATGTCCGCGAGCTTGGCGACGCGCTCCCGCGTGAGCATGATGTTCTTCGGCTTGACGTCGCGGTGGATGAAGCCGCGCTCGTGGGCGTGCAGCAGGGCGCGGGCGATCTGCGTGATGATGTCGACCGCTTCCTCTTCGGCGTAGACCTTCCCGTCCGCGAGCTCGTCGTAGACGGTGCAGCCCTCGACGAACTCCATCACGAAGTAGTGGTACCCGTTGGCCTCGGCGACGTCGATGGCCTGGACGATGTTCGCGTGGTTGAGCTGGGCCGCGGCCCGCCCCTCGCGGTAGAAGCGCTCCACGAACTCCGCGTTGCGGCTCAGCCGTTTGGGCAGGACCTTGATGGCCACCGTGCGGTTGAGGCTGAGCTGCTTGGCGCGATAAACAACGGCCATCGCCCCGGCCCCGCACTTGTTGAGGATCTGATAGCCGGGGAGCTGCTGGGCCGGACGCCCGCCGGAGTCTTCGTTGGACCCGTGCAGGCGTTGAAGTTGGGTGCGCGTCAGAAAGCCGAGATCGACGAGGACCTCGGTTACAGGACGTTCGTGGCCGCTGGCGCTGAGCTGGCGGCGCTGGTCGCTGGCCGCGCGGACCTCTTCGGGCGTGACCAGTTGGCGCTCCAGCAGGAGCCGGCAAATTTGGCTGTCCTCAGGGCCTTCTGCCACCCGGTGAACTCCAGGAACCCGAAGTGGACCTGCGTGCAACGCACTACTTGACCGTTTGATTCTAGGCGGCCTCGTCAAGAGATGCAAACGCAACGCTGTGGCGCCGGGTGCATCCCGCTACTGGCTGCAAATAACCGGCTCGGGCGAGGGACGCGGTGGCCCAGAACACGTCCCATTCCCCGTTCATCCGATAGGTGATGAGGGTGGCCAGGGCCACAGCCCCGGCCTCGCGCCATTGGCGACCGCTCCCTTTCAGGCGTTGACCGACCACTTGCCTGCAGGTCGCCTCCATGAGCCCGGAGCCGATCACATAGCCCGCCGGCCTGCGCGAACGGCGTGATCGGGTCTGCTGAACCGACCTGCGGGGCTGTGTCTCCGTTTCGACTCCTGGTGTCCCCGGACCTTCGGGTCAGAACGCGAAGCGCCCGCGAGCGCGAACGTAGCGGCCGGCGGATCGCCGGCCGATCCGACGCGGCGCCGTGTAACGATGCTCGTGCGAGAATCCTCTCTCGCACAGCGGATCGGCGGGATTCCGGTCCCGCGGCAGGTTGCGGGAAGGGATTCCCGGCGCTGTGGGTGCCAGAAGGGATTCGCGCACCAGCAGCGGTGTTGATCCGGCTGAGGCCGCCGTTATACTCATCGGCGCGCTGTTCGGCGACTGCTTCCCGGAGACCCTTCATGCCCGGGCCTGCGTGGCTCGTTCTCGTCTTGGCTTGGCTCGAGGCGGGGTGGCTCGCCTTCGACGGTGCCCACGCCCTGACCACCGGCGATTATGTGACGCCGCGCTCCGGTCCCCACGCGGGCCAGCTCGGACCGTGGGCGAAGGTGGTTGCGGCGGTCGGCATCGACCCGCGGGGGATTCCGATGAAGGTCTTTCACTTGGCGCTGGGGGTGGCGTGGCTGGCCGTCAGCGTCGGCTACGCGCTGCGGCAACCTTGGGGAGGGCGGGCGATGTTGCTGGCTGCGATCGCCGGCGTCTGGTACCTCCCGCTCGGCACCTTGGCGAGCGGGATCCAAATCGTGCTCCTACTCTGGCTGGCGCGGTCTGCGGCGAGCTGAGAGAAGAGGAGCGTAGTGCGTTATTCACACCGTGCCGCGCCATTGCCGCCGGCCGCGCGACGGGGTCACCTTGCGGGAACCATGTCACCCGTGACCGCGTCGGACTCGACGGCGATTCGGTCCGCTATAGGAGCTCTGACCGGCAGCGCCCCGTGCAAGCGAAGGCAATCCAGGCGGGCCAGGCCCCACCGGATATGCTGTGCACGCTGAATGAACCGCACCCTGGTCGGGGCTGGTTTGAGGACGTGGTGAGGATCAGCTTTCTGCGGGTGACGCCTCGGCGGCCACAAGAACACGGTTTCGCGGTTCGCTGTTGGCGACGATGGCGGGACGACCGACACGAAGGTCGGCCGCTACAAGGCACGGCCGGCGAGGCGCCGGCCGCTACACGCGGTGCGGAACGCCGGACACCCGCCACGGCGGGCAGGTCGCTCCGGGCGACTCGCTGCGGCGAGCTCAGGTCCGACGCTACACGCGGGCGACGCCGGGTACGGAGCCCCGGCGCTACAAGGGGCGCTCGGCGAGCGCCCATCGCCACGGATCCCCAACAAGTCAGACTATCGCGTCTTGCCGGGACGCGATGGTTGACTCTGCGGAGCCGGCGATCGCCCAACGTCCTCGTTCAACAGCGGGTACACCACGCGTGCGATGAAGGCCGGGGACGTGCTGTCCGCGTGCAGCCCGTAGTAACCGTACTCCGCGTACCGCGCCTCGTAGGGCCGCAGGCAAAGCTTCTCGGCGTAGAGGCGGCGGGTCTTGTGGCCGGCACCCGATGGCGCAGTAAAGCCCCTCAGGCCCGCGGCGCTGGCCGTCTCACGGTCGACCGATCCCGTGAGCAGCAGGCCATACTTGAGCAACGGGTCGCGATCGGAATAGAACACGTACAGATGACCATCGACGCGCTCGAGCGCCTGGCTCAGGTCGTACTGGCACGAGAGGGAACTGCCCAGGAACACGACGGTCCCCACGTGGCACTTCGGCGGCAGGGCCTCCAGCGCCCAGGCAGCAATGCCGGTGCCCGCCGAGAGGGCGATGATGTTCACACGCCGCCCGGGGTAGCGGTCCATGTAGGCCTGGATGCGCCGCGCCAGTCGCCGGGCCTCGCGCTCGTTTCGACCTCGGTCGAGCATGTCGCGCAGCGTGCCGCCGACGGTGCTCTGCCAGCCGAATACTTCGGTGGAGCCGCGATACCCGGCTTGCCGCAGGCCGCGCGGTACGTCCACGGTGCCGACGACGTTCCCGACACTGCCGGCTCCGCCGACGAAATACGTGCGGCCCAGCTCGCTGCCGTGCTTGTCCGTGCCCAGGTAAGACATCCACGTGCAGCCGCAAGTGCCGCTCAGGAGTATGCCCAGCCCCAGGCTGACCGCCCACCGCATGTTCATCTGGCCGCCCGCACCCGCTCCCGCAGCTCGATCAGGTCCTTCATCACCCGGCCCACCGGCGCTCCGTCTGTCGTACGACCGAAGGCGTCGTGCAGGCGCCGGTAGAGCACGTACAACTCGTCGTACACCCGCCGCGCGGCCCGCACCGGCTCATAGGCCCGCCGCTTGACGCCGCACATCGCGGCCTGGGCTTCCTCGACCGTGCGATAGCCGCCGCGCTGCGGACCGGCGGCGACCGCGCCGCAGATGGCCGCGCCGAGCGCGCAGGTCTGGGCCGAACGCGAAACCTTCATGGGCCGGCCGGTGACGTCGGCGTAAATCTGCATGAGCAGAGGGTTCTTGTCGGCGATGCCGCCGCAGTTGATCACCTCGCGGACGCGCACGCCATGCTCTTCGAGCCGCTCCATGATGACCCGGGCGCCGAAGGCCGTTGCTTCGACCAGCGCCCGGTACACCTCCGCTGGGGTCGTGAGCAACGTCTGTCCGACGAGCACGCCGGTCAGGCGTACATCGACGAGGACCGAGCGGTTGCCGTTGTTCCAGTCGAGCGCCAGGAGTCCGGACTGCCCCGGGCGCAGCCGCGCGGCCTCCGCCGTGAGCCGCGCGTGCGCGTCTTTGCGCCGGTCGAAGTTCGTGACCCACCAATGGAAGAGGTCGCCCACCGCGGGCTGCCCGGCCTCGATGCCCCAGTACCCCGGCACGATTGATCCGTCGACCACACCACAGACACCTGGGATGTCTGGCATCGGCCCTGCATGCGGCGCGATCAGCATGTCGCAAGCGCTGGTGCCGAGTATCTTGACCAGGGTGCCGGGCCGGATGCCCGCGCCGACGGCCCCGAGATGGGCGTCGATGCCGCCCACCGCCACCGGTGTGCCTTCCGGCAGCCCCAGCCGCTTCGCCCATGTCGCACACAGGCCCCCCGCGGCCTGGTCCGACGTGCAGGCGTCGTCGTACAGCCGGCTGCGCAGCTCGCCGAGCCTGGGGTCCAGCATGTTCAGGAAATCGGCCGTCGGCAGCCCCTCGGGCCGATGGAACAGCGCCTTATGCCCGGCCGCGCACACGCTGCGTTTGAGCGTGCGAACGTCGCCGCACCCGACCAGCAGGGCCGGGATGTAGTCGCACAGCTCGAGCCAGGACGCCGCGGCGTCGAACACCTCCGGCGCCACACGCAGGCAATGCACGATCTTCGACCAGAACCACTCGCTGCTGTACACGCCGCCGCACAGGCGCACGTACTCGGGCCGCTCCAGCCGGGCCAGCGTGGTAATCTCGTCGGCTTCGGCGAAGCTGGTGTGGTCCTTCCAGAGCCAGGCCTGGGCGTTGACGTTCCTGCGAAACGCAGGCCGCAGCGCCAGCGGCGTGCAGTGCGCGTCGACTGGCAGGGGCGTACTCGCCGTGGTATCAACGCCGATGCCGACGATCCGGTCGGGACGAAAGCTGCGGGTCCGGGCCGCCTGCCGGAGGGCCGCGCGGACACAGCGCGTCATGGCCGTCGCGTAGTCCGCAGGATTCTGTCGGGTGAGGTTTGGGTCGCGCCGATCGAGGATCACGCCCGCCGTGCCGCTGCGATAATCCGCGACAGCGCCGGCGATCTCGCGTCCGGTGGCCAGCTCGACGAGCAAGGCGCGGACCGAGTTGGTACCGAAGTCGAGTCCCAGAGATAAGGCGGTCGATGCCGGCATCGCGGCCTCTCGGGCTGCCATAACACACTGCACCCCGAAGCCTCGGCGGCGGCCGGGTCGCGGGATCGGCAAGGGCCGTTGTCCCCCGGCCTGCGGGCACGCCGCAGCTATTGTGTCCCCGCTTCGTCGAGCACCTGCTCGGCGACGTAGAGCGGAACGTCGCCGGCCACGCCCAAGGCAATCGCGTCGGACGGACGACTGTCCACCTCGATCAGCGTCCCGTTGTGCCGGATGACGAGCTTGGCGTAGAAGGTGTGCTCGTGAAGGCTGTTGACCACGATCTTCTCGAGCTCGCCGCCGAGGGCGTCGATGACGTTGGCCAGCAAGTCGTGCGTCATGGGGCGCTGCAACTGCACGCCCTTGACGCGGCGGTCAATGGCGAGGGCCTCGGTCAAGCCGATGACGATTTGCAGCAGGCGCGGCCCGTTCCGTTCCCGCAGCACGATCACCTGTTGGTCGTGCGACTCGGAAATCCGAATCTGAGCCAGGTCCATGCGGACGTCCATGGGAACCTCGTAACCGCCAGCGGCGCACGAACCTACATCACCCTGGGCAACCTGCCGGCGACAGGCGAGCCGCGCAGGCCGGCCCGCTTCTGCACAGGCACTTCCTTGCGCTTCGCGTTCCGATGCCCGTCGCCCAGACGCGCACTGTGGTTTAGTCCGCCGGCCGGCGCGTGTCAAGCTGAGGTCACGCTGCCCCAGCCCGTGCAGGCCCTGGCCTCCGCACGCTACCATGACGCGCGGCGGGCGGGCGGCCCGCACGGAGTATGTCGTGCTGCGAACGCTGCTGGTCATCGTCGTGGTGCCGGCCGTCGTACTGCTGGCCTGGCTCGCCCTGGGACCGGGCGCGGAACGGGCGGACTTCGTCCTCACCAGCAACGAGCCGCGGACGATCGATCCGCAGCGGGTCAGTTGGCTGGACGAGATCCAGCTCGCCGGCGCCATGTTCGAGGGCCTGACGCGCCTCAACGCGGAGACGTTTCAGCCTGAACCCGCCGTCGCCAGCCGCTGGGAGGCGAGCACCGACCGGCTGACCTACGTTTTTTACCTGCGGCCCGAGGCGCGCTGGTCCAACGGCGACGGCGTGACCGCGGAGGATTTTCGCTTCGCCTGGCTGCGAGCGCTCGATCCGAAATCCGAGGCCCAGTACGCACACCTGCTCTTCGTGCTTCGCGGCGCGGAAGATTACTACCGCTCCCGGCTCGACGACGATCCGGCCAACGATGTCCCGGCCGACGCGGTGGGCGTCCGGGTGCCGGACGCGCTGACCCTGGAGGTTGCGCTCGCCGGGCCGTGCTCCTACTTCCTCGACCTCACTTCCTTCGCGACGTTCAGTCCCAACCACCGTCCGACGCTCGAGCGCTGGGCGTACCGCGACGGGCGCGTGCAGCGCGGCACGCGGCACCTCTGGACCCGGCCGGAGAACATCGTCTGCAACGGCGCCTTTCTGCTGGCCCGCTGGGACTTCAAGCAGAGCCTCTGGCTCCGGCAGAATCCGCACTATTGGGACGCCGGCAGCATCGGCGTCAGGACGATCGAGGCGTGGATCACCGGCGATCCGAACGCCGCCCTGATCGCGTACGAGACGGGCCGCGTGGACCTGGTCCGCGGGCTGGAGCGCTCGGTCGCGCAGCGGCTGGAACAGGCCCGGGCGGCCGGCGCGCGGCCCGACTTCCATCTCGTGGACCGCTTTGCCACCTATTTCTACCGCGTGAACTGTCGGCGTCCGCCGCTCGACAACGCTGACCTGCGCAAGGCCCTGTCCCTGGCCATCGACCGGGAGGCGTTGTGCCGGCATGTATTGCGGCTGGGCGAGCAGCCGGCGTACACGTACGTGCCCCGGACGGCGCTGGCGCTCATGTCGCGCACGTCCGCAGCGGGAGAGGCGATTTACTACGAGCCGCCCACCGGGCTCGGAGCGGACCTGACTCCAGCGGAGCGACTCCACCTGGCCCGCGAGTACTTGCGCAGGAGCGGGTTCGACGAGGTGGCCGCGAGCCGCGCGCTCGAGATCGCGTTTCCGCCGGAGCCGGAGCAGCGTCTGCTGGCGGAGGCCATCCAGGCGATGTGGGAGGCGAACCTGGGCCTGCGGGTCGTGCTCCGCAGCCTCGAAGGCAAGGTGCTCAGCACGCGGATTCGCGATCTGGACTATGACCTGGCGCGCAGCGACTGGTTCGGCGACTACCTGGATCCGAGCACGTTTCTAGACATGTATACATCCGCTAGCGGGCAGAACCGCACGGGTTGGTCGCACGCGGAGTACGACCGGCTGGTGGCCGCTGCCGCCGCCGAAGCCGACGATGAGCAGCGGTTCGCACGGTTTCAAGAGGCGGAACGCATTCTATGCGAAGAGGAGTTGCCGATCCTCCCGATCTTCTTCCGCCGGGGGAACTACCTGCTGAATCCGCGCTGCACAGGGCTGCACGACAACGTGCGCGACGTGCTGCTGATTCATCGCGTGCGAAGGGTCGATGAGTAGAAATTCGTTGACCGAGTCGCCCTCGTTGCTAGAATATGTAATACCATGTTGCGCTTACTCGCCATCCTCAGGTCTGCGTCCGCGGTAATGATCGTACTCGCGGTGGCCCTGCAGGTTGGAGCGTGGCCGGTATGCCGCTGCTGTTCGGACCAAGACCGCCCGCGGGAGGTAAGACCGACCTCGAGCCCACCCAAGAGCTGCTGCGAGGCGGGGAAGTGCAGCCACGAGAACTCCGGCAAGCCCGAACGCCCGTCCGATTCTCCCAGGAGTTGCCCGCACAACTGTCCAGCCCCTTGCTGTTTGGCGCCGCTGGCGTCCCAGGTCTGCACGCAAGTCCACGGCGACTACTGCTCGCTGCGGCCAATCGGCTTGATTTTCGTCCCGGCGGACCAGCCGCCGTGCACACCCACCCTGGACGGCCTGCTCCGTCCTCCCCGCGCCTGATCATCCACGCCTGTACTCCTGAGATACTGCGCTGAACGACCGCGCTGCTGCGCGTGCGTTGCGTGGAACCACAAGATTGGAACTGGCTAGGAGTGGATGTCATGACGCAAATGTCTACCGATTTGGCGCTGCTCGCGCGCGCGGCCGACCCGGGATCCGGCCCGGCGGGCTGTGCGACGGTGCCCTTGCCGCGCCGGCGCTGGAAAACGCGCGTGCTGCTGCCCGGTGCCGTCTTCGCGGCGACCGCGGGCACGCTGCTGCTGGCGACGGGACGGGCCCTCTGGCCCGCCACGCCTGTGCGGGTCGTCCCGGTCGTCGTCAAGGCCGGCGTGCAATCCGCCGGCAAGGTCATTGTTCAAGCCCCCGGGTGGGTGGAGGCCGATCCGTTTGCCGTTTCGGTCTCCGCACTCGCTGACGGCGTCGTAGCCGAGGTGCTGGTGCTTGAAGGCCAGGTCGTCACGGCCGGCGAAGTCGTGGCCCGCCTGATCGACACCGACGCACAGCTCGCTCTGGCGCGAGCCGAGGCGGCGCTCAACGAGGCCCAGGCCGGCCTTGCAACCGCAAAGGCGGAACTCAACGCGGCCCAGCGACAGTGGGATCACCCGATCGAGCTGACGCGCAAGGTGGCTACCTCGGAGGCGGAGCTGGCGGAAAGAAGGGGCGAGCTGGCCCGCTGGCCCGCCGAGCTCGCCGCCGAAGAAGCGCTCGGCGAGTACAAGCGGGCCGAATATGAGCGGGTCAAGCCGCTGTACGACTCGGGGACCGCGAGCAGCATCGAGCTGGTCCGCGTGCAAAAGGAGTACGAAAACCAGCGCGCCCTGGTTGAGGCGACTCGCGCCAAGAAGCCCATTCTCGAAGCGAAAATCACGGCCCTGGAGGCCGAGGTCACCGCAGCCCGCGATGACCTTCGGCTGCGGATCGACCAGTCCAGGGCCCTCGAAACCGGGCAGGCCCATGTCGCCCGCGCGACCGCCGCCGTGCGCGCCGCCGAGGCCGCCCGTGACGAGGCCCAGCTTCGGCTGGAGCGCATGCAGGTACGAGCGCCGGTCGGCGGCATCGTCATGAGCCGGCTGGTCGAGCCTGGCTCGAAGCTCATGCTCGAGAGCAACGAGATGCGCTCGGCCCAGGTCGTGCGGCTCTACGATCCGGAGAAGCTCCAGGTCCGCGTGGACGTGCCGCTCGCCGATGCCGCCAAGATCGGCGTCGGCCAGCAGGCGGAGGTGGTCGTTGACGTACTGCCCGAGCGCACGTTCAAAGGCCGTCTCACCCGCATCGTCAACGAGGCCGACGTACAGAAGAACACGCTCCAGGTGAAAGTCGCGATCGAGGAGCCGGTCCCCGAGATCAAGCCGGAGATGCTCGCTCGAGCGCGCTTTCTGGCCACCCCGGAGGCCCCGACGGACGGCCACGCCGAGCGCCTGCTTGTCCCCGAGTCGGTCGTTGTGCGGCACGCCGGCGGACACACCATGCTCTGGATTGCCGACCAGGCCCACCACCAAGCGCGGTTGCGAACCGTCACGGTCGGCGCGGGCGGCGCGGACGGCTGGGTCGTGGTCGAAGCCGGCGTCCAGGCTGGCGACCGCGTCATCGTGGACCCGCCGGAGAACCTCAAGGACGGAGCCCACATTCGCATCGTGCGCGAAATCGCGGGCGACGTTCGGCCCGCGCTGAAAGGAGTATCCCATGGCACTCATTGAATGCCGCGCCTTGACGCGTTCGTACCGCAAAGGCGAAATGACGATTACGCCGCTGGCCGACCTGAACCTGGACGTCGCGGAGGGCGACTTCCTGGCGCTGATGGGCCCGTCCGGCAGCGGCAAGACCACCCTGCTCAACCTGATCGCCGGCATCGATCGGCCGACCTCCGGCACGCTCACCGTGGACGGCCAGGACCTCGGCCGGCTGTCGCGCGCCCAACTGGCAAACTGGCGCAGCGCCTACATCGGCTATATCTTCCAGCTCTACAACCTCGTCCCGACCCTGACCGCGTACGAGAACATCGAGCTACCGCTGCTGCTGCACAAGCTGTCGCGGCGGGCGCGGCACAGCAAGGTGGCGTTGGCCCTGGAGCTGGTCGGGCTTGCCGATCGGCACGATCACTACCCGCGCCAGCTCTCCGGCGGGCAGGAGCAACGCGTCGCCATCGCCCGCGCGATCGTGACGGACCCCCGCATCATCGTGGCCGACGAGCCGACCGGCGATCTCGATTCGCACGCCGCCGCCGCCATCATGGACCTGCTGGTGCGGCTCAACCATGAGCTGGGCAAGACCCTGCTGATGGTGACCCACGACGCGCACTGCGCTACGCATGCCCGGCATACGTTGCACCTCGAGAAAGGCACGCTCGTCGAGGCGCCGCGCGCCACGGCAGCGGCCTGACGGAGACCAGCCATGTTAGCTCCCCGATTCCTACCGTTGGTTCTGAAACAAGTTGTCCGCCATCGTCTGCGCAGCACGCTCACGGTCTGCGGCGTGGCGGTCGCCATGTTCCTGTTCACCGCCGTCCAGTCGATGCAGGCGGGAGTCGAGGCGGCGACGGTCACGAACGCCACGGACACGACGCTGGTCGTGTACCGCAAGGACCGTTTCTGCCCATTCGCCAGTCGGATGCCGCAGTCGTATGCCGAGCAGATCAAGCGCATCCCCGGCGTCGCCAGCGTCGTGCCGATCAAGATCGTGGTCAACAACTGCCGCACGAGCCTGGATGTGGTGACGTTTCGCGGCGTGCCGGAAGAGCCTTTCCTGGAGGGTTACGCCCCCAAGCTGCGCCTGCTGTCGGGCTCGCTCGACGATTGGAAGCGCCGCAGCGACGCGGCTTTGCTGGGTGAGACACTGGCCAAGCGGCGTGGGCTGAAGGTTGGCGACCGTTTCGAGGCGGCCGGCATCACGGTCTACGTCGCGGGCGTCATCCAGTCCGACGAGCCGCAGGACGAAAACGTCGGCTACACGCACCTGGACTTTCTGCAGTTCGCCACCGGCAGCCGCTCCGGCGGGATCGTCACGCAGTTCAACGTGAAGGTGACCGAGCCCGGCCAGCTCGAGCCGGTCGCGACCGCCATCGACGAGCGTTTCGCCCACGATCAGGACCCCACGTGGACGACCCCGGAGAAGGCTTTCGTCGCCCGCGCTGCCGCGGACGTGATCGAGATCGTTGGGTTCATGAAGTGGCTGGGCTGGGGCTGCCTACTGGCGGTGCTCGCGCTGGTCGGCAACGCGATCGTGCTCTCCGTGCAAGACCGCATTCGCGAGCACGCGGTCCTTCAGACGCTCGGTTACCGAGGCAACCTGATCGCCCGGCTGATCGTCACGGAGGGGCTCGTGATGAGCCTCGTCGGCGGACTGGCAGGCTGTGCCCTAGCCGCGTGGATCCTGAGCCGCAGCGCACTGGCCCTGTCGGTGGACGCGCTCAGCATCCCTGTGCAGAGCAGCCCGGCCCTCTTTGTCTGGGGCCTGGCAATCGCGGCGTTGCTCGGCGTCCTCGCCGGCCTCGTGCCCGCGTGGCAGGCAGGGCGGCGCGAAATCGTGACTTGCTTTCGAGCCGTCTGATCGGCCCGAACGAATGGAAATGGAGCTGATATGAAGCTGCTGCCATTTGAATACGCCGTCCGAAACCTCGGCCGCGCGCCTTTGCGGCTGGTCGCCAGCATCGCCGGCGCCGCGCTGGTTGTCGCCCTCGTACTGGCTTCGGGCGGCTTTGTCCGGGGCATGGAACACAGCCTGGCGGTCAGCGGCAGCCGGGACAACGTGATCCTCCTCGGCGCGGGCAGCGAGGAGAGCATCGAACGCAGCCAGATCGGGCTCCGCACCGCGAGTCTTGCCGCGGCCAGCATTCCCGGCCTGCGCACGCGCCTCGGGGTGCCCTACGTCTCACCCGAGGTACACATGGCACTGCTGGTGCGCAGCACGCGCGACGATCCGCGCGAGCTCAACGGCGTGTTCCGCGGGGTGACGCCGGCAGCCTACCTCGTGCACCCGCAAGTCCGGGTCGTTGAAGGCCGCACGCCGCTGGCGGGCCAGCATGAGTTGATGGTGGGCAGCCTGGCGGCCACGCGGCTCGGCGTTGCGCCCGAGACGGTCGCGGTCGGTCGGACGCTGTGGTTTGACAACCGGGCGTGGACAATCACCGGGCGGTTCGAGGCCCCCCACACGGTGATGGACGCGGAAATCTGGGTGCCGCTGGCCGATCTGCAAATCGCGACCCGGCGCGAGTCGACCATCTCCTGCGTAATCCTGACGCTCGACAGCGCGGAGTACGAGGACGTGGTCGCTTTTGCCGCCCAGCGCCTCGACCTCGAGCTGCGGGCCATTCGCGAGTCCGACTATTACGCCGGCCTGGCCAGGTTCTACCGCCCGGTGCGCGGCATGGTTTGGGCCACCGCCTTGCTGATCGCGCTGGGCGGACTGTTGGGCGGGCTGAACACGATGTACGCTGCGTTCGCGACCCGCGTACGCGAGCTGGGTGCCCTGCAGACGCTTGGTTTCTCGCGGCTCGCGATCGCGGTCAGCTTCTTCCAGGAGTCGCTGTTGGCCACCTCGGCCGGCGGTCTGGCAGCCGCGCTGGCCTGTGTGCTGCTGCTGAACGGTGTTGCCGTGAAGTTCTCGATGGGGGCCTTTGCACTGTTGCTCGATGCGCCGGTGCTACTCGGCGGACTGGCCGCTGGCGCGGCGCTGGCCGTCGTAGGCGTGCTCCCACCGCTGTGGCGGTGCCTGCGGTTGCCGATTGTCGAAGCTCTACGAACGGCGTAAAGAAAGGAAGTGTCACCGATGAAACTCCTCGTAACTTGTGGTGCAATCGGTCTCCTGTTGGTCGGCTGCAAACGCGCGGCGACATCCCAGACGGCGGGGAACTCCCCCGCAGCCGCAGAAAGCAGCCTGCCCTCCTCGCTCTGGCTGGCGAACGCGCCCGCGGATGCGAAGCCGATGGCCGAAGTCAAGAAATCTGCGGCCGTCGGCCAGGACGTAATTGTGTCCGGGCGCATCGGCGGGCGCAAGGACCCGTTCGTCACCGGCCGCGCGATGTTCCTGCTCGCCGACCGCAGCCTCCCGTCGTGCACCGAGAAGCACGGCGACGGCTGCTCGACGCCGTGGGATTATTGTTGTGAGACCCCCGAGACGATCCTCGCCAATACAGGGGTCGTGCAGATCGTCGGCGCCGATGGCAAACCGCTGAAGCTCGGGCTCGAGGGCTTGCACGGTCTCCAGCCCCTTCGCGAGGTCGTCATCGTCGGCGAAGTCTCCAACGCCGGCGAGAACGTAGTCATCAACGCCACGGGAATCTACCTGAAGGAATAGGCTCTTCGTTCTTGGCGCGCTCAGCGCCACAGCGTCTATTCTTCTCCCCCGGGCGGCACCGGCTGTGGGTCGGGGATGTTGATGCGCTCGATCCGCCGCGCCTGGCCCGTCTGCTCGTCGATCTCGATGATCGCGCCGCACAGCCGGGCGTCGTCCGTCGCCACGTTGTACGGATGCGGCACGCCCGTGACCAGCGACTTCACGACGGCGTCCTTATCCCGTCCGAGCACCGAGTCGTAGGGGCCGGTCATTCCGAGGTCGGTGATGTAGGCGGTCCCCCGCGGCAGGACGCGCTCGTCCGCGGTCTGCACGTGCGTGTGCGTCCCCACCACCGCGCTCACGCGCCCGTCCAGATACCAGCCCAACGCGACCTTCTCACTGGTGACCTCGGCGTGCATGTCGACGACGATGGTGCGCACCCCATGGTCGAGCTGACCGAGCACACGGTCAGCGGCGTGAAACGGACAGTCCGCCCGCACGTTCATGAAAGTCCGCCCCAGCAGCGAGAGCACCGCGACGGGCAGCCCATTGCGCGCCGTGACCACGGCGACCTCCAGGCCGGTCGCTTCCGGCGGGAGATTCGCCGGCCGGACGATGCGATCGGACGAGGTCAGCAGCGGCAATACTTCGCGCCGCCGATAGATGTGGTCGCCCATCGTGCAGACGTCGATGCCGTAGTGCCGCAGCTTGCTGAACATCTGCGGCGTCAGACCGCTGCCGGCGGCGGCATTCTCGGCGTTGGCGATCACGCAGTCGATCCCCCGTTCGCCGACCAGCCTGGGGACGATTTGCGAGCAGGCATGTTTCCCGGGGCGACCGACGATGTCCCCGATGATCAGGAGCCGCATGCCCAGACTTTCTAGTGCCCCGTCTCGACCTCGACGGCCGGCGGAACATCATTCGGAGTATAGCCCGGCACCCTCCGATCCGCCAATCCACCGCTGCGAATCCGCCGAATCGGCTGACAACCGGAACGTCCCCAGCCTATTGCGGCGGCCTGCATTTCGCACACGGCGAGTAGCCGCGGGCCCGCGCCTCCTTCAGTGCCAAGGCGGTGCCGCCGTTGCGGACGTACTGGCAGTCTTTCCGATGGTACTTCTTACCATGCGCGGTGACGTAGACGAGCTCGTCGTCGCCCGCAGCCGCTGAGTCAGCGTCCGACTCGGCGCGGGGCGCCGTCGCCGGCCTGGTTGCTGCTGCTCGGGTGTGCCGCGTGCTCCAGATTCCCCGGCCGCTGCGCTGCGCGCGGCGCTCGTAGGCGCGCAGCAACGTCTCTTGCTCAAACGGCTCCGCACCCGCGACGCGGGCGTAGCCCTGCCGCACAAGCTCCAGGTTGACGAAGAGCCCATCCGGGGCACGGTAGACGTAAGCCCACACCGCCTGCTCCCCGGCGGGCCGCGGCCAATTGGCGTCGTATTCCAGGTAGACCGACTCCCCCTCCAGCAGCCGCGTCAGAAAGGCCCGCGCGTCCGCCGCCGCGGACCCGGACTGCGGCACGTGTGTTCCGATCAGACGAACGACGGTCTCGTGGTCTGCCCGTTCATTGCCGGTCGGCAGAACGCCGGCATCCTCTGGCTCCCGGCGAACCCTCAGCTCGTTCGCTCCGACCACGCCGAGGACTGCGTACGCCGGCGAGTGCGAACGGTCGTTGTCTGTGATTTTGGCAGGCGGGTCGTCGGCGCTCTGGCCGTGCCCCGGCGGAAGCGCCAGGACGACCCCGGCCAACAGAAGAACCCCTGCCGACTTCGGCCGACAAAGTTGCCGTGGTCGCAACATGAGCGGCTCCGGACGCGCGTCACCCCGTTCCCGCGGAGTGTGGAGCGAGATTATCGGAATGAGTCCCTTATAGGACGTCGAGGGCCCGTCGGCAAGACCGTGCGCGGCGGGGCCGTCCGAACGGTCAGTGATGGCCGCCCGTGTCGACCGCGGCTGGGGCGACCACGTAGATGTAGCGCAACACTTCCGTCCCCGTGTTGACGACGTTGTGCCGTGTGTGCGGCGGGTTGTAGCCGTAGGTTCCCGCCGTCAGCGGTCGGCGCCCGCCGCCTTCCGACAGCAATTCCCCGCTGCCGGCCAGGCAAATGATCAACTCCTCGTAGTTCTCGGTGCTGTGCCAGCCGCACTCCTGGCCCGGGGGCAAGGCCTGATGACCTGACCGCATCCCGACCGCGTCGTCCTTGCTCAGCAGGCGCGTGTACCCTTGCGCGTCGGGCAACGGACGCACGAACGGCTCGCGGTGCGTGCTCGCTTTCGGCGCGGCTCCTTCGCTCGCACAACCGACCGCCGCCACGATGGGCAACAGACTCACAACCCATCCCAAGCGGATCCTGGCGGACATAGGTGCATCTCCTTCTTTCCTTAACAACCGGACTGTGTACCTGCCCGGACAGAGACAGCCCTTCATGGGATTACGGCTCCTCGTCGCGCGCGGTGCCAGCCGCGGCCTGCTGGCACAGGAACAGCACCGCCATGCGCACGGCCAGCCCGTTGGTCACCTGCCGGAGGATGCTCGAGTTGGGGCCGTCGGCTACGTCGGCGGCCAGCTCGATGCCGCGGTTCACGGGACCGGGGTGCATGATGAGCACGTCCGGCTTGCACCGCCGCAGCCGCTCGCGGTTCATCCCGAAGAACTGCACGTACTCGCGCACGGAGGGGAACCCGCTCTCGGTCATCCGCTCCTTCTGGATGCGGAGCATGTTGATGACATCCATCTCCGCCAGCACGCCGTCGAAGTCCGAGGTCACCCGTGCCCCGATGGTCTCGAAGGTCTTGGGCACGAGCGTCGGCGGGCCGACCAGCGTGACCTTCGCCCCGAGCTTCTGGAGCCCGCGCAGATCGGAGCGCGCGACGCGCGAATGGGCGATGTCGCCGACGATCGCCACGTTGAGCCCTTCGACCCGCCCTTTGCGCTCGCGGATCGTGAACAGGTCGAGCAGCCCCTGCGTCGGGTGCGCGTGCTGGCCGTCGCCGGCGTTGACCACGCAGCACTTGACCGCGCCCGCGAGGTGATGGGCGGCCCCGGCGGCGGGATGCCGCAGGACCATGATGTCGACGCCCATCGCCTCGATGTTGCGGGCGGTGTCCACCAGCGTCTCCCCCTTCTGCGTCGAGGACATCTTCTCCGCGAAGTCGATCACGTCCGCGGACAGCCGTTGGGCCGCCAGCTCGAAGCTCATCCGCGTCCGCGTGCTCTCCTCGAAGAACATGTTGACGACGACCCGCCCGCGCAGCGCCGGCACCTTCTTCACGCTCCGCGTGGACACTTCCTTGAAGCTCTCGGCGGTATCGAGGACGTGCACGATCTCCTCGCGGGTCAGTTCCGCCAGCCCGAGGAGGTGCTTGCGCGTCCAGAGCACCGGCTCAGTCGTCGCTGTGGTCATACAGTTGGACCTCGTCCACGCCGTCCACTTCGGTCAGCTTGACCTTCACGTCGTGGTGGGCTTCCGTGTCGGTCCGCAAACCGACGAAATCAGGCTGGATCGGCAGCTCCCGCCGGCCCCGGTCCACCAGCACCGCCAGACGGATCGCCCGCGGACGGCCCAGGTCGGTCAGGGCGTCCAGGGCCGAGCGTACCGACCGGCCGGTGTGCAGCACGTCGTCCACCAGCACCAGCCAGGTGTCCGTGATGTCGAAGTCGATCTCCGTCCCGCGCACCACCGCCTTCGGCCCGATCGTCGTCAGGTCGTCCCGGTAGAGCGTGATGTCGAGCACGCCGTAACCGGCCGGCGTCACGCCCGTCCGCTCCAGCAGCGGCAGCAGGCGCCGGGCCAGCGTTTCGCCCCGGCGGCGGATGCCCACCACCGTCACCGGCACGTCGCGCGGGGCCTCGCTCGCAATCGCGCGGGCCATCCGTTCCAGGCGGTTGTGCAGTTCCTTTTGGTCGAGCAAGAGTGTCATGGCCGATAGCGTAACGGCGCCGGGCGGCAGGCAAAAGGGGGCGGGTTGCCGCGATTCTGCGCGGCCCGTCACGAACGGCAGGTTGCGCTGCGCTCCACCCGCCCTACACGCTGCCCTACACGTTCTTGGCGCGCGGTTTTGCCGCGCGGGCCGCCGGCTTCCGGGCGGGCCGCTTCGGCTTCGCAGCGCCCGCGCGGGTGACGTCGCCGTTGCGCGGCAGCTTGACCGGCGTCGGCGACACGTGCCAGATCCGCTCCGCATACTCGCCGACCGCCCGATCGCTGGAGAAGTGGCCCATCCGCGCGATGTTGAGGATGGTCGCGCGGGTCCACGCCGCCGGGTCGCGCCAGAGCGCGTCCGCGCGCTCGTGCGCTTCGAGATACGACAGGATGTCCGCCAACAGCAGATAGTAGTCGCGCTCGTGCGTCAGCCACTCCAGCACCGGGCGGAACAGCGTCGGCGTTTGCGGGCTGAAGGCGCCCTCCGCAATCGCGTCGAGCGCCTGCCGCACCGCCGCATGGCCCACGTAGGTCTCCCACGGACGGTGATTCGGGCGCTGCTCCGCGACCTGCTCGGCGGTGAGACCGAACAGGAAGAAGTTCTCGGGCCCCACCGCGTCGCGAATCTCGATGTTCGCACCGTCGAGCGTGCCGATCGTCAGGGCGCCGTTCAGCGCGAACTTCATGTTGCCGGTCCCCGAGGCCTCCGTGCCCGCCGTCGAAATCTGCTCCGACAGGTCGGCCGCGGGGATGATCTGCTCGGCCAGCGAAACGCCGTAGTTCGGGACAAACAGCACGGCCAGCTTGCCGTGCAGGCGCCGGTCGCGGTTGACGGTCGCGGCGACGTCGTTGATCAGCTTGATAATGAGCTTGGCGCGGAAGTAGGCGGGGGCCGCCTTGGCCCCGAAAATGACCACGCGGGGGACCACGTCCGCCTCCGGGTGGGCCAAAATGTGCTGGTAACGGATCACCACGTGCAGCAGATTGAGGAGCTGCCGCTTGTATTCGTGCAGCCGCTTCACCTGCACGTCGAAAAGCGCGTCCGGCGAAACGGACGCACCCGTGCGTCTCTGAAGCGCGGCGAGCAGACGCTGCTTATTGTCGCGCTTGATCGCACGCAGCTCGGCGTGCAGCTTGGGGTCGTCGGCGTGCTTCTCCAATTGCCGCAACCGGTCGAGATCGGTGATCCACGCCGAGCCGATCCGCCGGGTGATCGCCGCCGCCAGCTTCGGGTTGGACGCCAGCAGCCAGCGCCGCGGCGTCACGCCGTTGGTCACGTTGGTGAACTTTTTCGGCCACAGTTCGGCGAAGTCGGGAACGACCCGCGAGCGCAGGAGGTTGCTATGGAGAGCGGCAACGCCGTTGACCTTGTGGCTGCCGATGATGGCCAGGTGGGCCATCTGTACGGTCTGGACGGGGCCTTCCTGGATGAGGGACAAGCTCCGGCGGCGTGCTTCGTCGTCCGGCCAGCGCTGCTGCACCTCGCCGTCCAGGAAACGCTGATTGAGTTCGAAGATGATTTGCAGGTGCCGCGGCAGAACCCGCCGCATCAGCGGCACGGGCCACTTCTCGAGCGCCTCGGAAAGCAGCGTGTGGTTCGTGTAGGCGAAGGTGTTGCGGGTCAGCTCCCAGGCCCGGTCCCAGGGCAGCCCCCGCTCATCGACGAGGATGGACATCAGCTCGGCGACGGCCAGCGCGGGGTGCGTGTCATTGAGCTGGATCGCGACCTTGTCCGGAAACGCATCGAAGGAGTCGTGGCTCTTCTCGTAGCGCCGGATCACGTCGCTGAGCGTGCAGGCGACGAAGAAGTACTGCTGGGCCAGCCGCAGCTCGCGGCCGGCGTCCGTCTCGTCGCTCGGATACAGCACCTTGGTGATGGTCTCGCTGAGCGCCTGCTCGCGCACCGCCTCCACGTAGCCGCCGCGGTTGAACGCCGCCAGATCGAAGTCGGACGAGGCGCGCGCCGACCAGAGCCGCAGTAGGTTGACCGTGTTGGAGCCGTAGGCCACGATCGGAATGTCGTAGGGCAGGCCGATCACCATGCGGTAGCCGCGCCACATCGGACGGTACCGCCCCTTCGCGTCCGTCTGCTCCTCCACGTGACCGTAAAGCCGCACCGGACACGCGAACTCCGGGCGCGGGATTTCCCACGGCGAGCCGAAACGCAGCCAGTAATCCGGCCGCTCCACCTGCCAGCCCTGGACGATCTCCTGCTGGAAGATGCCGTATTCGTAGCGCAGCCCATACCCGTACACCGGCAGCCCCAGCGTCGTCGCCGAATCCAGATAACACGCGGCCAGCCGCCCGAGCCCGCCGTTGCCGAGCCCGGCATCCGGCTCCAGCTCGCAGATTTGCTCCAGGTCCAGCCCGAGCTGTGCCAGCCGCGCCTGGCATTCCTCGTGCAGCCCGAGACAGACCAGGTTGTTCCGCAGCAGCCGGCCGAGCAGGTACTCGAGCGACAGGTAGTAGACCCGCTTGACGTCGCGTTCGTGGTAGGTGCGCTGGGTCGCGATCATGCGTTCGACAATCTGATCGCGGACCGCCAGCGCCAGGCTCACGAACTGGTCGTAGGGTTGGGCTGTCTCCCACGCTTCGCCCTGGGTGAAATGGAGATGGTGCAGGAAGCGGTCCATGAGGAGGCCGGCCGCCGGGGTCGCTGCGCGGGCCGGTGCAGCGCGTGACGCTCGTTTGTTCATCGCTCGTGACCTCCTCAATTCCGCCGCAAACCCGAACTACGCGGGCGCGCCGCCGCGCTCTTACTACCGGGAGCGGAAAAGGTGTGACATGCCAGAGCCGCCGTGCAGCAGCACTTCCGCGTCAGAATTCCATTGGGATGCCACACATTAATCGCTCCCAGCAGTAAGTCTCTTCGTGCGCAGTCTGCATGGAAACAGCCCGGCGTGCAAGGCGGCGCTGCCCAAGACGTGCCGACCGCGGAGCCAAGACGGGGCGCCTGGTGTGGCGGGTGCTCGGCGAGGATTTCGTTCGGCTCGAAGAACGTCGGACACGGAGGTCCGACGCTACAGGCGACTCGCTGCGGCGAGCTCAGGTCCGACGCTACAGGCGTGTGGACTACCGAGACTTCTGTGGCGGACGGTTAAGCGTCCTTGCTCGGACTTGGGTCCGGTGGCGGGCTCTCGGCCGGCGGCTTCTTCGGAAAAGGCTGGTCCGTCAGCGCCAGCCGCATCTCGTCCGCGCGCGGGCGCCCCAGCTCGACCCACTCCGCCCGCCGCGCCTCCACCCAGGCGGGCACCGCCCCCTTCTGCATCCAGATCGGCTGGGGCGTACGCAGACCCTGTGCGGCGAGCTCGGTGAACTCGACGATGCTGCTTCGGCGGTCGTAGCCGGACAGGTCGTGCACGTTGCCCATGTGCAGGCATTGCGTCGGGCAAGGCTCGCAGCACAGGCCGCAGAACATGCACTTGGAGTAATCGATGGCCCAGCGCACCATCGCCCCGCCCCGCGAAATCCCGGTCGCCCGGTCGATCTTGCGCGGCCCCGCGTTCTCGATGTAGATGCAATCGACCGGGCACGCCCGCGCACACGCGCCGCAGGCACTGCACTTCTCGATCTCGTACCAGTGGAACCCACGGAAGCGCGGCTGGAGCACCGGCGGCCGGTCCGGGTACTGCACCGTGACCGTGCGGGCGAAGCAGTACTTGAGCGTGATCTGCATGCCGATGCGGATCGTGTTCAACGCCTGATATATGCTGTGCAGATGCCGTCTCATCGTTCGCCATACCTCACGCCGGAACAGGTCGCCGCTGCTTCACGTGATGGTAGCGGCGCGCGAGACCCGGGGCCAGCCGGCGGCCCGGGCGGCGCAGGCAGCAGCCGGCGATGAACCGGGTAATTCGGGCCGGATACGGCCGGAGTTGAGGCGACGGGCGCACGGATCGGAGGGCCCGTCCGCGGCCCCCGAGGACGCGCGGCTACCGCTCAGCTCGGCAATCCAGTACAGTGGCACAACGTTCAGCCCGCAGTGCGCGCTGCCAGGAGGCAAACGTGGAAGTCGGCGGCAAACAGATCGATTTCGACAAAGACGGCTTCATGACCGACCCGGGCTTGTGGGATGAGCAGGTCGCGTCGACCATCGCCGGTGAGGAGGGCATCGCGGAGATGTCCGACAAGCACTGGGGGATCGTGAACTTCATTCGCACCTACTGGCAACAGCACGACCTCGCGCCGCCGGTACGCCTCATCTGCAAGGAGGTCGGCGTCAGCGTCCGCGAGATCTACAAGCTCTTCACCTCCGGCCCCGCGCGCGGGGCCTGCCGCGTGGCCGGTCTGCCCAAGCCCGACGGCTGCGTGTAACGCCTGACACGGACGCCCGCCCACATGGACCCCTGGTTGAGCGTTTCTATCCGGCTTGTCGCGCTCCTGAGCAGCGCATGGGCAGCCGTTGCCCTGACCGTCCAGGTGCTGTGGACCCGGGGCAGCGGTCGCCGCGACTACAGCCGGCCGGCGGGGAGCCCGTGGCGCGCGGTCTGGTACAGCTTCACGACGGGCATGATGCCGGCCCGCAAGGAGTCTGCTCGGCTCCATGCGGCGGAGTTTGCCCTCGGGCTGGTCTTGCACGTGGGTGTCCTGACCTGCCTCCTGGGGCTGGGGCTGCTCGTGGCCTCGCCCACAACGGGCATACGCGTGCTGGCCGTCCTGCGCATTCCGGCCGCCGTCGCGTTGCTGGCGGGCATTTGTCTTCTACTCCGGCGGGCGATCTCGCCCGTGCTGCGCCGGCTGAGCACGCCCGACGACTACCTCGCGATCCTGGCCACCTGCGGGCTGCTTGCCTGTTGCGCCTTCCTGCCCGTGGACTCGCGCGGCCAGCTTGTTCGCCTGGTCTATTTCACGGCGCTGCTCGTGTACCTGCCGCTCGGCAAGCTGCGGCACGCGGTCTTCTTCTTCGTCTCACGCGGCAATTACGCCCGGCGCCTCGGCTACCGGGGCGTGTATCCGCCGGCCCGGGCCGCGACGGAGTAGCCGGATGCCTGCGGACGACAAGACTCCCGCCGACATCGCGACCGCGGCCCGCGAGGCCCTGGTCCGCGTGGTGCGTGGTGCCGCGGCGTACCACCTGAACGCTTGCGTGCGCTGCGGCCTGTGCGGCGAAAGCTGCCACATCTACCGCGCCGATCCGACGCCGGAGAATCTGCCCGCGGCCAAGGCGGCCAAGGTCGCCAGCCATTATCGCCGGTACTGCACGCTCGTCGGGCGCTACTTGCCAAGGCTCGTAGGGGCGCGGGACTTCACGTCCGCCGCGCTCGAAGAGCTGGTCGAGGCCGTCTATGGGCGGTGCACCGGCTGCGGCCGTTGCGGCCTCCATTGTTCGATCGGGCTGGACGTGGCGGCGATCATCCGCGCGGGCCGACACGTGCTGGCGTCGATCGGCATGGTCCCGGACGGGCTCCAGCGCACGGTCAGCAACCAGCTTGAAACCGGCAACCAGATGGCCATTCCGCGGGACGAGCTGCTATCGACGGCCGAGTGGCTCTCCGAGGACCTCAAGCTGGAGCGCGGCGACGAGGCCGCCCGGGTGTACGTGGACCAGCCGGGGCAGCGGATCCTATACCTGGTCAATCCGCGCGAGGTCAAGTTCTTCCCGCTGTCGCTGATGGCGGCGGCGGGCGTCTTCCACGCTGCCGGCGAACGCTGGACCATGTCGAGCAAGTTCTATGACGTGACCAACTACGGCTTCTACTCCGGCGATGATGATGCGGCGCGCGAGTTGACCCGGCGCGTGATGGAAGAAGCCCGGGCGCTTGGCGTGCAGGAAGTCATCCTCTCCGAATGCGGCCACGGATTCCGGTCGTTCCGCTGGGAAGGCCCCAACTGGCTCGGGCAGGAGTACCCGTTGCCCGTGCGCAGCGTCCTCGAATTGCTGGAGGAGTACCTTGCCGCCGGCCGGATCAAGGTCGACCCCGCCAAGAACTCCGCCCGTGTCACGCTCCATGATCCGTGCAACCTGGTGCGCTGGGGCGGCGTCAGCGAGCCGCAACGCCGCGTCCTCCACCAGGTCGTGCAGGACTTCGTCGAGATGACGCCGAACCGGCAGGACAATTTCTGTTGCGGCGGCGGCGGGGGGATGCTGTCGATGAGCGAGTACGGCGATCGGCGGGTGGCGTCGGGCGCGACGAAGGCGGAGCAGATACGGGCGACCGGTGCCAGCATCGTGGCGACGCCGTGCCACAACTGCGCCGACCAGCTTCTGGAGTTGTCGAAGCGGTACAAGCTCGGGGTGGAGATCCAGGCGGTGGTGGAGTTGGTGTACTCCGCGCTCCTGTAGCGGCCGGGCTCCGTACCGGCCGTCTTTGTAGCGGGTGTCCGACGGGCAGCGGCCGAGGCTGTCGCAAGAATCCCCACGTGCACCGGTGGCGGCCCGAGTGCATTCAGGCGGCTTGGGGGGTGAGAATCCCGTGGGCCGGGGTGCGAGAACGAACTCTCGCACCAGCGGCCCCGGCGGGCCAAGCGTGGAGGCTCGGTTCACGACCCGGCGCGCCCGGCCGCGGAACGGCCCGGCCTGGTCAGCCGGTCGCCGCGCAGCCCGGATCGGCCGGTCGCAGATCGGCTACGGGCACGAGAGCGGGCCCGGGCACTCACAGCCGGTCCCGCACTGCGTCATCAGCGCCACGAACGGGTTGATGTCACCGAAGGACGCCTGCCCGTACGTTCCGTCGCAGTTGATATCGCCGTTCTCCGGTTCGCAGCCTGGGAAGGCCGCCTGCCACTGGCTGAAGTTCGACAAGTACAGGACGAAGGGGTTGATGTCGCCGAAGTCGATCGCCCCGTCGCAGTTCAGGTCGCCCAGGCACACGGACGGCCAGTTGAGCACGAGGGCGCTGCAGGAGTCGACGTAGACGCGCCCCGTCAGGGCGTTGCCTTTTTCAATGATGCTCACGAAGCGCGGGATCGCGCTCGTGCCGGCCGGCATCGTGTAGTCGATCGTCAGCGGAATCCAAATGTCGGTCGACGCGCCGGCATGGATCGTATTAGGACTGCCCGGCGGACCGATGTCGACGATGGGTGGAATGGTACCCAGCAGCCATTCAACCTTTACGCCGGCCCGCGGACCTTCTTCGTCGTTGAACGGATCGGTCGCTTTTGACCGGAGATACGCCGAGACGGTGAGCGTTTCGCCGCTCACGACGGGGATTTCCTGGAACACGCCGGCCACGCAGCTTCCAGAAATCTTGAGCACGTACGAGCCCTGGTGGGCCGGGACTTCAAACCGGTTCTTCCAGGCGGTGCAGTTGGAGCCGCCGAATTCGGTCCAGTTGTCCAAGCCGTTGGCACCGCCGGGTCCGAGCTCGAAGCTGGGGTTGAGCAACTGGTTCGTGCCGGGCACGCTGCCGCGTTCCGCAAAGGCCGAGTCGAAGTAGATCGGCCCGTTCGTGGTCGAAGTGTCGTCAGCAACCATGACGACGCGCGCCAGCGTCGCATCCTCGGGGACAACCGTGTCGTAGGTCACCAGGACCCACGTGTCCAGCGGATCGTCCTCGTCGAAGACCAGGTACTCCTCGGCGGGCGGGTTGCTGGCCGCCCACTCGAGCTTGATGCCGGCGCGGGACGTGCCGACCAACGGATCGATCGACGGGTTCCAGACGTAGGCGGTCATGAGCAGATGGTCGCCCGCGGACAGCACCTTCGTGTTCTGGAACAGGCCGGAGTAGGCCTCGCGCACGCCGAGCTTCAGGCTGAAAGACCCGTCGTGAGCCACGTCGCCTGACTTCTCCTGGTCGTTGAAGCCCGTCCAGTAGTCGATGCCGATCGGACTTTGCCCGGCGCCAACTCCGGCGGTCTCGAAGTCGCCGTTGACGAGCAGATTAGGCCCGCTGTTGATGCTCAGGTACGCGTCGTCCCAGTAGACCGCGCCCCAGATGTTGCCGACCGACCAGTTCAGCCGGCACGTCACGCGGGCGCGCGCGGTGTTTGCGGGGGCCGTGAACGGCCCCAGCTCGGCCAGGACCCACGTATCCGCCGGCGAGCTCGCGTTGAACGGATAGGTCGACTGAGTGAACAGCGTGCTGCCGCCGGCGTTCAGGAACTCGAACACCAGGCCCGCGGACCCGCTACCGCCCAGCTTGTCGCCGGCGGGGCTGTACAGGTACACGTGGACCATTGCCGACTGGCCGGGCGTGACGCCCAGCACCTCCTGGTAGGCGCCGACGTAGGTATGGTCATTGTCGCCGAACGCCTTGAGGGCGTGGCCGTCCCCCGGCGGGACGAGATTCACCGTGGGCGAGCGCTCGATGTTGTTCCCGCCGAACTCCGTCCACTTGTCGGCGACCATGGGGTCGGGCGCGCCTGGGCCGTCTCCCAGCTCCATGCTGCCGTTCTTGAGAATCTCCTGCTGGGCCCAGAGCATGCCGGGCAGGGCCGCAAGCGCGGCCAGGACGACTATCAGCTTCCGCGTCTTCACGGGGTCTCCTCTAGCGATCTTCGAAGTCGTGGCCCGTCCTTGTCAAGCCCCATCCCCAAAACGGGCGGTTGCCGAAGCTGTCGCTATCTCGAAGTTGTGCACTGGGTATAGACTCGTCTGCTAGCAAGGGGTCATAGTACTTCTCGACCGGAATCCACTCGACGTGCGCGTCCAGAAACGCGAAATTGCTACCGCCCTTGTGGCGCAGCTTGTCTGGATCGGGTGCGTCGAATTCAAATACACTGAACACCGCATCGCACATGACGACCGCCCGGTTCGGCACGGGGATCTGGCTGAGCCTGCCTCCGTTAATCGCTGGGAAATCCGAACCGCTGCTGAAATCCGCGTACCAATACTCGGTGTACAGATCGTTGATGTACTCGTTCGGGTACTTTTCCGGCTGGATTTGTGGCCACCAACTCTCGTCGTACGCGCGGCCGTATTCCTCTGACGACTTCAGCACGAAGTAAAAACTCTTGGAACCAAGTGGTTTCCGCAAGTAAACTTGCACCCCGTTCTCGTCGTTAACCGACGGACATCGGAAGATCCGCAGGTCTTCTATGTACCTTCGGAAGCGAAATAGCTGCTGATACTGGTGAAACGGTGCGTTTACCGGCCCATTGCCGTACTTATCCGTTCCGAGGAGGTACGGCAGGCGGTCCGCGTTGTCCTGAACATAGTACGTCGTCGCCAGGCCCAGTTGGCGCATGTTTGAAGCGCAAACTGCGTCCTTCGCGTGCCTGCGGGCCGACCCGAGCGCGGGCAACAGGATGGAGATCAGCAGCGCGATGATGGCGACTACGACCAGCAACTCGATCAGCGTAAAGGCGCCCGCGCCGCGCCCGCGTCGTACACAACTGTGCCTGGCCATCCGTTGCACTCCGGCGCTTGCAACTCTCAGGGGAGGCGGGCCCGAAGGCCACGGTGCCCGGGCCCGCGTTCCACGATCCGTCTCTTACTACACGCCGTCGCCGGCTGCATCCTGCGGCCGACGCTTGGGACCTACCGGCGACGAAGAGCCAGCAACCCCGCTGCGCACAGCAGCGCGAGGCCCGCCGGCTCGGGGACGAAGTACATGTTCTCGAAGTCGATCCGCACCATGTTGCTCGGGTCGCCCGGCACGATGTACGGCTGGAACAGCCCGCCCACCTGGGCGTAATCGAGAATGCCGTAGAACCCGTATTGCGGCTCGTTCGGGTTGCCCTGGTCGAACGGCAGCGCGCCGCTGCTGTACCAGGAGCCACCCTTGTAAAGGAGATACTCGATCGTCCCGGGATCCTGCTCCGTCAGGCTGTGCGGGTCGTACACGAAGCCCAGTCGCACGGTCTCGCCCTTGGCGTAGGTCAGACCGTAGTTCCCGGTGAAGCTGTAGAACGGGAGCCGCCCACCAAAGCACGCGATCTCGCCGTCGGTCGTCTTCAGCATGAAGATGCCGTCGTGATTCTGCGACCACCACGGCGAGAGGCTCAGGCCACCTTCGCCGTTCCCCGTCCCGCTGATCGTGACGTCGGAGAGGAACATGAACGCATCGTTGTTCATGAAGTTCGCGGCACTGATCCCGCCGTTTTCCGACAGCCGGAAGTTGTGCCGGTTGGCGTACTCGCCGCCCTGGCCGTCGCCATCCAACTCGGCATCCTGAATCCAAATCCAGTTCGGATAGAGATTGCCGGTCGTGAGCACCGAATCCGAGTCGTCGTTCCACAGCCTCAGGTTCAGCACCGCACTGTCAATCAGGGGTGTTGCCACGGCAACCGCGGCCGCCCCAACCAACAGGAACGCCGCCGCAGCCATCTTGCTCCAGCTCTTCATCTCGATTCTCCTCCACGATCAGGCCATGGCCCGCCGCCGGGCGAGAGCACCGGCACCCCGTGTGCGCGGTCAGTCTCGACAGGGGCGAAGCACCTGGTCCGCGACCAACTTGATTATAACACGCGGATTTTCGTATTGCAAGCGCTTTCATAAGCCATTATGCTTCTGGTGGGAGACGGCCAGGCGGCGACTGCGGGCGCCCCGCGCTGCCCCGGCGTTCGTCTCTTAAGACCGGTCTGAACAATGACTTGCGATGACCGCCGCCACCGCCTGCCGCCTGCACCGCCGCCCCGGGCTCGGTGCCGCGGCGGTGCCGACTTCAACCTGTCGCGACCATGAACCCAAGCCGGCCCGATTCTGATTTCCTCTGGGGCGCCGCAACGGCGGCGTACCAGATCGAGGGTGCCGCGGCGGAGGACGGCCGGGCGCCCAGCATCTGGGACGTGTTCTGCGCGACTCCCGGCAAGACGGCCCGTGGCGAGACCGGGGCGATCGCCTGTGATCACTACCACCGGTATCGCGAGGACATCGGCCTCATGCGCCGACTGAATCTGGGCGCCTACCGGTTCAGCATCAGTTGGCCGCGCGTCATTCCGTCGGGCCGAGGGACGACAAACGAAGCTGGCTGGACCTTCTATGAGCGACTCGTAGACGAGCTGTGCGCCGCGGGAATTCGGCCGGTCGTCACGCTGTTTCACTGGGACCTGCCGGCGGCCCTCCAGAACGAGCTCGGCGGCTGGGCGCACGACGACCTGCCCGCGATCTTCGCAGACTATGCGGCGATGGCGTTCGCACGGCTTGGTGACCGCGTCTCGATGTGGCTCACGATCAACGAGCCGTGGTGCGTGGCGGAATTGGGCCACGTGCGCGGCTGTCACGCGCCGGGGCTCAAGGACCCAGCATTGGGCTACCGCGTCGCGCATAATCTCCTCCGCGCGCACGCCCACGCCGTTGCCCGCTACCGGGCGGCGCGCCGCGGACCCGGGGCCATCAGCTTCGCGCTCAACACGTCCTACAGCTTCCCGGCCTCGGCGTTGGCCGCGGATCGTGCCGCCGCGGAGCGTGCCATCGAGAGCTTTGCCGGCTGGTTCGGCGACCCCGGCGTGTTCGGTGCGTATCCGGCCGTCATGCGGGCGCGGCTGGGCAGCCTGCTGCCGGAGTTCAGCGCCGAGGACACCCGCTTGCTCAAGGGTTCGATGGACTTCATCGCCCTGAACTACTACACGAGCGACTTGGTGCGACATGTACCCGGGGCCGGTCCGTTTGAACTCGAGGCCAGTCCGGTACCCGATGTACCCCGGACCGCCACGGGTTGGCCGGTCGTGCCGGAGGGGCTTCACCGGCTTCTCCATTGGCTGAGCGGCCGATATGCACGCCTGCCCATCCACATCATGGAGAACGGGGCGGCGTTTGACGATCGGCCCGATAAGGATGGCTTCGTGGATGACCAGGACCGCATCGCGTACCTGCGCGATCACCTGGCGGCGATCGCACGCGCGCGCGGCGAAGGCGTCGACGTGCGCGGCTACTTCGCATGGTCGCTGCTCGACAACCTGGAGTGGGCCGAGGGATTCTCCAAGCGATTCGGGCTTGTGCGTTGCGATTTCGAGACGCTTCGGCGTACGATCAAGGCGAGCGGGTACTGGTACGCGCAGGCGATCGCGAGCGGCGGCCTGGGCGGTGCCGGCGCCGTTCGAACCGACCAGCAAGCGGAGGCGCTGGAATGAAGCCAACGAGACTCAAACACCGGCTCCGGCTCCGGCGAGCGGTGGGCGCGGCATTCATGCTCGCGCTTTGGGGTGCGTGGGGCGGGTTGGGCGCGCCGGTCTTTCAGGTCACAAGCTTCGCCAATCCACCCTGGTCCCTCACCTACTACGACGGGTTTTCGGGCACCGTGGACGTTACCCCGGTCTGGCCGGCGGAGATGGGTTGGCAGGGTGACCAGATCGATATCGCCTTCGAGCTGCCCGCCGACGTGCCCCCTGACGCACGCCACTACCGCTTCCGCATCATCGTCACGCACCACTTCACGCAGTCGTTTGACCTGAACGTCCGGGCCGGTCCGTCGCTCGACCAGCTCACCCAGTGCCACACCGAATACGTGGACTCCGCCCGGGCATATGCCGCCACGATCCCGCTCAGCGCCCTTACCCCGGGACAAACCAACTTCCTCCGCATCCAGGGCGTCGGGGTACAGGTAGGCGAGGGGCAGCCGTCCGGAATCCGGTGGAACCGGTGGACGCTGAGCCGTACCGACTCGCCCGGCGACGTGGAAGCCTTGCGGACGGACCAGTTGCAGCGGCTGACGACGTACTTCCTCGACGCGCTGTGTCCCTCCGGCCTCGTTCGAGACTCCTTGCCGTTGCAGCCCACCGACCCGCCGTTTCACCCGGCCAGTCCGGACGCGGCCGGGTTCGCCTTGCTGGGCATCTGCGTGGCGGACCGCCTGGGATTGATGTACGACGCCCCGGCCGCCGCGGAGTGGATTCTGTCGGCCTACGGCGGCCACGAACCCGGAGTCAGCCCGGCCCGCAATGCGAAGGGACATTGGTACCACTGGCTGGACATCAACACCGGCGGCCAGGCGGCGGGCTGGTACGACGGCTACACGACGATCGGGTCGGCGCTGCTCGTGGGCGGCGCGCTGTTCGCCAGGAACCACTTCGCGGGACACGCCGGCATCGCGGCCCTGGCGGACGAGCTGTACGCCACGACGGACTTCGACGCCGCGATTCACCCCGCGCTGGACGGCCGCGTGTACGTGGCGATGAACGAGCAGGGCGGCGAGCTGTATGGGTCGCTGACGCCCTGGAACGAGTACATGATCATCGTCAGCCTGGCGCTGCGGCAGCCGTGGGCCGTGCGGGCGCCCGTGGTCGCACCGCTCTGGCTGAACGCGTACAACGTGCCGCAGATCTCGTTCCAGGGCATCCCGACGCTGACGGACAATTGGTCGAGCTTCGCGCCCGCGTTCTGGGTGCATCAGCAGCATTTCTTCAACCCGGATTTCGCGACCGACGCCGCGTTCGAGCACTTCTTCTGCAATCACCAGCTCGCCGACGGGCTGTACTGTGCCATGACGCTTGGACAACCCTATCGCTACGGCCTGACCGCCGGCGTGAATCCGACCGGCTACTTCGCCGACCGCATCTACAGCCACCACTACGTGTTCGCCCCGGAGGCCGTGGTGGCGTGGGGCGACCTGGACACGATGCTGGAGTTCGCGTACGACCAGCCGCCGGGCAGCGACCCGCGCTTCCGTTACGGCCTGACGCGCGTGTCGGCCACGGCGCCCGATTGGGTGCCGTATGACGCCGGACTCGTGGATCACCTGTTCCTGATGTTCGGACTGATGGAGAGCATCGAGCCGCTGTTCTTCAAGCAGCGCCTGCCGTTCCAGGCCGATGACGACCTCGACGGTATCGCGGACGCCTACGACAACTGCCCGCTGGCCTGGAACCCCCGCCAGGAGGATACCAACGGGAACGGGGTCGGCGACGCCTGCGAGTGCGGGGCCGTGTGGGCGGACGCCGACGGTGATTCCGACGTCGACCTGACCGATCTCGCGTCCTGGCAGGTATGCCCGGAGGCCGGCGGCCCGATGGCGGAACGCTGCCTGTGCTTCGACGGCAGCGGCAATCACGAACTCGATGGCGATGACCTGATGGGTCTCGCGGCGTGCCTGGGTGCGAGCGGACCCGGCGTGCCGCCGCCGCCCGACTGCGGCCAATAGCAGTCCGCCGCAGAAGTGTAGCGCCGGCAGTCGCGTGAATTGACCAGCGGCCAGGACCGGGCCGAGGCATGAACGTTCGGTCGATCATACTGGGGTTCGTGCTGGGCTTGCCGGCCGTGGGCCTGCTCGTCTTCGGGCCGCGCGGCCGGCCCGATGTCCCGCCGGACCGGACGGTGATCCGCTACTGGGAGAAGTGGACCGGCGTCGAAGGCGCGGCCATGCAGCGGATCGTGGACCGTTTCAACGCCACCGTGGGTGCCGAGCACGGGCTGTGGGTGGATTACCAGGCGCTGGGCGACGTCGACCGGCGCATGCTCATCGCCACGGCCGGCGGCGATCCGCCCGACGTAGCCGGTCTACCCGACCGCTTCGTGCCGCCGTACGCCGACCAGGGCGCGCTGCACCCCCTCGACGACCTCGCGACCGAATTCGGCCTCGACCTCGCCGCGTTCAAACCGATCTGGCTGGACATCTGCCGCTTCGACGGCACGCTCTATGCTTTGCCGAGCACACCCTACACGATCGCGCTCTACTACAACCGGCAGCTCTTCCGCGATGCCGGTCTCGATCCCGACCGTCCGCCGCGAACACCGGCCGAGTTGAACGAGTACGCGCGGCGGCTGACCCGCATGACCGCGAACAACCCCCAGGACCCGAACGACGCGCGGATCGTGCAGCTCGGGTTCACGGTCTCGCCCGCGATGCTTGGCTGGTGGCATTGGGTCTGGCCCTACTTCTTCGACGGCCCGCTCTGGGACGGCCGGCACTTCACCCTCGACGCGCCCGGTACGCACGCCGCCCTGGCGTGGATTCGCGAGCTGCGCGCGGCACTCGGCAACGAGCGCGTGCTCCAGTTCGAGGGCACCGCCGGCGCGATCGAGAGTGCCCAGAATCCGTTTCTCAGCGGCCGACTGGCGATGGTGTTCCAGGGCCCGTGGCTGGCGAACTGGGCGCGCGTGTATGCGCCGGACCTCGACTACGGCGTGGCGCGGTTCCCTTCCGTCGATCCCGAGCGCCCGCACGTCTTTGCCAGCATGGATGTGCTGGTGATCCCCGCCGGCGCCCGGCGGCCGCGCGAGGCGATGATCTTCCTCGCCTACCTGCTGCGGCAGGACGTCATGGAGGAGCTGTGCCAGGCCCACGGCAAGGTCTCGCCCTACCGGACTCCCCGCCCCGAGTTCCTGGCGGGCCACCCGAATCCGCACATCCGCCTGTTCGACGAGCTGGCCGCTTCCCCCTACGCGTTCGGATACCCGAAGATGCCGACCTGGGCGGAGGCGTGGGCCGAGCTGCTCTATCTGCTCGAGACCCTGCTGCGCGACGCGCGCGACCCGGCGGAGGCGGTCCGCGCGACCCAGGCGAAGGTCGATGGCGTCGTCGACCACTACGAGCGCATGGCCGACCGGCGCCGGCAGCAGGAGTCGCCGCGTCCGCCAGGCGCGTCGCACGGAGAATCGCCGTGAGGTCTGGCCCGCAATCGCTGCTGACCGGTCTGTTGTGGACGGCGCCCTGGTGGCTGGGCTTCCTGCTCCTGCTGGCCGGCCCGATGGCGCTGTCGCTCTATATCAGCTTCTGTGACTATCCGTTGTTGCAGCCGCCCGTGTTCGTCGGGGGCGCCAACTACGCGCAACTTGCCGGCGACCCCGTGTTTCACAAGGCGATCGCCAACACGATCGTGTACGCGGCCCTCGCCATCCCGATCGGAACCGCCTTCGCCGTACTGCTCGCGGTCCTTCTCAACCAGCGCGTGCGCGGCCAGGCGCTGTTCCGCGCCTGTGTCTTCGTGCCGACGATCGTGCCGCTGGTCGCCGCCGGCGTCATCTGGATGTGGCTGCTCAACCCCGAGTACGGGCTGCTGAACACCGGCCTGCGGGCCGCCGGGATGACCAACCCGCCGCTGTGGCTCGAATCGCCGCGCTGGGCGATGGCCTCCTTGATCCTGGTCAGCCTGTGGTTTCTCGGCTCGCCCATCATGATCTACCTCGCCGGGTTGCAGGAGATTCCGGAGGAGCTGTACGAGGCGGCCACGCTGGACGGGGCGTCGGCGGGCCGGCGCTTCTGGCACGTCACGCTGCCCGGGTTGAGTCCGGTGATTCTCTTCAACGTGGTGGTCGGGATCATCGCGGCCTGGCAGGTGTTCGCCCTGCCGTACGTGATGTGGCGCACGCGACCCGGCCCGGACCGCGCGACGTACTTCTACACGATGTACCTGTTCGACAACGCGTTCAACTATCTCAAGATGGGCTATGCCAGCGCGATGGCCTGGGTCCAGCTCCTGATCATCCTCGGGCTGACCGCGCTGGTCTTCGTCGTCAGCCGCCGGGCGGTTCACTATCGCGGCGCGTGAACACGGCGGCGCTCGCAGGATAAGTGCGTGAGCAAGCGTTGGTTGAATTGCAGTGTGATCTACGCCGCCCTGGCGGCCGTGGCGCTGGCGTTTGTGCTGCCGCTGCTCTGGATGCTCAGCGTGTCCTTCAAACCGACCCGCGAGGTGCTGCGGCCGGACTTGCTCCCCCAGCATCCCACCGCGAACGCCTACCGCGAGGTCATCGGCCTCGGGGCGGAAGACCCCGGTGCGCTCCGCGGCGACCGGCGGGTCGAAAGCGGCAAGTTCAATTACCTGCTCTACGCGCGGAACACGCTGGTGATCGTCGTGTTCAGCCTGGTCGGCATGGTAGTCTCGAGTGCGATCGCGGCGTACGGCTTCGCGCGCGTGGAGTTTCCAGGCCGCCGGGTGCTCTTTGCTGTCTGCCTGGCGACCATGATGATCCCGTTTCCGGTGCTCATGGTGCCGACCTACATGATCTTCAAGTATCTCGGCTGGATCGGCACGTTTCGTCCCTTGTGGGTGCCGGCGTGGTTCGGCAGCGCTTTCAACATCTTCCTGCTGCGGCAGTTCTTCCTGGGCATTCCCAAGGAACTCGAGGAGTCGGCCATGCTCGACGGCTGCTCGCGCTGGGGCTGCTTCTGGCGGATCATGCTGCCGCTCAGCAAGCCCGCGCTGGCGGTCGTCGCGCTGTTTCACGTGCTGACGGTCTGGAACGACCTGCTCGGACCGCTGGTCTACCTGTCGCACCAGGACGAGTTCACGCTTGCCCTCGGCCTCCAGTTCTTGCAGAGCCGCTCCGGCGACACGCCCTGGAATGAGCTGATGGCCGCGTCCACCCTGATCATCCTGCCCGTGCTCGTGTTGTTCCTCCTGGCGCAGCGCACGTTCCTCCGCGGGATTGCGACCACCGGACTGAAGGGCTAGGGGTCCCTTGAAGAGGGGGACTGGCTCCGCCTCGAACGGCGTTCGCGGTAGCGCTGCGTGGGCTTCTCGCGGTGCATGTCCCCCTTCTCGACAGGGTGTCAGGAGCGGCCTCTACCGGCACCGGACGCGTACGTAGTGGTGTTCGCCCGAGCGCCCTGGGGTTGGAATCACATTGCCCGCCAACTTCGCGCCGTCGAGCACGACTCGCGAACACACTTCGGCCGGCCAGGTGCGCGTCTCGCTGAGCGGGGCACGTTCGATCTCGATGTGGTAGTCGCACCCGCGGTACGGCCGCGTCATGCCGGCCCTCGTCCACTCCGGCGGCAGGCACGGATCGATGCGCAACCCGTCCCACTCGGGCCGCACGCCCAGGACCCACTCGCACACGACCCGATGCAGCCACTGCGCCGAACCCGTGTACCAGGTCCAGCCGGCACGGCCCGTGTACGGAGAATCCGGGCCGTCGACGTTGCCGGGCAGCACGTAGGGTTCGGCCCAATACCGGTCGGGCTCCTTCAGCGCCGGGTTGATGGCGGTCAACAGGCGTCCCACAAGTTCCGGCGCGCGCATCTTGCACGCCGCGGCGAGGGTCCAGGTGGCGGCGTGGGTATAGACGCCTCCATTCTCGCGCACGCCGGGCGCATAGCGCGTGATGTACCCAATCTCGCGGACCGGCGCCTCGAAGGCCGGTGCCAGAAGCAGGGGGCCCGCGTCGCTGAGCAGGTGTTCCCGCACCGCCGCCAGGCATTGCGCAGCGCGCTCCGGCGGCGCGATATCATTCAGAATCGCCCACGTCTGTGCGTTGAGGAAGATGCGCGCGGCGCGATTCTCCCGGCTGCCGAGTCGGGTGCCGTCGTCCAGCGTGGCGCGGATGTACCATTCGCCGTCCCATCCGTGTTCGTTGACCGCCGCGACGAGCGCCGCCCGCCGCCGGTCGAAGTCGTCGGCCAGCGACAGCCACCGCTCGCCGTCTGCGTCGGGTTCGCGCGCCAGCCGACGGTAGATCACCGCCCAGTCCGCCAGCAGGCCGGCCAGGAACTCGGCGAGCCAGATGGACTCGCCGCGCTCTTGCAGGCCCACCGCGCTGAGGCCATCGTTCCAGTCGCCGGCGCCGATGTACGGCAAGCCGCGCGCGCTCGTGCGCCCAAAGGCGCGCTCGAAGGCGCGATGGATGTGCTCGGTCAGGGGTTGCGGCTGGGGCTCGTCGAGGAACGGCGCAGTGTCCCCGAGGAGCGCGAGACTGCCGGTCTCCTTGATGTGGTTGGCCGCGACGAAGGCCAGCCACAGCAGGTCGTCGGCCATGCGCGTGACGTGGCCTTGCTCGCTCAGCGGATGCCACCAGTGGTACACGGAACCGTCGGCAAACTGGTGCGCCGCGTGCAAACGAATCTGCTCCCGGCAGCGCGCCGGCTCAGTCGTCAACCACACCTGAGAGTCCTGAAGCTGATCGCGAAAGCCGAGCGCACCGCTCTGCTGGTAATACCCGCACCGGCCCCACAGCCGGGCCGAGATCGCCTGGTAGCGCGCCCAGTCGTTGACGAGATAGTTCAGCGACGGCTCGGGCAAGTCGACGCGGTGAGACGCAAGCCGCGTGTGCCACGCGCGGCAAGCTTCCGCGAGCGATTGCCTCATGAACGCGACGTTGCCGGCGCGCGCGAGCAGGTTCTCGACCTCGTCCCGTGACTGCCCCGCCGCGAGCACGAATCCGAGCTCATAGCGCTGCTGCGGGCGCAGATCAACCGCGCACCGCAAGGCCGCGATCGGATCCTCGTGGCGCCCGAAGGCGGGGCGCCAGCGGTCCTGCGCGAGGGCAAGCGGGGCCGCGAGGTCGCCACACCGGCCAAGGAATGCGCTCTTGTCGCCCTGCGCCGAAAGCGCCGGCTCCGTGCAGGCCAGCGCACTCACATAGGGAAAGTCCGTGTTCCAGTGCCCGTAGCGCTGGGACGGCACCTCCCACATGTGGCTCCGCGCCAGGATGGCATGACGAGCGGCGTCATACTCCGTTTCCACGAAGAGCTTCTGGAACTCGCGCCGCGGCGACGGCGCCACGCCGCAACACCATTCGAGCAGCGCGCAGAGCTCGAGCCGGCGGGCTCGGTCGGCCAGGTTGTGGAGCTCTATGAGCCACAACTCGACGGTCTCGCGCGCATCACAAAACAAGGTCCAACGGGCTGCCAACTCGGCATACGTGGTCTCGAACGTCGTATAGCCCAACCCGTGACGACACAAGTAATGCTCGTACTTCGGCCACACGGGTGCCGGCGCGAGCGACCACAGTGCCGCGGTGTCGGCGTCGCGGGCGTACAGAAACTTGCCGGAGCAATCGCGCGCCAAGTCCTGCTGCCAGCGCGTGATGGCCGCAAGCTGACAGTTGTCAACCCAACTGAAACCGCTCCCGGCCTGGCTGACCACGAGCCCCATGCGCTCGTTGGCGATCACGTTGGTCCACGGGCGCGGCGTCCTGGGATCAGCGATGCAGAACTCGGTGCCCTCCCTTGTGAAATACCCGTAGCGGTTGGAAACGAGGGGCAGAGATTCCGCAGGCTGACCGACTCTGCCGGGCGCCTTCACCACGGTACTCATAGTGCGGCATCCTTCAGCGGGCAGGCGGGCCGGAACTCGACTTCACCGGCAGCCCTGAAAGCGCTTTCAACAGCAAGGATACGGTGCACCGCGCGCAAAGTCAATCCAACCTTCGCCGTCGGCCGCTCACAGGCCGCCGCTCGGGGCTGCCCCGCGGGGACTCAAGGCCGCAGGCGAAGTCGCTTCACGGCCTGCTGCGCCACCTCGTGCTGCATGAACAGCTTCCAGATCAGGCCGGTGCGCGCGTTTTCGATCGCCAGCAGTATCGGACCTTGGTCGATCCCCACGTAGTCGTCGCTGGCGTGCTCCTGGTCGAGATTGAAGGAATCGACAAACCCGTAGCCGCCGGACGCCGGGTCGCGCCAGATCAGGGACTGGCCGTTCTTGTCGACCAGGGCGCGCAGGGCGCGCAGCACGGCGAGGCTCTCCTGGGGCGTGAACATGATGGCGGAGAGCGCTGCGTACGGGGCCACGGTACCCTCGAACCACTCGTCGTGGTCGCGGAGATTCGGGCGGACCTCGGGCACGATGTATCCGTCGCGTGCCGCGCAGGCGCTGAGGCCCCAACGGTCGGGCGCCAGCGTCTTGAACCGCTCGGCTTGCTCGATGCAGCGCTGGCGGTGCGTCAGCACGGCGCGCCGGGAGTTCTCGAACCAGTCCACGCGCGGGGCCTGGATCTTGAACCGCCCCGGATCGTCCGCCCCCAGGCTGCGATAGTCGATCCAGCAGTGGCTGAAGAAGTACGTGAAGAGCGTGCCCGGCCACGACACGACGTACGGCCGCATCTCCCCGTGACCCTTGAGGGTGCGCTGCAGACGGTAATAAAGCTCAGGATCGACGGCGTAATCGGGATTCGGTGCCGCGGCCGCCAGGAAGTAGATCAGCCGTTCCTCGTCGCTGGCGATGTGCCAGTGCCAGTCCAGGAACCGGCCGGACCCGTGCATGTCCTCCGGGTCATCCGGTTTCCAGCCCATCGACAGCAGTCCGCCGGGGCCCACCGCGAAGGCCCTCCAGTTCGTCTCGGCAATCAGCCGGCCCGTCAGTCTCTTGACGTCGTTGCCGAAGTACTCGGCCGCGGTCATTGCACCGGCCAGGAGCAGCGCGTGATCCACCGTGCTCGCGAGGACCTCGTAGCCCTCTTTGGACAGCCCGGCGGTGTTGAGGTCCGGGTAATGGATGTATACGCCGAACTTCTTGTTGTCGTCGCGACCCAGGAGAGCCTTCAGAACCGTGGTCGCCCGGTCCTGACCGTCGGAACGAGTGATCCACTCCCGCTCCACGCCGATGGGCAGGGACGAAAGCTGAAAGCCCACCGCGGCGATGCTGGACACCGGGGCCTTCAGGCGGTCCTTCGCCAGGCAGGCCGGCCGGCCCACCTGTTCCCAGAAGTAGCGGAAACAGGCGTGTTGTACCTCATCCAGCAGGGCTGCCTCGGCCTCGGTGAAGCGATACTCAATGGCCGCTACCGTCTCGGGCGTGCGGAAGACGCCGTCGACCGGCGGCTCGGCGGCTGTGCTGCGGCCCGCGAGGGCGCAAGACAAGAGGGCAACGGTCATGGCCAGGCGGTTCATGCCGGCAGGATAGGGGGTGCTGAAGGCGCTGTCAAAAACGGTTGCGGGGCACGTATAATAGCCGAGTCATGCCGGTCTCCATCGCCGACGTTGCCAAGCTCGCCCGCGTCTCGATCAGCACCGTTTCGCGCGTGATCAACCGGCGCAACGTGGTCAACTCCGCTACGCGCGCGCGCGTGGAAACCGCAATCAAGAAGCTCGGCTACCAGCCGAACGCCTTCGCCCGCGGCCTCATGCTCCGCAAGAGCGAGATCGTGGGGCTGGTCCTGCCGGACCTGCACGGCGAGTTCTACTCGGAGATCATCCGCGGCGCGAGCACCCGGGCGCGGGAACTCGGGTACAACCTGGTCGTGTCCTCGTCACGCGACGGGGACGAAAGCCACTCTCTGCTCTACGCCATCCGCCAACGGAGCCTGCTGGACGGCGTGGCGGTCATGGTCTCGGAGCTGACGGACCGGGTCCAAGAGGTACTCGTGGACTTCCGTTTGCCGTTCGTCGTCCTCGATCGCGAAATCGACAGTACGCGGCATGACAGCGTGGTCATCGATCAGCGACACGGAGCGCTGGCCATGATGCGCCACCTGCTGCACGACTGCGGTGCCCGGCGCGTGATCTTCGTCGGCGGCCTGGAGACCAACGTCGATACCATCGCGCGGCTGGCCGCGTATCGCGACGTCCTCGCTGAGTTCGGCCTGCACGCTGGCCCGAATGACGTCTACCACCTCGATTATCAATATGAGACGGCCTACGCCCTGGGGCTCCGGCACGTGCGCGAATGGGCCGGGGCGGGGCACTGCGTGTTCGCGGCGAACGACGAGATGGCCTCGGGAATCGTCGACGCCGCGACGGCCGCGGGGCTGGCGGTGCCGCGGGACCTCGGCGTCGTGGGTTTCGACGACACGCGCGTGGCCCGCATGACCCGGCCGCCGCTGACGACCGTGCGCGTGCCGATGGCCCTGATGGGGGTGAACGCGATCGAGCTGCTGTGTCAACGCATCGCGGACCCGCAGCGGGCCACTACGCGGATCACGCTGAGGCCGGAACTGGTGGTGCGCGAATCGTGTGGCAGTCGGGCCCGCATTTCGTAGGCTGGACCTGCGCCCGGAAGAGCCCGCCGCAGAAGTCCGCGCGGGCCGCACGCCTGGAGCGGCGGCCCTGAGTTCGCCGTAGCGAGCCGCCCGTAGCGACCTGCCCGCCGAGGCGGGTGTCCGACGTTCTTCGCGCGGAGCGGGATCGTCGCCGGACACAAGGGGCCCGCGTTATACCAATCTGACGACAGTCGTATAGTATTGAGCCACTCGAAGCACGTCAGGGAGCGGACCAGATTCGACTGCTCGCCGAGGCGGCGCAGGCCGGTCGCGGGGGGCGT
>JALHJL010000079.1 GCA_022839625.1 Phycisphaerales bacterium
GTACGCGGAGACTGTGCAGACGGACGCCACCCTTGACACGAAGATGCCTTTCATGGATAGCGTCGGACCTCCGTGTCCGACGTTCTTCGAGCCGAACAGAATCCTCGCCGGACTCCCGCCACGGCGGGCAAGCTCGGGTCCGGCGCTACACCTCTGCGGCAGTCGCTAGCGGCTCTGCGTCCAGGCCGCGTCGGCATAGCGCGCGCGCCGCCGCTCCACGTCCGCCAGCTCCTCCGGACTCCAGGTATGCGCCTGGCCCGCCAAATCGAGGGCGGCCTCCAGACCCGCGATGAAGTCGTCGATCCAACGGGTCACCCAGTCGGGCGACGGGTCGTGCAAGTCCGCCCCGGGGTGCGACGCGAAACGCCGCCCCAGCAGCAACGACCCGTGTTGCAGGACGCGTCCGGGGACACGGCGTTGGGCACTACCCAGGAGTTTCTTCCCGTCGATCATCAGGTCCGTCCGGCCCGGCCTCTCGAAGCAGAAGAATGGACCGGAGCGGGGCGTAGGCAGCGGGAAGCTGTCCGGGGCCATCTCCGTCGGCTGGTCGTGCCTGGCAAGGGCGGCCCGCCAGCAATCGTGCACGAGCGCGTACAAGGCGACGGGCGGCTTTCGGGCGATCGGCACGCTTTCATGAAGCACCAGGCAGTACGTCACCTCCCGGTCGTGAAGGATCGCCCCGCCGCCGGTCAGGCGACGCACGACCGCCAGGTGCCGGACCTCCGGCGGCAGCCGCGCGAGGTCGCCGTATCGCTGGAAGTACCCGAGGCTGATGGTCGGCGGCTGCCAGGCATAGAGTCGCAGGGCCGCCGGACGGAGCGGCTCCGAATACAGGAGGTGCTCGTCGCGGGCCATGTTGGTCGGCCCGTCGAGCGGGGGGTCGCGCAGGATGTGGAGCACTGGGGTCACGCCAGCCGTGTCGCGGAGTTCAGGGCGTCGATGGGATCGAGTCGCGCGGCGGCGCGCGCCGGATACAGGCCGAACACGATGCCGACCAGCGCCGAGACCAGGAAGCTGAGCAGCACTCCCCACAGCGGGATGATGGTGTGCCATTGCACCACGACCGTCACCGCCCGTGCCAGGCCGATGCCCAGCAGGATGCCGATCAGCCCGCCGAGCACGCTGAGAATGAGCGTTTGGACCAGGAACTGGGCGGTGATGTGGTGTCGCTTGGCCCCTAGCGCGCGACGGATGCCGATCTCACGGGTCCGCTCGGTGACCGAGGCGAGCATGATGTTCATGATCCCGATCCCGCCGACGAGCAGGGAGATGCCGGCGATGCTGCCCAGGACGATCTGCGAGCTGCGCTTGACCTGCTCCGCCTGCTGAAGCAGCTCGAGCGGCACGGTGATCGTGTAGTCCGGCTCCTTGTGCTGGTGCCGGATGACGCGCTCCACCAGCTTCGAAACGACCAGCACCTGCTCTTCGGGCTCGACGTGGACGTACACGTCGCTGAACTGCACGTCCTTGATCTCGCGCGACATGCCCGAGAAAGTCACCTTCGTGTCGCCGTAGCGCAGGTCGGCGGTGGTAAGCGGGATGTACACCTCGCGATTGATGTTTCGAGCCGCCAGGCCCTTGGCCGGCGTCCCGGCCGTCAGAACCTCCGCCAGGATACCGACCACCGTGTACGGCACCGGGCCCGTCGAGCGCGCCTGAACCGTCACCGTTTGCCCCAGCGGATCGCGCTCGGGGAACAGCTCGCGGGCCGCCGTCCAACCCAAGACGCAGACCTTCTCGCACTGTTCACTGTCGAGCGGCATCAGGGACCGGCCCCGCGCCATCCGCACATTGATGACGCGGAAGAAGTTCTCCGTCGTGCCCAGCACGTGCCCGTCAAACTGCCGTGCCCCGAAGACGATCGTATCGGCCACGTCACGCAGGAGCACCAGCTCGCCCACGTGCGGCAGCGTGCGCAGGCGGGCCACGTCATCCCGCGTCAGGCCGTACTTCTTGATCGCGTCCTGGGCCTTGCCCACCTGCTGAGGCTTCGGCGGCTCGACGCTCCGCAAGATGATGTTCTGGCTGCCCAGCAGGCGAATCTGCTGCAACTGCTCGGCGGACGCCGCCTCGCCGATACTCAACATGCAGATGACCGCGGCCACACCGAAGATGACTCCCAGCGCGGTGAGCAGGGAACGCAGCTTATGGGCGCGCAGGTCGCGTAAACCCAGCGCGACCAACTCGTAGGACAGCAGCGTGCGAATCAGCATGGTACGTTACACCCGGCCGCGGCTGCGGTAGCCCGCCGGCCCCGCCCGAGCGGCGGCCCCCAGGTGGCCGTTGAAGAAGGGGACTGCCTCCGCGCCGGCGGCCTTTCGCGGTAGGGCTGCATGGCTCTCTCGCGGTGCGTGTCCCCTTCTTCAGCGTACTGCCAGGGATTCCTTCCTATCCCTGGCCTTCGGGGCGGCGCGGCGGCGGCAACTCGATCGGGCCGAAGCGGTCCTCGTGCGCCTTGACCGCCTGTTGCAGGGCCAGCATCAACCGCTTCGCATTCGCCGGGAGCAGCATCAGGCGGTGCGAAACCTTGATCGCGGGCTGGGGTACGTTGGGCAACGGCGAGTTCGTGCCGAAGTAGATGACCAGCTCGTCCGGGGAGCCCGCCAGCGCGAAGAAGTTCGCGTAGAGCGTCTCCATTGTGCCGACATCGAGCCGAATCTGCTGCGGCTGATGCGGATGCTGGGACTGCGGTTCCATGGGCCAGTCCTCCTCCTCGCCGAAGATCATGCCTGTGCTCCGCCAATCATTCTCCATGAGGCAGTGTACATCGGCGGGCCCCGGGCGGCGAGGTCGAAAAAACGGGCCGGACCCGCATCGTCATTGACCTGGGCCGAGCCTGAAGCGTCCGTCGCAGCGCACGACCGGGGTCGCAGGCGAACAGACCCGCGGTTGAGGACCGCGCAAGCGCCCGGCCGCCGCAGGGACGCCCGGCGCGTTTCAGTCCGTGATCCAGAAGCGCACGATGGAATAGACTGCCTTGAGTCCGTCTTTCCAAGTGATCTTCTTCCCCTCCTCGTACGACCGGCCGGAATAGCTGATGCCCACCTCGTAAATCCGCCACCCCCCGCGCGCCACCTTCGCCGTGAGTTCCGGCTCGATGCCGAAGCGGTTCGAGCGCAGGCGCATGTTCCGCAGCACCTCGGCCCGAAACGTCTTGTAGCAGGTCTCCATGTCCGTCAGGTTGAGGTTCGTGAACACGTTCGAAAACAGCGTGAGGAACTTGTTGCCGAGGTAGTGCCAGAAGTACAGGACCCGATGCTCGTCGCCGCCCACGAAGCGCGAGCCGTACACGACGTCGGCGCGCCCGTCCAGGATCGGCCGCAGCAGCTTCGGGTAGTCCCGCGGATCGTACTCCAGGTCCGCGTCCTGAACGACGATGATGTCGCCCCGCGCCTCGGCGAAGCCCCGCCGGATCGCGGCGCCCTTGCCCTGGTTCACCTCCTGCTTGAAGAGCCGGATGCTGACATTGGGGAACTGGTCGCCCAGCCGCGGATACAGCTCCTGCGTGCCGTCCGTGGAAGCGTCATCGACGAGCACGATCTCGCGCTCGATCGCCACCGGCGCCTCGATGACTCGCCGCAGAATCTCCAGCAGCGTCTCGCGCTCGTTGTATACCGGGATCACAACCGACAGCATCATGCGCGCCCACTACTCCTTCCTGGTCTTCGGCCGCTGCGGGGCCTGCCTGGCGCTCGCGCGCACCGGCGCCGCCCGTTCTCAGGCCGGTGCCGCCAGCAGCGGATACAGACCCGCGTCCCGCGACAAGACCGCTTCACGAATCTCCGCCCGCAGCACCTGCATCGGCAGCCGCCACAAACGCCGTGCCAGCGGCGGCATCGTCTCCAGCCCCGGGTCGGGCGCTGCAAACGCGTCCAGCAACAGCCGCTCCCGCCGCGTCCGGTCAAACTCCGGACGCCGGAACTCCTCCCAGGTCTCCAGCAGCACCGGCAGCAGCCGGCCCCCGCGGCGGCCCACCCAGTTCAAACCGGCGAAGACCAGCAGGGCGGCGGACTGCAACTGCGGCTCGGCGTGATGCGCGATCATCATGTGCCACACGGCGGTCGCACACCGCCCATGATCGAAGCTCCAACACCCGAGCAGATAACGCGTTACGGCGCAGCGCGGCTCGGTGGCCAGGCGGCCGGCCAGCGCCGCGGGCAGTTGTTCCCGCGGAACCCGCGCATACCACCGCACCAACTCTGCCAGCCGATGCCGTTTCATGCCACGCCTGGACCCAGTGCACTGCCGATGCGCAACCCGACGATGGCGGTGCGCTCGATTACGCTACTTGGCCGCCGGGCGACAGTCAACGGCACGGGCCGGCCAGCGTGGTGCGCGGCCCGCGCTGCTCTCAACTCCGGCCGCCCCCTCCTTGCACGCCATAGCGGTCGATGCTGAATATCTCGGACGCCGGCTTGCGCCGCCCCTCCTCCAGCGGCGCGTTGAGGTCCGGGGCGGCCGGGTAACCGAGCGGCGTCAGGGCAACGACCTTGACCGACGCGGGAATCGCCAGCAGCCGCTTCACGCGCTGCTCATCGAACGCCCCGATCCAGCAGGTCCCCAGCCCGTCGGCGACCGCCGCCAGCGTCAGGTGGTCCAGCGCGATCGCTACATCGATGTCCACGCTGTTGCCCCGGCCGCCCATGTGCTTGTACGCCCGCTCCGGCAGGCCGCACGCCACGACGATCACCGGCGCATCGGCCATCCAGAACTGGTCATTCGAGGCCTGGGCCACTGCGCGGCGGAGCCCGTCGTCGAGCACGAAGATGAAGTGCCACGGCTGGAAGTTGCACGCGGAGGGGGCCGAGCGGAGTGCCGCGCGCATCCGCTCGAGCGTCGCGGCGGGGATGGGCTGCGCGGCGTAGGAGCGCACGCTGCGGCGCATCCGGATTGCCTCAAGAACGTCCATAGCAGGCCTCCGAACCAGCTCCGGCGGCCAACCCGCACGGCGTGGTTCCGCCGGCGCAGGCGAATTGTATCAGCCTTCCGCCGAAGTTGGCTGTTCATTCCGATCGGGCGGCTTACGGCGCACGTACTCCAGGATAGGCACGAGTACGTCGGCGATTGCTTCGCAGCCGCGCCGGTTGGCGTGGATCACATCCAGGAACAGGTCCGCACCGCCGGAGACGCGACAGGCCGCCAGCAGGTCCACGACCGCGACCCGTTCAGACTCGGCCACCTCCAACAGGGCGGCCTGCTTGGGGAACAAGCCCTCGTCGGCGAACTGGGACCGGTGCGGCCAGAGCACGAGCAGCGGCGTGGCGTTCCGTTGTCGGCACCACCCAATCATCGCGCGCAACTCCGCCTGAAATTCCGGGTCGGTCAGTCGTGGCCGCGGGCCGGACGTGGCCGGCGCCGGCGTCCCGCGAACCCGCGGAAGCACTCGGGCCAGCAACTCCACGCAACGCAGGCACCGCCCGAGTCCCGAGCGACTGGCCGCGAGCAGCTTGGCATGCTCCAGGTCGCCGCGCGCATCCCACGCCTTGTCGTCGTTGAATCCGAAGGCAATCACCACGACCTCCGGCGGGCGGTCGAGCGCGAGGCGCGAAAGCAGCAGCCGTCCCTGGTAAGCCGAGTAACCGGGCACGCCGAGGTTGACGCACTCCACGCCCGCCAGACGCCGCTGGACCAGGGCGGGGAAGGTCTGGTCGTCGTCTACGCCAAGGCCGAACGTGCAGGAGTCGCCAACGAATACGACGCGCCACTGCGGGGCCGCCCCCGGCGGACAGGGCCGCAGCCCACGGTCATCCGTCGATACGGAGAACGCGAAGGGAGCGGAGTCGGCGATCTGGCCTGACAGCGGATAGTGCCGCAAGCCGGGGCGCAGCTTCCAGAACAACTCCGGATCGGGCACGAGAATTTCGTTCAGGGCCGGCAGCCCGAGCACCTGCACCAGGCGCTGATGCCGCTCCCAGGGGACATTCGCCCCGAGGTCGAGCAGCAGGCGACTGCCCGCCTCCAGCAGCCCGAGGACGACCGTCAGCGTGGTTGCCGCAAAGAGCAGCTTCCGGCGGGTGCTCAGCCTGCGTCGGGACAGCTCCGGCACCGCGTCCTCCCGGGTTAGAAGAGCGTATAGAGAAACGGCGCCAGCGGCGAGCTGGAGGCGAAGACCGCCAGGGCGGCGATGGCCAGCAGCACCGCAACGAGCGGTAGGAGCCACCACTTCTTCTCATGGCGGATGAAAGCGATGAAATCGCCGATGAGGCTCGGCTTCGGCACTGGTTATCCTCCGTGCACGCCGGGCTGCACGCCCTGCTCGAGCCGGACGCTTCTCTGCATCCCACGGGTGAAGTCAATGGGCCCCGGCTTCTCCGTGACCAGGCAGTTTCCCATGACCAGCACATCGATCCCTGTGTTGACGAACGTGCGATAGGCGTCCTCCGGCGTGCAGACGATCGGTTCGCCGCGCACGTTGAACGACGTGTTGAGCACGACCGGGACGCCGGTGAGGTTGCCGAACATTCGGATCAGGCGGTAGTAGCGGCCGTTGTGTTCCTCGGTGACGGTCTGCACGCGGCCGGTGCCGTCCTGGTGGGTGACGGCGGGAATGATGGAGCGCATCTCCGGGCGAACCGGCGGCACCAGCAGCATGAACGGGGCGTCGCTCCCCGCCGGCATCTCGCAGTATAGATGCGCGCACTCCTTGAGCACGCTGGGTGCGAAGGGCCGGAAGGATTCGCGGAACTTGACTTTCGCGTTGATGATGTCCTTCATCCGCGGATTGCGCGGGTCGGCCAGCAACGACCGGGCTCCCAGGGCGCGCGGCCCGAATTCCATCCGGCCCTGGAACCAACCGACGACCTTTCCGTCGGCGATCCAGCGGGCAGTCTGGTTCAGCAGCGCCTCCTCGCGGTCGCACACCGTGTAGGCCGCGCCTGCGCTGTCGAGGGCGTGCCTGATCTGGTCGTCTGTGAACGAAGGTCCGAAGCAGGCGTGCCGCATGACGAACGCGCGCGGATGCCCCAGGACCGTGTTGTAGACGTACAGCGCCGCCCCCAGGGCGCCGCCGGAGTCGCCGGCCGCCGGCTGAATGAAGATCCGCCGGAAGCCCGAGTCCTGGAGAATGCGCCAGTTGGCGACGCTGTTGAGCCCCACGCCGCCGGCGATGCAGATGTTGTCCAGCCTGGTCGCGTCGTGGACGTGCCGAGCGATGCCGACCAGCAGCTCCTCGACGACCTTCTGTCCCGAGTGGGCGACGTCGGCGTGGAACTCCGTCAGCTCGGCTTCGGGGCGCCGGGTCGGCCGGCCGAAGAGGCGCTCCCAGCGTCGGCTGAACATCCGCCGCGTGGAGTACGTGTGCGCGAAGTACTTCAGGTTCAGGCGGAAGCTGCCGTCCTCCTTCCGGTGCACGATTTCGCGGAACTGGTCCACGTAGCGCGGGCGCCCGTACGGCGCCAGGCCCATGACCTTCCACTCGGCGTCGTTTACGCGAAAGCCCAGGTACGCCGTGATCGCGCTGTAGAGCAGCCCGATGGAGTGCGGGAAGCGGATCTCCTGACGGAGATCGAGCTCGGTCCCGCGGCCCACGCCCCACGCGGTCGTCGCCCACTCGCCGACGCCGTCGGCGGTCAGGATCGCCGCTTCCTCGAACTCGGAAGCCAGAAACGCGCTGGCCGCGTGGGAAACATGGTGGGCGCAGAACAGAATGGGCTGCCGGGTTCCCAGCTCTTTCTGAATCAGCCGCCGATGGTCTAGCTTCGCGCCCAGCCACAGCGGCATGCTCTTGAGCCACAACCCGTACGTCTTCGGCCACTCGGCCAGGACCGTTTCGAGAATACGCACGAATTTCGTCAGCGGCTTCTCGTAGAAGACGAGGTGGTCGACTGCCTCAATCGGAATGCCGGCTTCGCGGAGGCAGTAGGCAATCGCCTGGACCGGGAACCCGTGGTAGTGCTTCTGCCGGTTGAAACGCTCCTCTTCGGCCGCGGCCGCCACGTTGCCGTCGCGCAGGAGTACTGCCGCCGCATCGTGGTAGAAACAGGAGATACCCAGGACGTACACGTCACCGGTCCTCGGGGATCGACGTCGGCCACGGAAGCCGACGCCAGGCCCTATCCGGCCGGACTCAGAACGGGCGCAGCACGCGGTCAAGCGACGGGGCGTCGCGCGCGTGCGGCTCCCAATAGCTCTCGTGCTCGGCTCGCTTGCGTAAGGGGTCGCCCAGCCGGATGAACGTGAAGAAAGGCAGCAGCGCGATGAAGAGCACCGTGAGCAGAACCGCCATCATGACTGCGCTGAGCCACGCTGCGACCGTCATCCAGCCGCGGTGAAGGGGACGCCCCAAACCGGGGGCGGCCCAGGACAGGACCGCCACGCACGCTCCCACGACCCACACCACAATTGCGGCGGAGCGGCCGAGCCCCCCCAGCGGCGCAAGCCACCACAGCAGCCCACCTACAACCCCCAGCGCGCACAACATCGTCACGCCGAACCGGCGCAACTCCTCACGCGTCGGATCTCTCACGACCATGAGCACGACGCCACCGATCTTCCGCTGCGAGCAGGGTCCGCCGGGGAGCCGACGCCACGCGGGCGACGGCCTGGTGAGCGTGCCTACGAGCACACACCGGCGGCGAATTCACGCGGCGGGACGTGGAGCCGCGCGCCGCAGACCTGAGACTTTATCCTAGCATCCCGGTGCCCGTTGGGGCAACCCAAAACCTTGAGATGGTCCCCCGAATCCCCCCGCTGTGCGCATTCAGCGTCTTGCGCGCGGACAGCCTCGCGGTGCCCGGCGCGACGGCGCCCCGCGGCCAGGCCGGCGTCGGCCGCGGTGGCCGACGCCGATCGTCTGGCGGACTGCGGTGCAAAGTGGAACTCTGCACTACCCGGCGGTGCGAAGCAGCAGCGCGCGGCGGCTACTTCTTGTTGAACTTGCCGGTGCTCTTGTCGTAGGCGTACTGATTGCCCGTCGGACCGTACTTGTAGGTGGTGTCGTTCACCTTCTCCCAGTTCGGGTCCGTCACGCCATCCTCGATCACGGTGCCGAACAGCGGGTTCGCCTCGCTGGCCTTACCGGCGGTTGCGCTGTCGAGCGTCGTGGGCCAGGTATCGGACCCCTTCGCCAGGTTGGTCATGTGGACGAGCTTGATGCCGCTGCGCACCGCGGCCACCGCGGCGGTCTCCGCTGAGGTCTGAGCCTCGGACTTGATGTCCCCGAAGCGCGGGATCACCACGGCCGCCAGCAGGCCAATGATGACGATGACCATGATGAGTTCGACGAGAGTGAAAGCCGATCGGAGTTTCTTCGTGTTCATCTGTGCACCTTTCTTCAAGAAGGACGCGCGTCAACGGGCGATGTCAACGTTTCAAAACGGCTGGGCGACGGGCTTGGAGGCCGTCGAGGACGACTTCTTCGTCAGCTTGCCGGTGGTTTTGTCGTAGGCGTACTGGTTCCCGGTCGGAGCGTACTTGTAGGTGGTATCGTTCACCTTCTCCCAGTTCGGATCGGTCACGCCGTCTTCGATCACGTTGCCGAACAGGGGGTTCGCCTCGCTGGCCTTGCCCGCGGTGGCGCTGTCGAGCGTCGTGGGCCAGGTATCGGACCCCTTTGCCAGGTTCGTCATCCGGGCGAGCTTGATCCCGCTCTGCACGGCCGAGATCGCCGCCGTCTCAGCGGAGGTCTGGGCCTCGGACTTAATGTCCCCGAAGCGCGGGACCACCACGGCCGCCAGCAGCCCGATGATCACGATCACCATGATGAGTTCCACAAGCGTGAAGGCTGAGCACGAGGATCGCGTCATCATGTTCACTCTTCCTGCCGCGCGGCACGCGGCGTTATTCCGCCAGCGACAACGTCCAGGGCCCCTCCGAGCCCTCCAGCGTGACCGAGTCTGAGTCGATCGCGGCAACGCGGTAGCCTCCGGGCAAGCGGTCGCCAACCCCGACAATCCGTCCACTGACCAGCGCCCGCGGCACCGAACCCGCAATGATTCCGTCCAGCCGCAGACCCGGGCGCGCCGGGGCCGGCGCGGCCGCGGTCAGCCGGGCGGGTTCCGGCGCGGCCGGCGGCGTGCGCTGGAACGGACTTTCTGGCCAGGCCGCCGCGGCCTGTAGTTCGCGCGCGGGCATCGCCGCCACGGCTGAAAGCAGCGGCTTCAGAAGCTCGCGGTCGGACTCGGCCAGGCCGTCGTCGTCCACCGTCGCGGCGCGGGCCGGCGTCGGACCGCCGCGCTGCAGCAACTGGGGAACGACGAGCCAGGCCGCCAGGCCGGCGATCAGTCCGCCCAGAATCAGTTGTCGGCGGGCGTTAGGACTCAACGCCGTCGTCCTCCAGTTTGGCGGCGTCCGCCAAAGCGGAACGCAGCGCATCGTCGGGCACGAAGGGCACTTCCACCTGCAACGTGAGGCGCACGCCCGGAGCGTGCTGGCACCACGTCAAGCTCGTAATCCGTAGCGGCCAATCAAGCTGCACGAGACGGTCCAGGCAACGCGTCAGCGCCGCGTACTCGCCGAGGCAGTCGATCGTCGCGCGCTCGCAGGCCAGGAGATTCTGCCGCGAGGCGGCGGCATACAACCCAGGTTCGCCGAGCGTCATCTGCTCCAGGGACACGCGTTCGTCTCGGAACGTGTCCGCAAGCTCGTCGAAGACGCGCTCTCGGTCGCGCTGCGGCAACCAGCCCCGGCGGGCCGGATCATCGAGCTTCGCGGCGGCCAGTCGGAGCTGCGTTGACTGCTCCAGCAACTCGCGGCCGCGGGCACATTGCGCGTCGAGCTGCCGGCTGTGCGCGGTGACCGCCCAGTTGAGGTGGGCCAGCGCCACCTTGCCCGGCAACCAGGTGAGCATCAGGTGCGCAAGGGCAGCGCCGGGCGCGACCACCAGCAGGAGGACGATCAGAAGACAACGCGGTGTGAGCCAATGCCGCACCGGATTCACCTCACTTCAACAGGCCCTCAAGCTCCATGAAGGCCGGCGTCTCGTGGCCGCTGCCGCTGACCGCGGTGACCCGCGTGCCTGAGAACTGCCCGCTCTCCGACAACCCGCGCGCCCAGTGTCCGGCCACAACGCTGGCCGGGACCGGACCCTCGTACATGGCCCGCAGCTTCAGCGCGGCGGGACTCCCCGCCGCCTGCACCTCGATGGCCAACAACTCCACCTCCGTCGGTACCGACTGGAGGACGTGTTGGACAAGCTCAATGACCGGGACGCGCTTGGGGAGGACCCCGTTTAACTCGATCTGCCGGCCCAGTTGCGCAACCAGCTCGTCGCGCGCCTGAACGGCTTGCTCGCACTCCTGCGCGGCGCGTGCGACCTTGTCCTGCAATTCCCCGGCCAGCGGACGCAGCTCGACGAGCCGCGCCTCGGCTTGCCGCGGCACCGCGGAGTTCCCCACCATGATTAACAAGGCACAGAAGCCGGCGGCCAGCGCCGGCCGCGTGAAACGGTCGCCGAACTGCTCTTCCGCCGGCCGCAGATCGATTCCGTCCGTCCGGCGGCGCTTCTGGCACCAGGCCGCCAGGTAGTTCGCTTCGGCGTCGGCCGGCGCGAGCGGCAGGAGCTGAAGGTGCAGATCATCGGCAAGGAACTCCGCCAGTCCCGGCGCGACCGGTGCCCCCAGCACGCGGACGGCCACCGGTCCCGGTTCCGCCGTCTGTCCGTGGGACAGCGTTTGCTCGATTTCGCGCCGCAGTTTCTGGAGCACCGGCGTCAGCATCGGCCAGAGCTGGACCGCCGGCAGACCCGGACGCACTTCGTCCTCGCGCCCCACGGGAATCCCGACGTCGCGCAACAGCCGCTCGGCGTCCGCCGGCGACAGCGTGACCGGGCCGGCCGCCGTCAGAATCGGCCGTTGATAGGCCGCGACGAAATCACGGCGCCCCAGCAGGACATCCCGGCACGCGATCAGGCGGCCGGCGCTGAAGAGCTGAATCGTGGTGGTGCGTTCGCCCAGCAGCACTTGAACGGTCGACTCGTCCGGCGAAGGCGCCGTGAACAGGTCATTGAGGGCCGTCATCCACTCCACCCGCAAGCCAGCCCGCCGGCAGGCGCGGTATACCCCGCGCGTCAGTGCGTCGTCGACCCCTGCCGCCAGTACGTGCGCGCCGTCGCCGCGCGCCGGCGGCGCATCCAGGCGGATGCCCACCGTGAGCTTGCGGCCCGAGGCGTAGTTGCTCAGGCGGGTCCGAATCGCCCGATTGCGGTTCCGGGCGCTGAGCGGCGGCATGTGCAGCTTCTGCACGATGCAGCCGGCACCGGCGAACGCCACCCGTGCGACGCTGCCCGCGAGCTTGTGCTCGGTGACGAACTGCTCGAGTGCGGCGTTTCGGCCGCGCTGTTCCAGAGCGTCCAGGTCCCACTCGACGCATTGCTGGGCCACGGCGCGGGGGTTCGAACCGTGCCCCCGCACGGCGAGCAGCAGCGCGCTCGTCGTATCGCAGACCACGGCCACCCAGGTGTCGCGACTCTCAGGTCCCATCATTTCCTGTGTCCAGCGACGGCTCAACGCCACAGCCCACCCCTGCCTGTCGGTTCATCGACTACACGCGAAAGTGCAGTTAATAGGCGTCGGTTCCCCTGCCGGACCGGTAATCGGTAGGCCGCTGACGCGCCCCGTGACGGCCGCCGCGCGCAGTTTTTTGGGACGGACAGCCCTCGTCAGCGACTGCCCTTCAAGCTGATGTTGTCGATCGCGCGTTCGGGGCTGGAGGGCGTCCCGCTGCCGCCCCCGCCGCCGACCGACTCCACCAGCACGGCGTAGTAGGCGTAGCCCGCACCGGCGTTGACTTCGGCCTGGAACTTGCGCCAGGTCGTGGAGTGCGGGAGGTTGCGGCTGTCATAGAGCAGCACGCCGGCACTGGTCCAGAGGTCGTAGTCGGGCACGCCGGGATAAAGAACCCCTATGCGAGGCAGCGCGTTCACACCCCGCACCTGCACGGAGAGATTGCCGTTCCTCCGCAGGTAGTCGAACTCGAGCTGAAGGGTCCCTTTTGCACCGCGGCTCGCGACGTACTGCCCCAGGGTGGCGGACCAGCGCAGCTCTTCCGCGAAGTGATTGGTGCCGGCGCGCGTGACGTTCCACGGCCACGGCGCGTACTGGTGCCGCGGGTCGTCCACCTCGCTGATGCCGTACGCCGCCAGCCACTGGTCCAGGCTGGCAGTCTCCAGCCAGAGCGGCAACGGCCACAGCGCGGCCGGGTCCTCGAAGTCGCCACCCTTCAACAGGTCGTCGGCCGCTTCGAGTCGGATCGGCATCTGGGCCCACCGCTCGAAGTACACCCCGCCGGATTGCGCCACGGTTTTCAGCCTGACGGTATCGGCGCCCGGCCACAGATCGACGTGGAACGTGGCCCCGGCCAGATTGCCGTCGACCTGGAAGAGGGGCGTGGTCTGAAAGGACGTATCGCCCTCCTGCACGACCCGCGCGATGGCCTGCTTCTGCCCCGTATCGTGACGCACGTCCCACAACGTCAACTGGGCGGCGGCCAGGGCGGCGGCCTCCGCCCGCAAGCGGTGGATCGCGGTCTCGGCCGTCGACACCTGCGTGCTGTGTACGCTTAGGAACACCGCGGCGAAGGCCGCCACGATGACCAGGATGGCGACGGCGGAGATGAGTGCCGCGGCCGGCCGGCGGTGTCGATGGCGACGGCCGGGCGGTGCAGAGCGAGACTTCGTACTCCCCGGCGGTGCGAAGTCGCACGTTGCACGACGGGACTTTGCGGTGTCCTTTGTCACGGCCAGGTTCCCAGCGTGAGCGTCGAGTGTCGTTCATAGTCGGCGCGCCGATAGGCGGTCCCCGTGCTGGGCCGCTCCAGGCTGAGCACGCCGGCCGAGAAGCATCGGTCGGGCACCACCGCGGTCGCCCCGTACGACAGGCCGCTTCGGGAATCGTTCCAGCCGCAGCGGACAACGATGACGCTGCCCAGCTCGCCGGCCGCCGGCGCCGCGGTCCACACGCCGCTCGTCAGGAGGTACGCGAAAGCGAACGACTGCACCGGCTCGGCGATCGTCTTCCAACCGGTTGCTTGCCGCTGTTGCTCGAGCCGGCCATTTGCGGCGCGCAATTGCCAATCGCCCACCTGAAGCTGCCCGGCCGTCGCCGATTGCAGTGTGGCGTGCCCGTCCGGTGCGTTCGGGTCACGCCAGACGGCGTTGGCGACCTGCTGGGCGCGCACCGCCGCCGCGGACTGCATCAGCATGATCTGCCCGTCGAGTTCGGCGTCCTGGTAGGCGATCATCACCTGTGTGGTCGGGATGATGGCGGACGCGAGGATCACGCCCGACAAGGCGATTGCGAACACCATTTCGATCAGCGATACGTTCATTGGTCTGAAGTAGGGCAAAGCTCTGCTTTGCCAGTCCGTTCCACGTCCGACCTCAGTAGGGCAAAGCTCTGCTTTGCCGCGGCTCCGTTCTCAGTAGGGCAAAGCTCTGCTTTGCCAGTCCCTTCCACGTCCGACCTCAGTAGGGCGAAGCTCTGCTTTGCCGCGGCTCCGTTCTCAGTAGGGCAAAGCTCCGCTTTGCCAGTCCGCTCCACGTCCGACCTCAGTAGGGCGAAGCTCCGCTTTGCCGCGGCTCCGTTCTCAGTAGGGCAAAGCTCTGCTTTGCCAGTCCGTTCCACGTCCGACCTCA
>JALHJL010000080.1 GCA_022839625.1 Phycisphaerales bacterium
GCTTTGCCGCGGCTCCGTTCTCAGTAGGGCAAAGCTCTGCTTTGCCAGTCCGTTCCACGTCCGACCTCAGTAGGGCGAAGCTCTGCTTTGCCGCGGCTCCGTTCTCAGTAGGGCAAAGCTCTGCTTTGCCAGTCCGTTCCACGTCCGACCTCAGTAGGGCGAAGCTCCGCTTTGCCGCGGCTCCGTTCTCAGTAGGGCAAAGCTCTGCTTTGCCAGTCCGCTCCACGTCCGATCTCAGTAGGGCGAAGCTCCGCTTTGCCGCGGCTCCGTTCTCAGTAGGGCAAAGCTCCGCTTTGCCAGTCCGCTCCGCGTGCGGTCCCGTCAACCGGTTCCGCCGGCCCCGGGAATGTTCGTGACGAACGACTCCACCACCAGCGCGTGATTCCGCGGACCCGTCACCTGGACCCGGAAGCGCTTGATGCCGGAGCCTTCCTGCGGCGTCGAGTAGTTGGCCGGACTCACCTCGCGGATCTCGGTCCGCCGTGTGTACCCTGCCAGCCCCCCGGGCGTCGACTCCTCCGGGTACGCGGCGGAGACGATGGCGTCATAGCCGCGGGCGGGGTTGGCATGGTCGGTGAAGACCTGCCACATGCGCTCGGACGCCAGGCGAACCAGGTTTTGCTGAATCAGGGTCGCCTGCTGTTGCTCGACCCCGGCGCCGATCTGTACCAGCAGCGGCGGCACCGCCAACGCCAGGATCACCATGGCGATGATCACTTCGACGAGGGACAGCGCCCGCCGGCGGCGATGGGAGCGTCGCGTCATGGCCAGGCGACCTCGCACAGGCCCGATCCGGCGCGGACCGTCAGCTTCGCCCCGCTTGTGAACGTTAACACGACATCGCTGGCCAGCAGTGTCCCGGAGCTGCTGACCGGCGAGCCGGTCGCGTTGAACCCGACTGCCGACGGGTTGAGGCTCGGCGACAAGCTCACCCCCAGGCCGGCCGCCAGATCGCCCAGCCTGACGCGCCAGGCGACCCCCGCGAGGGGATGCTCGATGACGGAGGCGACGAGGGCGCCGGTGCGGGGCGTCGCCTCCTGCTGGATTTCGTAGCTCTTGTTCTGGAGATCGAAAGCGCACAGCGTCCGCCGGCCGGACAAGAGGGCGGCCTGTCGTGCGAACAACAGGTCACTTTGTACGCGCCGTACCGCCGTCGCCGCCCGCCAGCTTTGCACGCCGCGCAGTCCGCCAATGGCCGCGGCGGTCAGGATCATGGTCAGGGTAACCGCGAGCACGGACTCGACGAGAGTGAATGCGGGCCGGCGCATCAGCACGTCGCTCCGCATACCCCGGCGGCAGCACGGATCGCAGCCCCGCGCCCGATCGGGGACTCAGACATCGGGGTCAGTCGCTCCAGCGCGCGCTGCACCGCGTCGGCCTCGACCCGCCGGGCCAGATCGAGGTAGGCCACATACAGCGCCAGGTGGGCCGCGCGGTTGATGAGGCGCGGAATGCCGCCGGACCACTCGGCAATGAGTTCGGCGGCGGCGGGCGCGAACGCCGCGGGGCCGGGCGCACGCGCATCGCCCGGGCCGGCCGGGGAAGCCGCGTGTGCTTCCGTTCTTGTGGCGACCCGGAGCCGGTGTTCCAGGTAGGCCGGCACCTCTTCCTGTGCAAGCGGTTCGAGCACCGCGGTGGCGCACAGCCGTTGAACCAGCCACCCTGGCCAGTGTTGCTCCGGCCGCACTTCCGTCCCGCTCAGGAGCACGCCCAGCCGTCTTCCTTCGAGGTCCAGGTTCAGCAGCCAGCGCAGCTCGGCGAGCATGTCGCGTCCGGCGTCCGCCGGCCAGTCATCCAGCATGAGGATCATCGCCCGCGGGGTGGGCGTCGCGGCATTGGGGTCTTGAGGTTCCTCGGCTTCCCGCGGGTCACCGAGCTGAAACTGGCGCACCAGTGCATCCATGGCGGCCGCCGTGTCCGGTACCAGCGTATGCGCCAGGTGATAGGCCACGCGCTTGAGCAGCCCGACCTGCGAGCAGGCCACCTCGGGCACGAAGACCACGTGATAGCGCTCGCGCGGCAATTGGCGGCGCAGCGCCCGCAGCAGGAGGGTCTTGCCGCACCCCGCCGGCCCGCACAGCAGGACCGGTTCGCCGCCTTCGCAGGCCGCGTAGCTCAGCGCGGCCAAGGCCCGCTGGTGTTGCTCGGTTTCAAACAGGAAGCGCGAGTCCGGCTGCGCTTCGAAGGGCGGACGTTCGAGGGCCCAGTGATCGAGATACATAACCGTGCTCCACAGGCGACGCGCAAAGGTCGCGCCGCACTCAGTGCTTCAACAAGAGGGTGTTGGTTTGCCACAGCGGCAGGAACACCGCCAGCGCCACGCCCAGCACTAGCGAGCTCATGAGCAGCGTCAGCACGGGCTCGAGCGCGGTCGTCACGCGCCGGATCTTGACGCGCATCTCGTCTTCGTAGTGCGCCGCCGCCGCCGCCAGGGTCTCGTCGATGCGTCCGGTTTGCTCCCCGACCGCGATCATCTGCTCGACCAGGTCGGGCAGCACGCGCGTGTTGCCCAGCGCATCGGTAACGGAGCTGCCCGCGACGACCTTGCGGCGGAGACCGGCCGTGAGCTCTTTGACGGGCCCGGGCACGAGCATCTGGGCCACGACCCGGAGCGTCTCGAGCATGGGCAGGCCCGCGCGTTCGAGCAGGGCGATCATGCGCGCAAACTGCACGACGGTCGCCAGGTAGATGATCGGCCCGAAGATCGGCAGGTGCGCCAGGACCCGTCCGGCCACCGCCCGCACGCGCGGCAACGGGCTGATCAGCCACGCCCCGATGCCCAGGGCGACGACGCCCGCGGCCAGCTCCCAGCCGTGGCCCGTGACGAAGCCGCTGACGGCCAGCAGAACGCGGGTCGGCAACGGCAGCGTCGCCGCGTGGGACGAGAACATCCGTTCGAACTGGGGTACGACGCAGGTCAGCATGACGATGCAGGCCGCGATGAGCGTCAGCACCACGATGGCGGGATAGGTCAGCGCGCCGACCACTTCGCGCCGCAGGGTCGCGCGGCGCTCGTAGTAGGCGATCAGCTCGTTGAGGGCCTCGGTATGGACGCCGGCAGCCTCCCCGGCGCGGATGGTCCCCACGTAGAACGGGTCGAACGTCCGCGGGTGGGCGGCCAGTGCCTCGGAGAGGGTCGTGCCGCGCTGAATGTCCGCGGCGATGCGGTCCAGCAGGCGCCGGTAGTTCCCCTTGGCCCGCTGGCGGAACACGCCGAGCGTCGACAGGATCGTCATCCCGCTGGCGAGCATCACCTTGAGCTGCCGCGAGAACTCGAGCAACTCGCGGGCGCGCAGCCGGATGGTAGTCTGTGTCCCCGTTGCCCCGGCGAGTTCCTCGTCCGCGCTCTTCGCTGCCCGCAGCTTGAGCGGAGTGAGGGCGCGCTCCTCCAACGCGACCAGCACGTCGGCCTCTGACACGCCGTCCACCACGCCCCCGACGACGCGTCCGGTGACATCGGCGGCCTGATAGGCAAATCTGGGCATAGACGACTTCTCCGATGGCCCGTCAGGCGCGGCGGCCTGAGCCGGCCTGTGCTACCGCGGACACCGCGGGGCGCTGCTCCGGTCGCGGCGGCTTGAGCCAGCCGGCCAGCAGCCGCTCGTAGCCGTGCACGTCGAAACGCGGCGCGGCACGGCGCGGCGGCGCGGCCTCCGCCACTTGTGAGGCGATTCTGACCTCGCGCGTGGCCTCGCCGGTGGGGTCCTTGCGCAGGTCGATGCGTCCGACCACGCGCAGCAACTCCTGGGCGGTGGTCAACCCCTGGCGCAGCTTGGCTAATCCGTCTTCGCTCATGAACCGCATCCCGCGCTCGCGCGCCAGCGCGACCAGCGTGCGTTCGTCCGCGCGCCCCATGATCGCGCGGCGCATCTCGTCCGTGAGCACCAGCAGCTCGAAGACGCCGACGCGCCCCTCGTAGCCCGTGTTCCCGCAACGTTTGCAGCCGGTGGCCTGCCGCGGCGTGCCGCCCTGTAGTGCTTCGGCGACGCCGTCGCCGAGCAGCGCCAGCGTGGCGGCGTCGTCCTGGACCGGGACGGCACAATGGCGGCACACGCGCCGCGCAAGGCGCTGCGCCAGCACGCCGACGAGTGCGGAGGTGACCAGGAAGTCGGGCGCCCCCATATCCAGGAGACGGGTGGGGGCGGCGGCGGCGCTGTTGGTGTGCAGCGTGCTCAGCACGAGGTGACCGGTGAGGGCCGCCTGCAGCGCGATCTCGGCGGTTTCCCGGTCACGTATCTCGCCCACCATGACGACGTCGGGGTCCTGGCGGAGGATCGACCGCAGCCCCGACTGGAACGTCAGGCCCGCCTTCGGATTCACCGAGACCTGGCGAATCTGGGGCAGGCGAATTTCCACCGGGTCCTCGAGGGTAATGATGCTCTGCCGAATCCGGTCGACGCGCGCCAGCGCCGAATACAGCGTGGTCGTCTTCCCGCTGCCCGTCGGTCCGGTCACGAGCAGCATCCCGTGTGGCAGGTGGATCAGGCGGTCGAACTCCTGCTGGGTGAGCGGGTCCATACCCAGGTCTTCGAGTGACAGCAGGTGTCCCGCGCCGTGCAGCAACCGCAACACCACCGCCTCCCCGTTGGTCGAAGGCAGCGTCGAGACGCGGATGTCCAGCTCCTGCCGCTCTACCGCAAGCTTGAAATGGCCGTCTTGCGGGCGGCGCGTCTCGGCGATGTCCATGTGGGCCAGTACCTTGATGCGCGAGACGATGGCCGGCAGCAGCTCCTTGGGCGGCGCGGGAACCTCGCGCAGCACCCCGTCGATCCGAAAACGCACGCGCAACGCGTGCTCCTCGGCGTCGAGGTGGACGTCGCTGGCCTGACACGCCGCGGCCTGGTCCAGGAGTACGTTCACCAGCTTGACCGCCGGGGCGTCGGCCACCTCCTTCAGAATCTCTTCCCAGGCGATGGTCTCGGCGCTCTTGGCCCCGGCCTGCTCCTGGAAGTTGCCGTAGCCCCACTCGATCAGGTTCCGCAGCTCGCGCGGGCCGACCAGGCACTGCTCCACCTCGCACCCCGTGTGCAGGCGGATCTGGTCGAGGACGGCCAGGTCGAGCGGCCACGCCACCGCCAGCGTGATGATGTTGTCGATCGCGAAGAGCGGGAACACGCTGCGGGCCCGCGCGAGCTCCTCGGGGATCAGAACCCGGTTCTCCAGGTTCACCCGGAAGTCGCCCGGCTCGACGAACACCAGCCCCAGGCTCTCCGCCTGGACGACGGCCAGCTCCCGCCGCGCCACACAGCCGTGCTCGACGAGCCACTCTCCGGCCCGCTGCGCATGGCCCGCGGTCTCGCGCAGCGCGGTCTCGAGCACGTCCCGGCCCACCAGGCCGGCCTGCTCCAGCAGGGCCGCCCACTCCGGCGCGGAGGGGACGGGCGTCCCGCCCGTCAACTGCGTCTGGCTGGTCATGTGCCGGCCTCCTCGCCGTCCCAGGCCTGGAGCGCACGAACCAGCTCGCAGTCCGTGTTCTCGAACCGCAGCCCCACGCCATAGCGCGGCTCACGATCGACCATCTGCACTTTGGCGACGCGGGCCGTCACGCAGCCCGCGGGCACACCGGCTTCGGCGGGCACTTGCAGCTCCACTTGCGTCGCGCGGGGCAGGTACGTCGAAACCACCACGAACGCCCCGCCCGCGCTGAGGTTCTTCATGCGGCCCGCGACCGACGGACCCCCGATCGGCGACACCTGGCCCGCCTGGCCTTCGGCGATCGCCAACTCCACGCGGACGTCGATCGCGTGCCGCTCGTACTGCCGACGATGAGCAATGTGTTGTGCCATTTCACACCAGACAGAGCGCCTCCGGATGCAGAGTCCCGGCGCAGCGGGACCCGACATACTGGATTCATCGCGTATCGCCCGTGCGACGTTTAGCACACCCCCGGCGCATTCCGGCGAGCTGTCGGAATGGCAGCGCAAGACCTGCCAAAGTGCCGCAGAGTTCCACTCTTGCTGGATCGGATACTGCGAGGCTCTGCCTTGCAGCCCCGGGTCCGAGGACCGGTAATGGTGTCCCCATCCGTCGGGCCGGAGTGCTACTGACAGGACGCGAGCAGTTCTCGGGCCAGCCGTGCGGTCTCGCCCGTGCCCCGGATGCCCTGAAGCAGCTCCGCGGCCTCGCGCGGCTGTCCCAGGCGCCGATAACTCAGCGCGGCCAGTGCGCGGGCCTCAGCAAGTGCGGGGTTTCGCTCAATGACAGGCAGGATGACGTCCAGCGCCTCGGCCGGCTCGCCGGCCGCGAGACTTGCCGCCGCCAGCCCCAGGCGCGCTTCGTCATCGTCGTGCCCGAGCCCCAGCAGGGCGCGCCATGTTACCCTGGCCTCCTCGTACTGCCCCGCCGCCATGTACGTCTCCGCCAGGCGCCGGCGGATCTCCGCCGAGCCGGGCTCAGCAAGCTCGGCGGTCGTGAGCTCCTCCGCGGCGGCGGCAAGGCTGCCGTCCCGCTGCCAGAGGCGCGCCGCGAGTACTTGCAGCACCGGCTGGCCTGGAAACCGGGAACGCTCGGCAGCCAGCACGGCGCGGGCCTCGTCGGCCCGTTCGTCCAGTACGAGCACGTCCAGCCACGCCAGCAGCAGCTCGAGCGCGGGTTCCGCACGATAGGCCGCTTCGTAGGCCGCGGCGGCATCGGCCCAGCGGCCCAGTCCTTCCAGGGCGACGCCGCGGAGCCGTGGATACGTCGGCCCCGAGCGCGCGTCCGGCACGACTTGGTCCAGGCGGTCCAGCGCTGCGGCGTAGTGGCCCTCTTCCACGTCCACGCGCGCCAGCGCGATCGGCAACCGCGGGTCGGCGGACTGGTGGAACATGGCCAGCGTCTGGCGGGCCTGGTCGAACTTGCCCCGGCTGATCTGCTCGTCCGCGAGCTGGAGCATGGCGCTGAGCCGGGTCTGGTCCCAGGCCGCCGCCGGCCTGCGCAGCGGCTGGGGCATCTCACATCCGGCGAGCACGAGCGGAACAAGAAGCACGCCGAGGAGACCCGTGTCCACCGAGGTCCGATGTGTTCGAGGAGTGTTCGTCACGGTTCAAGCTCCAACGGCGCGGTTGACGGTTCCGGCGGGTCGGGCGCGGGCGGACGGGCTTCCTGTTCCCCGGCCGCACACGACAGCTCCTGCTCGATCAACCGGCGTACGATGCCGTAAACGATGCTGTAGTCGGGTTCCGCCGTGGGAACGCCTTTGAGTTGTGCGCGCAGGTGTTCGGCCTCGGCAAACCGCGGGTGCAGCCACATCGCCAGGTCCAGGTCCCAGAGGGCCTTGCCGGTGCGCCCCGCGCGATGGTGCTCAAGCGCCCACCGATAATGGGCCTGGGCCAGGCGCTCGCGTCCCCACGGCATCAGCCCGCGATGGGCCATTACGCGCCAACGTTCGATTTCGGCCAGGGCCCGCTCCGATTCCGCCGTCGCTTCATCCCCCGAGATGATGTGGGGCGTGAGGAGCACGATCATCTCCTCCCGCACGGCCGAATCCACCTTGCCGCGGAAGAGCATTCCCAGCAGGGGGACGTTCCCGATCCAGGGGATCTGCTGGGTGCGCGCGGTGATGTTGTCGCGGAACATGCCGCCGATCACCAGCGTGTGTCCGTCCTTGACCAGCACGTTGGTGGTCAGCTCGGTGGTGTCTTTGAACGGCAGGTTCTCGGGAGTCAGCCCGCCGCTGCTGTCTTCCGGGTGGATGTCCATGCGGACGAAGCCGTCAGACCCGATGAACGGGCGGAACAGCACCTGTGTGCCCGTCCGAATGAAGTCCACCGTCTGGATCGTGGCCGTCTCGGTCACCGTCGTGGTCAGATAGCCGTCTTCGCGCCCGACGATGACCCGTCCGGGCTGCTCGTTCACCGCCAGCACCTTCGGGTTGGCGACGATCGTCAGGTCCACGACCTCTTCCAGCGCGCGAATGAACATCGCCACGTTGTTCGTGATGAGGCCCAGGCTCAGTCCGCCGGCCGGCACGTTCGCCGCCAGATCGGTCTCCGTCGCCATGATTTCGAGATCGAACTTGCGCGCCGGGACGTCGCCGGGCGTCAGGTTCGTGCCCCCGATGCTGGTGCTGTTGATCGTGCGGAAGTCGATGCCGGCCAGCGCGTTGAAATCGACGCCCAGCGCGTTGCTCTCATCCAGCCGGGCGCGCAGGATCACCGCTTCAATCAGGACCTGCTTGGGCCGCACGTCCAGACGCGCGATGACCTGCGCGACCTCGTCGAGCACTTCGGGATAGTCGCGGACGGCGATGAACTCGCCGATCGCGCGGCTCTTGCCGCCCAGGCCCTGGTTCAGCGCCTGGTCGAAGTCGCCGGACGTCGGCGCCACGCCCTCCAGCTTGGGCGCGGGCGTGCTCGCGATCACCCCATCCGGGCTGAGCAGCTTCGTGACAACCGGCAGAACCTCGGTCGCCGGCAGGAAGTTCAGCTCGAAGAGCCGTAGCTCCATCGGCCGGACGGTGCCGGCGGCTTCCCGGTCGTCGCCCTGCAAGACGTAGATGAACTTGCCTTGCTCCCTCCAGGTGTAGCCGCTCGGCCGGAGCAGCGCCTCGAGCGCCTCCTCGAAGGCCACCTGGTAGAGGTCGGCGGTAACCTGGGTTGTCCCCCCGTCCACGACGATGATGTTCCGCTTCGCACGCAGGCTGAGCATCCGCATCGCGTCGGACAGCGACACGTCGCGCAGGTGGACATCGAACAGCCCGGCGGGGCCCACGATGAATTCATCTTCTCCCGCGGCGGACGGCTGCGCCTCGGGCGGCGCCAGCCCGGCGGCGGGTTCCTGGCCCGATGCGGCACCGCTCAGCACCCCCAGCAACAGCATGGATACTACGGCCATCTTGCGGGTCAACTCGGCACCTCCTAGCCTGTCACTGCGCGCAGCCGGCGGCGACTCGCCGCGGCGGGCTGAACCGGCGCCACTTGAGGGCACCGCGAATCGGCGCCCTGACCTGCGCAGCCTCAAATGGGGACTGCGAAGGCGTGCTGTGCTCAGTTATCGGGTGTTCCGCGGACCACGCTTTACCCGTCCGCCCGGCGGCCCAGCGCTGCGAAGTGCGGCTTCGCAGCACCCGCTCCGGGGGAAGTTGGAAATCCGCGGGCCCCATCCCGCGACCGGGCGGCCGGGCACCAGGAGGTGCCGGATTCCGCCCCGCTTCTCATGGACCGCTCGCCCACGTCCGATAGTATGGTGCGGCCGGGGATGGGAGAGGTGTGGATGGCCGGGACCGAGGACCGCCGGCTCTGGATCACGCTCGCGCTGCGCGTGGTGTTGCCCTCCGCGCTGTGCATCGTCCTGTTCTCGGCTGCCATCTTCGTCGTCATCCTGCCGGCTTTCGAACGGGGGCTGCTGGCCCGCAAGCAGGAGATGTTACGCTACCTCGGGCAGACCGCCTGCGGAATCCTGCAAGGCTATGACGCGCGCGCCCAGGCGGGCGAGTTCACCGTCGAAGAGGCCCAAACGCGGGCGCTGGTCCACCTTCGTCGCCTGCGCTACGGCGACGAGGGGAAGGACTACTTCTGGATCAACGACCTCCACCCGCGCATGATCATGCATCCGTACCAGCCCGAGCTCGAGGGCCAGGACCTCACGAACTACCGGGACCCGCAAGGGAAACCGCTGTTCGTAGCAGCCGTGGATGCCGTGCGCCGCGAGGGTGCGGGGTACGTCACGTACATGTGGCAGTGGAAGGACGACCCCAGCCGGGTGGTCCCGAAGCTCTCGTACGTCCGGGAGTTCGCGCCGTGGGGCTGGGTCGTGGGGACCGGCGTATACCTGGAGGATGTCGCAGTCGAGACCCGCGCGATCACGCGGAAGCTGACCCTGGCGGCTACACTCGTGCTCGGAATCGTCGCCCTGCTTTCCTCCTGTGTGATCTGGCAGAACTACCAATCGGAGCGCAGGCGGCGACGCGCAGAGCAGGAACGGCGCGAGATCCAGGAGCAACTGCACCAGGCGCAGAAGATGGAAGCCGTCGGCCAGTTGGCTGCGGGCGCGGCCCACGACTTCAACAATCTCCTTACGGTCATCGCCGGCAATCTCGAGCCGATCGCACTCGCGCTGCCTGCCGACCAGGCCGCCGCAGCGGCCCTGGCGGCCGTCAACCACGCCGTGGAGCAGGCCGGCGGCCTCACGCGCTCGCTCCTGACCTTCGGTCGGAACGTACCGACGGATAAGAAGCCCCTGGACCTGTGCGCCGCCGTGGATAACGCTGCGCACCTGCTCCGGCGCACGTTGCCCAAGACGATCAAGCTGTGCGTGGACGCCGAGGCCAGCCCCGCCCCCTGGATCCGCGCCGACGCCACTCAATTGCAGCAGGTCGTGCTGAACCTCGCGCTGAACGCGCGCGACGCCATGCCGCGCGGCGGCACTCTGCGCATCGCCGTTTCCCGCGTCGCGCCGGCGACCGGCACGGCGGAGGAGTCCGTTCAGGGTATTGCGAGTTCCCACCTCGCAGCGCGCGACAGCGGACCGGGGCGGGCCGGGTCGGCACCGGCATTCCTGGCACGCTTGGAGGTGAGCGACACCGGCTCGGGGATCGCGCCGCGCATCCGCGATCGCATCTTTGAGCCGTTCTTCACAACCAAGGAGCGCGGCGAGGGCACCGGACTGGGGCTGGCCGTCGTGCATGGGATCATCGAGGACCATGGCGGCCAGATTGAGGTGCGGTCGGAGGTGGGCGTTGGAACCACGTTCATCGTGACCTTCCCGTGTGTCGCACCTCCCGTGTCCGACGACGCGGAAACGCCGGTCCGACCCCCAAGCCCCGGCCACGGCGAACTGCTCCTGCTGGCCGAGGCCAATCAGCAGGCACGTGAGATCATGGCCGCCGAGCTTCGCACTCTGGGTTATCGGATCTTGGTGGCGGCGGACGGGCCGGCGGCGCTCGAGGAGCATCGCCGACACCGGGGGCGTTTGCGGCTGCTGATCGTGGACGTCGACCTCTTGGAAGGCGGTGGGGCGGAGTGGGTTCGCACCGTTCGAAGAGAAGACGAGCACATGCCGCTGATCCTGACAGCCGGCAGCCCCCTCGGCGAACACAAAGACCTTCAAGACCCCGCTGTCGCCGTGCTGTACAGGCCGTATCAGTTGGGCGAGCTGGATCGACTCGTGTCCGCGATGCTGATGCTCGAACCGGCCGCTGACGCCGGGAGGTAGCGCGCGCGCTTACCAGCGTGGGCCGGGATCGTGCAAGGCGGTCCCGGAGTAGGGGCTTCGGAATCCCGGCAAGGCACGCCGCGACCGGATGCGAGCATTCGCTCTATGATGGGGGCGGGGCGTTTACCCGATTTTTTCTGCGATGCTACTCCCCTGTGGACCGAACGTGTCGGCCGTCGGCGTGCGACGCCGGGCGTAGCGCTTGGAGGTACAGCAACGATGTTCAAGAACATGAGTCTGTCGGCCAAGATGGCGCTTGGGTTCGGCGTGCTGATTGTCATCGCCGGTGCCTTGGGAGTGGTCACCTGGCGCGGCCTGGCCAGCGTTTCTGAAATGGCCGCGCTGGATCGCAGCGGAAGCGAGTGCCTCGCCGCGCTGAACACCTGCGCCGCGCTGCGGAGGGACTTCGCGCTGCAAGGGTTCACGAAGGCCGAGGGCGAATCGAAGAACGCCGCGGAGAAGTGGAAGGACGCCCACAGCGACCTGACCACGCAACTGGGGGCGTTGCAGAGCGAGCAAGGGCTCCGGGCGGACGAACAGGCGCTCGTGCGGACGGCGCAAGGCCAGGCGGAGGTGTATCGCACCGCGTTCGACAAGCAGGTCGCCGCCCGGACCGCGCGGGACGACGCGTTCGACGCCTGGCGCGAAATCGGCATGCGCGTGACGCAGGACGTCGGGAACGTCCTGGACACGGTCATCAACCCCGCGCTGCGGACCGCGCAGGACACGAATGACCTGGCCGAGTTGACGCGCTGGTCGAACATCAACGATCGCCTGGACAAGGAAGTCGTGCAGCCCTTCCTGCTGCTGCGGGTCTGTGCGGTCTACTACATGGCGACCAACAAGGATGAACAGTGGGTCGCGTACCAGGAGCAGATGCAGAACGTCATGAACGGTCTGAAGGACTGGCAGCAAGTGATCCAGGGCGAGACCCAACTCGAGACCGTGGCAGCCAACTTCCACGGCTACTTCCAGCGCTACGAGACGGCCGGGGAGCAGTACCACAGCGGCGTGGTGTCCGAGCGGGCCGCCGAAACCGAGATGGTGACCGCCGCCGCGGGCGTCGTCGACACGATGAACCAGCTCAAGGCCCGGCTGGCGGACAACTCTGCCACCATCACCGACCGGACGAATCGGTTGAACATCGGGATGGCCCTGGCCGCCATCGCCATCGGCGTGACGCTGGCGGTGCTCATCACCCGGAGTATCGTGAGACCGATCAACCGCATCATCGCCGGCCTCAACGAAGGCTCCGAGCAGGTCAATGACGCCGCCGGCCAGGTGGCGTCCGCCTCGCAGCAGTTGGCCGCCGGGGCCAGCGAGCAGGCCTCCTCTCTGGAGGAAACCTCGAGCGCCCTGGAGCAGATGGCGGCGATGACCCGCACCAACGCGGAGAACGCCAAGCAGGCCCGCGACCTGAGCGAGCTGACGAAGAACGCCGCCCAGGAGGGCGACCGTACGATGGGGCAGCTCAACAAAGCGATGTCCGGCATCAACGAGTCGTCCGGCCAGATCAGCAAGATCATCAAGGTCATCGAGGAGATCGCCTTCCAGACCAACCTGCTGGCGCTGAATGCGGCGGTCGAGGCGGCCCGGGCCGGCGAGCACGGCAAGGGCTTCGCCGTGGTGGCGGACGAGGTGCGCAACCTCGCCCAGCGCGCGGCGCAGGCCTCGCGCGAAGTCACCGGGCTGATCGAGGACTCGGTCAGCAAGGCGCGCGACGGGACCACGGTCGCCGCGGACGTCGGCAAGTCCCTCGGGGCCATCGTCTCCAACGTGTCCAAGGTCGCCGACCTGGTAAACGGCATTACCAGGGCCTCGGAGGAGCAGGCCCAGGGCGTCGAGCAGGTCAACCTGGCCGTCTCTCAGATGGACAAGGTCACGCAGCAGAACGCCGCCGGCGCAGAGGAGTCGGCGTCGGCCGCCGAGGAGCTGGCGGCCCAGGCGACGACCGTCAAGAGCGTCGTCGAAGAGCTGGCTACTGTCATCCGAGGAGCCCACGGCAGTCAGTCCGGTGCGACCGCCGCCTACCGCCCGGCGTCGCACTCGCCGTCGCGACCGCGCGCGATGAATTTGAGCCGCACGGCCAACAAGCAAGGCCCGCCCGCCGGTCACAGCAGCACGAAGGAGCCGGCGGCACAGGCGGCGGCCCCAGGCAAACAGTCTGAGGCGCCCGCGGCCACGTGGTCGCCGGACAAGAATGATCTGCACGAGTTCTGATCGTCCGTGTAGAACGAAAATGGGGCGGTGCCGGCGGCCTGCCGTGGCAGGGGCCGGCGCCGCCCCGCGCGTTTGCGCGAGAAGTGCGCGCGCTGCCCTCAGCCCGTTGAAAAGGATGTTCTCTGTGCTGCAAAAGGCACAGGCACCGCGAGAGACCCCCGCAGCGCTGCCGCGAAAGCCTCCCGGCGCGGAGCCAGTCCCCTCCGTCTACAGAAGACTGCTATGCGTCGTTGGCGCGCTCGCAGTTCCAGCACACTTCGAAGTGACCCGGGTTGACTTCGCCGCAATGCGCGCAGCGCCACTGCTTCTGTTCACCAGCGCGGGCCGCCTCCACGTCGCGCCGGGCGTTCTCGAGCAGCCACCGCACCTCGAAGTAGAACTCGCTGGGCACACGCAACCTGGCCACCATCATGCTTCGGCCGCCGTAGATGTCGCCAACGGTCATCTCGGTCATGGGGAAGTAGGGCACGCCTTCGCCCGCGAGCAGCGCCTGCACGCCAGGGATGGGCAACCGCCCACACAACTCGCTGTCCACGATGAACCACGCCCCGCGGGGTTGCCAGCCCTCGATCTGAAAACCCGCCCCGCAGTGTCCGCAAGCGGATCCGACGGCGCCGGCGAGCGGTTCGCCGCACGTCGGACAGCGCAGCCCCAAATCCGGCAGTGGCGATTCATGGCCGGTGAAGCGCGGGGCGCGCAGCCGCGTCCAGCAGCGAACGAGCTCTTCGACCGCGATCGGCTCGCCGCACTCCGGGCAACGATGCGTGGGCAGCCCGCGCAGCAGATAGCCGCAGCCCGGGCAGGTCAGGCCCCAGTCGGGAATCGGCAATTGCGTCAGGTCAACATCCATCGGAGGAAGCGCTGAGTTCGGCACCTGCCAGCGGGTCGCCATGCAACGCGCGGGCGCTGAGTCCGGCGGGCGGCGGCAGGTTCCAGCGTTCTCTGGCGGATTGTATCGCCGGTCGTCCGTGTGGGCGGGGCGAATGCCGGCCAATCTCGGGCCGGCCTCTGCGGGTCCGTCACACGAATCTCTGCCGGGCGCATGTCTGTAATCCCATGAAAGGCTGTCCCCTGCCGGGCGGTTATGCTGCCCGGTGTGGAATTTCGAAACAGGAGACAGCTATGGGAATGAACGAGAGCGTAGC
>JALHJL010000115.1 GCA_022839625.1 Phycisphaerales bacterium
AGCTAAAATCAGACTATTTTAGGATTGAAATTATTATTAATTGCCGCATCTTCAGGATTGTACGGTGGGCTAAAATCAGACTATTTTAGGATTGAAATTATGGATGCAAGTACCTTTAGATGAAACATCTGATTGCTCAAATCAGACTATTTTAGGATTGAAATACAATAACATACGCATATCCTGTAATGGGATTTTTTGCTCAAATCAGACTATTTTAGGATTGAAATTTTGAGGAAATAGTTTAGTCAGGTAGAATTGGCTTCTGCTCAAATCAGACTATTTTAGGATTGAAATTTACAAACAGGGCATTTATATAAAGCAGTTTTACTAGCTCAAATCAGACTATTTTAGGATTGAAATCATTACTTAAAACCGATAATGTTGGGGTTGTAACTGCGCTCAAATCAGACTATTTTAGGATTGAAATAGAGAAGATTGAAAAGAAATTCGAGAAGGTAAAACGTGCTCAAATCAGACTATTTTAGGATTGAAATTGTTTTCCAGCCTGACCAAGTAGTAGGCTGCCTAGCTCAAATCAGACTATTTTAGGATTGAAATTAATTGATAATAAAACTAGTTACCTTATTTATGCACAGCTCAAATCAGACTATTTTAGGATTGAAATAGGGCAATTACACTTATGGGGCTTCGTAAGATTACTTGCTCAAATCAGACTATTTTAGGATTGAAATCATTCTAGTAGTATAATTAATTTCCCCTACACTGTACCGCTCAAATCAGACTATTTTAGGATTGAAATGGGTTTCACATCGTAGATTTGATTTAGGTCACCTGGGCTCAAATCAGACTATTTTAGGATTGAAATTGAAACGCTTATTTTATCACCAAAATTTGTGATAGGGCTCAAATCAGACTATTTTAGGATTGAAATCTCAACCAGTAGGGAAACTTGAAGAGTTGGAGATGGCGCTCAAATCAGACTATTTTAGGATTGAAATGACTCTCAACAGAGGACTACAAGGAAACATTCAAAGGCTCAAATCAGACTATTTTAGGATTGAAATAGGATCCAGTAGTATCGTATGTTGCTGAATTCATCAGCTCAAATCAGACTATTTTAGGATTGAAATTTTAACATACTTAGTGGTTTTATCGATTGCTATTGTAAGCTCAAATCAGACTATTTTAGGATTGAAATCGATTTAGGAACCTGTACCATAGCACCGTTCCCCTGAGCTCAAATCAGACTATTTTAGGATTGAAATCGATTTAGGAACCTGTACCATAGCACCGTTCCCCTGGCTCAAATCAGACTATTTTAGGATTGAAATTCCCTTAAAGTTGCTATTGTGGTGAGTAGATCGGATTGCTCAAATCAGACTATTTTAGGATTGAAATATAGAGGGCATAATTAGCGTTATAAATGAATCACCAGCTCAAATCAGACTATTTTAGGATTGAAATGAAGTTCACATTCCAGGTTTCATTACAGGGTGTGGGGCTCAAATCAGACTATTTTAGGATTGAAATGTCGTAGTATCAGCTACTTGTTAGACAAGTATGAACGCTCAAATCAGACTATTTTAGGATTGAAATGATAATGTAACCGTAACCGTAACCGACCCAGAAGGGCTCAAATCAGACTATTTTAGGATTGAAATTTATTGTATCGAAGTCATGGAGAACAACACCTTGGAGCTCAAATCAGACTATTTTAGGATTGAAATGATACCGTTTCATCACACGTTGAAGTAGTAGTCAATGCTCAAATCAGACTATTTTAGGATTGAAATAAAAAAATTAGAGAGAGGTGAAAAGTGATGAACCTATGCTCAAATCAGACTATTTTAGGATTGAAATGGATCTGAATGCTTCGGTTTTCTCAAAGATTAGTTAGACTAAATAATAGTTAGAAATTTGGAATCTACATATAACTCCGATCCACATTCTCATTGGGCAACCCATCTTTCCCATTTCCCATCTTCTGGGCGCTGGAGTAGTCC
>JALHJL010000116.1 GCA_022839625.1 Phycisphaerales bacterium
GCCGGTTCGTACGGCTACGAGTGGGGGATGATCCACCTCTGGGGCGCGAACGAAGACCTGCCGCCGATCCTGCTGCTGCACGTCGGCGAACGCTGGTACGAGCCGGCCATCGGCCGGTTCGTGCAAAGGGATCCGATTGGGATTCATGGTGGGTTGAATGTGTATGCGTACTGCGCTGATGCACCGCTGACGGAAGTCGACCCGTCGGGGTTGGTGCGCGACACCGACTTAATCTACCGTGCTGAAGGGCGTCGCGGCACTGCGCAGCGCGCACCGACGTCACCTCCTCGGCATCCTGTGCCATCGCCAACGGTGCGTAGAATACACGTCCCTCGGCCGGAACCTTGGCCCAAGGGAGTACTGAGACAGTGGGGAGAGGATTACTGGGGGCCGTTTCCTTGGGTCCCCAATAACTGTGCGAACTGGCTGCGTTTATACATCATGTATGGCCCCCCGTATGAGGAATCGGCGCCCGAAGCACGCTGCTTCATAGCAGGTACTACCGTCCATACTTTGGACGGTCCGACGCCCATCGAACAGGTTCGTGTTGGTCAGATGGTAATTGGGGCGTGTGAAGATGACTCAATGGGTCCAACGTTTCAGAGGGTCGACGTCATTCACGCGGGCATTGCGCACCAGTTGATGCGCATCGCATTACCTGACGAGGTCATTTCGTGTACTGAGCGTCACCCATTCTGGGTTGTAGGGGCCGGGTGGACAGAGGCGGCGTCGGTTGTCGCGGGAACGCAATTGCTGACAATGGACGGACGTACAGTTGCCGTGTTGAGTGTGGAGCGGGCAGACCTGTGCGAACCCGCGCAAGTGTTTAACGTCACCGTGAGCGGGCGCCATACTTACTATGTTGGGCACAGCGCCGTTCTGGTCCACAACAAGCCGCGTTAGGAGTGATCCTGTGCAAGTCCATCGTGCTGCCCACATCCCGCGCGAACGAAGCTGCGTGGGCTGCAACTACGATTTGCGCGGGTCTGCGCCGGATGGCCGCTGCCCTGAGTGTGGCACGCCAGTCGCCCGTTCGCTGAGCAGCGCGAACCGCGCACCGCTTCCACCTTCATGGTTGCGGCAGATTCGCTGGGGACTGCAACTGCTGTGTGCACTTCCTGCAGGGGCGCTCGCCATTGCAGCAGTGGTGTTGATCGGAATGCTGACCGACAGCATCGAGAGCCGCTGGTGGGCGGTGGGCACGTGGACCGCCAACAGCGGTGCCGCTTCCTGGCTGGCCAGAGGGCTCTTGTCTTTGTGGGTAATCTCGGCTGTGCTCGGGATGGCGATGGTCTCACAGCGCTTGCCCAGTCTGTGTGGCGCCGAGCCGCCGTGGTGCCTGCGGCACACTGTGCGCTTCGGCGGTCCTGCGTTGGTCGTTCTGATGTTTGTCCTCAGAGCCATCAGCGCGGTGAATGGTCTGCAGTGGTTGGCCCCGGGAGTCGGTTTGTACGCAGGTGCCGCCGGGTGCGCAGCCGGGGTGCTTCTAAGTGTGCATCTGTCGCGTCTGGCCGCTCGGATTGCGTCGGCCTGGGAAGCGCGCTGCCTCCGGCTGGCCGCCGTCCTGCTGGCATCGAGTGTGATCGCGCTGGTCTTGATCGGGATTTCCGGATCGCTTGGGACATCGGCGCTTGTCGCTCGCGCCTGGGACTACGGCCTGGTCCAGGGGCCGGGAATCGCGGGTGCGGCCCTGCTATGGCTGGGTATCTGGGGCTGCTGCCGGGCGGCCAGAAGTGCGCTTGCGGAAGCCGGTTGATGGGCGGTCGCCCGCGGACCTGTGCCGCTGACTTGGTGAGCGTTACGACCCCATGCTTCTGCGAAGGGCGCGCCGCCGAAGCGGAACGCGGTAGCGCGCCCCGTGTTGGAAAGAGCGGTGGCCGATGTTCGGTGGACTCCTGAAAGGGCACGGCACGCGTGAACACGGTGCGGTCGCCGTCATCGGCGCTTACCTTCATGATTACTGGGAGCGGGAGCGGGCGGGCCTGTACGATCCGCCCCCTGGCCCCCGCGGTGGAATCATCTACTAACCGCGAAACCTATCCGATGAAGAATCCGCTCAACCATCCGTGGGTCGTCCTGGGTTTCGAACGCCGGTCAGAAATAGGCGGCGCCGTGCGCGGCCGCCTCAGATGGCCATCTATTGTGATATGGCTCGCGCTCGGGCTCAGCATCGGCATTCTCTTACTGGCTGCGATCGGCGTGGTCAGGTTCACAGGCTGGCTCTGGGTCCTTCCGGCGCTCAACTGTGCCGCGGTATACGGGGGACCGCGGCTGGCCAATCGACGCCTGCTGAAGGAGCTAGAAGCGGTGTGCTTCCAAGCGTGCGTCACCTGCGGCTATCCGCTCGTGGGTCTTCCAGAAACTCACGTCTGTCCGTCGTGCGGCGCCAGCTATTCCCTGGCGAGCGTTCGGGCCGCGTGGGTGGATTGGTTTCAGCGCACCGTCAGCGGTTGGCAAGCGCCGAAATGAGGGACAGCCACCTATTTCCACGATTCTCCAGCCATCAGCGGCGGCAGAGAGGGCTGAACAACCGGCCGTCCGACCGCCGCGCGGTTCAGGGAAACGCTGACAGTGGGCGCGCTGATGAGGGTAATCTCGGGCCTGTTCGGCCAAGGCGGGCGGCGATGCGCCGGCAGAGCGGAGGCCGCGGGCGGGATGCGGAGCGGGCCGGGTCTGCGGGCGCCACGCCCGGCCGATCGGCTCTTCCTGTCGCTGATCGAGAGGTGCTTCATCGAGGAGCCCTCATCCCAGCAGGTCGTCGTCGACCGGGCCA
>JALHJL010000081.1 GCA_022839625.1 Phycisphaerales bacterium
CGCGGTGGGATCGCTCGCACTGCCCGGGAGCGGTTACCCGGTTGATGTTCAGGTCTACTTGCAGTCGGATGGGGCGGATCCGCTGCCGGGCAGCGACGCGGTACGGATGCTGCCCGGGGTGGTGGCCTTCGAGTGGTGTGCGAGTGCTTCCGGGTCTGGTGCCCCGCAGTGCGAGACTTTCGGCGAGGCTGCGGCGACGAAGTGGTACGTGATGCCGAACCGGCACCCGGCCCTGCCGGCGGCCGAAGAACGGTACGACTTCGGACTGGACAAGGTGCTAGCGTACGCCAGCGGGCAGAGTTCGGCTTCGGCGGTGGCGGCCGCCGTGAACTCCGGCATCGCGGGGGAGATATACTACGACCCTGGCGAAGCTGGCGTTGTGCCTGGTGTGCCGCCGAACCACATACTCTGGACCTATCACTGGGGGCAGGCGCTGTGCACGTACAACGCGGTACTGCTTGAGTACCTGTGCGAGGCGTCGGGGATCGGTGCGTCGGTCGTGTTTCTTTGGGGTTCGGCCAGCACTGCCAGGTATGACTGCTACTTCCGGCACGAGGCGCAGGAGTACTACCCTGCGACCTTCCGAACCCCCGCGCCCCAGTACGAGGGTGCCCCACTGAATCCACATTTCATCTACCATGCGATCACGAGCGCCGGCGGCGTCTTCTACGATCCCTCGTACGGGACCGTTGGATTGACGGTTTGCGACGAGGTGTGCCCTACGTATTCATGGTCTGGAGTGGGCAGTGATCCGCATTACCCTCCGGACCCCAACGAACCAAGCTATACGCCATCGCAGCAGCAGGAATCCCAACTGCCAGCGTACCCGCAGCAGGCTTTGTTCGTTCCCTATGTCTGCCCACATTGAGGAGACCGCGTCATGCGCCTGGTTGCACAGACCGTTGCCGTCGTATTCCTTGCGGGGATAGTTGCGTCTTGGGCCCGGGCCTCGAGCGAAGAAGAGGTCTACTGCGGGTTGCGTCATGAGTTGCTGTTCGCGCGTGTTGGGATTGAGGTGAAAGAAGTTGCATTTGGCGGATCGCACCTAGGTCTTCGAGAAGTCTCAGCGTCGGTGCGTTATGCCTTCGGTGATCCGGTGACCGTGCACGCTGGCCCTACGGGGTACGCCGGGTACGCTGACCATGTGACCGTCGCAGTGTGGCCGACGGTGGAGGACGCGCGGCGCGCAATGAGCTTACGGCGGCACTTGGTCCAGATGCCTTTAAGCGCGCCACCTCCTGCCCCAGGGGGGGCGATTGGGAACGAGGTGATCTGGGCTGCCTCCCGCGGAGGCCCTAACCACCCCAGCGCGACGGTGACGTTCCGGCGGGCCAACGTAGTTGTCGGCGTTGCCATGCGAGGCCAGGCTGCGGACGTACTGTCGTTCGTGCGGCAACTCGATGCCCTGATATGCAGCGACCCTCAAGTCGGCCGCAGGGGCGGCTTTGAGGTGAAGCCCGAGATTCTGTCGGCTGGCGTGCCGGAGTCGGCGCGGAAGGGCTCGCGGATCAAGATCACGCCGGAGTTTCGTGGTCTGGGCGACCGCGCCGCCCTGCGGGTGGCGGTCGTGGCGCCGGACAGCTTCTCTTCGCTTACCGAGACGACGCCGGCGGGCACATCGCGGCCCCAAGCCGTAGTGCGCGGGTCGCGGCCGGACGGCCTGGACGACCAGGTACGCGACCGCGCTCCCGAGGAGGACGGCCGCTTCATTCTGCACATCCCCGACAAGGTGGGGCCGCTGAAGCTGACCATGATCGTCGCCACGCCGGATAACGTCATTGTCACCAAGGAGTTCACCGTCAACGTGACGGAGTAGGGCCGGCGCGGACGGCGACCCGTGCACGACCGATGTCTGCGAAGGCGGCACGTGCGAGCACAGCCACGAGCCGGACCGCGACGGCGACGGCGTGCCCGACCGCTGCGACAATTGCCCGGACGATTACAATCCCGATCAGGCGGATTGCGACGAGGACGGGAAGGGGGATGAGTGCGACGTGACTACGGTGACACTGACGACGTGCTCGCCGTATATTGCCGCGAACACCTCGTTCGCCAATCCTGGTGGCGACGTGTTTCAGGGCTTTGCCGCGATCAAGGCAGAATGGGACCCACCGGAGAGTGCGGGCCCGTTGTTCGTTCGAGCTGTCGAGTGTGAGAACAACTGGAGCTACCTGCCGAGCGATACAGGCGTGATCGTGCCGAATGGTATGCCGGACCCGACTTACTACTGGGAGCGATTAATGTGTGGCATCCCAATGGAATTCTGACGCGGAGGTGCTGCTACACGGCGGCCCTGGCATGTCACACCTTTTCCGCTCCCGGTAGTATAAACGCTAGGCCGACCCAAAGAGGCTGCTCACTCCCTGCGAGTCACCCTTGCAGGACCCCGCCCGCGTCTCGCATCGAGAAGCACCGCTGCCGCGGATATTGGGAAACCCCAGCGCCGAAGGCGCAAAGAGATTTCGTGCGCCGCGAGCGGGAAATCTGTGACCGCTTCGCGCGCCGCCCTGGTATACTGGAGTCAGCCGCACGTGCTGGGCCGCGTCGCGGTGACTGGAGGAGCGGTCTGCCGCGGCGGTCCAGATAGACCGGCCGGTGCGGTATGACGGGCGCTAACGAGGGAAGGACGCAATGGTACACCTACGAAAAGCTACGGTTGCGATGCTGGCGCTTACGTGGTCTGGCACGGCCTACCCGGAAACGTTCCATGTTTATCCGGGCGGGTCGATCCAGGCGGCCATCGACTCGGCAGGCACCGGCGACGAGATCGTCGTTCACCCCGGGACGTACGGCGGGGCAATCAACTTCCACGGCAAGGCCGTCAAGCTGCGCAGCTCCGACGGCCCGCTGGCCACCACCCTCGACGGTCAGCAGGCCGGCACCGTCGTGAGATGCCAGACCGGCGAAGGCCCCGGCACGGTGCTGGACGGCCTTCGGATCACCGGAGGGCTGGGGGCGCCCAACGGCGGGGGCATGCTCATTGAGGGCGCCGGCCCGACTGTGCGGAATTGCCTGTTCCAGGGGAACCATGCCCAGTACGGCGGCGGGCTGTTCGTCCAGTCCGGCCAACCGACGCTGGCCGGATGCACCTTTGACCAGAACACGGCCGAGGCGTCCGGGGGCGGCCTGTACAGTTACGGGTATCCGGGCCAGCCGGCGGCCGTCCTGCTCGACTGCCGTTTCAGCGAGAACAGTGCGGTGAGCGTCGGTGGTGCCGTGCGCAACTGGGACAGCAGTCCTACGCTTACTCGGTGTGTCTTCTACCTCAATCATGCCCGCTATAGCGGCGCCGGCGTGGCCAACGGAGGTGAGAGCCACCCATCCATCACCGATTGCATCTTCGAAGGCAACACCGCCAACACCCTGTTCGGTAACTGGGATTGCTTCGGCGGCGCCATGAGCAACTTCGAGAGCAGCAGCCCCGTCCTCGTCAATTGTGTCTTTCTGGCGAACTCGGCCGTCGCCTTGTACCCTCGGTTGAGCCGCGGCGGCGCGCTCGCGAACGGCGGCTCCGCGCAGCCCACGCTGATCAACTGTACGCTCACGGGGAACCACGCCAACATCGGCCACGCGCTTTCCAACACCGGTAACGCCGCTCCCACCGTGACAAGCTCGATTCTCTGGAACGGCGGAGGGGAAGTCGGGAACGAGGATGCCGCCACCGCGTGGATCGCGTACTCGGATGTGCAGGGCTCCTGGCCGGGGCCGGGGAACATCGACGAGGACCCACGCCTCGAAGACCTGCGGCTGCGGCCCGACTCGCCCTGCATCGACGCCGGCGACCCCGCGTACGCCCCGCCCGGCGCGCGCGACCTGGACGGCCATGCGCGGGTGTTGGGTGGCCGCGTGGACACGGGGGCGTATGAGTTCGGGATCGGCGACTACAACGGCGACCGCGTCATCGACACTCAGGATTTCCTCGCCGGTGCTGCGTGCCTGACCGGTCCGGACAACGGGCCGTACGCCGCCGGTTGCGAAGCGCTCGATTTCGAGTATGACCACGACGTGGACCTGGTGGACCTGGCGGCCTTTCAGGTGCTGCTCGGGCGTTCGCAGCCCGCCGCAAGAGTCTCTGGTAGGCCACACGCCTGTAGCGTCGGACCTGAGCTCGCCGCAGCGAGTCGCCTGTAGCGACCTGCCCGCCGTGGCGGGTGTCCGACGTTCTTCGAGCCGAACAGGATCCTCGCCGGACACGGAGGTCCGGCGCTACACTTCTGCGGCGGACTGTTAGCGTCCTGAGGGACAGATTCGGCGAGGAAGTGGGGTGTAAGCCCCTGGTTGGGAGCTGTAAAGCGGGGCTTCAGACTCCCCGACTCGCGTGAGCAGATTCACGTTCAGGACACCGGGGTCCAGCGGCGGGGTTTGCCGCCAGGGCCGAACGTCTGTCGGACCGCTTCATGAAGCGGTCGCTTGCGGTTTTTGCGGCCCGCGGGGGTGTTTTTGCGTTGGTCGCACCCGCTCGACCGATTACAATTGGCGCGGATGGACTAAGTAGACCAGCCCCTTGAGGCGTGTGGCGGCCTCGTGCCCCGATCGGGCGAGGTCGTGCTCGGCCTCGATGTTGCGTCGTGTCCACAGGTCGCTATCGCGCTGGGTGACATGCGTGGTACGAACACGCTCGCCGAACCTCGGTGGGGGGACGAGCCCTGCAATTCACATTCTGCGCTGCTGCGCACAGCAAGACAGGAGGAGAAGTCCATGTTCCATCGACCAAACAGAGCCCCGTCCGTAGCGCATGCCCAGTTTCGTCTGGCACTTGCCAGCATGGTGCTCGCCAGTCTGATCTGCGCGGCGCCGGTACTGTCGGCTACGATTCCGTGGCGTACAGGCGCGGTTGAGGTTCCCGCGCGCACGCCGGCGGAGATTGCCGCCGTGCTCGAATCGCTGGCGGTGCGGGAGTCCGGCGCCCGTCACATCCTGGTGCAGTTCGAGCGGCCGATGGACGACGAGCTGCGTGCCGCGCTTGCTGCGGGCGGCTTGGAGCTGTTGGACTACGTGGGCGAGAACTCGTTCTTCGCCGCGCTGAACGGAGATTCGCTGGACGTTGCCGCCGTGGGCGCCGCGAGTTCTCTGGTCGGTGTCGAGGAGATTCAGGCGGAGTGGAAGCTGCACCCGCTGCTGATCGGCGGCCGCGCACCAGCGTGGTCGGTCGTCGGTGCCGACGCCGACGCGGATCCGATCATCGGAGCGTACGTCCTCTACCACGCGGACGTGCCGCTGGTGTACGGGATGGGACTGGCGGAGCAGCACGGTGCCGTCGTCCGCGACGTCCTGGATACCGTCAACGCCCTGGTGATCGAGCTCCCGCAATCGGCGGTCGCGGCCCTCGTGGCCGAGGACGTGGTGCAGTGGATCGAGCCGCCCTTGCCGCGGATGAGCGAGGTCAACGACAGCAACCGGGCCCGCGTGCAGGCCGACCTGGTGCACGCCGCACCGTACAACCTGACGGGCGCGGGCGTGAACGTCCTGGTGTACGACGGCGGCACCGCGCGTGCCACGCACGTGGATTTCCAGGGCCGGCTGACCGTCCGCGACAGCTCGGGCCAGGCGAACCACGCCACGCACGTCTCGGGGACCGTGGGTGGCGCCGGCGTCGCCAACCCGGCCTACAAGGGCATGGCGCCCGGGGTCACGATCCAGTCGTACGGCTTCCAATACGACGGCTCCGGCACCTTCCTCTACACCAATCCGGGCGACCTTCAGGCCGACTACAACCAGGCGATCAACACGTACGGCGTGGTCCTCGCCACGAACTCGATCGGCACGAACGTCGAGACCAACGGCTTCGACTGCGCCATTCAGGGCAACTACGGCGTGACGGACCAGTTGATCGACAACATCGTGCGCGGCAGTCTGGGGGCGCCGTTCCGCGTGGTCTGGGCGGCCGGCAACGAGCGGCAGGGCAGCCGCTGCGACGTGGAAGGCTACGGCGACTACTACAGCAGCGCGCCGCCGGCCGGGGCGAAGAACCACATCTGCGTGGGCGCTTTGAACTCCAACGACGACTCGATGACGAGCTTCAGCAGTTGGGGGCCGACCGACGACGGCCGCATGAAGCCGGACATCTGCGGCCCCGGCTGTCAGAGCGGCGGCGACGAAGGTGTCACGTCTTGCAGTTCTTCGGGGAATACCGCGTATACGACCATGTGCGGCACGTCGATGGCCTGCCCGACGGTCGCGGGCTGCGCGGCCCTGATCATCCAGGACTTTCAGGTCCAGTTCCCGGGCCAGCCGCTGTTTCGCAATTCGACGCTCAAGGCCTGGCTGGCACACACCGCGGTCGATCTCGGTAACACCGGTCCCGATTATCAGTACGGTTACGGCTCGGTGCGCGTGAAGGACGCGATCGACTTCATGCGTACGGGCGCGTTCGTTGAAGACAGCGTGGGCCAGGGCAGTTCGTATATCCGCAACATCACGGTCAGCGCCGGTGAGCCGGAGCTGCGCGTCACGCTGACCTGGGACGACTACCCGGGCACGCCGAACGTGAACCCCGCCCTGGTCAACGACCTGGACTTGCGGGTCTGGGGTCCCGGCGGCACGCGGCACTACCCCTGGACGCTCAATCCGACCAACCCGAGTGCCGCCGCCGTGCGCACTCAGGAGAACCACATCGACAACATCGAACAGGTGCTCGTGAGCAACCCGGCGGCTGGCACCTGGACGATCGAAGTGTACGGCTACAACGTGCCGCAAGGTCCGCAGCCGTTCTCGCTCGTCGGGCGCGGGGCCCAGAACATCGCGACCAGCATCTCGCTCCCGAACGGCTACCCGGTGCTCATGCCGCCGGGGGTTGCGCAGGTGATCGACGTGCAGGTCGTATCGATTGGCGAGAGCACGGTCCCCGGCAGCCCGACGCTCTATTACCGCTACCAGGCCGGGAGTTACCAGACGGCGCCGCTGGCGTACGTGAGCGGCAACCTGTACCAGGCCACGTTGCCGGCCGCGACCTGCGCTGATGTGCCGGAATACTACTTCAGCGCTGAAGGCAGCGTCACCGGCCTCGTCTATTACCCTGCCGGCGCGCCCGCGAACGTCCTCACCACTGCGGTCGGCGAGGTGGTCACCATCTTCCACGACAACTTCGAGACCGATCTGGGCTGGGTGGCGGAGAACCTCGGTGCGACCAGCGGCGACTGGGAGCGCGGCGTGCCGGTCAACGATCCCGGTTGGGCCTACGATCCAACCTCCGATGCCGACGGCAGCGGCCAGTGCTACCTGACCGAGAACCAGTTGGGCAATACCGACGTGGACGACGGGGCGGTGCGGTTGACCTCGCCGGTCATCGACATGTCCGGCGGCAACGTCACGATCAGCTACTACTACTTCCTGCGGCTGACCAACACGACCGGCGGCGTCGACAAGCTGCTGGTCGAAATCAACAACGGCGGGGCCGCGTGGACCACGATCGCGAATCACAACACGGACGGCGGACTGGACTGGCGCTTCCACGTGATCGATCAAGCGGCCCTCGATGCCGCGGGCGTCACGCTTACGGCGACCATGCGGCTGCGCTTCACGGCGAACGACGCCGACCCGCAGAGCATCGTCGAGGCCGGCTTGGACGGCTTCCACGTGGAAGGAGTCGCGTGCGAGTCGGCCGATACGACGCCGCCCGCGCCGGATCCGATGACGTTCGCTTCTCCGCCGGCGCCGGCCAGCACGTCGGCCATCGCGATGACCGCCACCACGGCCGTGGACGCACAATCGCCGCCCGTGCAGTACTACTTCGATTTCGTATCCGGGGGCTCCGGCGGGAGCGACAGCAGTTGGCAGAGCGGAACGGACTACACCGATGGCGGGCTCGCGGCGAATACGAGCTACACCTACCGCGTCAAGGCCCGCGACAGCGCGTCGCCGCCCAATGAGACCGCGTATTCGTCCAACGCCGAGACCGCGACATACATCGAGACGCCGACGGGCGTGTCCTTCGGCACGGTGACGAACAGCACGATCGTGCTCCAGGCGACCGGCACGCTGACAAACCTCACGGTGGACACTTCCGGCGTCTACTTCGATTCGACGACGCCGGGCGGAGACGGCGGGATCAACCAGTGGGTGCAGGTGACGACCGACACGGCGACGGGGTTGAGCCCGAACACCCAGTACACTTTCCAGGTCAAGGCCCGCAATCAGAACAGCGTCGAAACGACGTACAGCCCGACGGCCAGCAAGGTGACGCTGGCCAACGTGCCGGCCGCACCGACGCTGAGCAACCCGGGCCAGTACGGCATGAACCTGGACGTGAACGCCAACGGCAACCCCGCCAGCACGCAATTCGCCATTCAGTGCACCGCGACCGCCGACGCCGCGTGGAACGGCAAGTTCGTTAGCGCGGCCGGGCTGCCGGTGGGGGCCGCCGTGTGGCAGACGGACGCCACGTGGGCGGTTATCACGCTCCAGGGCATGCAGCCCGACACGGCATACACGTTCGCGGTCAAGGCCCGCAACAGCGAGAACGTCGAAACGGCTTTCGGACCCACGGCCACACTGTCGACCCTCCCGGTCCCGACGGCGGCGTGCTGCTATCCCGACGGCTCGTGTGCGGTGACGACGGAGGCCGAGTGCACCGGAGTCTGGCACCCCGAGTGGTCGGACTGCGGCGTGGCGCAATGCCCGCAGCCGACGGCGGCGTGCTGCTATCCCGACGGCTCGTGTGCGGTGACGACCAGTGTCGCGCAATGCCCGCAGCCGACGGCGGCATGCTGCTATCCCGACGGCTCGTGTGAAGTGACCACGGAGGCCGAGTGCACCGGAGTTTGGCACCCCGAGTGGTCGGACTGCGGCGTGGCGCAATGCCCGCAGCCGACGGCGGCGTGCTGCTATCCCGACGGCTCGTGTGCGGTGACGACCGAGGCCGAGTGCAGCGGAGTCTGGCATCCCGAGTGGTCGGATTGCAGTGTCGCGGAGTGCGAGCAACCCGGTGTGGCCTGCTGCTTCCCCAACGGCACCTGTGAGGTGCTCACCGCCGGCGAGTGTGTCGCCGCGGGCGGCATTCCCGGCGCGTACGGCAGCGACTGCACGCCGAACGAATGTCCGCCGAACGTAGGAGACTTGAACTGCGACGGCAGCGTCAACTTCGGCGACATCAATCCGTTCGTCCTGTACCTGTCGAACTACGCGGTCTGGCTGACAACGTATGAGGGCTGCAATCCGCTGAACGGCGACGTGAACGGCGACGGACATCAATCCGTTCGTGGCGATGCTGGCGGGCGGGTAGCGTGCCCGTTTGCGCGAGCGGGCATAGCTGACACGCGCCATGGCCGGCAAGACGCGGCCACGCCGCGCCTGGAATGGGCCGCCGTCAACGGCGCGCGGCAGGCGATCCGCTGCGCACCGCGCGGACGGCGCAGAGCCCGGACGCGACTTCCGCGGGGATGCCCAGCGCCAACCCCAAGAAACGAGGCCGAAAGGCCGCTTTGGCACACGAGGAGGGGACCGTTTCAGCGGGGGGGACCGGAAAGAACTCGCAAGTGGGATAGACACAAGGGGCGCGCGCTGGCATAATAGCAAGAGTCCGCTCGGCGGGGTCCTGGCGGGCCAGGTCATTCGGGAAATGTCGGGTGAATACTCCTGGTTTCGAGAGAATGGGAGGCGGTGCGATGAGGCGCGAGATTCGAACGGTCGTATGCGGGTTGGTGCTGGTGGTGCTGCTGGCACCGAGCATGGCCCTGGCACAGGTTGGTCAGGGGTTGATCGTCGGTTGGGGCGGGCAGGTGCTCGTGCCGCCGAGTGCGCTGACCGACCTCGTGGCGGTCGCGGGGGGCGGGGCACACAGCCTGGGCCTGAAGTCCGACGGTTCGATCGTGGCGTGGGGATGGAACAACTGCGGCCAATGCGACGTGCCTTCGCCGAACGAGGGCTTCGTGGCAGTTGCAGCGGGCCATTTCCACAGTCTGGGCCTGAAGTCCGACGGCTCGGTCGTGGCGTGGGGTGCGGGAGGGTGCGGGCAGTCGGGGGACCCGCACTACGGTCAATCCTGCGTGCCTTCGCCGAACGAGGGCTTCGTGGCGGTGGCAGCGGGCCATTGCCACAGTCTGGGCCTGAAGTCCGACGGCTCGATCGTGGCGTGGGGAAGGAACAGCCGCGGCCAATGCAACGTGCCTTTGCCCAACACGGGCTTCGTGGCGGTTGCGGGGGGCTGGGAGCACAGCCTGGGCCTGAAGTCCGACAGCTCGATCGTGGCGTGGGGGTGGAACAGCTACGGCCAATGCAACGTTCCGGCGCCGAACAGCGATTTCATCGCCGTCGACGGGCGTGGGGAGCAGACTCTGGGCCTGAAGTCCGACGGCTCGATCATGGCGTGGGGAAGGAACGACTTCGGCCAATGCGACGTTCCTGCGCCGAACGAGGGTTTCGTGGCGGTGGCGGGGGGTGTGTACCACGGTCTGGGCTTGAAGTCGGACGGTTCGATCGTGGCGTGGGGATGGAACGCCTGGGGCCAATGCAACGTCCCGGCGCCGAACGAGGACTTCGCGGTCGTCGCGGCGGCTTATGGCCACAATCTGGGACTGAAGTCCGACGGCTCGATCGTGGCGTGGGGACACAATGGCCGCGGCCAGTGCAGCGTGCCTTCGGCGAACGAGGGGTTCGTGGTGGTCGCGGGGGGCAAGGACCACACTCTGGGCCTGAAGGCCGACGGCTCGATTGTGGTGTGGGGATACACCGAGTACGGCCAATGCAACGTGCCTTCGCCGAACGCGGACTTTGTGACGGTCGCGGTGGGCGATCATCACAATCTGGGCATGAAGTCCGACGGCTCGATCGTGGCGTGGGGACTTAACAACTACGGCCAATGCAACGTGCCTTTGCCCAACACGGGCTTTGTGGCGGTCGCGGGGGGCGAGACGCACAGTCTGGGTCTGAAGTCCAACGGCTCGATCGTGGCGTGGGGAAACAACAACTACAGTCAATGCAACGTGCCTCTGCCGAACGCGGGCTTCGTGGCGGCCGCAGCAGGCTGGCGCCACAGTCTGGGCCTGAAGTCCGACGGTTCGATCGTGGCGTGGGGAATCAACGAAAATGGCCAATGCAACGTGCCTTCGCCGAACGCGGGCTTCGTGGCGGTCGCGGGGGGCCGTGTCCACAGCCTCGGCCTGAAGTCCGAGGGCTCGGTTGTGGCGTGGGGAAACAACAGCTACGGTCAGTGCGACGTGCCTTCGCCGAACGCGGACTTTGTGGCGGTCGCGGTGGGCCAGGCGCACAGTCTGGGCCTGAAGTCCGACGGCTCGATCGTGGCGTGGGGATTGAACAACCTCGGGCAATGCAACGTCCCGGCGCCGAACGAGGACTTTGTGGCGGTCGCGGGGGACTATTACGACGACAACCTGGGCCTGAAGGCCGATGTGCCGCCGCACACACCGTGGGCGCGCGCGCCGCGGGATGGGGCGGCGGACATCCACGTGTTGATTGACCTCTTCTGGGACGCCGGATGGGGCACCACGTTCGACGCGTACTTCGGGACGACTGACCCGCCGCCGCTGGTGGGCAGCACGGTTGGCCGGCACTGGCCTTTGCCGACACTGAGGTACGACACGACTTACTACTGGCAGGTCATTGCCCACAACCCGGGCGGGACGACGGCCGGCCCGGTGTGGTCATTCCACACCGCGGCCAAGCTGGCCGGGGATGTCAACTGTGACGGGTACATCAACTTCGCCGACATCAATCCGTTCGTCCTGTACCTGTCGAACTACGCGGTCTGGCTGACAACGTATGAGGGCTGCAATCCGCTGAACGGCGACGTGAACGGCGACGGCGACGGCGCGTACCCGGACTTCGGCGACATCAATCCGTTCGTGGCGATGCTGGCGGGCGGGTAGCGTGCCGGCGCAGTGACTGGTTGAGCGCGGCACGCATTGGATCTGAGCCGCGACCGTGAGGGAGCGGTCTTACGCGACGCCGAGAGGGCGCCACACTCCATCGTTGCGCGTCCGAACACGGCCTCTCTTCTGAGCGGCTGTCTGTGAGGCGCACACTGGAGTTCCGCCCAGCGCTGCGACGGACGGGGCGCACCCACGCTCCCCTGCACTGTCGCTTGGCCACCCTCACAGGCGACCGCACTGGCGGCGGCAGAGATAACGACTTCGGTTCGACAGATTGACGCACTCGGCGGATGGGCCGGCCTGCCTATCACCCGCCGCTGAGCAGCGCCACGAAGGGGTTGATGTCGTCGAACCCCACCGTGCCGTTGTTGTTGACGTCGCCGTTGGCGTCCGGGCAGTCCGGGTACGCGGCCGCGTAACCCGCCGGGTTGGCGAGGCGCAGCACAAACGGATTGATGTCGCCGAAGTTGACGCTGCCGTCGCAGTTCAGGTCGCCGCGCAGGATCGTTATCTGCACGACGCTGAACATGCCGGAACTCTCGCCCCACGGGCCGTAGGTAGACGTGTCCGGGTGGTACGAGCGGACGCGGACCTTGCAGGCGTCGCTGAGCGTCGTAGGCGTCCAGGGCGCCGACGCGGCGCCCAGCGGCGTCAGCGCGGCCACGTCGGTCCAGTTCGTATTGTCGGCGACCATGAGCAGGTAATCGACCCAGACCGAATCGGCCCCGGCCGACTGGCTGCCGTTCTTGGTGTATTCCCACTTCAGCGCGTGCTGGCCCGCGGACAGAGCGGTCGTGTACTGCGTCCAGCCGCCGCCGGTGCCCGACGCATGCACTACGCGCACGCCGTCGATGTAGAAGTTGAAGAAGTCGGCGTTGGCCTCGCTGCTGACGTAGTACCAGAAGCTCATGTTGCCGGCGCTGGCGCTGCGGGTCATCCATGACGTCTGGCTGTGGGTGATCGTGCCAGCCTTCGCCGAGCGCGTGCCGTGGATCGCGTACTGGTAGCTGATGCCCCAGGGCGCAGCGCCGCCGGTCTCGTAATTCGGCCCGAGCTGCGCCCGCTCGAAACTCTCGGTGACGTTGCCGATCGAGCCGTAGTTGTACGTGGCCTGGACGTGATACTGCCACGCCGGGTTCGAGTTCTCCCAGGTGATCGTGGCAGGCGCGTTGACCGGCAACTGCTCGCCGCCGTCGGGGAACGTGAGCGCCGGCGGCGGCGCGAGCGTGATCTCGAGCTGCGTCGGCGTGGACCCCACGACCACGTTCGGGATGGTCTGTGGTTCATAGCCGGGGGCACTGACCTCCAGCGTGTAGGTGCCGGCGGGGAGAAACGCGTGGTAGCGGCCGAACCGGCCAGTGGGGTTTACCTCGCCGTTGGTGAAGCTCACGCCGGCATAGTCGATGGTTGCACTGACCGGCTGGCCGGTGAGGGCGTCGGTGACGTGCCCCCACAGCGGCGCCGTGCGCTGGATGGCCCAGACGATGCCGGGCCAGACCAGCACGGCCTCGGCCTGCGCAGTCGCAAAGCTGGGCTGGAAGCTGGTGGCGGTCTCGATCAGGTTCGCCGCCGCCCCCTTATACGCCAATTGCCACTCGTAGTGCTCACCCTCCGCGCTCGGGTCCCGGTTCGCGCCGCCGTACCCGGACGCGGTGGCGAGTGCCGCGGCCTCGCTGATGTGGTAGGCGCGGAAGGGGTGGGTCAGGCAGACATAGTCGCGCACGACCTCGCGGCCGTAGGAGTGGTAGTCGAGGATCCGGGAGAAATGCCGGTCCTGACTCAGGGCCATGAGCGTCTGCGTCTCGGCTTCGGAAGCGGCGGAGGGCCCCTTGTAGGTCTCGGAGGTCGGATTGGTGTCGCCAGCGCAGGAGCTGTCCCAGCCGATGGGGAAGTTGCGGTTGAGGTCGACGCCCGTGCCTCCGGAGAAGACGCGCCGGTTCTTCCGCCACAGGTTGTCGGTGTAGAACATGTACTCATAGCCGTCCGGGTTCCAGGTCGGCACGATCCAGATCTCGTTGTTGTTCACCAGCTCGGTGATGGTGGGGTCCGCGCCGTACTGCGTCGTGAGGCGGTCGAGGGCGTACAAGGCGATGACGGGCGTGACGACCTCGCGGGCGTGGCAGTTGCTGACGATCAGGACGGCGGGCTCATCCTCGTTCGCGGCGACGTTGTCGGAGACCTTGACCGCATACAGGTGGCGGTTCCCATAGGTCGGCGGCGTTCCGTACGTGTCCGTCAGGTCCACCACCTGGCAAATGGCCGGGTAAGCCGCGGCGACGGCGTTCATCTCGTTCAAGATGCCGGCGAGGTCGAGGTAGCCGGGCGGCAAGGCCTCGAGTTCCATCTGAATGTCGTGAAAGGGACGGCCGATCTCGAGCGTTACCGGCTCGTAGCCCAGCTCATAGAGCTTTTGCAAGTAAGACGGGGACACGACGAGTTCGAGGGAGTTATCGGTCACTGAGCCTTCCAGCACGTCGAACCCCGCGCGCTCCAGGCTGACCGCCAAGGCCCGCGCGTCCGCCACGTCCAATCGGACGCGCCGCAGCGTCTCGGCCTGAGTGGTGGATACCATGACGGACGTAAACAGCACTGCTACAGCCAGTTTCCTCACGTTCTTCTCCGTTTCGCTATGAGGCGGCGGTCATATCAGCTTGGTGGGACGATGCCCGCTCGCCCGGCTAAACTTCGACCGACCTGCCTTGGTTCATCATAGCAATCCGGGCACCAGGACCGTAAGCGCAAAGTGCTTGCCGCCGGCTCGGGTCCCGCGCGCGGCCTGCACGACCCCCGCACCAGTAGGGCAAAGCTCTGCTTTGCCACTCTGCTTTGCCACTCTGCTTTGCCGCTCTGCTTTGCCGCTCTGCTTTGCCACCCTGCTTTGCCGCTCTGCTTTGCCACTCCGCTTTGCCGCTCCGCTCTGCCGCCCTGGTTTGCCACCGCTCCGGGCCGTGGTGGTACCAGGCCACAATTGGCGTTGCCGGTGACCAGCACTGCCGCCCGACAACCCGATCAGGAGCCAGTGGACCGCAATGCGGGAGGAGGCACCCGCCGGCAGTACGGGATAGGGCGCCCGCAATTGCTGGACCCCGCCGTCGGTAGTACGCTGAGGGCAGTAGTTGAAACCGGGCTATCGCGCCGGCTTGCCACCTGGAGGACCGTCGGCAGGCCGCCGCTACTGCGAACGGACGGGCCGGATCGGAACCGCTATGCCTGGCGAAGGGATCGAATTGCTCGCCACGCGGACGCCCGCGCCGCACGGTCCGTATCGGGCCGGTACGCTGGTGGTGTTGCTGCGGCTGAACTGGTTCATTCGGCTGCGGTGGATGTTCGTCGCGGCCGCGCTGGCGGTGCTTGGTTTCGAGCGGCTGACCGCCCCCGATCCGCAGCGCCCCGCGCAGCTTCTGGCCGTCATTGTGGGGGTGGCGGCTGTCAACCTGCTCTGGATTGCGGTCGCGCGCCGGCTCGCGGCCGTGGGCCAGTCCGGGGACGACGCCCTTCGTGGCGGTCAGGTCTTTGCCAACGCGCAGGTGGCCATCGACCTGCTGCTGCTGACGGCGATCCTGCACTTCACCGGCGGCGTTGAGAACCCGATGGCGGTGTTCTACGTGTTCCACGTCGCGATCGCGGGGCTGCTGCTGGAACCGTGGCAGGCGGTGCTGCAAAGCTGTTGGAGCGTGGCGCTGTATGCAGCCGTCGCGGTCGCGGAGCTGAACGGCTGGCTGGCGCACCACGCATTCCTGCCGCAGGCCGGGACCCTTGGCTTGTATCGCGATCCGGAGTATGCGTTGCTGGTGGCCGCGCTGGTCGGCTGCGTCGTCTGCGGGACGCTGTATTTCACGTTGCGGATTGCCCGGCTGCTTGAGCACCATGACACGCAGCTCCGGGGGACCCACGCCGCCCTCGAGCGGTCGCGGCGCGCGTTGGAGGACCTGCAGCAGCGGCGCGCCCGCTTCATGCAAACCGCGACTCACCAACTCAAGAGCCCGCTGGCCATCGCCCAAACCCTGGCCAACCTCGTCCGGGACGGCATCGTCACCGACCCGGCCGGGATACGGACGACGTGCGAGAAGATTGTGCGGCGGTGTCAGGAGGGTATCGCGCAGGTTACGGAGCTGTTGACACTGGCCCGCGTGCAGGACATCGACCCGCGCCGGCCGCCGGGCACGAACGTGGACGTTGCTCAGACGGTGGTGGACCTATGCCGGCACTTCGCCCCGCTCGCGGAGCAGAAGCGGATCGAGTTGACGCATTGGACACCGGCGGAGAGTGAGCTGCGAGTCGATATCGATCGACAGGACCTCTGGGACTGCATCGGCAATCTGATTGAGAACGCGATCAAGTACACGCCGGAGGGCGGCCGCGTGCGCGTGAGCGTCACGGAGAAGAAGGTCGAGGGTCGGCCCGTGTCCGTCGGCATCCACGTCAGCGACACCGGGATCGGCCTGGACCCGCGGTTGCTACGTTCCGAGGGCAGGACGCTGGGCGAGGAACCGGCGTTCGAGCCCTTTCGCCGCGGGCTCAACGTGCTGGCGGCCGGGATTCCGGGGACGGGCCTGGGGCTGACGATCGTGCGCGAGGTGGTGGAGCAGGCCGGCGGGAGGATTTGGGTGATGTCGCGTCCCGGTGCCGGATCGAGCTTCACGATCACCTTGCCGATCAGCGGCACCGCGTTGCCGGGCCTGTCCGTTCGCGACACGCGCGCCGCTGAGGTGGTTCTGGAAGAGGCGAATCCCCAATAGCATGTCGGGGGGGAGCGTCGATCGTGCTGGTTTGCGGACGGACGGAAGGGGGCGCGCCGCTGCCGGCGCGGTACTCTAAGCGACATGATCAGGCCCGGTTTCAGAACGCCATGCCTCCCAGGGGCGCGAGGCTCCGCCCTGGGTTGCTGCCCCCCTGGGACTTCTCGCTGCGCTGGGGTCGGCAGCGCCCTGTTGGCCGCCGCGGCCCTCGCGATCCCGCCGGCCCTGGCAACGCCGCCGGAGACTCGTCCCGCGACGCAGCCCGCTCGCGAGGCCTGGCCGATGTGGGGCGGCTCGCCATCACGGAACGCGGTGGCTCCGCCGCAGCGCATTCCGACGACCTGGGACCTGGAAACCAAGGAGAACGTCAAGTGGGTGGCCCGGCTGGGGACGCAGAGCTATGGCGGGCCGGTGGTCGCGGGCGGGAAGGTCTTCGTGGGCACGAACAACGGCAGCGTGCTGCGCCCGGGGATCGAGGGCGACCGGGGGTGCGTCCTGTGCTTCGACGAAGCGAGCGGGGAACTGCTCTGGCAGGCGACGCACGACAAGCTGGCCAGCGGTGCCGTGAACGACTGGCCGGAACAAGGCGTGGCCTCGACCCCGCTGGTGGACGGGAACCGGGTCTATTACGTCAGCAACCGTTGCGAGCTCGTGTGCGCCGACGTTGAGGGCTTCGCGGACGGCGAAAACGACGGGCCTTACAAGGAGGAACGGTACACGGAGCCGCACGACGCCGATTTCGTATGGGTCCTGGACCTGATCGGTGCGCTGGGCGTATTTCCGCACAACCTGGCGGCCTGCTCCCCGGTCGGCTTCGGCGACTTGATCTTCGTATCTACGTCCAACGGGGTGGACGAGGATCACGAGCGGCCGCCGGCGCCCGCGGCGCCGTCGTTCATCGCCGTCGACAAGAAGACCGGCAAGGTCGTCTGGCAACGGAACGACCCCGGCGACCGCATCCTGCACGGGCAATGGTCGTCGCCGGCCTACGGCCTCATCCACGACAGGCCGCAGGTCGTTTTCGGCGGGGGAGATGGGTGGTGCTACGCCTTCGAGCCGGCGACCGGCGATCCGATCTGGAAGTTCGACCTGAACCCGAAGGGCTCGGTATGGGAGGTCGGCGGCGGGGGCACAAAGACCAGCATCGTGGCCACGCCGGTGATCTATCAGGACCGGGTGTTCCTCGCCGGCGGCGACGATCCGGAGGCGGCGCGGGGGCCGGGGCACCTGCACGCGATCGACGCGACGAAGCGCGGCGACGTGACGGACGCCGGGGCGATCTGGCGGGTGGGGGACAAGGACTTCGGGCGGACCATCGCGAGCGTCGTGGTCGCCGACGGGCTGTTGTATGCGGTTGACCTGGACGGCTTCCTGTCGTGCTTCGACGCGAAGACAGGCCAGCGGCATTGGCGTCACGATATGCAGGCGGCGGTGTGGGGTTCGCCGTGCGTCGCGGACGGGAAGGTGCTGCTGGGCAATGCGGACGGGGAGTTGGTCGTGATGCAGCATGGCCCGGCGCTGAAGGAGCTGGCCCGCAACGACATGCGGCATCCGATCTACACGAGCGTCGCGGTGGCCAACGGCGTGTTGTACGTCGCGACGCAGCGGTTCTTGTATGCAATCGCGGATTCGGGTGGCGGGGCGCGGTGAGACCTGCGCCGGACCACTTGGAATGAGGCGCCGCGCGGCCGGGCGGCGCATGACGATCAGAAATTGAACGCCCGGAAGCTGCTGCGCGTCCGCGCAACGCGAGGTTCCGAATGCACTTACGATTTGCGACCAGATCGACGGTCAACTGGAACCGGTTTGTGCCGGCCGTGCTCCTTCTGCTGGGCGGCACGGTGGCCGTGCTCGGCCAGTGGCCGCAGTGGGGCGGGCCGCACCGCGACTTCACCTGCGACAGCACCGGCCTGGCCGAGCAGTGGCCCGCGGACGGCCCGCGCCGGATTTGGAGCACCGAGATCGGACCGGGCCATTCCGCGATTGCCACCGACGGCGAGACGCTCTTCACCATGTGCCGCCGGGACGACAAGGACGCTGTCCTGGCGCTCAAGGCCGCGACGGGCGAGAAGGTCTGGGAGACGCAATACGAGGCCCCGCCGAAGGAGGACATGCTGCTCGACTTCGGCCCGGGGCCGCACTCCACGCCGCTGCTGGCCGGCGATCGGCTCTTCACCACGGGCGGAATGGCCCATTTTCACTGCCTCAACAAGCAGACCGGCGAGGTGCTCTGGTCACACGACCTGATGGCGGAAATGGGCGCCAGCCACCTTCAGCGCGGCTACGGACCGAGCCCGATTGCCTACCAGGACACGGTGATTCTCAACGTGGGCGGCACCGACTGCGGCATCGCCGCCTTTCGGCAGGACAACGGCGAGCTGGTCTGGAAGAGCGAGAAGTTCCGCGGCGGCTACCCCTCGCCGATGATCGTGAAGATCAATGGCGAGGACCACCTGGTCGCGGCCCTGGGGGCGGACCGCGTCGGGCTCGACCCGGCGACCGGCCAGACACGCTGGCGGACGAAGGTGGACGTGCAACTCGCCGGCATCATGACTTCGCCGCTGTTCGTGCCGCCGGACCGGGTGTTCTTCAGTTGTGCCTACGGCGGCGGCAGCCAGTTGTTCAAGATCGGGTCGCAAGACGGGCAGTACGCGGCCGAGGAGGTCTGGCTTCAGCCGAAGATGAAGGTCATGCACGGTACCGTGATCCGCATCGGCGACTGCGTGTACGGTTCGAGCGGCGATTTCGGGCCCGCGTTCCTGATGTGCCTGGACCTGAATTCCGGCAAGGTCCTCTGGCGCGAGCGCGGTTTTGCCAAGGCGACGCTCCTTCTCGCGGACGGCAAGTTGATCATCCTCGACGAGGAAGGCAACCTGGCACTGGCGACGGCAACGCCGGAGAGGCTTGAGGTGCACGGCCGGGCGAAGGTGCTGGAGGACAAGGCGTGGACCGTGCCGACGATGGTCGGAACGCGCTTGTACCTGCGCGACAACCGGACGATCATGGCGCTGGAGCTCGGGAAGTGAGGCGTCGGTCGCGCACCGCTCAAGAGCAGTGGCACAAGGGTGACGTACAGCTCGGGAGCAGTCGCACGCACAACGGTGAGGAGATCCACTCGTGACTCCGCTGCCCGCAAGATGCATGCTCGGGACGATCGGCGTTGCTCTAGCGGCGTCTCTCGGCCTGCTGGCCGCTGAGGTCCCGCCGCGCAGCGAAGCAGGCCAGTCGCTCGTCGTCCCGGAGGGGCAACTCAAGCTCGGCGAGGTCTACCACGTCACCCCGGGAGAGGACACGCAACTGATCTGCACATCGGATGCGACGTTGCAGCGGGTCGCGGCAAGCTCCAACCGGGTCGTCGGCTACTTCGTAACGCCCTTCGAGCCGGGCGCGGACGAGCCGCCCATTCTGGCCGGCGCGCTGCGCATCCCCGTGGCCAGCCTCAAGACGGGGTGGCGGGAATACGACGAGCTGCTGCACGGGCCGCAGTTCTTCCATGCCGCGGAGCATCCGGAAATCACGTTCCGGGTCCTGTGCGTCAGCGACTCCAAGCTGACCAGTGAAGAGCAGCGGCGGCAGACGTACACGCTGACCATCGCGGGCGAGCTCACGGTGAAACAGAAGACCGTGGAGGTGGAAGCGCCCGCCGAGGTCAAGTTCATTCCGTTCACGTGGCAGACGATGCAGCGGAACGTGGGGGAGTTGCTGGTGCTGCGGACGAAGTTTGACCTGAAGCTCGCCGACCTGGACTTGCAGAAGCCCATGCCTCAGTACCGCGACCGGATCGCGGACGTCATTCACGTGGATGTGTGTCTGCTGTGCAACACGATGTCGCCGGAAAGGCTGCTCGACCCGCAAATCAAGCCCGCCCACCACATCAAGCAGATGCACTTTCTGACGCTGGTGCGTGATTTCAATGATGTCGAGAAGGGTTACGAGCTTGGCCGCGCGTTCCTGCGGGAAATCTGGGACGACGCGCCGGCGCTGAACCGCCTGGCGCTCGCCGTGCTCACCGAGAACGGCATCGAGACACGCGACCTCGCCTTCGTCCAGAAGGCGGTGCAGCGCGCCGGCGAGTTGCCAGGGCCGCAGGACGCCGCACTGCTGTTCGCGCTGGCCCGGGCCTATGCCGACCGGGCCGACTGGGAGCCCTGCGTGAAGTGGGCACGGGAGGCCGCGGTCGAGCGGGAGGGCACCCCGCCGGAATTGGCCGGCGAGATTCGCGCGGCCCTGGAACGTTGGGAAGCGCGCGCCCGGCAGGCTCACGACTGACGTTTCCCGTCCGCCGCGATCACACGCCACTGAAAAACAGCTCGGATTCAACTATCATAGGGGCTATATGGGAACCGCGTTGCGCGCAGTTGGCATCCTGGTCGCGTTGCTGGGGCTTGGGTCGGCGGGCTGGTACGGCTATCACGCATGGCTGGCGCCCAACCACCAGCCGGCGTACCGGACCGCCGAAGTCCGGCGCGGCACAGTGGTCTCAACGGTCTCGGCGACCGGGACCGTGGAACCGCTGCTCAAGGTGCTTGTCGGATCGCAGGTCAGCGGCACGGTCATGCGCTGGTACGCCGACTTCAATCAGAAGGTGGAAGAAGGTTTCGTGCTCGCCGAGATCGACCAGGACCGCTTCAAGGCCCAGTTGGAGCAGCGGACGGCGGCGGCGGCGGTCGCCCGGGCGCGGGTCGAGGAGGCCCAGGCGGGCCTGACGACGGCAGCGCTGGAGCGGCGGCGCATCGAGGATGCGTTCGCCCGGTCGGCCGCGTCCGATTTTGAGCTGCAATCCACGCGGGCCGCGGAGGATGCGGCGCTGGCCGCGCTGCACGCGGCGGAGGCACAACTTCAGGCGGCCGAGGCGGATGCGCGCCTGGCGGCGGTCGAGCTGGGCAAGACGATCATCCGCTCCCCGATCGACGGCATTGTGATTTCGCGCGACGTGGACGCGGGCCAGACGGTGGCGGCCTCCCTGGCAGCGCCCACCTTGTTCACGATCGCCAACGACCTGACCAGGATGCGCGTGAACGCGGCCGTCAGCGAAACGGACATCGGCAAGGTACGGGAGGGCATGCCGGCGGACTTTCGCGTGGATGCGTTTCCCGAGCGGCGCTATCGGGGAACGGTGACGCAGGTGCGCTACGCGGAGACGGTGGTCGACAACGTCGTGACCTACACGACGCTGATCGACGTCGATAACGATGACCTGTCGTTGCGCCCCGGGATGACCGCGACGATCCTCTTCGAGGTGGCCAAGGCCGAGGACGTCCTGATCGTGCCCAACGCCGCCCTGCGCTTCAATCCCCAGGCGGCCCAGACGGCCGCGGCAATCGACTGGCGGCGGCCTGGCCGCGGGCAGCCCATGCAGCCGCGGGTGTACCAACTGAACGCCGCGGAATTGGTCGAGGTCCCGGTCGAGCTGGGCTTGAACGACGGCAGTTTCACCGAAATCAAGTCCGGGGCCCTGAACGCCGGCGACGAGGTCGTGGTGGAGCAGATGCTCCGCGGGACCACGCCGCGTATCACACCTCAACAGCGCATGCCGAGAATGTGAGTGGACGCCGCGATCGTCGATATCCGCGATGCGTGGAAATCTTACCACCTGGAAGAGGTGGAGATTCCGGCGGTGCGCGGGGTCTCGTTGGCGATTCCGGCCGGGCAGTTCGTGGCGGTCACGGGGGCGAGCGGCTCGGGCAAGTCGACGTTTCTGCATCTGGTCGGCTGTCTCGATCGCCTGGACCGCGGGGCGTACCTGTTCGAGGGGCAGCCGGTCGAGTCCCTGTCGCGCCGGCAGCTTGCCGCGCTGCGGAACCGGCGGATCGGGTTCATCTTCCAGAGCTTCAACCTGCTGGCGCGGACCACGATCCTCGACAACGTGGCCCTGCCGTTGTCATACCAGGGAGTGGAACGCCGCGAGCGCCGGCGCCGGGCCGCGGAAATGCTCGAGCGCGTCGGCCTGAGCGAGCGCCTCACGCATCACCCGAACCAGCTTTCCGGCGGGCAGCAGCAGCGCGTCGCGATCGCGCGGGCACTGGTGACCCGCCCGGCGGTCCTACTGGCCGACGAGCCGACCGGCAACCTCGACAGCGTCACAAGCCAGGAGATCATGGGGGTGCTGCAAGCGGTCAACCGGCAGCAGAGCGTGAGTATCATCCTCGTGACGCACGAGAACGACATCGCCGCCTACGCCGAGCGTCAGGTGGTCTTTCGCGACGGCCTCATCGTGCGCGACGTGTGCGGGACGGCTGCATAGGTGTACGCTAAGAAAGGGGGGCTGGCTCCCCGCGGCGGCGGGTCCATGACGGTAGGTCGGTTCCGCAGACCCGACGCGTGGCTGCTGGTCTGGCCGGTGCACCCGAAACGGTGGGCCGCGGGGTGTTGTCGCGGGGTTCGACCTGGACTAAGCTTAAGGTGCATGGCGGTCAGGGGCGCCGGGAATGGTCCGGCGCTCAAGGGGTGTGGGTGCTCTCGTCACGTGAACGAGGCGCGGGCGGCGGTCCGGCGCGGAACGTTGCCCGCCGCGATGCGTGCGCCCCAAGCAGGGCTAGGCCCAGGATGAGGCATGGCGAGCGGAAGACCGAACGGCGGTGAGCGCGGGCGCGGCCCACGGGGGCCGGCAAGCCCGTTTCCCGCGGGCAGCGACGAGGCGGGGATTTTCGAAGGCGTGCTCGAACTGGACGCGCAGGGGACGGGCTTCTTGCGCTCGTTGAAGCGGCACCTCCTCGTCCACCCGGATGATCCCTATGTCTCCGTGGACGCGGTGCGAAAGTTCGGGCTGCGCGGCGGCGAGTTGATTCGCGGATCCACGGGCCGCGTCGAGAACAAGGGGAACCGGCGCTTCAAGCTGGCCCGGACGGACGCGATCGACGGGACTAGCGCGGATGACTGGTCGCCGCCGACGCCGCTGGCGGAGACGACCGCCGTCGACCCGACCGAGGTGTTGCGGTTTGACACCGCGGGCGGGCCGCTCACGATGCGGGTGGTCGACCTGTTCACGCCCATCGGCCGCGGGCAGCGCGGGCTGATCGTCGCGCCGCCGCGGACGGGCAAGACGATTCTCCTGCAACAGATGGCCCACGGCATCGCCGTCAACCACCCGGACGTGTACATGATCGTGCTGCTGGTGGATGAGCGGCCGGAAGAAGTGACGGAGATGCGGCGGAACGTGCGGGGCGAGGTCATCGCCTCGAGCAACGATCAGGACGTGCATTCGCACATTCGTGTGGCGCGCCTGGTGATCGAACGCGCCCGGCGACTGGTTGAGCTGGGGCGCAACATCGTCATCCTGCTCGACTCGATCACGCGGCTGGCGCGGGCCTTCAACAACTTCGTGGGCAGCAGCGGGCGGACGATGACGGGCGGGCTGGACATCCGGGCCTTGCAGGAACCCAAGCAGATCTTCGGCGCGGCACGCAAGGTCGAGGGCGGCGGCTCGCTGACCATCATCGCGTCCGCGTTGGTCGACACGGGCAGCCGGGCGGATGAGTTCATCTTCCAGGAGTTCAAGGGCACCGGCAACATGGAGCTCGTGCTCAACCGCGAGCTGGCCAACCTGCGCATCTGGCCCGCGATGGACCTGCACCAGTCGGGCACCCGCAAGGAGGAGAAGCTGCTTCCGCCCGACACGCTGCAGAAGGTGTACCTGCTGCGCCGGCAACTGAACGACCTGCCGCCGGCAAAGCAGATGACCACACTGTTGGAACGTATGCAGAAGTTCCCCACGATGGAGGCTTTCCTGGGCAGCCTGCGGACGTAGCGGAAGCCCCCGGCCTCCTGGCGACGCTGGCGTTTTGTGCTACCGGAGGGTCTGGGGGAGGGTTGAACCGCGGCCGCCTGCTCGGACGGTGAACGCAGTTGATACTCGGCATTCTCTCGGACACGCACGGCCAGCGCACACGGACCGCCGCCGCCTTGCGGCTCTTGCAGCAGGTTGGGGCGGAAGCCTTCGTACACTGCGGGGACGTGGGCGGGCCGCAGATTCTCGACGAGTTCGCCGGCCTCCGGGCCTGGGTCTTGTGCGGCAACACCGACGGCTCGGACACCGCCCGGCGCGGTGCGCTGGGCGAGTCCGGCGTGACGGTCACGTCGAGCGGTCCCTTGCGGTTCGAGCTGGAGGGGCGCGCCCTGGCGGTCTTTCACGGGCACGAGGCGGAATTCGCGCGCTGGACCGACGCGCTGGATACGCACGGCGGCCTGCCCCCGGCCGCGGGCCGCTGCGATTACATCCTGCATGGGCACACGCACCGCGCCCGCGACGTGCGCGTCGGCCAGGTGCGGATCATCAACCCCGGGGCCTTGTACCGCGCGGCGGAGTACACCGTCGCCACGCTCGACCTGCAATCCGACACGCTCCGATTCTGGCTGGTCGAAGATCACGGACCCGCTCGCGGGCCGGTGCGCTACCAGCCTGACCGCTCGTGACGCTCGACTCGGAATGCACTCAGACCGCCTGTCGGAACCCCTCCCCATCTTGGGCGTCCGTTGAGAAGGGGGACTGGCTCCGCGCCGGCGGGCGTTCACGGCAGCGCTGCGTGGGTCTCTCGCGGTGCCTGCACCCTTTTTCAACGAACTGTTACGGGGAGGATAGGGTGGGGGTCTCCGGGCCGCGGCGGACGCCCGCCTGATACTAATTTGACGACAGTCGTATAGTATTGAGCCACTCGAAGCACGTCAGGGAGCGGACCAGATTCGACTGCTCGCCGAGGCGGCGCAGGCCGGTCGCGGGGGGCGT
>JALHJL010000117.1 GCA_022839625.1 Phycisphaerales bacterium
CGGCGGAAACGGCCAGCCGACGTGCGTCTGGCCCTGCCCGTCCCGCCATACCGGCTCGCCGAAGGCGGTATACGATACGGGCTGAAAGCCCATGCTCCCCGAATCATCAGTGGTCATCATCGTCGAATCGATCAGGTCGCCGTGGAGGAACACAGCCGAGGCCGGCTGTGCTACAGTCTCGTGGCCCTGGATGCCGAGACCCGCCAGAAACCGCGTCACTTCCGTCGCCTCCGGCGCAACTCGACAACCTGAACAGGCCCGCAGGAGGCGGCGTCGAATGCCAGCGCGGCCTCAACGGCGCGCCGGGCAATTTCGGTCGGTGCGCCGCCGATGTCGTACAGCACGTGCAGTGCTCCCTCAGCATGTGGCGATCCGGAGCCAATGGCGCAGAACTTGTCGAACCGCAACACGCTGAGGATCTCCTTAACACGGAAGATCCCATGGGGGCCTGCGACCAGGAATTCCGCGTCCAGGTTTGCGAATGGCGAGGGGGAATCGCGGTACGACTGGTTCTCCACGAAGTGATAGCGCTTTCCCAGGTCACGCCAGAATCGGACGAAGAACCTGAACACTTCCGTCTCATCGCGCAGCAGCGGGGGCTTTCCCGACGCAAGGTAGTCTGCGAGGACATTGCGGTAGACCGCGAGTCCGGCACTGCCGATGTAGTACGGACCGACGCGGAGCACCTTCGGCGGGCCAACGGCGCTGACGCACCGGGTGGAACCGACGCTCGTCATGCTGTCCGAGCCGAGAGCGATTCGCGCGACTTTTTCGACTGCAACGACAACCGACATGAGCACCTGCCTATCTCAAGAGCGCCAGCGATCGGCCTCGCGCCGGCCTGTTTTTCAACGGCCCCGCGGCCCCGCGGTCCAATTGCGAATTACGAAGTCCCGCGAGCAATTTACGCCGTCTCGTCAGGTCACACGCGCGTCGAAGGTCAGACGGACGTGGTACCATCCGTCCAACTCCACGCGGACATCAACCGGCGCCCCGTTCAGCTTCGCATGAATGACACCCCGGGGTCGTACGCCGGCGTCAAACGTACAGGTCGAGACGATCGCCCGCACCAGCCCTGCGTACGCCTCCGCCGGCGGCGGCGACATGTCCCACACGCCGCCTTCGCCGTCGGCGGTACGTCCTTCGTAGCGCAGCGTGACTCCGTCGCCGTCGGGTCGCGCACTTAAGTCGATGGCTTGCATCCCGTCGCGGTGCGCTTGGATGAGCAGGAGACCCAACAGGCGCAGAAACACCTCCGGCTGCTCGCGGGCGTGGTCGACTGGTGCCACGATCTCATAGGTCCGCGCGGGCTTGGCACAGACCTCGAGCAAACCCGAGCGCCACTTCACGCTGCCGACTGCCTGCCTCTGCATGTCAGTACTCCTACCCTACCTTACGCGGCGATCCATGCCGAGATCACAGCCAAACGGGGTCGCCCCCTCCTATGAGTTCCCGCCACTTCCGCTCCATCTCTTCCCTCACTGGAATCTCCGGTGGCACGATAAACGGACCGAGAAACCAAACAGGTTTGGGTCCAATCCTCAGCAGCCCCTTGAGCCCAATGACGCACTTCTGCCAGACCGTGGGCGGCTTCTTCGGCGCCGGGTTCCACTTGATGCGAATACGCCCTCTCGGCGGACGTGGGTAGGGAGTTGGATTGACCGGCGATGGATCGCCGACGGGCACGGACTGGAAGCCCTCCGGATCGACCGTCCACGTTGGGCTACCACCCACATATGCGTACACATTGACGCCACCGTCCAGCTCAATCGGATCCCTTTGCACGAACCGCCCGGTGCCGGGCTGGTACCAGCGTTCGCCGACGTGCAGCAGCAGGATCGGCGGCAGGTCTTCGTTCGCGCCCCAGAGGTGGATCATCCCCCACTCGTAGCCGT
>JALHJL010000082.1 GCA_022839625.1 Phycisphaerales bacterium
GGAGTTCGGCCGCGCGATGGCGGGCGACGCGATCGAGCACGCGACCAAGGCGCTGCTGGAGGAGCTTGTAAATTTCTGCCCGAGCCCGAGGGATCGGGCGAACCTCCAGCGCATCCTCGCGACGACGTGGAACGTGATGGACAAGGCCCGCGACGTGATCGAAGCCAAGCTGGCGACGGTGGACACCGAAGCCCTCGTCGCCCAGGCGCTCGCGACGTCTGGCAGCTCGTCTGGCGCTGCGCCGGCATCGTCGGCGTCGAGCCCGGCCGGCTGACGCTGCGCGAATTGCTCACGATGGCCGAGGCGCGGGCCAAGGACGAATGGGCGCGCTCCAGCGCACTCATGGCCCTGCTCGCGAACTGCCACCGCGACCCGAAGAAGACCCGGGCGCTGCGGCCGAGCGACTTCGACCCGTTCGCCAGGCGGCCGGCGCCCATTCCGATCGACATGGACAGTCTGAAAGCGGTGTTCCTCGAGGGACGGTTCCCTCGCGCCGCAACTCCAGGGACGGAGGACAACTCATGTGGCTGTGCAACCTGAAGACGTTCGTCGGTGTTCTGCTCGCGATCCTCGCATTGTTCGGCCTGACCGGCTGTGCGACGCTCAACCCGCAGCCACCGGTGGAGCACTTCGCCAACAAGCTGGCGGACGAGGCGATCATCCCGGCGGTGCGCGAGGGCCTCGCGCAGGGCGTGGAGCAGCTGGTCATCCAGGCCGGGGCGCAAGGCATCAACCCCACGTACGTCGTGAAGTTCTCGGGCAAGTGGGTCACCGGCGTGGAGGGCGCCGCATCCGTCGGCGTCGAAGGCATCGCCGGCCAGCTCCAGGTGACCAGCGCGAGCAGCGAGGAGACGGAGACGAGTCCGCACCAGCAGGAGCAGGCGCCGCCGCCTGTGGAATCGCAGCCCGCGGCGACCGAGCCCGAGACGGCCGTGCCGGGTGCGCCGTGAGCGCGATGGTGCGCCGGTTCCTGGCGTGCAGCCTGGCGGCGGTGTGTGCGCCCGCCGCCGGCTGCGCGGCCAGCCACGCGAAACCGGAGCTGACGGTGACGCCGGCCCCGACGTCGCAGCCGGCCGGTGAGTCCGCCGCGCTCGACGTGCAGCAGCTCAGCGGCCAGATCGTCGCCGGCGTGCAGGCTGAACTCAGCAGCCGGATTGAGACGGCCGTGGAGACGACGCTGCGGGCCCAGGTGCAGGCCACCGGCATCGGCGGCAACGCGACTGGCTACAACAGCGAGTTCGGCGTCGGCGCGACACTGGTCGTCACGTTGACGCTGCTGCTCGCGCTCGTGCTCAGCCACCGCCGCGAGACGCTGCGGATCAAGCAGAACGGGCGACACGCGGCCCCATGCGGGAAGCACACGTCATGATCACGATGCAGATGAAGGCGCTGTTCTTCGATCGGCCGGCGGTGCAACGCGCGGTCAACAAGGCCAAGCGTGCCGCGCTGTCGAAGGCCGGCGCCTTCATCCGCACGACGGCCCGCCACAGCCTGCGCCGCAAGAAGGGCGCGGCGCCACCCGGCGAGCCGCCGCACTCACACGTGGGCCTGCTCAAGCGCTTCCTGTTCTTCGCTTACGAGCCCGCCAGCGAGTCGGTCGTCATCGGGCCGGCCAAGCTCAATAAGCCGACCGAGGCGCCACGCGTGCTCGAGCATGGCGGCAAGACGCTCATCGAGCGCCGCCGACGCGGCAAGGTCGTGCGCCGCCGCGTGATGATCGAATCGCGGCCGTTCATGGGGCCGGCGCTGGAGAAGGAACGCGCGAAGCTGCCGAAGCGATGGGCGGGCAGCGTGCGCGGAGGGTAGCCGATGGCCAGTGGTAAGGGCATCCGCGCGGGTAAGGCGTTCGTCGAGCTCGGCGTCGACGACCGCATTGCCAAGGGCCTGCGCGCCGCCGAAAAGCGGCTGAAGGCCTTCGGCGCCGGCGTGCGCAGCCTCGGGACGCAGCTCGCGGCGCTGGGCGGGGCCGTCATCACGCCGCTGCTGGGCGCGGCGAAGGTCTTTGCCGGCGCGGGCGACACCCTCGACAAGATGGCCGGCCGCACGGGTGTGAGCGTCGAGGCGCTCTCGGAGCTCGGATTTGCGGCCGAGCAGTCGGGGGCCGACCTGGAGACGCTCGAAGCCGGCCTGCGCAAGATGCAGCGGAGCATCAACGACGCCGCCGAGGGCATGCAGACCGCCGTGGACGCCCTGGCCGCATTGGGCCTGAGCGTGCAGACCCTCCAGAACCTCACGCCCGAGCAGCAGTTCAAGCTGATCGCCGACCGGCTGTCGAAGATCGAAGACCCGACGACCCGGGCCGCGCTGGTGATGGAATTGCTCGGTAAGTCCGGCACCCGGCTGCTGCCGATGCTCAAGGACGGTGCCGCCGGCATCGAGGCCCTGCAGCAGCAGGCCCGCGATCTCGGGCTCACCATCTCGACGCAGTCGGCCAAGGACGCCGCGCTGCTGACCGACACGCTCAACATCCTGTGGCGAACGCTGAAGCAGGCGGCGTTCACGATCGGTGCGGCGCTGGCCCCGATGTTGATCGACTTGGCGAAGCGGGCCACGCGCGTCGTGGTGGTTGTCACCAACTGGCTCACGCAGAACAAGGCCCTGATCGTCACGGTACTGAAGGTCGCCGCGGCCGTCACGGCCGTGGGGGTCGGGCTGATCGCCGCTGGCACGTTGATCTCAGGCATCGGGGCGGTCTTCGGCTGGCTGGCCTCGGTCGTGACCGGCATCGGTGCCGCGTTCGGCGCCATCGGCACGGCGTTGGCAGCCATGCTGTCTCCGATAGGGCTGGTGATCACCGCCGCCGTCGCGCTCGGCAGCGCCTTGCTGGTCGTGTCCGGGGCCGGGGCGGACGCGCTCACGTGGCTCGGCGAGCAGTTCGGCCGCTTGCGCGACACTGTATATAAGGTAATGGGTGGCATCGCCGACGCCCTCGCCGCCGGCGACATCACGCTGGCCGCCCAGATCCTCTGGCTCTCCCTCAAGCTCGCCTGGCAGCAGGGTGTCGCCGCGCTGAACAAGGCGTGGCTGGAGGCGAAGCGCTTCTTCCTCAGTACGGCGTACGGCATGTGGTACGGCGCGCTGGCGGCGGCCGAGATCGTCTTCCACGCGCTGGAGGTTGCGTGGATCGAGACGACGGCCTTCCTGTCGAAGACCTGGACCAGCTTCACGTCCGGATTCCAGAAGGCCTGGAACACGGCGATCAACTGGACCACCAAGCGTCTGCTCGAGCTGTGGGGCCTGTTCGACGAGACGCTCGACGTCGAGGCCGCCAAGCAGATGGCGGACGACGACCTGTCGTCGCTCAACGCCGAGATCGATCGCCAACGTGACGCCGCCCTGCAGGCACGCGAAGCGCAACGCCAGGCCGAGCGCGACCGCGCCAAGGGCATCCACGAGGGCACGCTCGAGCAGATCGGCCGCAAGGACCAGGACGCCCAGCGGCAACTCGACCAGGAGACCGACGCCCGCGCGCGCGAGACGCAGCGACAGCTCGAGGACGCCCGCAAGGCGCTCGACGACGCCGTGGCCGAAGCCCGCCGCAAGCGCGAGGCCGCGGACAAGGAAGGTGGCGGGCCGCGGCGCACGCCCGGTGACCCGCTGGCCGGACTCGACGATCTGCTCAACGGCGTTGGCAACCTGCTCGCCCAGAAGATCAGCGTCACCGGCACGTTCAATCCGCTCGTGGCCGCGGGCCTCGGTGGCGGCGACGCCGTCGAGCGCACCGCCCGCGCCACCGAGGAGACCGCCCGTCACACCAAGCGCCTGGCCGAGACGGCCGGTCGCTTGACGTTTGCGTAGGAGGAATCCGTGGCCGTCGAAGTCGTCGAGAAGTTCGAGAGCCGGCTGGTCACCACCGGCTCCAGTCCTTCGGTCGAGCTGCGGTACGTCATCCGCGGTACGAACGACGACGTCGAAGCACGCAACGCGCTGGTCGCCTTCAGCCCGGCCACGTACGACCCGTGGGGCAGCGGGTGGTTCTACCTGCCGCGCGAGACGGTCAGCGTGCAGCCGGTGGGCGATCTTCTCTGGGAGGGCGTCGTCCGGTACGGGCCGTTTACGCCCACCGATGAATCCACGTTCGCCTTCGACACCGGCGGTGGCACGCAACACATCACGCAGAGCAAGCAGACGATCGCGAAGTACCCGGCGGGCACGGCGCCGGACTTCAAGGGCGCCATCGGCGTCACCAACGACAGCGTCGAGGGCGTCGACATCACCGTGCCGGTGTACCACTTCTCCGAGACGCACTACCTGCCAGACACCACGGTCACGCCCGCGTATCGGCTGACGATTTTCCAGCTCACTGGCCGTGTCAATGTGGGCGCGTTCAAGGGCTTCAACGCCGGCGAAGTGTTGTTCCTGGGCGCGTCCGGCGCCCGCCGCGGCTACGGCGACTGGGAGATCACCTTCCGCTTCGCCGCCAGCCCGAACGTCAGCAACCTGACGATCGGCGACATTACCGGCATCGACAAGAAGGGCTGGGAGTACCTGTGGGTGCGCTACGCCGACAGCGAGGACCAAACGGCGAAGGCGCTGGTGAAGAAGCCGCTCGCGGTCTACATCGAACGGGTCTATGACGACGGCGATCTGAGCCTGCTGGGGATCGGGTGAGCCATGCCTACCGCGATGAAGAAGGTCCACTCCGGCGATCCGCTCGTGATTCCGGCGGCGACATTCAACGCGTTCGTCGACTCCGCCCGCGACTTCCAGGAGCGGCAACGCAGCGCGACGAAGGACGGCCTGCCCGATTGGCGGCAGACCGGGATTGTGCTCGTCCGCAACGACAGTGGCGCCGACCGCGAGCGCTTCGACGTGCTCGGCGTGTCCGGGCCGGTGATCACGCCGACGGACAACGCCGATGCGTTCAAGGAGCGGGTCGCGATCAAAGGCGTGACGCCGACGACGGCGCATGCCGGCCGCTTCGTCGTGCTGCTCGAGCCGGTGAAGGCGGATGCCTTCGGCCGCGGCTGCGTGGATGGCGTCTGCGTCGCGCGCGTGAAGGTGAACGACGAGGGCCACGTCTTCGCCGAGGCCAAGGATGGCCAGGCCGACAAGCTCGACAGCGGCGCGGCCGGCTCCGCGTGCCTGCTCTGGGTGCAGCCGCCGAGCGACCGCGATCCGGACCCCACCGTCGCGTGGGTGGTGGCGAAGATCGGCCTGCCGACCGGCGCCGCGTCGATGGCGGCGTCGTTCGCGATGGTCACGTCCAAGGCCGGCAGTTCGCCGCCGTACCGCTACGCCGCCACGCAGGCCACGATGGATGTGAACGGGGCCTGGACACAGGTCGGTGGCGGCGCGGCGTACAACAACGTCTTCAACCTGGAGGAGCAAGGCGCCGGCGGGCAGTGGGTCAATCCGCTCGTCGTCGGGGATGTGGTCCTGATCTTCGCCGCGCCTGATCCGGGCGTGGACGCCTTCGTCTGCACGCGCTCGCACTACCGGGGGACGTACTGATGGGCGTCTTCCTCGTGCGACAGGTCGACCGTGACAGTGGCGTGGAGCTCGCGCGCTTCGCCGCCCCGAACTTCCTCGCCACTGAGGGCATCAGCCACGTCTTGCGTCAGCTCTTTCCGCCGTACGACGCGGCGATGTCGTTTCAGATCGGTGTGACCGGCGCGACCACGGGCTATCCCAACTCGCGCCCGAACTCGGGTGGCGGCGCGGCGTTCGGCCCTTCGCTGACGTTCGCGCAGTGCACCGCCGCCGGCGCGAACGAAGGTGGTGCGTACACGAACGCCATGCGCACCTCGTTCGGCTACAGCCGTCAAGCCGTCGCCTTCACGGCTTCGCCCGAAGCGGACGGCGGCGCGCTGATCTCGCCCGAGGTCGAGTTCCCGAACAATCACTCGTGGACGCCGCAGGCCGCGTCGGCGTGGGACCTGCCGTGGACGCCGGAAGACGTCGAGCAGCCCCCGCCGGAGTGGACACCCAAGGAGTCGTGGGAGTCGGAGGTCGGCTACCCGTGGCAGCGGCCCCGCAAGCGCTGCGGCACGGACTGTGACCCGTACGACCCGAACACCTGCCTGCGGCCGTACATGTACCAGTGGGACCCGTCGGGCGAGCTCGACTGGCTGTGCGACTTCCGCAAGATGGGCGGGTTCCCGATCACGCTTGCCTTCCTGGCCGACAGCTCGCGTAGCAAGCTGGTGGCGGCGGCCGGCTTCCGCGCGCCAGTGCTGCTGCGGCCCGGTACGAGTCTGCACGTGCGCTACCAAGCGCGGATCTTCGGGCGAGTGACGGCTGATTTCGCACTGCGGTTCGCGAAGTATGCGTTTCAGAAGACTGGCAGCCGGTACACGGCGATCTACTGCCGGCCACTGCTCGCGACCGCGCCGGCGTTCCATCGCCGGTTGACCTACGCCGACATCGCGCCGTTCTTCGACACGCACTTCGCCGCCGTCGCCCTCGCATCTTGGACATTCGTCGCCGGCCCGCCGGTGCGCGTCGATTCCGTCGCCACGCCGCAATGGACGAACAGCAGTGGCGCCGCGCTCGGCCCGTTCGGCGGCCTGGCGGTCTACGGCCTGGTCGGCGGCAGCAACGAGCTGATGTGGATCACACCGATCGACCCACCGGTCAGTGTGCCCGCCGGAGATGTGTTGCGCGTGCCGAACAAGGTGCGGCTCGTGCTGGAGAGTCTCTGATGGCGTTCGTGGACATCACCAGCGCGCAGACCACCACGTTCGGGACGCACTCGCACGGCGAGGAGGGTTTCGCTACACCGGGCGGGCAGTACCCGGCGCAGCTCAAGTGGTCGGACCTGCACCCGCCCGGCGTGAAGGTGCTGCCGAAGGGTTCGCCGCCCGCCGGCGCAGGTGAGATCAATTGGGAGGACACGCTCGGCGGCAAGTTCTCGCTGGCGCTCGAGAAGCTCGAAGGCCTGCTCTACGCCGTTTTCGGCTCCCGCCCGGGCGCATTCCCGCGCACGGGCGGCTACGACAAGTGCCAGTGGTACGACCGCATCCATCCGCGTTGCCTGTGGGGGCCCGAGATGTGGGAGCGGCGCATCCTGGTCGGACCGCTCGGCTGCAACGAGACCGGCACGTGCTGGGACTACCAGCCCACGGGCAAGGAGTACGCCGCGCTGGGCGAGAACCCGCCATGCTGCCCGATGCCCAAGCCACAGGTGCCGATCCGCACGCGCTCCAGCGATCCGGCCGGGCAATACGCGACCGGCACCCACGACCGTGCGTACTTCCCGCTCGGCAGTGTGGAGCGCGACCACCAGACCAGCTTCCCGTTCGATCCCGAGGGTTTCGGCTGGTTCGGCGCGACGCAGCCGGGTCGCACTGACAGCCCTCCCTGGCTCACGGCCGCCAACGGCTACACGTGGAAGGACGGCCAGGCGGTCAAGGTCTACTGGACCAAGCCGGGCAGCATTACCACTCCGACCAGCGTGACGCTCTTCTACCAGCTCAAAGGGCCCGGCGGCGCGTGGGGATCGTGGCAATCCGTCGCGATGACGCTGTCCGGCGGGAAGTACCAGGCCACACTCGCAGCCCAACGCCACGGCACAGAATGCCGCTGGTACATCCGCTACTTCTGGAACGACCCGAACCCGCAGAACCCGGACATCACGAAGTACGACCCCGGTGGCGACGCCGCGCCCGCCGATGACGAGGCGTACGCCTTCGCGTGGTACACGCACTTCAACCCGTACGCCTATGGCCTGCCGGAGATGCTCGCCGACTACGGCGGCGTAGACGTGCGGCACGGCACCGACCACTTCGAATGCGACGGCGGTGAGACGATCCAGCCGGCGTTGATCAGCATAGTGCGCTGGGTGCTCTCGTGGCTGGGCGGCGACTGCTGCACCGGCGAGTACGACACCTGCGCCGAGACCGATGACCGCTGCGACACGTTCCATCACAACCCGCGCTCGCGCGGCGGCGACGACGGGCTCTGCTGCGTGCCGATGCCGATCAAGTTCCGCTGGTCGGGCAGCAACCAGCATCCACACTACATGACCGGTGGCAAAGCGGGCGGCACGGACACGCAGCCGCTGCACAACCGCGAGGAAGACGCCGGCAGCCAGGCGGCGCGGAAGACCTGGCGCGGCATCAACATGCTGTACACCGACGACACCCACTCTAACAACCCGTTCTACGGCGGCGGGTACTCGTGGGGCACAGCGCCCGGCACGTTCGTCCTGATGTACGAACCGGCCTGGGATGACTTGGCCAAGGTCTGGGCGAAGTACCCCGAGTGGGGCCTGCGACCGGGCGACGTGATCGAGGCGGTGCACATCCAGGAGATCGTCGACGCGGTCGACTACCTGATCGACCACGGCGCGTGGACCTCGATCGGCCTGTGCACGCGCAAACGCACGCCCGGCCAGTTCATGGGCAAGGACTGCGGCTACCACTACTCCGCGGATCACCACGACTGCTACGGCACGGCGCACACCGAGTACCGCAAGGCGTGCGATAAATGCTGCGCCAACTCGGAAGCCTGCTGGCCGTACGATCACGCCCTGGGCTACTGGTATCACCAATGGGGGCCGGGCTACGACGATTCATGGACGGAGTACCCCGACACGTGCGAGTCCTGGCCCGTGCCGACCTGGGAGGAATGCACCCAGAACTGCTCGTCGGCCAAGTGCCACATGATGAGCCGCAAGCACGGCTACTCGCAGTACTCGCCCGAGACCAGCCCGGACTGCCCCTGCGAGCGCGGCTTCTGGGAGGACACGGTCTGCGACGGCTACGACCCGGACGGTGCGTTCGGTGGCGAGGCCTCGCCGGGCTGTGGCTACCACCGCAACGAGAAGGGCTGCCGCTCGTGGGACTGGGAGACGCAGCATTGCGTCGATGACCCGCACGCCGGCTACAACTGCCTGCGCCGCGTGGAGGGCTACAGCTACTACGCCTGCACGCCGGACCAGTGCAACGCCGGCTGGGACGACGACCACGGCGGGCAGTTCAAGAAGAACCGGCTCGACCACGTCTGGCATCCCGGCCTGTACTTCAAAGCGACCGGCCCGCCGGGCAATGAATTCAGCGGTAACTGCCTGGGCGACATGTTCGGCTGTGGCGAGACCTACCCGATGGGGCCGGACAGCGGCCTGTGGTTCCACGAGGTCACCGGCATCTACTGGCGCGGACTCGTGCCGCCGTGGTACTCCGGCTGCGACGGGATGCCCGGTTGCAGCGCGGACTGCTCGTTCGGCGACACGCTGGCGTTGCCGCCGGCGATTCCGGGATACGGCTACGAGGGCGAGTACGGGCCGCTCTGCGCGCAGTTCGTCGATGCGATGAGCGGGTGCTTTTCGGCGTGGGCGGGTTCGGCCTGCTGCACGGGCCACATCTGCCAGTGCTCGCTGGGCGACTTCCCGGTGTGCAAGGGTGAAGCGGCCTGGGTCGCCGTCGATCTGAACCTCGACGGCTCGGGCCGACCGTACCGCCATTTCCCCGGCCGCAATGGCGGGCTGCCTCCGTATGAGGGCCGCGGTGTGCCACGCCTGCGGAACTACGACCTGACGCTCGACCCGGCAACGTGGATGCACGATTGCCCATGCGAGACCTGGACGGGAGCCGGAACGTGCGTGATGTGAGCGAGCTGTCACCGCTGTCGCCGAAGGGCACCGCCCAGCCGGGCTACGACTATCTGGTCGGCCGCGGTATGCCCGCGGAGCGGCTGGGTGAGCTCATCGTGCGGTTTGACCTGCGCTTCGACGAAGAGGAGCGGCGTGTCGTGTTCCCGGTGCGCGAAGGCGGACGGGAGCTCGGCTACACAGCCCGGTCCATCGACGCCCGGCAGCGCAAGCGCTGGCTCAGCTACCCAGTCGAAGGCGGGCACAAAACGACGATCTATGACGCCGACCGCGTGCAGCACGGCGGGAACACGCTGTTCGTGGTCGAGGGACCGTTCGACGCGCTGATGGTCACCGCGGCGATCACACCGGACAACGACTCGGTCGCGACGGCGTTCTTCGGCTCGCTGCCGACGGATCAGCAGCTTGCGATGGTCGTGGCCGCGGTGCCGTTCTACCGGATGGTGTACATGATGCTGGACGCAAACGTCTGGGGTCGCTGCCGTCAGTTGGCTCGGGAGGTCGCGAGGGTCGCCGGCGTGCCGAATGTCGGCGCAATCAACATCGGCTTTGAGTACCGCGACCCCGGCGCCACGCGCATCGAGGAACTCCAGCGGCTCGTGGCGTTCGCGTCGGCGTCGTGGGCGCCGGAGATCAACTGGATGTGGGAGCGCCGGCTAGTCGTGGGCGGTGGTACGAAGGGAGCGTGAGGCAATGCCGGTCGTGTCGATCAACATCGGTCCGAAGCGCGTGCATCTGACGGCCTACTGCCCGGACGACGAGCTCGGGCTCCTGGCCTGCGACTACGTCCTGGCCCGCGCGATGGAGCTGCTGAACGGCACGACGGAAGCCGAGCTGCGGCGCTGGCTGACTGAACGCGACCCGGCCATCGCGGCGCTGTTCGCCAAGCTCGACGCCGGCTGGAAGCTGCCGAAGAACGGCGACATGACCGTCGACCCCAGCAACGCGCCGGCCGAGGCGCGAATCGTGAAACACCTGCTGCGGGAACGGATGGAACAGCGTGCGGCGCGGAAGATCTGATGCGGCACAGCCTGTGAATACACCGGCGGGCACGACGCTCGCCGAACGAACGGCATTCGGAGGCATGGAGGCCTGAACATGACGAGCATCTTCGATATCACCGACTGGGCGCACGTGGCGTCCTTCTTCGTCTGGACCCTGGCGGTCTGCGCGGTCGCGAAGGCGATCTTCGGGTCGTTCCCGGCGGCGGAGCTGCAATACCGGCTTGCGCTGCGCGACAACCCGCGCCGCCAGCGACTCAACCGGCTCAACTGGGAGGTCGCCAACCGCACGAGATGGGACGAGGACGTGGCTCGCGGCTCGCAGCACGCGGCCCCCGTCTCGCTCACCGAACCCGAGCTCGACGCCCGCCGCACCGAGCTTCAACGCCTCTCTCGCACCTCGCTGCCCCGACGGGCGCTCCAGTACCTGCTCGGTTGCTGGGCTTGCCAGACCTTCTGGACGGCCGTACTGATCTACGCCGTCACGGCCGGCGTTGCCGCCCCGGCAGCGTGGTTGTTCTCCGCAGCGGCCTACTCCGGCGCCGCGGTGATCCTCGCAGCCGTCCACGGCTCGCCGCTGCCGCTCCGCGCCGCCGAACCGCCGGCCGGCCGCACCGGCTGCAAGGGCTGCGGGAAGTAACGTTCACGGCCACCGCGACCGAGTCTCCGGCACGGCGGATGGACGACGACTCGCTGTCGGGATCGGAGGCGACCCCTGGATGGGATGGCGTCGAGGCCACGCTCGATCGAGCGCGGCCTCATCCCTCTGACAGAATCCCCCGCAGCATGGTAATGAAGTCTGCCGGGCCCCAGATGGTCACGTCCACGGTCGAAGGATCATCCAGGAAATAGTGAAACCAAATCTCCTCGGCGCGCTCGCCGATCCGCACGTTCAGCTTGTACGCCTTCCAGTCCTCATGCTCAGCCTGGAGGATCTCGTCGCGCAGCGTGCTTGCCCGTGTTCCGCGGAAGTCTCCCTTGAACTTCCGCCGGAGCTTGCCAAGGAACGAATCCAATTCGCTCAAATCGATGGTCGTAGAGCAGCAGTTCTCGCGGGTCCACCCGCGCTCGTCCTCCGCAAGCGACCCGATAACGAACGCGCTGACCTTGCCCTCGATATCCCTCGGCGTGGCGTCCTTGCCCGTAACCAGCTTCGCGCCAAGCGCGCGCTCGGACGCGGGAAGCACCTCGTCGAACGGCGCGGGAGTTGCAGCCCGCCTGCCCGCCGCCTGGTCGAGGCGCCTCAAAGCCTTCTTGGCTTCGCGCCGCACCCAGTCAATCGGATGGTCCAGGAAGTTCTCAATGAGCGGGCGCGCGGGGGCGTACCGGAGCCTTCCCAACTCGACCATCGCGTACGCCCCAACGTCGGGATCCTCGATCAGAGCAATCAAGTGCTGCGCGGCGCGATCTGGGTCCGACACGCGCAAGGCTTCACATAGAACAAAGCGCGTGTGGCCGTGCGACGCGTCAGTGGCGAGATGGACAATGTGCTCGAGTATCGAGGGGCGTGCGTGCCAGAGCAGCACGTTGAAGACGAGGCCCTTTAATGAGTCCTCGCGAAATCTCAGACGATCATCGTTCTGTGGGTACGCAGGGTCGTAGACATGCAATCTCCGTTCGCACGATGGCGGATCAGCGCTGAGGTAGAAGCCCTCCCGAATCGCCAGCTCTGCTTGCTCGCGTTGCTGCTTGGATACCAATGGGTCTAACCCACGCAGGGCACGCAGCGCGAGGAACTGCACGTACTCATCGAATGACATGCCGCGTAGCCGTTCAGCCAATGAGGCCAGCAGGCAAATGTGCTCGTCCATCAACTCGTGGCGACCGAGCGCGTCAACAACAGCCCAGAGTCCGCCTATCGTGGTCAGTGATCCTAGCGAGTCAGCCAGGACTCGACGCGACACATCGCTCTGCCGGTCACGCGAGTGAAGCTGTCGAAGTGGAGAAAGCTCGACGCCCTTGTTGATCAAACCGGCGTCTTGGTCCGACGGCGTCAGAACCGCAACGGGAACACCCGCGTTGGTGAGCTGTTCACAAACCCAGCGCAGCTCGCTGCGGCTGGTCTCGGGATCATCGCGGATCATGGCAATGTGTCGTCCAAGATAACAAGGCCTTGCCTTACGTACTCGGCCAGCTTGCCTGTCGCGGTCGTGCCCTTGGGTACGGTCAGGACGATCTTGAAGCCGGGCTGCTGCTGGCCGGCATACCGAATGAAGTCCTCCAGTTGTCCGCTCATAGAAATGCTGCCATCCGTACGGAACTTCACGTCGCGTAGGAAGGTCTCGCCGAGTTCGTCGGGTCGGCGGAAGTGGCTGCCAAGGTCGATGCGTACCTTCGATCCCTGCTGAATCCCAGCAGCCGTCTCCGCGAGTTTGCCAACCGTATTCGAGAATACCGCCCGGCGCGTGGCCTGGCCGGCGCTCTGGACGAGCTTCAGCGCCCGCTCGAACGCATCGCCGCCCACCCTGTCGAGGGCCTGCTCGACGACAAATGCCAGCAAAACGCTCTGGAAGCTCGCGCCACCGGCAAGCAAACGAGCCTTCTGAAGGACGTCGCGCGCCGTGCTGGCCGCATTGAAGGCCTGGAGGCCGCGCGAAATCAGGCTGCTCAGGCTGATTTCTGGAAGGCTGAACTCGCCCGTCGGATCGGTCAGGAGCGCGGGGCGGCTGGCGGCGTATTCGTAGAGGTTGTACGTGTCCGCGAACTCGCTCGGGTCGCGCTGCATGAAGCGGCCGTGCTGCGGGTCGCAGATGCGGGCCTTGTAGTCGTAGAGCACCAGGGCGCCGCCGGCCAGCACATCGACCCGTTGCCCGGTGAAGCCAAACGGGTTCACGCGGCTGGCGCAGGAGCCGCTGCCG
>JALHJL010000118.1 GCA_022839625.1 Phycisphaerales bacterium
TCCGGCTGGAACCTCGACGACGTGGAGATCTGGGGTCTGCTGGCGACGGGCTCGCCATTCCCGCTCGGCGACCTGAACTGCGACCACGCGGTGGATTTCAGCGACATCAATCCGTTCGTGATGGCCGTAACGGACGCGGCGGCATACCAGGCGGCGTTCCCCGGCTGCAACGTTCAACTGGGTGACATCAACGGCGACGGCAGCGTCAACTTCGGCGACATCAATCCGTTTGTGACGCTGCTGACGCAGGAGTAACGGCGCTCGGACAACCCGGCCGTAAGGCATTGTGGCACCCGCATCCCGCCCGCAGTTCGCGCGCGACGCGGGTGTCACTGATTGTGGGAGACGCTCCGAGCCATGAGGCTGGGCAGTTCGGTGGGGCCATCCCTTGCGCGGGCACGCCGCCCGTGCCGAGTCCGGCGTATGTTGGTGGCTGGACAGCGAGCCGCGCCCGGCCTGGCAAGCCGAGCAGGTCAGGTCCGCCCGATCGTGCAGGGCATGGGGAGGAGGCCCGGTGGGTGCGAGAAGGGATTCTCGCACCAGCACACGAAGGGATTCCCGCACCGGGGCGCTGTCCCGACCTGCGGAACTACGGACGTCCGGCGTAGTGCGGGTGGCTGTACAGCGGGCCGCGCCCGGCATGGCAAGCCGAGCAGGTCTGGTCCGCTGACCCGACGACTCCGGTCGTGCAGGGCATGGGGAGCAGGCCCGGTGGGTGCGAGAAGGGATTCTCGCACCAGCACACGAAGGGATTCCCGCACCAGCACACGAAGGGATTCTCGCATCAGGATGGGCTCCGGTGGGTGCGAGAAGGGATTCTCGCACCAGGACGCGAAGGGATTCTCGCACCAGGACGCGAAGGGATTCTCGCGCCAGCATGCTGACCAGACCTGCGGAACTACGGACGTCCGGCGTGGTGCGGTGCCACGCCGGGCGAACACAGATAATCACCCCGGTTTGTTCATTCTCCATGCGTTTTCGCTTGACTTTGCCCCCCCCCCCTGTGGCATACTTGCGTTATCGGATGACTCTAGCTGTCCGTTGAAAAAGGGGACTGGCTCCGTGCCGGCGGAGCTTCCGCGGTAGCGCTGCACGGGTCTCTCGCAGTGCCTGTCCCTTCTTCAAGGGGCTGTCAGGCGCCGAGCGTCGCATCAAGGCACGCGGTTGCCGGTGGACGCCTGCTGGCTCCGGGCGTCCTGAGGAATGTCGCGAAATCGGTGCCGACCGCCGCGGTGGTGATGGCCCGTTCGGGCGCATCGGCACTTGCAGTTCAGTCTTAGTCGGAGGAATGTCATGAAGCGTGCGTTGATCGGGGCCGTGGTCATGGCGTTGGTGCCCGCCGGACTCGGGGAATACTGGATTAACTGGGATGGTTCGGACTGGCCCGAAGCCGCCGGCTACACGCGCTTCTGGGGCAACTGGGACGGGCCGTATCAGGGGGGCGCGTACCGCACGCTCGAAAACGGCATCCTGACCTACGACTCGCTGTACGACCCTGGCGTCTACGACTTTTACTACCTGCAGCGCCCGGGGCAGATGGACCCACAGCCCGGGGAGTCGCTCGTCCTGGAGTGGAGGCTGAAGGTCGACACGGTTAACGGGCCGGACGACCCCGGGGTCGGACTGTTCAGCGACGAGGGATGGGCGGTCGGCTTTGCATACGCGCAAGACCACATCCGCAGCGTCTTTGAGGACTACCTGGCAATCCCGTTCGACCCATACCTCTGGCATGACTATCAGCTCTCATCGTCGGATATGCGCAGTTACGAGCTGCGCATCGACGGCGCGTTGGTGCGTCAAGGGGCCTTTGTCCATGTCTTTACGCAGTCTCAGGTCAGTTTCGGGGAAGGCACGCAGGGCGCAAGCAGTCTCCACCACTGGGATTACTTTCGCGTTGGCGCCGTCGTTCCGGAGCCCAGCGGCTTTCGGATTCTTATTGCCATGTGGGTGATCGTATGGCGCGGTGCTAGGCGCGGGTAGGTCGGTTCCGGCTCAGTAGAACAAGGAGAAGAGCAATGTCAGCAAGGTGGAAGGCAGTTGTGGTATGCGCACTCGCAACGAGCGTTGCGTGCCAAGCGGAAAACGTGATCACCGTGTGGGAGGCGACGGGCACGTACACCGTGCGCCAGGACCTTGCGACGGTGGAGATTACGAGCGACGGGGATTTCAAGATCCAGGCCACGGGCGATTACGGCGGCCTAGCAGTCCGTTGAAAAAGTCGCTTGACAGCGTGGGCTAGGAATGCTAGAATGCGGCTCATTGACGCGGCTGGTCACGGAGGACGGCGTGATGGCGAT
>JALHJL010000119.1 GCA_022839625.1 Phycisphaerales bacterium
ACCCGGCCGAGGCCGCTTGTATCCGGACGCTCACCAACACCGAACAATGATCCTCGAAACCGCTCACGACCGGGGCAAGCGGCCCTTCGGCCGCGGTCCGGTGCCAATCGCCCGGCGGCGGACACAAAACCGCTCCGTCAGGCCAGCGATCCAGACGGCCGGTCGCGAAGCAGACGGCGCGTGAGTCACTCGCGCGCCGTGTAAGTAATCGAGATGGGCTTGCTCAAGACGAGGTTCTCCTCTGTGAGCACGACCAGCAGATATTGCTCTGTTGACGGCGCGCCACCATAAGGATACCCGAGGTCGAGCGTCTGGCCCAGCCGGAAGCTCCGGCCACGGGAGCTGCCGTCCACATCGGTCAGCGTGACCCAGACGGCTATCCCCGCCGGCAAGCCGTGCACATCAGGCTGGACACGCACCGTGGCACCGGCCGGCATACTCGTCGGGATGTCGGCCGATACGATCTCCGGCACCGCCGCGAGCTGCCCGCGTGGCGCGACCGCGCGATCCCGCTGGATCACATCATCCATGCGGCGCGCGATGGCTACCGCCTCATCGCGACCTTCCCAGTTGAAGCACACGAGGACATTGTCGCGCACAAACAACAGGGTCCCACGCTCTGGCGTACCCCACAGGTAGCGCTCATCGCCAAGGGTTGGCACATCCTGTCCGTAGTCAGGCGATACCGGCATAAAACGAGCAAATCGCTTCGCTGCGTCCCGCGCAGCAGCAAGCGTCGGATGAACTCCCAAGATCAGGCTCGAGAGTTTGGCTGGATTACGCTCCCAGTCCATATTGAACCACCGCCCATGACTCGTGACAACCGGCGATGCCGACGGCGGCTGCTTCTCCGTGAGCCCAAGCTTACCGAACAGCCGCTCGTGGCGCAGCCCGGTGAACTGCTCCGGGTCTCCGGACCACGCCACACACAAGGAACCGATTGCGGCGAGTAACATGAGCGTGCACGCAGATCGCTTGTTCTTCACGGCGCACCTCCTCAAGGGCACGGTAACAAGGGGGCCGGCCAGTGAGGGCACTGCCAGTAGCAGGGAGAATCGGCAGGCAGCGCCGAGCCTGTCTGCTGGTCTGCCCCCGGGCAGGTCTCCGAGGCCGGAGCGAGCCCCAGCGTACCATACGACGGGTCGTAGATGTTCCCAGCGGCCTCTGTGACTGCGTGGAACGTGAAGTGGGGATTCGCGGGAACGCCGTCGTTCTGCGGCGCTACCAACCGGAACGATGCTGTGTGCGCCCCATCAGCCAAGACGAACCAGTCCCAGGTCGTTGGTGATCCGCCCCAACCGAACACCGTCGACGCGTTGATGCCAGCCGCCTGCCCCAGGTAGCGCAAGAGCTTCGCGTTTGCCAAGCACTGCCGTTTGAGAAAACGCGGAAACCCGGATACGAACACGTACAGCGGATGCAAGGGGGGGTCGGCTGCTGACACATCATAGCAGATGGCCGCCGCGATGCCGGTGTTCACGGCGGCCGCGACCGCCGAAGCCGAGCTCTGCCCGCTGGCGTACGCTACCACCTTGTCCAGTCCGAAGTCGTACCGTTCTTCGGCCGCCGGCAGGGCCGGGTGCCGGTTCGGCATCACGTACCACTTCGTCGCCGCGGCCTCGCCGAAAGTCTCGCACTGCGGGGCACCAGACCCGGAAGCACTCGCACACCACTCGAAGGCCACCACCCCGGGCAGCATCCGTACGGCGTCGCTGCCCGGCAGCGGATCCGCCCCATCCGACTGCAAGTAGACCTGAACATCAACCGGGTAACCGCTCCCGGGCAGTGCGAGCGATCCCACCGCG
>JALHJL010000083.1 GCA_022839625.1 Phycisphaerales bacterium
ACACGCGTGACCCACGGAACGGGAGCAACACCTCATGGGTGAAGGCCAGGGACGGGCCGGTCGGGCCGGCAGAGGCGGCGCGGGCGGAGGCGGGGCCGGAGGCTGGCTGTTCGAGCCCACGTTCAATCGCGCGATCAAGCTGCGGCAGGCCGATCCGCGGATCACGTCTGACGCCGGGGCTTTTCTGCTGCGAAAGGCCGATCATCGCCTGGGGCTGACGGCCGATCTGGCCACGCAGCTCACGGATCACCGCCGTCCCGACTGCATCCGCTACCTGCAGGTGGAACTGCTCCGCCAGCACCTGTACGCGCTGGCGCTGGGCTACGCCCACCAGGACGATCAGGATGCCTTGGCCCACGACGTGGCGCTGAAGCTGTCCGTCTGGGACCGCCGCGGGCGCGGCGGGGAAGCCCCATGCCGGCCTTTCCTGCGCGCCGGGCCGCTCGCCCGGTAACGCTCAAAGTGGATGGCGGCTCGGTTCGCCGAGCTACCCGAACAGGCGTGGATTCTACGGGCGCAACGGGAACCAGTCGATTCGAACCGCCCATCCGCGCGGGGCGTGCGCGCCCGCCCCGGACAGCAGCCATGCGCCATGCGATTCATCCGGTTCGAAACAGCTTGCATTCCAGGCGAAAGCCGCGTATCATGAATTAACGAGGCGAGGGTAACTCGCCGCGTAGTCGGATGGCTATTTGAAGGGCAGCCCGCCTGCGGCGGGAGGCCGGTTAACGAGTAAACCGACGTGGTTCAGTGCTTTGGGCATATGCCACGTCGGTTTTTTTACGCGCCTGCCGGGCGCCGCGGCGCCTGCAACTGTAAGGGACCGAGCCAATGAACGTGCCCCAGGCGAGCATGGCCGCGCAGATCGCCCAAGCCGCCAAGGCGTTTGAGCGGGAGCGCACGGGGCATGCGCCCCGGTCGGTGACCGTCGTCCTGAGCGATGATGCCCTGGTGATTACGCTGCACGGAGCCCTGTCCGAAGCCGAGAAGGCTTTGGCCAAGCACTCGAACGGCGCCGCCAAGGTGCAGGAGTTCCACAGTCGGCTTTTCGCCACCGCCGCCGAGTCGTTGCGTCAGGAAATCGAGCGCATTACCGGGGCGCAGGTGCGCGAGGCCAGCGCTGAAATTGAGCCGCCCCAAGGGACCGTGATGAAGGCCTTCGCGGGTGGCACCGTTGTTCAGGTGTTTCTACTGGCCTCCAGCGTCGCGACCGACGTGTACAGCAACGACAGGTCATAAGTGTATGCATGAACCGACCCCTGACAGAGGTTCCGGAGGGTTGGAAGCAAGGGGCGCGGCCGGTCGGAGCGCCGCCAGTTCAGAGGCGCCGGCCGCGCCGCAGTTTGTCGAAAGGAAGGAATGGTGAACCCATGCTCAACGTGACGGAGCCAGCCTTGAATCGGCTGTCGGATCGCCTCGCGCGCCGCGAAGCCGCCGAAAACGTGGCGTTGCGATTTACGCGCCGTGACGACCGCTGGAAGCTGGACCAGGACCAGGAGCGCCCCGGCGACGTCAAGTTCGCTCACGAAGGGCGCAACGTGCTCTTGTTGGACAGATCCGCGGCCAAGGCCATGGCGAACATGACGCTGGACGTCCGGAAAACCGACGCGGGTCCGCGCCTCCGGTTGCGCCAAACCGCCAAGCCAAACGAGTAGCCGGTCACCGCGGTGCCCGCGGATTTTCCATATGCAGGATGGTGGAAGCTTGGCAATGATCCCCCAACGCGGATCTTCTGATCGCGGTAGCGCGCCCCTGAAATTTGGTGCCGATGGCCTCTTCCGCCGCACGCTGCGCACGCGAGTCACTCAGCATTTTGCCGACAACGGCGGAGCGCCGCGCGGTCAGTGGCGACTGTATGTCAAGGCCGCCGTCATGCTGGTTTGTCTCGCGGGTGCATACGGCGTGCTCGTATTCGGCGCCGTCAGCTGGTGGCTGGCCCTTCCGCTCACTGCGCTGCTTGGGTTGGCGCTGGCCGGCGTCGGGTTCAATATTCAACATGACGGCGGCCACGGCGCCTTCTCCGAGCGGCGCTGGCTCAACCAACTCGCTGCCGCCACGCTCGACCTGCTCGGTGCCAGTTCCTACGTCTGGGCCCGCAAGCACAACTCCATCCATCACAGCTACACGAACGTGACGGGGCACGATGACGATATCAACGTCGGCTTCCTGGGCCGGCTGTCGCCACATCAGCGCCGGTTGAGACTGCATCGTTTGCAGCACTGGTACCTGTGGGTCCTGTACGCCTTCTTGCCGATCAAGTGGCACCTCTACGACGACTTTCGCGACGTCGTCACGGGGCGGATTGGGCAGCAGCGTTTCCCCCGGCCCCGCGGCCGCGACCTGCTGCTTTTCGTCGGCGGCAAGGCGGTATTTGCGGCCCTGGCGTTCGGGCTACCAATGCTGCTGCACCCCTGGTGGCTCGTCTTCGCGTTTTACGGGGCAGCGTCGTTCGTCGAGGGCATCGTCCTGAGTGTCGTGTTTCAGCTGGCGCATTGCGTTGAACAGGCGGAGTTTCCGTTGCCCCGACCGGAAACCGGCCGCATGGAAAGTGCCTGGGCGGAGCACCAGGTGCAGACGACCGTGGATTTCGCACCACGCAACCGGCTCCTCACCTGGTACGTGGGCGGGCTGAACTACCAAATTGAGCACCACTTGTTTCCACAAGTCTGCCATGTTCACTACCCGGCGCTCGCGCCGCTGATCGAGCAGACCTGTCGCGAGTTCGGGCTGCGGTACGCTGTGAACCCGACGCTGCGTGCCGCGGTGGGATCGCACTTCCGCTGGTTGCGACGCATGGGCCGAGCCGGGACGGCAGCCCCGAACACGCTGCCTCAGCGCGACGATTTAACGAGGGAACTCCGATTCGCCTCTACCTGATCAACCCGTCAAACCCGCTGGTGTGTCTGACGCACACCAAGGAAAGCCACTGGAATCGCTACCGGGTCTGGAAGCCGCTCGGGCTGCTGACCGTGGCGGCGCTGACGCCTCCCGAGTGGGAGGTCACGGTCTTCGATGAGAACGTACGGGTGCCAGACTACGCGGCGCTGCCGCTCCCGGGACCTGGTAGGCGCCGCGGCATTCACCTCGCAGGCCAGCCGCGCGTACGAAATCGCGGGCGACTTTCGCAACCGCCGAGTGCCGGTGGTCATGGGCGGCATACGCGCGACGATGTGCCCCGATGAGGCCACGGCACGCGTGGATGCAATCGTCACCGGCGAAGCCGATCGTCGTGCCGCTCGCCGGCCTGAACCATGCTGGCGCGGGCCTCGTTCAAATGCGTTTCGTCGAGCAAGCGCCGGCAGGTCACGTGAACGCGGCCAGGCGGCGCAGCAAGACGGTCGCGACCTGCTCATCTCCGCGTTGTGAAGCCGCCCGGGCCTGCCGCAGCAGGGCCGCGATCTGCACGCGGAATTCCAAGAGGCGTTTGCGCAGCCGGGCAAGGCGCTCTTCGTGCTCGGCCAATCCGGCCGCGGGCAAGATGCCGCTGTGCTCTTGTTGGTGGACGCGCAAATTGTCGTACGCCGCACCGGCCCCACGCTCGTCCCCGCGCGCCAACGCACTCCTGAAGATCTCGGCGAGTTCCTTGAAAGCCACCTGGGCCGGATCGGGTATCGGAGCCGCCGACGGGGGAGGCGCTGCTTCCGGCTCGGCATCGGACTCCCAGTCGTCACGTCCGCTGTACGATCGACACGCGAAGTCGCGCGGCTTCCCAGCAGGCCGGGCGGCGGGTGCGTCGTTTCCTGTTTCCCGTTCGATATCGGCGCGGCGCTGCGCCAAGTGCCCACGGACCAGGGTTTCGAGCGGCGCATCGCTGCGGACGTCCCGGTCCCGGAGCGCCATAGCGCCGACCCGTTCGAGCGACGGCAAGTCGCGCGTCGCGCGCATGAGCACCGACTGCCAATGCTGAAACGTGCTTTCACGCCGCTTCGCGGTCAGAGAGCGCCTTTGCCTTAATCATGCGGCCGGTGTTTCGGGCGCGCCGCTGTGTCGGCGGAGCCAGGCCAGCAGTGCTCGGACGCTGGCGGTCGCCATCCCGATGCAGGAGTCGGCCGCCCCGTAGTAGAGCGCGAGACTGTCGTTGTCCGCACTCAGCGTGTAGCCACAGGGAAACACCACGTTCCCAACGTCCCCGTGACGTTCATACGGAGCCTCGGGCCCAAGGACCCAGGTATCACCGCGGCGCAGGCACCGTTCCGGGTTGGTTGTGTCCAGAAGCGCTAACCCGACGCGGTAAATGCAGCCGGCGGCGGTCTGCCGCACCCCGTGATAGATCATCAACCAGCCTTCGGGCGTCTCAATCGGCGGCGGCGACAGCCCGATCTTGTTGGCATCCCACCACGCGCCGCGGCGTGCCTGAAGGACCAGGTGGTGACCGCCCCAGTGGCGAAGGTCGGGGGAGTACGCCATCCACACGTGCGCACCCAGCGGCGAAATCGGTCGATGGATGAGTGCCCAGCGACCCTGGATGCGCCGGGGGAACAGCGCGGCATCCTTGTTCTCGGGCATCATCACCATGCCGTAGCGCTCGAATTGTACAAAGTCCCGCGTGGCGGCGAGCGACACACCCGGCCCCGCGCGCGAGTACGACGTGTACGCGACGATATACCGCTCCAACTCCGCCACGTACGTAATCCGGGGATCCTCGATCCCCCAGGCTTCTTCCGGACAATCCTCGGCAGGGAGCAGCGTCGGGGCGCGGTCAATCTCCCAGTGATCCATACCATTGGCGGAACGCGCCACACAGAGGTGTGACAGCCCGCGGTAGTCCTCGACGCGGCACAGCAACACCGTCGTGCCGTCGGGCGTCCGCGCCGCCCCGGGGTTGAAGACCGAGTTGACGGGATAGGGCCAATCGGCCGCCGTCAGAATCGGGTTCTGCGGATGGCGTCGGAACAGAATCTCAGGCCGGCTGTCTGGCATTCTTGTCCTCTTGCAATTGAACGTTGCGGTGTTGCTCCGCCAGCCGCATTCGGCTGAGGGCTAACATGAACTCCAGAGTCGATTCCGTCCCCTGGTTGGCGTTCACGTGATCCGGACAGAGCCCATCATGGCAGGCGCCAGTCCGTAGGTCACAGAGGGGCAGACCGAGGTCGTTGCGGCCCAGGAACCACTCGAAGGCGCGCTCCGCCTCGCGCCGCCAGCGGGTCTCGCCAGTCAAGCGATAGGCGGTCAGATAGGCGGACACGGAGACGGAGGCCTCGATGGGTTGCTGGTCAAATCGTGCTTGGGCGCCCCCGCGTGCGTAAAAGCCATTTGATCCCACACAGACGAAATGCCCCGCATCGGCACACTGCACACGGCTCAGCCAACCGAGCGTCAGCAGACCGATCTCGGCGTGCTCGCCGCCACCGAGAATCTCGCCCGCGATCAGCAGGGCGTGCGGCAGGCAGGCGTTGGCATACGTCAGGGAGTCCTCAAACCAGTCCCAGCCCTCCCGTTGGCTTTCGCGGAACCGGCCGACGAGCCGCCGAGCTAGGTCCTCGGCGGCCACGGCTGCGGCGCGGTCGCCCGCCAGGCACCGCAGGTGTTCATGAATGCCGAGCAGCGTGTACGCCCAGGCCCGTGGCGAGCTAAGCTGCGCGGCGGCCGGCAACGCGGCGTGGAACAACTCAACGGCCATGCTGCGCAGGCCGGGACGGTCGTCGCGCGCGATCAGGCTGCCGAGCCCCCATAGCGCGCGCCCGTGGCAGTCGTCCGACCCGACCTCTTCCAGCCACTGGCGACGTTCGTAACCCAGGAAATTCCGGAATCGCCCCGTCGAGGCGTTAAAGGCATAGGCCAGGAAAGCCAGGTAGCGCGTCGCCAGATCCTCGATCTCCTCGGCCGGAAACTCGCCGAGTTCATCGAGGAGCGTCATCAGGACCAGCGCACGCGCGTTATCGTCGGTTGTGTGTCCCTCACGGTAGTCGGGCACCGCGAAGCGGGCGTGCTGCAAGACGCCGGTACAGTCGGTGAGACGCCTGAGATGCTGTAGTCGCAGCTCAGGGAGGGTCTCGCTCAAGGCCGGCTGGGGTGCAAAGGCCCGGGCCAGACCCGAGTGACGGGTCCGCTGTTCGTGTGCGCGGGCAAACGAATCGAGATAGGCGCGGGCGACGTTGGCCCAGGTCATGTCGCGGGCAAACAAGTAAGCGCGTTTGCGCATCGCGTTCCGGTCGGCGTCATTCTCCAGCAGCCGGATCACCGCCTGCGCCGTCGCAGCCACATCGGCGAAGGGCACGAGCACACCCCGCTGCTCCGCCAACAGCTCTTGAGCGTACCAGTAGGGCGTGGAGACGACGGCCTTCCCGGCGCCGACGGCCCACGCCAGCGTACCCGACGTGATCTGGGCTTCGTGCTGGTATGGGGATACGTAAATGTCAGCCGCCCCGAGGAACTCCACGAGTTCCTGGTGGTCCACGAAGCGGTTGTGGAAAACGACGTGGTCCGCGACGCCCAGATCCGCGGCCAACCGCCGCAGGCTGATTCGATGCGCTTCCCCCTGCTGCTGCAGAACGTGCGGGTGCGCGGCGCCCACGACGAGGTACACGACGTCTGGAAAGCGGGCGATGATCGCCGGAAGCGCCCGAATGACGTATTCGAGGCCCTTGCCCGGAGCGAGCAGGCCGAAGGTCATCAGCACCACTTTGCCCGGGACGGCAAACTGCTCCTTGTAGAAGGTGGGATCGACAAAGGCGAAATCGGGGATGCCATGTGGAATGAAGTCGATTTTGTCGGCTGGCAGGCCGTACACATCGCGCAGAAACTCCGCGCCGCGATGACTCATCACGATTACGCGATCGGAGAGCCGACCCACGTGCTCCAACACCTTCCGCTGCTCTGTGCTGGGCTCGCGCAGCACCGTGTGCAGGGTCGTAACCACGCGGGCCCGCAGTTCACTGAGCAGCGTCAGTACGTGGCTCCCCGCCGGACCGCCAAAGATGCCGTATTCATGCTGCAAGCTGACAATTTCCACGCGGTTATTAAGGAACTGGGCTGCCCGGCGGTAGCACGCGAGGTCATTTTGTTCCACCGTGAAACGGACGGGGGGCGGGTAGTCGTAGCGCGCCGCGCGGTCGTTCATCGCGACGGCCAGGCACTCGCGCGGATGATCACTGAGCGCACTGCAAAGATCGGTCGTGAACGTGGCAATGCCGCAGCGCCGCGGCAGGTAATTTCCGACGAAGGCGATGCGGCCCGGAACATGATCACCGTTGCCCCGGACGGAGTTCACTCGCGCATCCGCGCCGTTGTAGGCTGCCGCCATGCTGCACGCTCCTTCTCAGTGCGCTGGGGCGATCGCAGGGGATGCGTCCCAGACCTCTGCCGGAATGCTGCGCGCCAGGAGATACACTTGAACAACCGTCCCGGTCGTAAACACGGCGACGACGGCGCCCGTGCCCGGCTCAATCTCCGCCGCGGCTTCCCGGACCTCAACGCCGGTAATCCGCTTGATCTCATCGCGGAGCGCCTGCGACGCGCTCGCGAAGAGCTCGCGGTGATACGCCTGCAGTTGCGCGGCTCCGCCGGGTGCTTTGGCCACGGCCTTTTCCGCTTCGGACAACGCCCCGTGCAGCGTGATCACCAAGGCGCCGTCGCTCTGCACCACGGCCACCGATTGGGGCACCAGGCCGGTTCGCTGCTGTTCAAAAATGCACGCCGCGCGGCCGATCTGTTCCGCCATCGTCAAGCTCGGCTGGTCCATTTGCCGTCCTCCGTGTGCGCGAAAAAAAGCCGACGCGGTGGAGCGCCTGTAGGCGTCGACCGCGTCGGCTTACTCGTCAACAGGCCCCCCAGCAGCGCTGGGTTGCCGTTCAGCTAGTCATCCGATGAGCTTCGGCAAGGCAGAACCCGTAAGTTCCGTCCTCGGCCCCTTATTCTATCTCGTGCGGCCGCGCTTTACCAGCAGCCGGTTCGCGCCGTCCGTGGTATCATGCGCTTGGCTCAAAAGTCCTGTCGATCCCGGTTTGGGCCGCACGTGGTGCCTGCAAGAGGCCGATCAATGAAATCGCAGGGCGAGATTGAAGCGGCGGTCTGCGAAGGTGTCAGCCGCTTTGAACAGGACTACATGGGGCGCGGCCCCAAGGACATTCGGGCCCACCTGATCGGCGATCTGCTCGTGGTTCGCCTGCACGGGGTGCTCACGGCGGCGGAACAGCAGCTCGCGAGGTCGCTGCCTTCGGAAAAAGGACGCGACCTGCTCAAGCAGGTCCGGACGCAGTTGATTGAGACCGCCCGGCCGGTGCTGGAGAAGATGGTCCACGAGATCACCGGCGTCACCCCGGTGAGCTTGCACCATGACATCAGCACCGCGACCGGCGAAGAGGTCGTGGTCTTCACGCTGAGCGCGGCGCCGGTGGTTCGCGAGATCAGGCGACGTTGATGCGCTGGCGGGGCTGAAGCAATAGCCTTCGCGCGTCATCGTCGACGTGGGTCGGTGCAACCCTGATGGCTGGGAGCACGCGGATCATGCTCCGCGGATACGCGTGCGCGCCCGCCAGGTAACGGCGAATTCCGGAGAATTCGCTGGCAGCCTCGCACATTGACCTCGGGCCGCTATAATACGGGTGGTTGGTTTGCTGACAGGTCGTTCGCGGCACCTGACAAGTCCTGCACCTCCTCGATTGCCCGCCTACCTTCTCGGCCGGAACTTGCGGCCGCTTTCAAAACGCGTTCCTGAAAGTAAAACTGCGGATCGCAGTCAGCGTACTTCGAGAAAGAGTAGCATGGGCAAGAAGTTGTATGTTGGAAATCTGGGCTACGATGTGACCAGCGCGGACCTGCAGGAACTCTTCGCGCCACATGGCGCAGTGCAGAGCGCGCAGGTGATCGAGGATCGCGACGCCGGCCGCAGCAAGGGCTTCGGCTTCGTCGAGATGAGCTCGGACGACGAGGCCAACAAGGCCATCGCAGCGCTGAATGGCCAGTTGCACGGCCAGCGCGCCCTGACCGTGAACGAGGCCAAACCGCGCGCCCCGCGCAGCGGTTCGGGCGGTTACGGCCGCCGCTAAGCGTACCAGGAGCGGCCGCCACGCAGCAACGTCACTCTTGACGTTCGCCTGCGGGCGGAGCAAGACAGGCAAACAAAAAGCTGCGCAATGGGTGTGACGGAGCGGAACTCCGTTGTGCATGTTGCGCTGCGCGCGGTCAGCCTCCACGAACAGGCGCGATCGCGCGGAACCCAACCAACGTGCTGGACGTAGGCTGCTATCGCGTGCCGGTGCCGAATTCCGTGTGCGCCGGCACGGCAGCGCGGACAAGGGCCGGGCGGCGGCCGGTTCCACCGCGCCCGGTCCATAATTCATGGGACATTTGTTCGCGGCGTCCCGAGTCGGGACGCACGATGCGTCGCTGTGGCTGCTAGGGCCGCTAGCAGTGTGAGCACGTGGATAAGAGGCTCTTCGTAGGAGATCTTGGCCCAGCGATGACCACGAAAGAGTTGCTGGCGCTGTTCAGACCCCCACAGCAACGGGGTGCGCGTGGGTGACCGAGTCCTCGTGGTCGAACTGCCCCGCCGGCGGCCAGGCGGCCGCGACCGCGGCTTCCACGGCGGGCCCCATCCCTGGACAGCGCAGGATTGAAGCGCGCTCTTCAAAACTCAGGCGCGGCGCCCCAGCTTCAGGATCTCCTCCTTGAGCCGGTGCGGCCCACTTCCGCGCTCGTGCGCGTGGCGCCGGCGCCAACGCGGCGGCAGGAGCCGGATTCCGTGGCGGCGCAGCCACGGGCGTACGCGATATCGCGCCCGGGGCACGAGGCGCAGTAGCGCGTTCGTCAGCCGCAGCGCGAGTTGAAGGGCCAGCCAGGCGACCAACGTTCCCACGATATAGACGCCAACAACGGCCACCGTTCGAATCGGCTGGGCGATTGGCCACCCCGCCCATGGGCGCGTCGAGGTCAGCGTTGCAATTGAACCTGCCAGCGCGACGACCCACACGATCATCGAGAACAGTTTCGCTCGGAACCGGAGCGGCCGGCCGCGCAGCACGCGTGCGGTGAGCCGGCGTTTGCCGGGAAAGCTGACCAGGGCAAAACCGATCAGGAACAGCGGGGTGCCCCCCGGCCCGGGGACGAGCGGGCCCGCCACGAGCGAAATCCCGATCAGGCCCCAACCCAGGGCGTTGCGCAGGATCAGCCACGTGTAGCCGGCGTAGAAACGGCTACGGGGCGATGCGGGAGGAACGCTTGAAGCATGTGGCGACTCGCACAACACCAATTCTATCGCGCGCGTTCCGCAAGGCAGCGGTCGCCGGAGCGAATCGAAAATGTGCCCGCGCGACTGAGACAATTTGACAACGGAGGGTGCTGCAGCTACAATCCAGGCGCATCCCGTGGAAGCAACAGCCATTGGAGCAGCCAGGTTCCGATGGCTTAGAAGGGCGCGACGCGCGTCCGACACATCCGTAGCCTGGGGTCTCTTGAAGAAGGTTCGAATGCGTTTTGAAGAGTTGCGGCTCAGCGAGCCGCTCCTGCGTGCAGTACGCACGGCAGGGTACCGTACCCCTACTCCCATCCAAGTCAGCGCCATTCCGCACGTCCTCGTCGGCCGGGACGTGCTCGGTTGTGCCCAGACGGGCACTGGCAAGACGGCCGCGTTTGCGCTACCCATTCTCCAGCGATTGAGCCAGCACGAAGTGCGCGGCCTTCCATCGTCCAGCCGAATCCGCGCGCTCGTCCTGTGTCCGACCCGTGAACTCGCCCAGCAGATCCATGACAGCTTCCGGACGTACGGCCAGTACACGAGTGTCCGGCAGGCCGTCGTCTATGGCGGCGTGAGTCAGAACTCGCAAGTGCGCGCGATTCGCGCCGGCGCCGATGTGCTGATCGCCACGCCCGGGCGCTTGATCGATCTCCTCGGGCAGCGGCTGGTGAGTCTCGCCAGCGTCAGGATGCTCGTGTTGGATGAAGCCGATCGGATGCTTGACATGGGCTTCCTGCCCGACATCCGTCGGATTCTTGCGCAGGTGTCGCCACAGCGTCAGACGCTGCTGTTCTCTGCCACGATGCCCGAAGAGATCCGCAAGCTCGTCACGGATATTCTCCACAACCCGGCGCTGGTACAGGTCGCGCGGGTGTCCTCGGCGGCGCCGACCGTCGCCCACTGGGTGTACCACGTCGAGCCGCCGCAGAAACTCCCGCTGCTCACGCGCTTGCTGTCGCGCCGGCCGTGCGACCGGGCACTCGTGTTCACCCGCACCAAGCACGGCGCCGACAAACTCACCCGGCACCTGCTGCGGGCCGGCTTGCGGGCCGCGGCGCTCCACGGCAACAAGAGCCAGGGCGCCCGTACCCGTGCGCTGGACGAGTTCCGCTCCGCCCGAACGCCCGTGCTCGTCGCGACCGACATCGCGGCGCGCGGCTTGGACGTGGAAGATATTGCGCATGTGTTCAATTACGACCTGACGTCGGATCCCGAGACGTACGTGCACCGCATCGGTCGCACCGGCCGCGCGGGAGCTGAGGGCACGGCCGTCAGCTTCTGCTCCTCACAGGAACGTGCGAATCTGCGCGGAATCGAGCGACTGCTCGGCAAGGCGCTGCAAGCTGCGACGACACCGACAGAGGCGGTCGAGCGTCTGCGGATTTCTGGCGCGCCCGGTCAGCGACTTCGGACCAAGAGCAGCGCCATGCGACGCGTCTACAGCCCCTGCTAACGGCACGACTTCGCAGCGTTTCGTAGCAACGCGCTGCAGAAGCTCGTCGGGCGGTGACTACGACGGGCCGCGACTGGGCGAGGGGTTTGTGCATGCGATTCTGCGGCGGGGCAACGCGGCCGGCGCCGAAGGAATGACGCGCTTCGTGCGGGCGGCGCCGAAGGAATGACGCGCTTCGTGCGGCCGGCGCCGAAGGAATGACGCGCTTCGTGCGGGCGACGATCCGCAAGGGCCGGACGTTGGCCACGCATCTGGACGCACGCATCGACGCGGCCTTGGTCGAGGGCCCGGTGTTGGACACGATCGACGACGAAGGGGCGTCCTTCGTGGGCCGCATTCGCAACAACGCGGTGCTGGACGCGTGGGCGGCACCGTACGTGAAGCGTCCGCCGGGCCGGCCGTTGAAGGAAGGCAACGAGTTCGCCGTCGAACTTGGTTCGTACCGGGCGGAGAGCTGGAGCCGCGCGTACCGGGTGGTGCTGGTGGTGATCGACCTGCCGGACCCCAAGACGGGGCTGCGCGAGCTGTTCCCGCACTACTTCTTCCTGGTGACGAACTGGCGCATCGAGCAGCGCAGCGGCTGGGAGCTGGTGGAGCACTACCGCAAGCGTGGAACATTCGAGGACCGACTAGGCGAGTTCAACGGCGCGATCGGCAACGGCCTGTCGGCCGGATCGTTCGCCGCCAATGAGGCCAGTCTGTTGCTGAAGCTGCTGGCGTTCAACCTGGCCGGGATGCTGCGCGGCGAGTTGGAAGATGCGTCGGGCTGCGGCTGGGACCTGAAGCGTGTGCAGCAGACCGTGCTGAAGGCCGGGGCGCGGGTGGTGGAACATGGGCGGCGCGTCATCGTGGACGTGCCCCGGGCGGCGGGGATGCTGTGGGAACGGCTGCTGGGGCGGATTGAGCGGTGGCATCCGCGTGGTCTGCCGAAGCGCCCGCGTGCCGTGGCGGGAGGGGGCACCTGGGGACGCCCGCCACGCCCGCGGCGTTGGGTGCCACCGCCGCGGCATGCCCATTTGAGCCTCGTGCTGCGGGAGCGATCCGGCTGCCAAACCGGCCCGACGCGTTTTCCCCGGCCCCGTGCGGGCTGTGGGGGTAGGGGGCGGTCTCGACCGGAGGCACGGACGAGCGCCTGCG
>JALHJL010000001.1 GCA_022839625.1 Phycisphaerales bacterium
CGTTCCGTGGGTCACGCGTGTCTGCACGCCCTTTTTACGCAGCGGAACGGCCCAGGTTTGCACCAAAACTCATGAAGCTGGTGAATAATCCGGGGTCAGACTGCGACCGACGGATATTGCATCACGCTGGACCGTGATCCCGGCCTGTCGGGGAGCCAGAAGCGCACGGAGATCACCGAGTACTACGCCGACGGCCATCTAAAGAGCGTGACCGGAACTGCGGTCGTGGCCCGCTACTACGAGTACGGTACAGGCGATTACCAGCAGTGGACCGTCGTATGCACGGGGGGTGAGGCGTCGCCACGCTACGTCAAGACGACCTACGACGGCCTTGGGCGCGTAAGCAGCGAGGAGCGCCCGGCCGCCACCGGCGGCATCTTCACCACGTGCTACTCCTACTTTCGCGACGACGCTTACCATCCGGCAGAAGACCACGCGGCCGGCCAGCTTAAGGCGATCAGCCCATCGACCACCACGACCCCCCGACTGCGCTACGACTACGATGACTTCGGGCAGCTCTTGTTCACGGTCGTCGACGTGGATCGCGGTACGTGTGGCACGGCTGGCTGTTGCTGATGGAACTGGACAAGGACAACAACGTCGTGCGTAAGTACACGTGGGGCCTGGACGTAGCGGGCCTCAACGGCAATCAGAGCCCCGAGCGCGAGCGAGCGGGCTTCAGCGGCGCTGATCCGAACCGCGACCGTGAGGGAGCGGCCTTTTTCCAGGCCGACGGCGGCATCGGCGGAACACTACTAGATCACGGACCACAGCGATATGCAGCGCGCTGCGTTAACGCCGCAGAACATCGCAGAGCCCACGGGAACGGCGGGCCCGGACCATCCGCCGAAACGCGCACAAGTCACGCACAGATAGGAACTTTGTGGAACGGCGGCGAACTCGCCGATGGGCGCGGATGGATTCGAACCATCGTAGGCATAAGCCAACGGGTTTACAGCCCGTCTCCTTTGGCCACTCGGACACACGCCCTTGCGCGAAGGTACCCGTCCCGGCCCGAACTCAGATTCGGCAGAGTGCCGGTGTCGAGCCGGTCGCTGCCGAGTCTTCTGTAGGAGGGCCGCAACATCGCACGCACTCGCGTCCTTGCTCGGGGCCCGCGCACCCGGCACACCGTGGAACGGCGTGAGCGGGCACCCACGAGCAGCGTATTATATCATTGCGCCCCCTCCCCACAAGCAGCGCGCTTCGGCAACGAGGCGGTTGCGTTCTCTCGAGCTACGTGGCGTAGTGCGGTTGCGCGGGGGCGGGTGGGGTTCCCCGCGCGCAGCTCGTTTGGGGCGGAGGGACCGGGGGCGGGTTCCTTGGTTCTTGGATTTCTCGACCAAGCTGGGCGGCCAGCCCGGGACAGCGGGGGGCGGTTGCGGCGTAATACGGGAGCGCTGGGTTTGCTGGGCGAGGAGCACGAATGCGTCTGACCACCCAACGACCGCAGTCGCCTGCGCCCACGCTCGCGCGTGACACACGCTACCGCGCTGTCCCATCCGAACCGTCCAGCCCACCGCCAGTCAGTCGCCGGCTTCCCGATCCTTCCCAACCGACTGCTACGCAACCGGATCGTCTGGAGCTGCGAGGCGCAATAAAAAACGCGCCGCCCACCTACCTCCCGGTAGTTGCCCGGCGCGCGTCAGTTTCCAGCCATCAACCGGATGGCCGCTCTTGCAGGGGCCGTTACGCCTTCGGTAGGGCCTGCGCCACGAGGTACGCAACCCCAAGGACGATGCCGCCCCAGAAGAACAATGCCCACCACTGGCCACCAAAGAAATTCATGGTCTTGCTCCATCAACGCGAATCCACTCGCTCCGGCCCCCGCCGCGCCGGCGGGGAGATCGCCGCAACGAATTTCAATCGGGTATTTACGCATGTCTCGATCAGCCCGTCAATATGTGCAAGCACCAAAAATCTGATAATCCGTTGTCAAATGCCCGGACGGAGAAAGGTCGGGTATGATCATGCCCTATGGTCGGCCAAGTGTCCAACCCGAGGACCGTATTGTCGGTTGTGATCCCCGTTTACAACGAACGCGATAACCTGCTGCCGCTGCTCGAACGTCTGCGCCGCGTCTTGGCCGCCCTTGGAGAGTCCTACGAGCTGGTCTTCGTGGACGACGGGAGCACGGACGACACCGCTGCTCGCCTGCGCGAGCTTAGCGCCGCCGACTCCCGGTTGGAGCTCGTCCGCCTGTCGCGCAATTTCGGCCACCAGGCGGCACTGGTCGCGGGTCTGCAACACGCACGCGGTGCCGCCGTCATCACCATGGACGGCGACCTTCAGCACCCGCCCGAGCTGATCCCGGAACTGGTGCGGCAGTGGCGCGCCGGCTGCGAAATCGTCCAGGCCATTCGGCGCGAACCGGCGGACCGCAACCCGGTCAAGCGGGCCGGCTCGCGTACTTTCTACCGGCTGCTTTCCGCCCTCACACGACTCGACGTCACGCCGGGCGCGGCCGACTTCCGCCTGATGAGCCGCGATGCCGTGAATGCCTTTCTGGCCTGCGGCGAGCGCCGGCGCTGCAACCGTGCCCTGGTCCAGTGGATCGGCTTCACATGTGCCGAAGTTCCGTTCGAGGCCGGGCCGCGATTTGCCGGGCGCTCGAAGTACACGTATCGCGCCATGCTGCGACTGGCCGGGGACGCGATCTTCTCGTTCTCGACCTGGCCTCTGCGACTCGCCGGTCTGGCCGGCGTGGCAGTGTCGCTGGCGGCCGGCGGCTACCTGCTCTTTGTTCTGTGGGCGCGGCTGTTCACGGACTACACGCAGCCGGGCTGGAGTTCGATACTGGCGGCGGTGCTGGTCCTGGGCGGCGTCAACCTCGTCGTGCTTTGGATCCTGGGGGAGTACGTGGGACGTTTGTACGAGGAAGTGAAGCAGCGGCCCATCTACATCGTGCGCCCGCCGGCGCGGAGCCAGTCGCTTATTGCAGCGCACACATGGGGCAGTCGCGGGCAACCGCCCGCCGCCGCAGAAGCAAGGCCACGGCCGCCCGGTAGCTGAAAAACACCGGCGCGTGGCGGGTGTCGTGTTGATGGCCTCGCGCGTCGGCGTGCCGGAAGCTGGGGGCGTCAGACCGTTGGCAGGTTTTGCTGCGCTCCACCTGCCCTACCTGCTGATTTTGGGTTTTGGATTGGGGATTTTGGATCGTAGAGCGGAGGCAGTTGGCAGGTTTCGGTGCGCTCCACCTCTCCTACCTGCTGGGGGTTCGCTCGGTCAAGACCACTATTCCGCCGGGCTGGTTGTGGTGCCGGGCGGAGAGGCAAGATGAGGCTCAGTCGGCGCCAAGCTAACGATCCGGTACAAGACGCGCCGCAGCATCCGCCCCGCGCCTGAAAAACACGGGCGCGTGCCTACAATCATGCTGTCTCGGGGCGGCCCTCGCGCGTAGTGCGCGGCGGCCGGACCCAGTCGGGGCGGTGAGGCGGGCCCCACCGGCTAACATACCGCCGAAGTTTCTACGTGCCCTTGCAGGAGTAGCAGGATGAGTGTTCAAGTTAGTCAACCAGCCCCGGATTTCACGGCCACGGCAGTCATCGACGGACAGTTCGAGCAGGTCAAGCTCTCGTCGTTCCGCGGTAAGAACGTCGTGCTCTTCTTCTGGCCGCTGGATTTCACCTTTGTCTGTCCGACGGAAATCGTGGCTTTCAACGACGCCCTGCCGCAGTTCACGGAGCGTAACACGGCCGTCCTCGGCGTCTCGGTCGACAGCCACTACACGCACCTCGCCTGGCAGAACACGCCGCGCACCGCGGGCGGCCTGGGCAAGGTCAACTTCCCGATGGTCTCGGACCTGACGCACGAAATCAGCCGCAGCTACGGCGTGCTGCTCGAGGGCGGCGGAGTGGCGCTGCGCGGGTTGTTCCTGATCGACAAGAACGGGGTCGTGCGGCACATGCTGATCAACGATCTGCCGCTGGGCCGTAGCGTCGACGAGGCGCTCCGCATGGTCGATGCCCTGGCACACTTCGAGAAGCACGGCGAGGTCTGCCCGGCGAACTGGAAGCCGGGCGAGAAGAGCATGAAGCCCGACCCGACGGGCGCGAAGGCGTACTTCGGCGAGTGGGGCAAGAAGTAAGCGAGCCGGCGGCGCGGGCGTCCAAAGAGCGCCCAACGATACCGCGTTCCTTGTCTGGGAGCGGGCGGGGGCAGGGTCGGATCGCCGACGTGACGACGGTCGGCACTGGCAGCAAGCTGCCAATAAGCTGCCAGTGGCACCCGCCGGCATGACGTCCCCCACCCTGCCCTCCTCCCAGCAGGGGGAAGAGATTCGCGTCAGTGTCTAATTCCAGACCGCGTTCAGGAATGCGTACAAGCGCGCGGCATACTCCTCCGTCTGGAAGAATTGGCCCTCCGCGTGCCCGAGCCCCTCAAACTCCACGATCTCGACCTGTGCCACAGCATTGGAGAGCATGCTCGCGGCCATGTCGGGCGGCGTTACGACGTCGTTCGCGTGCGTGAACACAAGTGCCGGCTGCGACATGGCACTGATGATGCGCTCCGTGACCAGCCAGGCATCCAGGACGGCAATCACTTCCTGTACGCGACCGCGAACCACCCACCCGAACCGCTCGATCTGCAGCCCCAGGGCGACCGGCGAGTCGAGTACGATCGCGTTAACCGCGTCGGGCCGGTCCACCGCGACCGCGACGGTCGGGATCGAACCCAATGACATGCCGAACAAGCTGACCTGTTCGACCCCGATCTGAACCCGTGCCCAGTCCACGACCGTCTCCAGGTCCCAACGCATCGTGAGCAGGCTGGCTTGACCGGTGCTGCCGCCAAACCCCTCGTAGTCGTACATCACCACCGACCAGCCGCCGTCGGTCAGGAGAAGCGCCGTGAACAGGTAGCACGCCATCGGCCCGCTGTTACCGGGCGAAATCACGACCGTGCCGCGCGAGTCCTGTGCGGGTATGTGCCACACGCGCAACTGCTCGCCATTGGCCGTCGATACGAGGTATTCAGTGTATTGACGTCCCACATCGTCCGGGCTATCTGCGACAGCCAGGTCATACAGCTCGAAGTCGTCCCGCAGCTCCTCGCATGTTGCCTCAGGCTGGAGGACCGCGTAGGAAAGGGCGGCGGCGATCTTCTCGGGCGGCGGCAGGGGCGGCGGGACGCAACCTATCGCACACAGAAGGCACAGTGCCGCGCCCCCAACGCCCGCTAGCCTGCGTATTCCGACACTCATCTCGGCCCTCCAGCCGACATCATCCGTCAACCACCGACAGAAGTGTAGCGGCCAGGCCCGCCTCAGGCGAGCGGGCACCCCGGCGCGTGGCCGCCCTGGCCGGGGCCGGGCCACCGTACAGCAAGCCGAATAAGGACCCGCGCCCGCCGAATACACTCAGGCAATGGACAACCCGGGCCGGTTCTCGGTCAGGCCGGCTGCCGCCGAACGCCGCCCGGATGGGAGCACGACGATGAACTCGGGAGCGGCCGTGATCGTGAACAAAGGGGGCTTCTTCAGTGCCCTGGTGCGCGGCGTGTTTGGCACGGTAATCACGCTGCTGATCTGCGTAACCGCGCTCGGACTCTTCGGCCTGCATCTGGCCGACAAGCACGTGAGCGCGGTAACACGGGAAATCTTGGAGACCCTGCCGGAGTGGCAACGGGCCTTTCCCCCGGTGATTGCGGACGCGCTGAATGACCGGCGGGCTCCGGAGTACCGTGACTCGCTGGAGATCACCACGAAGTTCGTGGCCGACGTCCGCGACGACGAGCGCGGCCTGATCGTGCTTGAAATCCAGAACAAGGGACCGGAAACGGTCTCGTTGCTTGGGGTCCGGATGGTCGTCGAGGACGACAGCCAGCGACACGTCTCCGAGCACAACACGGCTGCGGCCACCCCGTTCGTGCTGGCCGACAACCCCGGCCCGCTCCTGCCCGGCGCGACACGTGCGATCGTGCAGCGGCTGTGGGATGTCGCCGGCGTCCCGAAGACGAGAGTCGAGGTGACCGAGCTGCGCGTCTGGAACCGCCCGGAGCACGGGGCGGAGGCCCCGCCGCTTCCCTTTGCGGAACCGCAAGCGGCCGAGCCGCGCGACGCGACGCCCGCGTGAACCTGGCGCGGTCCTGCGTATCAAAGGGGTTCGTCGATCTCGGCGTTGCGGGTGATGCGGATGGCCCGCCGGCCGCGGAGCTGGCCGGGGGTGCCCGCGTACTTGTTGCGGCCTTCGATCTGCAACATCAGCTCTTTGTTGACCGGCTTCTCAACCTGGAGGATGTCACCCGGACGTAGCGCGCGCAGCTCGCTGACGCTCACCTGGGCCCGGCCGAGATAAGCGACCAGGCGCACCTTTGACTTGGCGAGGTTGCGGACGATGCGTTGCTTCTGTTGCTCGGTGGCGCCTTTCCGCGCGTAGCCGAACCAGGACTGCGTGGTGAGCTTGCTCAACACGGACTCGATCGTGTTGAAGGGGATACAGATGCTCATGGTACCCGCGCACTGGCCCATCTTGATTTCGAACGTGATGAAGACCACGACTTCGCTCGGGGCGACGATGTGCACGAGCTGCGGGTTGCTCTCCACCTCCACGATGTCGAACTTGGCTTCGACAAGGTTGCGCCACACCTCGGACAGGTGCTCGAGCGCCCGGTTGATCAGCCGCCGAATCAGGCGCCATTCGATCGCGGTCAGGGGGCGCTGCGGAATGAACAGGTCGGCGCTGCTACCCCCCAGCAGACGGTCGATGATCGGGTAGACGATCAGTGGGCTGATCTCCAGGCACATCTGGCCTTCGAGCGGCGGGGCTTGCACGATCACGAAGCAGGTCGGGTTCGGGAGCGAGTGGATGAACTCGCTGTAGGTGAGTTGCTCCACGCCGACCACCCGCACGTCGATGATCGTGCGCAACGAGCCGGACAGCGTCGCGCCGAAATTGCGGGCGAAGCCGTCGTGGATCGAGCCGAGCGCCCGGATGTGGTCCTTGCTGACCCGTTCCGGGCGCTTGAAGTCGTACGCGCTCACGTCGTCGCGCGGCGCCGGGCCTCGGCCGGACAGCGGCTCGTCGTCCAGCGTGGCCGCCGCGACCCCGGCGGCCGCCGGCGCCGCCCCGGCTTCGCTGGCCACGGCCGCGAGCAGGGCATCGATTTCGCTTTGGTCAAGGACGTCGCCCACGACCACGCTATCGGAACCGGGCGCGGGCGCCTTTGAGGTGGGCGTTAACAGAGCGCAGGACCGGAGCGACCCTTCGCGCCCTGCGCCCCCCCGGAACCGCCCTTCGCAACGTCCGAAAATACCTGGTTGACGGCGGTCTGCAACGGCGTCGCGATCAAGCTCGGGCCGGCCGTGATGCTGTCGAAGAGCATGGGCTGGAAGGCGTGCAACAAGGCGATGGCGACATACCGTCGCCAGTCGGACGAACGGCACCGCTACAACTGGTACCTCCCGAGCGTGTCGCGGCCGGGCGAGTTCCGGCACGTCGCGGTCGGGCTCGTGGCTGTGCTCGCACGTGCCGCCTTCGCAGACATCGGTCGTACACGCGTCGCCGTCATCCAGACAGGGCGTACCGTCCGGCTTGGCGGGGTGGACGCATGTCCCGTTCTGGCAGACGTCGTTCGTACACTCGTTGCCGTCATCCGCGCAGGGGGTGCCATCCGCCTTGGCCGGGTGGATGCAGTCCCCGGTCTGCGGATCGCACAGATCGCGGGTGCAGGGATTGCCGTCGTCCTCGCACACCTTGGGATCCCTCAGGCACGCGCCGGTCCCGGCGTCGCGCGCATCGGCAAGCAACTGTCCGATTACCAACGACAGTCTACTCGGTCGTGCCGGTCTCTGCGTGCGCGGCGAGTGCCGCCCGATACAGCATGCGTGCATCCGGATCGTCGATGCTCGCCCAGAAAAGCGCCTCGCCCAGACGTGGGGCGGTCTCGCGAACCTTACCTTCGTGCGAGCCGCAGGCTTCGGCCCAATCGGTCACCGCTCGACGCGCGACGGCGTCCCACTGCTGGGTCGATGTGAGGCATGTCGTGCAGCCCCAGAAAAACGCCGACGTGGCCACTTCCTGGAAGCGCTCCCTTGCTCCCTCGGAGGGTGCCACCCGGGCCGCCCCTGGCGCCGCCACGCACGCGCGTGCCAAGGCGGCCAGGGCCGGCTTGAGCTGCTCGCTTGCGGCTTCACGTTCGGCGGCCGAGGGCGGATGGTCCGCCAGCACGCCACTACGCACCGCAAGGCGAGGGATGGTCAGATGGGCCGCCGCACACGACACGCACTCGCGCCGGGTCAAGCGGTGCTCAATGGAGTCCGGGCCGCTATGCAGGTCCTTGTTGCGAAGGAATGCGACGAGGCCCGTCTCTGCCAGAAGCTGGGGTGCGCAGAAGGCCTCCACGCTCTTGAGGTACCAATCCTGGCCGGCCGTCTCGAGCATCGGCGCTGCCAGGTAGTCGACCGGCCAGGACCAAGCCCGCGCCAGCAGTGTGACGCGCCCTGGATTGACCGGCTGGCCCTCCCTGTCCGGTAGCGCGCCGACCAGCCGTTTGATCAGGGCGCGCACCCGCTGCTTGAGCGCTTCGCGCTCTTCCCGGTGGTCCTCGGCCGGCGGCTGGAGATAGACGCGCCACTGGTCACGCAGTGCCGGGGGCAACTCCGGGAAGCGGCTCGCATTGCCATCGAGCCAGGCCTGCAACTCGCCTTGCAGGGTCGCAAACTCCGCGGACTCGCTGGGCTTCACGCCCTTGGGCAGGCTGCCTGGAGATTGTACCCAGGCGCTCAGGACAACGGATTCAGCACGCGCCCCACGAACAAGATGGCGGCCGTCTGCCGGTCGCGGATGATGAAGAGGAACGGTCGGTCGATGACGACCGATTCTGGTTCGGTTGGGACCGCCGTCGCAATCACGATAACCGCCGTGGAGGCCGCTGCCTCCGTGCCCTGCTCATCGACCGCCACAAAGGCCTTGTGAATCACATCTCCGATCAAGAGATCCCGGGCGCCGTTCATCCCCGAGAAATCCGCCAGGTCGGAGAAGGCGATCGGCATGCCCAGTGCGCCGAGTACGGCCTTCAAGCCGAGGTCCAACGTGAACGTGAATTTCGGCATGGACAGGTCAAGTCGGCGTGAAGAGATGCCGCTCACGGTGCTTTCGACGCGGGCACCATCCAGTTGGGCCTCAAACTCGTCGAATCGCCCGGCGGCGGGCAGCAAGACGACCATGGATAGTTGATGCCCCTCGTAAGGGAGCTCTACAACCTGGTAACCATCGCCCGTGGCGTAACCGAAGGACGCGGTCTGTCGCATCATCGGGACAGTCACCTGGCTGCCGTCCAACAGGTTGAACGGCTTGTCGAGCGTGTCGCGCTCGTCGAACTGCTGGCTCCAGGCCGCCTTGAAGTAGATGGCGTTGGTAAGCACGAGGCGTGTGGAAGCGTCGATTGTTCCCTGTGGAATCAGGTCTGCGATCCGGCCCGCCGTCTGCTCGCTGACCCAGTTGTTGATCGCGACGCGCGAGGCTTCGGTCGCGGCGATGAAGTCGAGCAGCGCCAGCCCGGCCCCGTAGTTCTCGGCCAGGACGTCCAGAAACTCGGCCAAGAACGAATAACCGGCCTGGCCCCAGAGGCGATTGACGATCCGCAGCTTGAAGCCCTGGCCGCCCGCGGGGCTGAGCGGCGCGGCGCGATTGGCCAGCGCCAGGTCGAGGGCGTTGAACGCGGGGTGCAATCGGTCTTGCGGCAGCGTGAATTGCAGGGCGTCGGCCATTTGCTGCTCGGTCTCGGTCCGCGCGCCTGCGTAGGTCATCGCCAAGGCGAGCGAGATGCTATAGGGAGAGTAGATCAGGTTCTTGGGCTCGCCGCGGACCTGCTGGTACAGGTTGAACGCGAAGCGGGTGTTGCCGGTCACCAGCGCGGCCAAATCGTCCGCCGGCACATTCGGGGACGTCACGCGCGGCTTGTCCGACTGCACCAGCTCGCCGGGCGGAGGCGGGCTGTTCGAATCGTCGTCCCCCTGGCGCACGGACGGGCCGCTACGCTCGCCGTCGGACGGCGGCGGACGGTTTGGGTCGTCATTGCCCGCCGGCCGGCAACCACCCAGCGCGATGCACACCATCAGGCCTGCAAGGAAATACCTCGGTGACACGTTGAAGCTCCTTCGATCGATCCTCCCCGCTGACCAGGTGCCCACGTCAACACCTCCCATGAGCGGCCACTCACGGCGCAGTGTATCCCGCGGGGTCGGATACCGAAAGGCATTCCTGCCTGCATGATTCGCCCACTGTCGGAATACCCCTACACTGTATGTATGATGGAACGTGTGGAGACGCGCAGCGAATCGAGGCCGCGATCCATGCCGGCGCCCGCCAGGGATGCGCCGCCGGAAGCGAGGTTTCATTTCCTGGTCCTGGCCCGCTATCGGGCCGTGCAACTGCGCAACGCGGTGGACCAACGGTTGCGGGAAACGCCGCTGCGTGCCTTTCTGGTGCTGCTGCTCCTGGTGCTCATCTGGGCCGGGCTGTACTGGATTCTGCGCGAGGTGCTCCGGCAGGTCGGGCGGTTCGAGTTGATCGCCCTCGTGGCCAAGCAGCAGATCTTCGTGCACTTCTTCCTGGTGCTGGCGGTGATGCTCGCCTTCTCGAACGCCATCCTCGCCTTCGGCAGCCTGTTCGGCCGCGAAGAGCCCGGGCACCTGCTCAGCCTGCCGGCGCCGGCCCGACAGGTGGCCTTCGTCAAGTGGCTCGAGGGCCTGGTGCTCTCAAGCTGGTCGTTCCTGCTGCTCGGTGTTCCGCTCATGTTGGCGGTCGCGTGGAACACCGACGTGCAGTGGTTCTACTACCCGCTCTTCGTCGCCCACTTCCTCGGCTTCGTCATCATCCCCGCCACCCTGGGCCTGCTCGTCGCCTGGACCGTGGCCATGTGGGCGCCGCGCCGGACCCTCACGGTCGCGCTCTGGTGCGGTGCGCTCCTGCTCGGGGCGGCGGGCTTCTGGGTGTGGAGCGCCTTCCGCAACGCCGCCCTGTCCGAGGAGTGGCTGCGCAGCTTCTATCGCCAGTTGACGCTCGTGCAACAGCCGCTGCTGCCGAGCACCTGGAGCGCGAAGGGGATCTACGCGGCGATCGAACGGCGGCCGGAGGTCAGCCTGCTGTATCTGGCGGCCGTGCTGGCGAACGGCGCGTTCCTCACCTGGCTGACGGTCAACGTGCTGGGTCGGACGTGGCCGGAAGCCTACAGCCGCGCGCAGCACGGGCGCGCCCGCAGCCGGAGCGGTGCGGGCTGGTGTACGTCGGCCCTGTGCTGCGTGCTGTTCCCCTACCTGCCCCAGCGTCTGAAGACAATGATGCTCAAGGACCTGCGCAGCTTCGCCCGGGACCCGACGCTGTGGACCCAGATGGTCATCATGATCGGTCTGCTGGTGATCTATGCGCTGAACCTGAAACGGCTGCCCGCCGACCTGGGCAACCCGGGCATGCGGGCGCTGGTCGCCTTCCTGAACCTGACCACGGTCGGATTGATCCTCGCCACGTTCACCGGGCGCTTCATCTTCCCGCTGCTCTCGCTGGAGATTCGGCAACTGTGGCTGCTGGGACTGCTGCCCGCGCGGCGCGTCAGCGTCCTGATCGTGAAGTTCCTCTTCTCGCTCACGGTCACCGGCCTGTCCGCACTGCTGGTCATGGGGCTGGCGATCCAGGCGCTGGAGCTGCCGCCCGCCTGGGCCCGGCTGCAACTCGCCGTGTGCCTGGCGATCTGCATCGGTCTGTCCGGCCTTTCCGTCGGCCTGGGAGCACGTTTCCCGGTTCGCGGACAGAGCAACCCCGCCCGGATCGCCTCCGGCTTCGGCGGCACGCTCAACCTCGTCGCCAGCATGCTCTTTGTGACCGTCGAGGTCGTCGGCGTGGCCTACGCGGGCCTGATCCGCTTCGGCGGCCCGTGGCCGGAGCTGGAGGAAACGCACTTCTCGTTCTGGCTGGGGCCGGGTTTGGTGCTGCTCGGCGTGGCAGTGGCGCTGTTCAGCCTGTCGATCGGCGCCCGCCACTTCGAACGGGCCGAATACTGATCCGCCAAGACGCGAGACCGCCAGGGCGCCTCGGCGGCCGCGTGGCGCGCGTCGCATTGGTGTTCCGATCATGGGTCGGCTAGAATCGCGCCGCATGAGTGCGTCGTGCGTCTGGACCGCGGAGTTCCCACTCGCATTCGATGCGGGCTCCGCTGTCTCAGGCCGCCACGTCCGGGAGCGATCACCGATGCCGCCAGTACGTACCCCGCAGATTCGGCCGCGTTGCCCCTGGCGCACCGGCACGTGCGCCCTGCTCGTCGTTGCGGTATCGCTGTCGCTGGCCGGGTGCCCGACGAGCGCCGAGCTTCAGTCCCTTGCGGCGGACCCCGGCGGGGCACCGCAGTTGGCGGGCACCTGGGCCGTGGCCCTCGCGGAAACGCGCAGCACCTTCGGCCTGCTCACCTTCGACGACGCCGGACGCCTACGGCGGATCTGCTATCAGCGCGACCTTGCCGATTACGCCGCCGACACCGTGGCAGCCGGCGGCGTACCGCAACTGACGAACGGAGGTGCGATCATCACGGCGGCGTCGCGCGTCACGGGCAGCGAACCCGACTACCTGGTCACCCTGGCCTGGACGGCCCAGCTCGGGCTGACGGAGATCGGTCGTGCGCGTACGGTCGTGGGCCTGACGTTGAGCGGCGAGCACACCGCCGCGGGCTTCCTGGCGACCGATTCGACCCGTGCGGGCGAGGCGGGCGCGCTGGTCGAGGCCGTCAGTGCGATCCGGCTGTCCGACAACACGGCCGGCTGCCTGCAAGACGACGAGTTCGAAGATAACGATACGGCGGAAACCGCGGCGGAGCTGCCCGCCGGGCGTCATCCGTACTTGCGCAGTTACGACGAAGACTGGTACAAGCTGGTGGTGCCGGCCGGCCAGGTCGCGACGGCCATGATTATCTGGGACGAGCGCTTCGGCAGCCCGCGCTTCGGCGCCTTCGCGGAGAACGGCCTCGATCCGGCCGCGTCACCGTTCGTCGGGCCGGGCCCCTACCTGCTGCAAGTGCTGCCGCCCGCCGATGGAATCCAGCCCTCCTACTCCCTGTACGTGCAGATGCTCGTCGAGGATGCCTACGAGGAGAATGACACGGCGGACACGGCGGCGGTCATCGGCCCAGGGGAGTATCAATTGACCGTCGTGGACGACGACTGGTTCCGGGTCAACGCGGATGGACCGGCCACGATCCGCGTGGAGCTGGCGTTCGAGCACGACGACGGCGACCTCGACCTGGAGTTGTACGACGGCAATGGAACGGGGCTGGCGGTCTCGGCCACGACCAACGACATCGAGGCCGTGCGCGGGTACTCCTTGACCGGCCAGTTCCTCATTCGCGTGCTGGGCTACGCCGGCCAATCGAACACGTGCCGCATGACGGTCCAGATCAGCTCGATCACCGAAGACCCGTGGGAGGACAACGACACGATCGACAAGGCCGCGGTGCTGGAACCGGGCACGTACGAGATCAGCGTGCTGGATGACGACTGGTTCCGCGTTTCCGTCGGCACGTCGGCCGTGCTGGAGGTGACGGCCGAGTTCGAGCACGACCTGGGCGACATCGACCTCGAGCTGTATGACGCCGCGCGCGGGCTGCTCGCCGTCTCGCTGTCGACGTCCGACCTGGAAATCGTCAGCGGGTATTCGCCGACCGGGGAGTTCCTGATTCACGTATACGGGTACGCCGCCATCAACCGCTGCACTCTGACGATCAAGGCCACGCCGGTCGCCGAAGATGAGTTCGAGGAGAACGACACGCGGGCGACCGCCGCGCTGATCGAGGCCGGGACTTATACGGTCACAGTGATCGACGAGGACTGGTTCCGCGTGGCCGCGGGCGGGCCGGTCCGGATCGAGGTGACGCTTACGCTCGACCCCTCGTTGGGCGACGTCGACCTGGAACTGTTCGACGCGGAGGACCGCAGGCTGGCTGCCTCGGCGACGATGACGGAGCAGGAGTACGTGAGCGGCACGTCGGAGACGGGGGAGTTCTTCATCCGGCTGCACCCGTACAGCGGGGCGAACGTGTGCACCATGACGGTCACGGTGACGCCGTTGTAAGAGCCCGGCGCCGGGCATCCGCAGCAGCGAGGGGGCCAACGCGGCGGGCCAAGCCCGCCCTGCTCAGATGCGCTCGATCGCCGCGGCGGGCAGCCAGCCGGTCTGGTCGTTGGGCAGGCGGACCTCGACCCAGTCGCCGCGCTGCTGGAGGACACCGAGCTCGACGCCGGGACCGAGCGGCTGCTTGAGTGCCAGATCGGCGCTCTCGCCGCGGGCCAGGCGCAGGTGTACCTCACCGCCCACCACGACCGCGGGCGGGCAACGGGTGTCCGCGCGGATCTGCCACAACAGCGACGAGCCGACGGCCATCGCCGCGGCGGCGCCGATCAGCCCGCCCACCAGCAGCCCGCGAGACCGCCAGCGCAACCAGAGCGCCAGCGTTGACCACCCGCCCACGCTCAGTACGACGAGCGCCCAGAAACGCTGGCCCATCGAAGTGCCATGGTGCCAGAAGAGAAGCTGGCGAACGAGCCGTTGCTGGCCGCTCGGAGCGATCCGCGGCTCGACGCGGTCCCGCGCGTAGCGCAGGTTCGCGAGGAGACTGGCGTTGGTAGGCTCGATGGCCGCAGCGCGGCGGTAATGGAGAATGGCGCGGCCGTGGTCGCCCAACCGGAAGTAGATGTTGCCAAGGTTGTAATCCAGCGCGAAGTTCCGCAGTCCCGACTCGCGCAAGGCCAGCAGGCCGGCCGCCGCCCGCCGGTAGAAATCGACCGCCAGCGCCGGATCGTCCCGCACGACCTCGACGGCCCGGTCAAACGCACCCAGCGCGTCGCGCAGAATCTCGCGCTGCCGGGCCGGCGAAAGCGGTTCGGCCGACGCGAGGCCGGCCAACGTTGCGGCGAACGAGACGGCAAGTGGCCACATGTGTCTGCGGAGGGAGGCCCGAGTACCGGCTCCCCGTCCCGCGTTCCCGTGTTCCCACGCTACCACGTTCACAGCTTCTGCCGCTCCAGCGCGCTCAGGCACTCCAACGCTTGCCGGACCAACGCGTCGCCATCCGCCGGGACACCGCCGGCGAACGATGCCTCTTCACAGCGCTGCACCAGGTCAGCCCAGCGCGCCGCCACGTCAGCGCCGACGCCGCGGTGACGCAGGAACTCCACCGCGGAGAGGCCGGTGAAACGCGCCGGGGGCTCGTTGCAGCGGTCCGCCAGGTAGCCCGTCAGCGCCGCGGCGATCTCGGCGGGGAGCTGCGACGGCCCGGCCGCCCCGCCGGCCTGGGCGGCACCGCGAAGCGAATCGCGGGCGCGGCCAATGCGGCGACGGGCGGTGCGCAGGGCAGACTGACGGCGCCGGCGCGCCGGGTCGGCGGTGCGCCTGTGAATGAACGTCGCGCCGATCCACAGCACCGCGAACGCCGCCGGCGGAACGAACATCACGCTTGCGACAGCCCCCGGCGTGATCGGCGCGACTTGCGCCAGCAGGGCGGACTCGCTGGTTTCGATGTCGCGCAGGCCATCAAGGGTCTGCAACGTGGAAGCTGCACTGCCCGGCGTCTCCCCCCGCGGGCCGGCAATCTCCAGGGGCGCGACTTCCGCGGCGGGCGCGACGGCCAGCGGGATCGGCTTGCTGCGGGCGACCACGAAGCGTTCGGCATCGGGATCGAAGTAGGGATACTCGATGGCAGGAATCTCGGCGACGTCGTCGCGCTTGGCGCGCACCGTCAGGCGGAACCTGCGCCGGCCATCGTGCATCTCGCCGGCGAGCGGTTCGCCGGGCACACGGAAGCCCAGGTTGAGCGGCTCGTTCTCGCTCAGCAGCGGCGGCGGGAGCGTCTCGACCGGGCCGTCTCCAAAGACCTCGATCGTCAGCTCGATCGGGTCGCCGACGCGGACGCTCGTCGGCTTGGCCGCAGCCTCGATCGCGAACAGACCGACCGCGCCGGCGAAGGCGGGCGGACGACCGTCCATCGGCACCGGCAGCACCTCGGCCGGTTCCACGTTCGCCTGGGCGCGCAGGTTTCGCGCGCCGTTGCGCATCGGGTACTCGATGCCGGCCTCGATGTCGAAAGCGAGCGGGCCCGGCCGCTCGGGAATGAAAGTCGTAACGAACTCGTAGGCGTAGTAGAGCTCAGACGGATCGCCCCCGGGCAGCGGACGCCGACTCGCGGTCGGCCGCGCGGGCAGCGGGAACGGCCCAAACCGGATCGGGCGGATCATCTGGATCATCTCGTCGATTTGGAGCAGCCGCCCGCGGTACCGGGCGGGCTTGAGCCAGATGGTCATGGTCAGCGGCACGCGCTGCCCGACGTAGAGCCGGCTGCGACCGGTGGTCACGTCAATCGTAAAGAGCTGGTCGGCGTCACTAGGGCTCACGGTCAACGTCACGGCACGAGTGGTCAGGACGCGCCCATCGACCTTGACGGGGATCGGCGGGATCACGAGCTCGCCGACCGCCAGCGGCGTCAGCTCGTAGGCGTAGGTCCGCGACCGGGATTGCGTCATGCGGCCGTTGATGATCGAGGTCTGCATCATGTCCGAGGATTCGCCGCGCTGGCGAAGCACGGCGTTGGGCAGCGCCGGCGGCTCCGGCGGCTCGCAGGTCTGAAAGTCCCGAATCTCGATGTGAACATCGACGGCCTCGCGCACGTACAGGTCGCGGCCGGCGATCTTGAGTTCGACGGTGGCCTGCGCGTCGGCCCGCGGGGCCGCGGCCGCCAGCGCCAGGACGAGGAGCCAGTATGTCGCTGCTGCCGTTCGTTGCATGGCGTCGTGCTATGGCCGGGACTGCCGGCCCCGGCGTCGGGGCCGCGTCCGCAACCTCCGGATTTTACGCGCCGCGGCGTCGCGCGGGAACGCGCAGGCGCCGGCGGCCCGGTGCGGCGGTATGATACGCGCGGACATGGGAGCCACGGCATGGATGAGCATCGACTGACCGCCGCACCCACGCTGGTCTCGTTCCTGATCTGCGACCAGGTCATCGACGACAAGCTGAGCAACAAGAAGAGCGCGATCGGCATCTTCAACACGATCCTGGTGCCGAAGGTGCCGGCGGTGATTCACCAGATGGCCATCCTGGCGTCGGTCACCGAGATCGCGGGGCGGGCCGAGCTCGAGATTCGCATGGTGCGGGACTCCGACGACCTGGTGTTGTTCAGCGGCAAGGGGCACGTGGACGCACCGAATCCGCTGGCCATCGTGGACCTGCTCTTCGCCATGCAGGGCGTCAAGATCCCCGAGGCCGGGCAATACGCGTTCGAGATCCTGAGCGGCGCGGCGTTGCTTGGTCGCCGGCGGTTTCAAGTGTGGGTCCGCCCGCCCGGTTCGCCCCCGCCAGGCATGCCGCCGGCGGACACACCGCCGGCGTAGAGCCGGTGCCGCGGCCCGCGGCTCAGGCTTCGTGCGTGTCCTCGGGCGCACTGGACGCCGGCCGGCGTAAGACCCGGATGAAGCAGGCGATGTTCAGGGCGAGCACGAAGCTCAGCGAACACAGCATGAAGATCCAGCCGGCCGTGGTCATCGCCGCGTCTCCGTCCCCGCCTCAGAACGAGCCTGCGCGCTGCTTGCCACGGCCCCCCAGCGACGGTCCCCGATGCGGACCAGTACCAGGAAGAACGCCAGAAGGCCGAGAATGACGACGACGCCGTACGCCGCCACCCCGCCCTGGCGCACCGCGTCGATGTAGCCGCGCACGTTGAACGAACACCACGCCACCAGCACGACGAGCAGCAGAGCGGGGGTCACGAAGCGCATGAGCACCGTGAACATCCAGCGCGGGGGGCGCAGTTCAGCGCCGACGGACGCCACCTGGTGGCCGCGCCGGGCACCGAAGACCCACGCCAGCAGGAGGACTTCGAGCGCACCGAAGATCAGGATGCCCACCTGGGCCATCCAGAAATCCAGCGTGTCCAAAGCCGCCAGGTTGCGGCTGAAGTAGATCACGAAGAGGTTCCCCGAGGCCGTGACGACCGCGAGGATGGTGACCGAGGCGCGCCGCCCGATGTTCAGCGCCTCCTCGAGAAACGCGATCACCGGCTGGAGCAGCGACAGGGAACTCGTGATCGCGGCCAGGAAAAGCATGAAGAACCATAAGAAGCCGAACAGGCGGCCGGCCGGCATGTGCTGGAACACGATCGGCAGCGTGTTGAACGCCAGGCCGAACGTACCCTTGGAGGCCCCCGCGATGCCGAGGAAGAGGAACGCTGCTGGGATCGTGATCAGCCCGCCCAGACACACCTCGAAGAACTGGTTTGTCGCCGACGCAGTAGTCGCCGACAGCACGATGTCCTGTTTGGGCTTGAGGTAGCTGGCGTAGGTGACGATGACGCCGAAGCCGACGGAGAGGGTGAAGAAGATCTGCCCGGCGGCGGCCAGCCAGACTTTGGGGTTGCCCAGGACGGACCAGGTCGATGCGCCCTCCTGCACCGGCTTGGGATTCCACATGAAGCCCAGGCCCGCCAGCACGGTGCGGGTTTCGCTGCCGTCGTCGAAAGCGGGCAACGTCAGCACGCGGACCAGCACGCACAGGGCACAGAGCAGCATGATGGGCATCGCGATGTTGCAGAACTTCTCGATACCTTTCGAAATCCCCCGGTAGATCAGGGCAAAATTCGCCGCGATCGTGGCGAGCCACAAGTACACGCTGACATGCACCCCGCCTCGGAAAACGAGGCCGTCGGCGTCATCCCCGCTGAAGCTCGTGAAGACCGCGGCGCTCCTCTGCCCGTACTCGGCGGGGTTGCTGCCAAGATCGATCGTGCCCCGCAAGTAGGACCAGGCGTACGCCAGACACCAGGACTCCACGACCACGTAGTACAAGTAGACCACCGTGGGCATCAGCAGGCCGAAGGCACCCACGTAGCGCCACGCCCGGTGCCCTCCCAGGTGGCCCAGAATCGCCGGGCAGGAATGAAAGCCCAGGCGGCTGCCCGCCTTCCCCATCGTCCACTCGGCCCAGCAGATCGGGATGCCCAGCAGCAGCAGGGCGCAGAAATACGGGATCATGAACATCCCGCCGCCGTTCGCCGCCGCCTGACCGGGGAAACGCAGGAAGTTCCCCAGGCCAACGGCGGAGCCCGCGACCGCGAGAATCACGCCCAGCCGCGTGCCCCAGTGCTCCCTCGATCCGGCCATAAGCTGGCAGCTCCTCTCTCTTGCCGTGGTGAGATGCGCCAGAGGGAAACTACACCGCGCCAAACGACCAGGGCGATTCTACCGACCCCACCGAAGCGGAACAACGGGCGGCGATCAGCGTGCGCTCGGGACTCATCCCGCAGTGGCGGCTTGGTTGTCAGCCCGCCGCGGAAGTGCAGCGCCGGACCTCCGAGCTTGCCCGCCGGGGCGGGAGTCCGGCGAGGATCCTGTTCGGCTTCAAGAACGTCGGACACCCGCCGCGGCGGGCAGGCTCAGGTCCGACGCTACAGGCGACTCGCTGCGGCGAGCTCGGGTCCGACGCTACAGGGTGGCACCGGCGTCTCGCCGGTGTTCGGCTCACGGAGACTTCGGCGGCGGACTGCTACGCCGTCAGGGCCTGCGCGAACCCGCGAATGAGGATCGCCTGGTGCCGGTCGTAGCCGACGCAGACAAGGGGGTAGAACGTCTTTCCGACCCGGCGGACGGCGCGGCAGACGACGCGCTTCCAGCGGCTGGATTCCTCGGCCAGTCGGCGCTCGACGTTCTTCTGCAATACGACCCAGACGTCTTCGCGCAGCATCTCGGGCGTGCCGAATGCGCCGCAGCAGGCGGCCTGTCCACTGCGGATGCTGTCGAGCAGTTCGGGGCCGGTGGTTCCGGCGCTGAGCGTGTACGTCGTGCCGACCCGGTTGGTGTGCGAATCGCTGCCCGCGACCAACACCTTTCCGTGGTCGCGCGTGGCGTGCCAGGCGAAGGCGTTGTGCGAGTAACTCCGCGTGCCGTTGAGCCCCTCGAACACGTCAAACAGCTCCAGCATGGCGTCGATCTGCCACGCCGTCAGGACCCGGTGCTGGGCGGTCCAGGTCATGTGGTTCAGCACGTAGAGCTTGCCGATCTGCCGCAAGTAGGCGACCAGGTCGTAGATGTTCTCGCGCAGGCGCTGGATCTCGCGGTGCTGCGGTTCGTCATGGTCGAACACGTTCACGTGGACGACGGTGCCGTCCTGCGGGAAACGGGCTGACACTTCCTCCCCGAAGATGAAATCCGGCCGCGGCCCGCGCCGCTCGACCAGGGCCAGACAACCGTCGATCGTGTTGTGGTCGGTCAGTGTCACGAAGTCCATGCCGCGGGCCTTCGCCTGGTCGTACACCTCCTCGGGCTCGCACAGCGGGTGGTAGACGAGCCCCGGGAGCCAGCGCAGCGTCTCGCGCGAGAACGTGCTGTGGCAGTGGAGGTCCACGCGGGTGCCGTCGTGCAGGTCACTCCCCCGTGCCGGACGTTCCAGGATCGGACGCAGTAGCTCGTTCATGGTACCTCGCTCGCTTGACGCGCGAGCAGCATGTCCCGCCATTGTAATGTTCTTGCCAATGCCACGTAAGGAATTCGCAAGTCGGCGGACTTCTTTCTCCACCGCGGGCACTGGACGGCGGTCCGGCCCGCAACTGCCCCCGCACGCCGCGACCGCGGCCCATGTCTACTACACGCGCGCGATCGCCAGGACGACCTCGTGGCCTTCGATGCGGGCGGCATGCGCGTCGACACCGGGCAGCGGGGCTGCATGCGTGATTGTAGCGGCCAGGCACTCCGTTTCGATGGTCGCGGAAAATCGCTCCACGAGGCTACGGATGCGGTCGGGTCCCTGTACGTGGAGCTGGATGCGCGCCTCATACGGCAGCTTCTGGCTCTTACGCAGCTCCTGTATGTGGTGAATCAGCTCCCGGCACAGCCCTTCCTCGCGGAGCTCCTCGGTCAGCTCGGTCTTCACGACCACCACGCCGGCCCGCCCCTGCGCAGCAGACCAGCCGGGCCGCGCTTCCAGTCGGATTTCCACCTCGCGCTCGCCCAGCCGCACGACCTGGCCGGCCACGTCCACCGCGACCTCGCCCGTCTCCGCCAGCGACCGACGGGCCGCGACGGGATCCAGGGTGCCCAAGGCGGCGGCCACTTGCGGTGCGAGCTTGCCGAACTTGGGGCCGATGGCCTTGAAGTCGGGCTTGATCTGATAGGTGACGTACTGCTCCGCCTCGGTCGCGAACTCGACGCGCTTGATGTTCAGCTCCTCGGCGATCAAAGCGCCGTGGGCTCGAAGCACCTCGGTGTGTTCGGACCGGGCGAGGATGATCTCGACCAGCCCCAGCGGCTGGCGGACCTTCAACTTCGCGGCCGTCCGCGCCGCCCGACCGAGCGAGACGATCTCGCGGACCAGGTCCATCTCCTGCGCAAGCGCTTCGTCGATCAGGGCTTCATCGGCCACGGGATAGTCGCATAGGTGCACGGACAGAGGGATCGAGGGATCGTGGGATCGTGGGATCGAGGAACGTTCCCCCTCCCTCTCTTGCTCCCTTGCTCCCTGGCTCCCTGCCAAGTTCTGGTACATCACCTCCGCAAAGAACGGAGTGAACGGTGCAATGAGCTTGCTGAGCGCGACCAGAACCTCGTAGAGGGTGTTGTAGGCGTCCCATTTGTCCTGGTCGGCGGGCGAGCCGCCGGCCGCTACCGGCCGCCAGAACCGCTCGCGCGAGCGGCGGACGTACCAATTGGACAAGGCGTCGACGAACTCGTTGAGCCGGCCGGCCGCCGGATAGTTCTCGAACCGGTCCAGGTCGGACCGCACGCTGCGGATCGTGCGGTGCAGCTCGCTGATGATCCAGCGGTCAAGCTCGGACCGCTCGCCCGCCGGCCGCCAGCCGGTCCCAACGGGGTCCGAGGGTCCAAGGGTCCACGGGGCCGCGGGGGAGGAAGACTGCCCGTCCCTTGACCCCTCGGTCCGTTGGCCCCTTGGCCCCTGCTCAACGGCGAAGCCGTCGATGTTCGCATAGATGTTGAAGAAGCTGAACACGTGGTACAGGCGGACGAGGAACTCGCGTTGCGCGTCGCGGATGTTGGCCTCCTGGAAGCGGACGGACGTCCACGGGGCCTGGGCGCTGAAGAAGTACCAGCGCATCGCGTCCGCGCCGTAGTGGTCGAAGATGTACCCCGGCTCCTTGTAGTTCTTCGTCCGCTTGGACATCTTCAGCCCGTCCTCGCCCATCACGTGCCCGAGGACGATGCAGGTCTTGTAGGGGTGCGGATACGCAAGTCGGGGAGCATGGGCCTCCGGCCCGTCCGTGGCATGCGTCGGCTCCACCCAGACCCACGGATAGTCTTCCGGCAGCCCTCGCCGCACGGGATTCGTCACAACGTAATTCCACTTCTCGTCGAAATCCGACTCGTCGCGGATGATGCGGTCGTGGTACTCCTGCTGCCACAACGGACCACTCGCGCCGCGCCGCCGGTTCAACTGCGTGGCGGTGTAGCCCTTGATGCTGTGCATCAAGTCGGCGACCGACCACCAGGTGCCGGGACCAGACTCGAGCGGCGTGCACAGCAGGTGTACGTGGTCGGGCATGACCACCGCCGCGTGCAGGAGCATGCGCTGACCGTCCCAGTGTCGGCAGGCGTCGAGGACAAGCGAGCGTTCGTCCGGAGTGAGCTGCCCCCGGTGCAGGCAGAAGGTCAAGATGTACGTGCTGCCGCCGGCCTCCCAATGGGGCAGCAGTCTGCGGCGCTTGTTCAGGACCTTGGTGGTAGGCAGCGTTGGGCGCGGTGGGGTTACGGGCGGGAGGCCCGCGTTGCCCGGTACGGGGGGAAGACCCGCGTTGCCCGGTACGGGCCGGAGGCCCATGCTACCCGCGAGGGGGACGCCGTCCTTGAACAGCAGCGTGCTGATGGCCAGCAGCCCATAGAACCACCCCCGCGTCTGATCGATGGCCTCGCTGATGAAGTCGCAGGGGAACCGATCGACGAATGTCTGTACGCTGTCCCCCGCGTGCGGAAAGCCCCACTGCGCAAACGGCATGCTGCCGGCGTCCCACCAACAGTCGATCACTTCCGGCACCCGCCGCATGCGCGGCTTGCCTGCTCCCTGTTCCCTGCTCTCGGCTCCCTGTGCCTTGCTGCCTGTGCCCTCTTCCCCATTCCCGGCTGCCTCCACGAACGGACTGTCATACGTGATCGCGTCGATATACGGCTTGTGGACCTTCAAGTGGTCCGGCAGCGACGGGTCCGCTGCCTTCGCGCGCTCCCAGACCTCAGTCCCCTGCACGCCGGGCTTGGCCAGCAGCTCCGCGTATGAGCCGATCGCCTCCATCTTGCCGGTCTGTTCGCAAACCCAGATCGGCAGCGGCGTGCCCCACCAGCGCTCGCGCGAAAGGGCCCAGTCCACGTTGTTCCGCAGAAAGTCGCCGAAGCGGCCCTCGCGGATGTGCTCGGGCAACCACTGGATCGCCGCGTTGTTCTTGAGGAACTCGTCCTTGAACTGGCTGGTGCGGACGAACCAGCTCTTGCGGGCGTACTGGATGAGCGGGTCATCCTCGGACCGCGGGCAGAAGGGGTATTCGTGCTCGATCGTCTCCTGGTGATACAGGAGGCCGCGGGCCTTCAGCTCCTGCATGATCTCCTTGTCGCAGTCCTTCACCCATCGGCCGCGATACGCCGCCGGCGCCTCCTCGTTGAACGTCCCGTCGGGCTTGACGGCGTTGATCAGCGGGATGGCGTCGAAGTCCGCGAAGCGTTTTCGCTCTTCCTGAAGCAGGTTGAAGTCCACTTCGCCGTAGGCGGGCGCCTCGTGGACGAGCCCCGTGCCGGCGTCGAGCGTGACGAAGTCCGCCGCCGTCACGCGCCAGCCAATGCAGTCGTCGCCGCCGTCCTTGAGACGCGCCGTCTGTCCCCCCATCGTCTTGTGGTAGCAGTCGAAGGGCGGCACGTAGCGCAGGCCAATCAGGTCGCTGCCCTTGCACGTGCCGACGGTCTCGAGCTTGTGCTTGACGGCGGCGGCGGTCGTGCCGACGAGGGCTGCGGCGACGTACAAGTACTCGTCCGTCGCTGTGTCGTGTACGAGGGCGTAGTCGATGTCCGGCCCGACCGCGGCGAAGTGGTTGCTGACGAGTGTCCAAGGCGTAGTCGTCCAAACCAGGAGGCTCACGCGCGAAGGGTCCGAGGGTCCGAGGGGCCCAGGGGTCAAGTGAGGGAGCGTTCGCGCAGCCATCCCCTCGGCCCCTCGACCCCTCGGCCCCTCGACCCTTTCCGCCACCAGCGGAAACCGCACATACACCGCCGGATCGCGCACCGTCCGGTACCCCTCCCCGACTTCGCCGGCGGACAGCGCCGTGCCGCCCTGCGCCCACCACCAGACGACCTTGTGGCCCTGGTACAGCAGCCCGCGCTCGAACAGCGTCTTCAGCCCCCACCACACGCTTTCCACGTAGCTCTGGTGGAACGTGACGTACGCCTCTTCGAGGTTCACCCAGAACCCGAGCCGCCGCGTCATCTGCTCCCATTCGCGCGTGTAGCGGAAGACGCTTTCGATGCACTTGCGGACGAACTTCTCGACGCCGTAGGCTTCGATCTCCTCCTTCGTGTGGATGCCGAGCTCTTTGCAGACCTCGACTTCGACGGGCAGGCCGTGGGTGTCCCAGCCGGCCTTGCGCTCGACGAGCTTGCCGCACATGGTCTGATAACGCGGGAACAGGTCCTTGATCGCGCGGGTCAGGCAGTGGCCGGGGTGCGGCAGGCCGTTGGCCGTCGGCGGACCTTCGTAGAAGACGAACCGCGGCGACCCGCGGCGAATCTCCAGGGACTTGCCGAAGATGTCCTGTTTCTCCCAGAACTGGAGCACGCGCTGTTCGGCCTCCGGGAAGCTGAACTGAGCGGGCAACGGCTCAAACATCGCTACCTCCGCAGTCGTGCGCGGTCGGGATTCGACCAAACGCCTCACAATACTGCGCTCGGGTCTTTCCTGCTACTCGGCGACTGCGGCGGCCGGGCTGCTCGCGAGAGTCGCGTCGGCCGGCTCCGCGTCGTGAAACACGCGAATCCTGCGCCACGCACCCGACCGATACCGCCACCACAGCAACAGCCCGAGCACCGTCAAATACAGCACTGCCATCAACCACGGCCCATTGACGCTCCAGTCGGGCCGCAGGATCGCGACGAGATACCCGCCGCCGAGGAAGATCACCCAGCAGCACAACGCATTCAGGATCGCCGGGCCGCGCGTGTCGCCGGCGCCCCGCAGCGAGAAGATGAACGTTATGGTCATGGCGTCGAACACCTGGTAGATCGCCACCCAGCACATGATCCACGCCCCCGCCGCGATGACGGCCGGGTCCCCGGACATCAGCCGCAGCAGCGGGTAGCGCAGCAGGAACAGCAACAGGCCGATGCCGCCCATGTAGGCCATCGTGAGTGCCAGCGCGGTGCGCGTGCGGTGCTCGGCCTCCGCGGGCCGCCCGGCGCCGATGGCGAAGCCCACCTGGCTGCACAGGGCCAGCCCCAGGCCGATCGCCGGCATGAACGCCAGGTGCGTGTATTGCAGCGCGACGGCGGTGGCCGCCATCGCGACGGTCCCGAACCGCGGCACGATCAGGTTCAGGAACACCACCCACGAGCTGATGTCCACGAGCCAGGCCACGCTGGTCGGGCCGCCGATGCGTACGATGTCGCGACACTTCCGCAAGTCGAGCGGCCAGGAACGACGCGCGTGATACTTCCGGTCCAACGCCGGCGACAGGAACGCGATCAGCAAAACCAGGACACGCGTCCACCAGCCGATGACCGTGGCCAGGCCGGCGCCGGCAATCCCCATCTCCGGGAAGCCGAGCTTGCCCCAAATCAGCACGTAGTTGCCGGCGGCGTTGACGACCAGCGAGAAAAGCACGGCGACCAGCGTCACCCGCGGGCGCTGGATGCCGTTGAAGAAGCCCTCCAGCCCGCCGGCGATCGTCGCCGGGACCATCACCCAGACGGCGATCTGCGTGTATTGCGTTTCCAGGAGGCGCACCTCCGGGGCGTGGTGGGCCAGGCGGCCGATCCAATCGTACAGGCCGGGGACGAGCAGCGTGGCCGGCCAAGTGAATGCGCCGATGGCCAGCCCCGCGTACACGGTTTGCCAGGCGTACGCGGCACCCTTCTCCGGCTCGCCGCGGCCGTCCGCCTGCGAGGCGAAGGTCTGCACGCTCGTGGCGGCCCCCATGCCCAGGCAGATGAACGCCCAGACCAGGAGCGTGGCGGGCGAGATCGCCGCCTGCGCGTCGGTTCCCAGCCGGGAGACCATCACGAAGTCGATGAACCCCATCGCCATCCGCGAAGCCGCGACGGCGATGAGCGGCAGCGCCAGGCGCAGCAGCTCGCGCGCCGCGCCGTTGCGAAGGAGACTCGGGTATTCACGGTTGTGCAACACGCTCTTCTCGCAGGGTGCCTTCGCCCAGGGGGCGGCAACAAAAAACCCCGGCGACCGTCACGCTCGCCGGGGTCCGTGCTTGCACCGCTCTTTTTCACAGTCCTACGGTGGCGCGCACAGCCCCGGCCCAATCGCCGTGTCGATGAAGCTAATGGGGATCGGCGGGGTCATGTTGGCACCTGTGGACCGTGCCTCGCTACATAGAGCGAAGCGTAATTTAACTAGTTTGCCGGATCGGAGCCCGGTTGTCAAGGGGCGCGCGTTTTTCGCGCAAGTGCCAACAGTGCCATTGCATGTCGGAATGCCTGCCGCCCCGGCCGGGAAAGGCGAAGTGCGTCCACGCGCGGATGGTCTGGAGGTCGCTCATGGCCTCTTTGCGGTGGTCGGGATTGTACGGCGTGGCGCGGAACTCCTCCTCGTGGTCGCCGCCGACCTTGCGATTCAGCACAACATCCGCGTACACCCTCAGCCCGGCGGCGTGGGCCGCCTCGATCGCTGCGAGATGCTCCCGGCGCGTGCCATGCTTGGTGGCCACAGCGCCCTTCTGCTCAAACTCACCGAGCCGGATGTGCCCCAGACGCCCAGAGCCCTGAGCGTCCCGGCCTTCCGGACGCCGCCGGCGGGCATCGCGGCTGGGCCTAAGCGTCACCGGCCTGGTCAATCTCAACCCCGAGTAACAGTTCAAGCTCACCGCCGATCGACTCTCGAAGGTACAGTACCCGACGTTGCGTGCCGCCCTGGCGATGGAGGTGTTCGGCAAGAGCGGGACGCGCCTGCTGTCGCTGTCGGCGGATGCCGCGAAGGGACTGCTGGAGCACTCGGAGCCATCAACCCCTTGGTGCCCTTGCTGACGACCCCGTAGCGCGTTGGCGCTGCCCGCGTGAGAGCGTTCGTCTGGCTGCCTTGCCGCCGTTGCGCGGGGCTATGGGCCCGCGCGGGGCAGGCGTAACGGCCTGCCCCGCTCGGGTTGTTCGCGCCGTCAGTCGGTGCCCTTCAGCGTCTCTGCCATCATGGATTCGATGGCCGAAAGCCACGCCGGTATGTCCTGCGGCACGCGCGAGGTAACGAGCCGGCCGTCCCGCACGACCTCCTTATCCTGATAGTCGGCCGCGGCCTCCTTCAGCTCCTCGGCCATGCCGGGGTAGCAGGTCATCTTCCGCCCCTCGACGACGCCGGCGGTCACCAGCACCTGCGGGCCGTGGCAGATGGCGGCGACGGGCCGGCCCGACTTGAAGAACTCACGGGTGAACTTGAGCACGTCCTCACTGCCGCGAATCCTGTCCGGCGCCGTCCCGCCCGGCAGCACCAGCAGGTCAAAGTCCTGGACCGCCACATCGGCCACCGCCTTGTGAATCATCAAGTGGATGTCGCTGTTGTACGCCTTCACCTTGCCGCGCTGTGGTCCGATCACCGTGACCTTGGCGCCCCGGTTGGCCAGGAAGGCCATCGGCATCAAGGCTTCGGCGTCCTGGAAGCCTTCGCCGGTCAGCACGGCCACCCGCACGCCCTTGAGGGGCAGTTCGGCCTTCTCGCTGTCCGTTTGCGGTTGCGAGCCGTGCTCGTCGGCCCAGGCCGCGATCACGCCGAACGGCACGCCCAGCACGAACGCCAATGTCGCCGCTACGATTGCTGTCCTGCGCATCATTCGTCTCCTTCAAGTTCGGGGTCCCCAGCATGTCCAGGTGAAATCCCGCAATGCAGGTGACCCCACTCGGCCGGTGTTCAAATACGTGGGGACTATCCGGGATTCCCCGGATGACCCTGCCCGGCTACGTCGCCAGGCGACAGGAATCATATCGCGCTGCCCTCCACATTGCCGCGATTTCAGCCTCGGAACCGCGCACGGGGAAACAGGCGCTGAATTAGGATCATTTCGGATTGACTTCTGCAACCCGGCTCCCTACACTCTCGGCTAACTGGGCCACATGCTGATCCAGTTGGGCCGTCTTAGAAAGCGAGAGGACACGGAAGCTGGAAGAGAGGCGCGGCGTGTTCGCGCGGATGAGGACGCCCCGGCCAATGAGGCCGGGCACGCTTCCCCTCGCCGGAACAGAGCACACTCCAGTGCAGGACCTGTGACGAGATGGACGGAAGGAGCACCGGTTTGTGGCCGGGCATTCATCTCGTTGCAGTGCTCCCTTCAGACTCGATAGGAGGAGTCATCGTGACCAAGAGGTTCGCAGTGATCGGAATCGGAATGGCTGTTCTCGCGAGTGTCGCGATCGCCGGCACGCAGCCCGTGTTGCAGAGCCCAGCCGCCAGCGAGGGCGCGGCGGGCGCGCGTTTTGCGTTGCCGCTGGACGGGACGTGGACGGTACTGGATGAGTACATGAATCCCGGGGACTTCTTCCCGTCGAATCCGTGGAGCTACACCTCGGCCACCCCGGTGACCTTCACGATCACCGACCTGTTCGTGATCAGCGACCAGTTCGAGATCTACGTGGACAACAACTACTTCGCCACCACCCCGGCCGTGCCGGATTGGCCGGCGTACACGAACGACCCGTTCGACCCCATGTACTGGTACAACGACCCCGACCTGGCGCTGGCGTCCGGGTACTACAGCTCGGGCGTGTACGTCCTCCCGGCGGGTGCGCACGACGTCTCGATCCGCAACATCCACATTCCGCCGATGGACGCCACCGGCGCACCGTTCCCGGACGGCACCGTGGCCTTCAAGGCGGTTCCGGAGCCTGCGTCGCTGGCGCTGCTTGGCCTGGCCGGCCTGCTCGCCTTCCGGCGGCGTTAGTTCCGGCCGGGTGCGTTCGCTACGGGACGCACTCACCGAGTGATTACTACTGCGGCCCGTGCGGAGCATCCCGTGCGGGCCGCTTCTATGTGCGCCAGGCATGGGGCGGCGAGTTGGAGCCGCAGCTCCTTCGGGAGCCCCGGCAGACCACGGGGCCGCCCGGTCCCGCTGTGCGACGCGCCTCAATTACACGTGTGGACACTGTGCGCCGTGACAGGTGCGGTGGCTTGGGCTACGATCCACCCCCGTATCGCCTCCCGGGCTGCGCGGCCGAGTTCAGGCACGGCTCCGTCTGGACGTTTACGCGCGGCACACCGAGGCAGGGTTCCAACGAGGCCACACAAGCCACGAGAGAGCGCTCGCAGTGAACTCGCACGAAGCTTCCGCGCCGCCCCTGGTCAGTCCCGTGCCGTTCCGCCAGCCCAAGGACTTTGTCCGCTGCCTGGCCGTGGTGCTGTCGGTGGTGGGCTGGTTCGTGTCGCTGCAACTGCTGCAAGTCGCGCTCGGGTCGACCGATGCCAACCCGTTCGTGTCGGCCGTCTGCCCGACCACCGGCGATGGAACCGAGGCGAGTGACTGCACCTCCGTGCTCCGCTCGCCGCAGGGGTACATCGCGCTCGGCCCGAACCTGCCGCGGATTCCTGTCTCCGCGGTGGGGATGGCCTATTTCGCCGTGGTGGGATTGTGGTTTCTGCTCGTGGGGCCGCCCACGCGCCCGGCGCGATTCTGGCACCTCGCGATCGTCGTCGTGGTCCTCGCCGGAGCTTGGTCCTCGATTGGCTTCATCCGCATTATGCACGCCGAGCTGCACCGCTGGTGCCTGCCTTGCCTGCTGGTGCATGCCATCAATGGCGGCCTGCTGCTGCTCACGGTACTGGCGTTTCCGTGGCGCAGGTCGGCGGAGCCCGTTGCCCCGCACCCGTCCGGGCGCCTCGTGCTGGCGGCGGTGGTGGCCGGCTTCCTGGCCGTCGCGGCCCACCTGGGACTCCTGTTCGCGCTGCTGTTCGGCGCGATCCTGGGGGAACGCACGCAGACGTACGCCGCCGTACTGAACGACCCGGCGTTCATCCGGTGGGACTACGAGCGGCAGCCGGCCAAGTGCATCCCGCCGCGCGATGGCGAAGTGTACATCGGCCCCGCCGACGCCCCGGAGACCGTGGTCGTGTTCTCCGAATTTCAGTGTCCGCGCTGCCGCAGCCTGCATGACCTGCTGGAGCAGGTCGTGCACCAGTACCCCGACCGCGTCCGGATCACCTTCCGGCACTACCCGAACGACGCGGAATGCAACCCCCACGTGCCGCTGGGCGGCGCCCACACCTCGGCCTGCCGCGCGGCGCGTGCCGTCGAGGCGGCTCAGATCGTCGGAGGTGCCGAGGAATGCCTGGCTCTGCGGCGAAAGTTGTGGGAGAAGCAGGCCGAGATTCCCAGGCAACGGTTGACCCGGCAAGCCGACACGCAGGCACAGGTTTTCACAAAGTGGGCGACCGAAACCGGCCTGGATCAGAAGACGTTCCAAGAGGCCTTTGAAGGGCCTGTCGCGAGCGCTCGCCTGGAGGCGGACGTGGAACTCGGCCACCGCCTCGGCATCGTCGAAGTGCCGACGGTGTACCTGAACGGCAGGCTCGTGCGCAACGCCCAGAAGATGGAAACATGGGACGTTCTGCTTGGGGGGGCGTCAGCGACCGACTCCCAGCCTGCGTCCGCGCCTGCGGAGCCCTGAACGGCCGTTCTGCTGCGGCGCGCTGCCGGACCGAGAGAAACTCGTTGCCGAGAAACCAAACCGTTACGGGGGAATGGAACTGTGCAAGACCTGTTACGAAGCGGCTCCCATCCCTGCCCCCCAATGGTCACCCCGCCGCGCTGGGCGAACCAAGCCGCGGGCTAATACACGAGGCCGGGCAAGCCAGGGGTCGCCCCAAGCCAGCCCGGCCTTGTCTGTCAATACGGCGCTTGCTGAGTGCGCTTACTTGAATGCAGTGATCAGGGCGGCAAACGCCGTAATCCCGCCGGTGATGCAATCGTTGCACAGCGGAAGCTTCGGGAGGCAGCAGCCGCCGGCCATCAAAGTGGCTAACGAGAACAGGTACAGCAGTTTCCTAGCCTTCATCGTGTCGCTCCTTCCAAGCAGATACCAAACGATGTGCCGATTGGCATGCAAAAGCGACCACCGCCTTTGACCGCGCCATCTCGACAGCGTAACGCAAATCGGGCCGCGAGCGTAGCTACGGCATACCCAGCCGTCAAGGCCCGGCGTTCTCAAAGGGCTATTTTTATCCGCAACCAGGGCACGGCGCCAATCGTGTCAAGCAAAAAATTTTTGAATGCGCGCCCAGGTGGCGGACATCCGTCACCTGTGCCCCAACGCCGATTGTCAGCGCGATCGCGGGTATGATTCGCAATCGGACTCACACAAATGAAACTCTATCGGAGATTACAGCCATGACTCGTGAGGATGCCTGGCAACTGCTGTGCGAGTACTCGCCAAGTGATTCGCTGCGCAAGCACGGCTTGGCGGTCGAGGCGGCGATGCGCCATTACGCGCGACACTTCGGTGCGGACGAAGAAACGTGGGGGATCGCCGGGTTGCTCCACGACTTCGATTACGAGCGCTGGCCGTCCATTCCCGAGCACACACGCGAGGGGGCGCAAATCCTGCGGCAGCGCGGCGTCGATGAGGAGATCGTCGGTGCGATGCTCTCGCACGTGCCGTGGAACCTCGACGAGTATCCGCGCGACCGGCCGATCCGCCGCACGCTGTTCGCGGTCGACGAAATGTGCGGGTTCCTCGTCGCGTGCGCCTTGGTGCGCCCCACGCGGCTCGAGGGACTCGAGCCCAAGAGCGTGCTGAAGAAGTTGAAGACGCCGTCGTTCGCCGCCGCGGTATCCCGCGAGGACATTCACGCGGGGCCGGAACTCGTCGGGCTGCCCATGGATGAGCACATCCGGCACTGCGTGGCGGCGTTACAGGGGGCGGCCGGCGCGCTGGGGCTCGCGTGAACGGACTTCGCAACGTCCCATAAGCGCCTCAGATTCCGACGCCGCCATCCATTCCTCGGTGATTCGCCCCCAAGACTCTTGCCCGCCGCACCCGGGTCGTGTCGGGCGATGCCGCGACGACACGACCCGAGCCGGAGGTCATTGTTAGAAGAGAGACGTCGGATCGGCGAGCGTTTGTACGCTAGCGCCTGCAACGCCGAGGCCCGCCGCCGAGGGCGCGACGTTGGCGCCCGCCGGGACCGAACCGCCTGTTCCGCCGTCACCGGCGCACGCACCGCCGCCGCCGCCGGCCTGCCGCGGAGTGGTATTCACGTTGCCGCCGACCGCACCGGCTGTCCCGCCGCTGATGTCGACCAGTCCTGCGCCCGCAATGACGGGACTGATCTGGTGGACAATGCCGCCGCCGCCGCCGCCGCCCGGCGCGCTGCCGGACGTGCTCGCTCCGCCGGGGCCACCGCGTGCCGCGAGTGTGCCCTCATTGGTCACGGACCCTGGTGACGCCAGGATGATGATGCCGCCGCCGCCGCCGCCACAGCCGTTGCCGCCGACGACCCCATCGGCGCCGATCGTAGCGCCGGCGCTGTTGACGATGGCAGCTTGTGCCAGGATGACGAGCGAGCCGCCGCCGCGACCGCCGAAACCGCCGGTTACCCAGTTCCCCGCTCCGCCGCCGCCGCCCGTCAGGCCGGGATAAAGCAGTGAAGCGGCCTGGACGGCGGGCAGGCCACGGCCCGGGAATCCCGCCACCCGGCTCGCCGTGTTGTCACCGACTTCGCCGGACTGGGCCGTCCGTAGCGAGTTCCCTTGTTCGGGTTCCAGGTACGCAGGCAGCAGCACGCCGCCGAAGGTCCCCAGAGTCGCGCCGCCAGAGGAGCCCGTCTGGACCACGATCGTGCCGTTGTTGGTGAAGGTTCCCGTGCATCGAATCACCGCGCCGCTCTCGATGAACAAAGTGACGCCCGCATCGACTGTGAAATCCGTGTACTGGGGGTTCGTATCCGCGAGGAATTCGTCGGCGGCGACGACCTTCGCACCGGCGGAGCCGTCACCGAAGATGCGCAGTTGGCCGTCCGCGCCCTGAGGTCCGACAGGACCTGCCGGTCCTTCGGGCCCCTCCGGCCCCTGGGGCCCGGCTGCTCCGGTCTCGCCCTGCGGCCCTTGCAGTCCCTGTGCTCCCTGCTCGCCCTGCGGCCCCTGTTCGCCCTGTGGTCCCTGCTCGCCCTGTACTCCCTGTATGCCTTGCGGCCCCTGGTCACCCGCAGGCCCCGCGGCACCCGGCGCCACGCGCGCCACTTCCTCCTGGACAGCGGCCTGCACGAGCGCATCGAGATCGGCTTGACTGGTGCTGTTGCCGGGGCAACCCGCCAGGCTGGCCAATGCGCAGAGCGCCAGCCCGCACACCACGTGGACGCGAACCGGGCGCGTCCATCCCATCGCTTGCTGCTTCATCTTGCGTCTCCCGAACTAGACACTGACACGAATCCAATGAGCAACCAATTGCTCACCTGACAAACCGTCCGAATGACTCGCTGGATGTCGTCTCGCACGCGGCGACGGAACGCGCGTCACGCGCTCGACGCCCGAAACCGGTGCCGGGACTGCCGGCCCGCCACTTCGGCGCCTTCCGAACAACCTGGCCGAACATCCGGTATTATAGTACTAACTTGGTGCGATTCTACACGGAGGGAGGATGGCGAGCGGCGGAGACGGGGCACGGCCGTTTCGGACAGAACGGCCAGCGGGGATCGGGGCCTGCGGGCGACGGGACGCCGGGAGTCGCCGCGGCGGGCTGCTACTCGTCGAATCCGGGCAGGGCCGGGCGACCGGGGAACTCGGGGGACGTTGGCTTGGGCGCCGCGGACGCATCCGGCTTGACGTACTCGTCGAGTCCACGGAGCAGCTTCTCGCAGTCCGCCTGGCGCATCAGGAAGATGCGCTGCTCGGCGACCAAAGCCGCCCGGCGCGGCAGCTCGCCGGGTCGGTCCGGCGTCATCTTCATCACGATTTCCTGCCCGTCGTTGAGGCGGATCGTCACGGACGCCGGCGCATCGACCAGGCCTGTCGCCGCGAGGTCGCCGCCGCGATAGGCGCCGTAGGTCTCGGCCCGCATCTGCGAGACGTCGCGGATGAAGTCCTCCACCTTGTTCTGTGCCAGCTCGACATACGGGTCGGGGGCGTACTTCCAGGTCTTGTCTTCGCGGACCAGCTCAAGGGTGCCGCCGGTCGCGACGATCCGGATGCCTGCCACGTCTTCCGGCTTGAACGAGAACAACCGGGCGTCGATCAGCTCGGCGGTCATGACCTTGTAGACCGTGGAGTCCAACTCGAACACGTACGGATCGTCGTCCTTGCGGGCGTACGCCGTGTTGTCTACGAAGCCCACGACCAACGAGTGGGGAACAGGTTCCGGGGCGGGCGCGGTTTCGGGCTGCGTGTCCGCTGGCGGTGCGGAGGGGCTGACATGGAAGTGGATCGATATGACCGGGCGGTCAAGGCCGTAGCGGGCGTGATCGCCCTTGGCCACGACCTGCCTGGCGCGCAGCCGCGCCAGGTCGTTGACCAGATTCTGTATGTTGGCAGCGTCGACGGGGGCGTCCGGCGGATCGCTGAGCTTCCACTGGGGGCCGTCGCGGCTCAGCTCGTACTGCAACGAGCCACGCTCGATCCGGATCGCTTGCAACTCGTCGGTCGAGAACTTGAAGACTTCGCGCGACCGCAGGCTCAGGGGGTTTACCACCAGACGGTTGGCCTGCGCTTCGCTCACGACCACCACCCCCGGCTCGCCGTCGCGCTGCGCGTACGCGTGGCGCCCGCTGGCCGTCTCCCCGCCGATGCGGAGCGTGATCGGGGCGACCGCGCCGGCCACCGTGGCGGTCAACACGACGCGGGGTGTATCCAGCCCATACGCGGCGGGCGCGTCCGGCTCGTCGATATGACTGATGGCGCTGAGGTTGGCCAGCGCGTCCACCACGTCGTTGACGGCCTCGGCGTCGAGCTCCGCGAGATCATCGGTGCCCTGCCAGACGCCGGACACCTTCTTGAGGGACGCCGTCAAGTCTCCGGCCGTCAGATCAAGCTGGTTGACATCGGCGGCCTTGATGCGGGTGACGCGCGGGTCGCGCAGCTCGCTCAGCTTCGGCACGAGGTTGCCGACGCTGGTCTGCGCGACGGTGGCGACCCACGGGCCGGCGTCGGTCTGGGCATAGCGGCGCTCGGACTGGAGGTCGGCGAACCCGCCCACGAGCAGGCGCTGTGTTTCGGTAACCGTCTCGGTCTGCGGCGGCGCGCCTTCTTCGGGCTGCGTTTCAGACGCCGGCAGCGTCCGGGTCTTCTCGGTGGTTACCGTGATGGCGAGGAAGGGCTCGTCGAGGCCGTAAGTTGCCAGCGACTCGGGCGCGTCGTCCACGAAGTCGGCGGCCTGGAGCGTGCTCAGCGGGGTGAGGATCTTCTCGCGGATCTTCGCGCGGTCGGCGTGGGCGCGCAACGGCGCATCGATGACCCACTCGCCGTCGGCGCCGCGCGAAAACTCGTACGTCCGGTCCTCGTGCTCAACGCGGATGCCAGTGGCCTCGTCGGGCCTGAAACGCACCAGGTTTTGCACGCGGAAGTCCTTGACCTCCTTGTCGTACTGCGGCTTGAGGTCGCGCATGGTGAGCTGCACGGGCTGCTGGCCGGCGACGCGGACGTACGTGTCGCTCGACATCGGCGCCTTGCCGCCGACCTCCAGCTTGTACTGCCGGCCTTCCTTGTCCGTCAGGGTAATAACGGCAGCGGGCGGCTCGAGCCCGGCGTCCGCGGGGGACGGTCCGGCAGGCGCGCCGGCCGGCGTGGCCGCGCGAGCCTGCAAGAAGATGATCGCCCGGGCCAGCGCTAGCACCTTGTTGCCGTCGGCCGCGACGTCGAGAGGCGCTCTCATTCGCCACTCGCCCGGCGTCTTCGTCTCGCCCTCGACATCCACACGCTCGAAGACGAAGCCCGGTTTGCCCGGACGTTCAAGCTCGACGCGTACGAGCTGGTCCTCTTTGGGTTGCGGATCGAACAGGTACTTCTGCTCGTCGGCCGGGCGTGGCGGGGCCAGCTCTTCCGCTTCGGGCGACCGCACCGTCGGGAAGAACAACCAGACGGCGAACACGATCATCAGCAGTACCAGCAGCAGGACAGTCGTCTTGAAGTTCATCTGCGGCTACCTCCGCACCATCGCCCTTGTAGCGGCCGGGCTCTGTCCCGACCGTCGCAGCCCGTGTGGCGTCCCGCGACCAGCATGGTGACCGGCCGCCGCCGCCTATCTTCGTCGTACCAGCCAGACGCCCAGCCCCACGACCAGCGCGATCGCCGGCCAGAAGCCAACCAGCACCCACGGCAGGCGCGCCGTCCAGGTCTCGTCCAAGCGCGTCAACCGCGGCAGGTCTCCTCGCGGTCCGACGGCGATCCGGTCCGCATCGCCCGTCAACCAGTGCAACGCGTTGATCAATAGGTCGCTGTTCGCCGGATACAGCGGGCCCAGCACGAGCGCGTTGCCCCGCTGCTGAAGGCCGGAGGCCTGCGCCAGCGAATCCTCCGCAAAATGCTCGCTGCTGAAGACCACGATGCGCCGCGGTGCCGGCGGCGGCTCCGCGGCCCCGTCATCCGCCTCCCGCGTGGCCGCAACGGCAATCGGGAACGGCGCGGCCGTGTCCGCCGGCCCGGGCTGCACCCCCTGCCGGCGTTTCAACTGCTCTTCCAGCGCGCTCAGGTCACGTGCCGCCCAGGCGTCGGTGGTTTTCTTCACTTCGGCAACGACGTCAATCTTCACGCCGGCGGGACGGCTTTCGGCCGGCGCGACGCGAAGCGGGGCGGCGAGCACGAACGCCGCCCGGTCCGCCGCCAGCGGGGCACCGATCGGGTGTTCGGTGAGCCGGACGACGTCGTCGGTCGAGATGACCTGCGGTTGACGCCCGGCCGGCACCCACTGTCCCGGCCGCTCCGGGTGCGGCACGAAGCGCAGCGTCAACTCGTCGAACCGCACTTCCACACCCCAATCGGACTTCAGGTAGTCGGCGTAGTCGTAACTGCCCATCGCGCCGGGGAACGGTGCGGCCGGCGGCATGAAACCCGCCAGAAACACCGCCATGCCGGAGGCGTTCACCGCGTCCAGCACGAGCTTCCGGTCTTCCGGTGTCATGCCCGGCTTTGCCGGCGGGCGCCGCGGGTCCGGCTGTTCGGGCGGCTCGGGCGGCAGGACAACGTAGATCGTGCGGGCGGCGTTTTCCACCTTCGGCGGCGCCTTCTCCTGTTGCACGTTCCATTCCTGCGTCACGAAGCCGGCCTTCTCGAGCAGTGCATTCATCTCCTGGTACGGGGCGCGCGGCATCTGCTGCATCATCATGGGGTTCATCTGGCTGAAATCTGGCCGCAGCAGCGGCTGGCCGCCGTACCGGGTGAACACGACCGCCGTCTTCTCCTTCTGGGTAAGTTGCAGAATGGCGGAGGAGATGGCGGCCTCGCCCACAAACACGCGATCATCGCCGTCGGGACCGAGGGGCGCACCTGGCTCGGACGGCGGCACCCAAAGGTCCCAGAAGGGGACGACCTTGGCTTCGCGCTCGCTTTCGACGAGCACCGGCGGGCCGGTGCGCCAGCGCGTCAAGTTGCTGTACAGCTCCTCCACCTTGACGTCCTTGAGGCTCTCGGCCTTTTCGATCAGCTCCCGCATCTCCTTGAGCAACGGCTCATACCGGCCGGGGGCCTCCTGGAAGAACGACTGCAAGTCCGCCGTCATCCCCGCGATGTTCAATCCGTCGGTGCTCATCCAGATGGATGCGTCGCGCAGCAGCAGCTCGGCGCTCTTCACCGACTCCCGGACTTCCCGGGCCGCCTGGCCGAAACGCGGAATCTCGCCGTGGACGAGTTCCTGAATCTTCTCCTGGGTCTGCTGCACGTCGCGCGCGATTTGCCGCAGGTTGTTGCGCACGATCGCGAAGTTGCGGTTGCGGCCCAGTTGCGGATCGCCGCTGGCCAGCTCCTCCAGGCGTGCGGCCTCGTCCGTCGCCAGCGACTTGATCTGCTCGGTGAGCTCGGCCGACCTGGCCAGCGCGTCCTGGTGCGGCTGGGCCTCGTCCTTGTAAGCCGGCAGCTCCAGCAGGCGCTGCAACAACTTGTCGGTCGCGCCCTTCTCCAGCGAGGGATCGAGCAGCGCCGTCGCCACCCGCGCGCCGCCGGCCCGCTCGTACAAGTCGAGCAAGTCGCGCATCGCCCGCCGCCGTTTCTGGCCGATCTCGTCGCGCTTGTCCGGCTCGGCGAACACGGCGGTGATGCGGATGTCCTGATCGAGCCCCTTCAGGAGTTGCACGGTCCGCGAGCTGAGGCTGTTGCGGCCTGCGCCGGTGAGATCCGTCTGAAGCCGCAGGCGGCCGGTGACCCAGATCACGGCCACGACCACCGCCGCCGCCAGAATGGCCTGCACCACCACGTTGACGCCGAAGACCAGCCGGCGCCGCGGAGCATCCATGGAGTTGTTTACCGCCATCGCCGTGACTCCACTACTTTGACCGTCAGGAACAGGAACAGCACGGCCGTCGCCAGGAAGAAGACGACGCCGTCGAGCTCGACCTGCCCCCGGGCGAACTGCCCGAAGCGGCCCATGATGTTGAATTGCTGCACGACCTCGCGCTGCCAGCCCTCGAAGCGGCGCACGAGGCTGTAGACCGAGAGCACCAGCAACATGAGGGGCATCGCCCCCAGAATCCAGGCCACGGCCTGGTCGCGCGTCAGGCTGCTGGCGAACATGCTGAAGGCCGTGAACGCGATGCCCAGCAGCACCAGCCCCAGATAGAGCGCCAGAACCTCACCCCAGTCCGGGTTTCCGAACACTTCCATGAGCAGGGGGTAGATCAGCGTACCCGCCAGCATGATCACGTAGAAGATCAGCGAGGCCAGGTACTTGCCGAAGACCATCTGCGCGTCCGAGACCGGCGCCGTCATCAGCGTCTCAAACGTCCCGCTCCGATACTCTTCGCTCAGCGTCCGCATGCTCATGGCCGGCACGAGGATCGTCAGGATGAACGGCGTCCACATGAAGATGTCGCGCAGCGTGGCCGGCTTGCCCGGGCCGAAGGCGTCGGCATTCCAGATCGTGATCGCTCCCGTCACCAGCCAGAAGCCCGCGATCACGATGTAGGCGATCGGCGAGCAGAACAGCGACAGCAGTTCACGTTGCGTGATCGCACCGAGTTTCCTCATCGCCGGTCCTCCTTGGCCCCTGCCTGCCGCACCCGCGCATCGACAATCGCCTTGACGAAGAAGTCCTCCAGCGACGGGACTTCCTGCCGCAATTCGCGGACGGCCCAGCCCCGCCCGGCGGCCAACTCCGAAACGGCGTTCTGGGCGTTGTTGTTGGCCGCAATGTCCAGCCGTGTCCAACCGCCGTCAGCGGTGGCACGCACGTTCACGATCCCGGCCAGCTTCTGCACCGCGGTGGTGACCTCGGCCTGGGGACCCTTCAGCTCGGCAATTACGCGGCGCTGGCCGCCGACCTGTGCTTTCAGCTCGTCCACCGTCCCCGAGGCGATGATCCGCCCTTCGTGGATGATCAGGATGCGCTGGCAGATCGCCTCCACCTCCGACAACGTGTGGCTGCTGAACAGGATCGGGTGATCGGCCGCCAGCTCGCGCAACAAGGCCCGCGTCTCGCGGACCTGCGTCGGGTCGAGGCCGACCGTCGGCTCGTCCAGGATCAGCACCTTCGGGCTGTGCAACAGGGCGTCGGCCAGACCCACCCGCTGGCGGTAGCCGCGCGACAACTGCCCGATCGGGCGCGTCAGGGCCTCGGCCAGCCAGCAGCGCTCCACGGCCCGCGCGATCGCCGCCTCCCGCCGGGGACGGTCCATCCCGCGCAGCTTCCCGCGGAAGTTCAGGTACTCGTACACCCGCATCTCGGGGTACAGCGGCACGGCCTCCGGCAGGTACCCGACCACCGAGCGCACGGCCAGCGACTCCTTCACCACGTCGTGCCCCGCGACGCGGGCCGTGCCGGAGGTCGGCGGCATGTAGCCGGTGAGGATGCGGATGGTCGTCGTCTTGCCGGCGCCGTTCGGCCCCAGGAAGCCCACGATCGTATTCGGCTCGACGGTGAACGAGATGCCGTTGACGGCGCACCGCTTGCCGAAGTACTTGGAGAGGTTTCGAACTTCAATCATGCGCGCACCTCCCTCGCATTACTTCATTACGGGGTACCAAACGCCGGGTTCAGTCCTTTTGCCGGCTGTCCGCCCGGCGGGCGGAAGACGTCGGCACCCCTGCCGCAAGGCGGCCCAACGTACGGCGGTTTGGCCGCCCGGCGATCCTCCGTGCCTGCCAAGGCCGCGGATTGTATGGACCGTGCGCGGGGTGTCAAGATAATGAGCGGCAGCAGCCGGCACCCCAGCCTGCCAGCAGCGCGCGGAACGGGCCGGGGTCCGGCTCGAACTCGAGGGTGTGAGCGGCGTCGGCCAGCAGGTGTATGTCAGGTGGATGCACCGCCAGCCGCCGGAGCCACGCGACCGTCGGTGCGTTGCGGACGATTCGGTCGCGCTCCGCCAGCAGCAGCGTTGTCGTGGCGGAGAGGCTGCGTGGCGCGGAGCCCCGCAGGCGCCGGTCGAGCCGCGCCGACTCGAAGAGGAAGCGGGCCGTCGCATGGGTCAGTTTGAGCGGGTCGTCGGCAATGAACGCGCGGCCCGCGGGGTTGTCCGTGAACAGCGCGGGGTCATCCAGCGGGATGGGAAATGCGCGCTGCGGATCGGTGAGCAGAGACAGGCCGATCCGCAGGCGGGCTCTCAGTCCCACGTCCACCGCCGGGAACACTCCGGGGGCAATCAGCAGAACCCGGGCGACCCTCTCCGGGCGCCGCAACGCCCAGCCGACCGCCAGTTTGCCCCCCCAACTCACGCCCACCGCCGCGAATCGTTGTGTATCCCATTCGTGCCGCGCCCAATCGGACAGCTCGTCGAGGTCATCCAGCCAGCGCGGGGCCGCCGCGGTATCCCCGCGTGCGGCCCGGTTCAGCCCGCTGCCGCGCCGGTCGGCGAGCACGACGCCCAGGCCGGCCTCGGCGAGCACCGAGGCGGACCACTCGAACCAGCCCCCATGCGACTGGATGCCGTGCGCGTAAACGGCGACCAAGGGCGTGCCCGAGCCGGTCGGCTGCCACACGCGCCCGCGCAGCTCATAGCCGTCGCTGACGATCCAGGAACGGAATTGCGGGGGCGTAAGCGGCGTCCGCACGGGCGGGTTACAGCTCGCTTTGGTCCAGGAGGCGGAATTTCTTGGAACGCAGGATCGGGATGGCCGTCTGGACGTCATCGACCTGGATGGCCAGACACGGGCGGCGTTCCTCGGTGGCCCAGACCGTGTACACGTAGTTGATGTTGACTTCCCCAGCGATCAGGGCGCTGCACACGGTGAGGATGCCATGCTTCCCGTCTGGCAGAGGGATTACCAGAATCTCGCTCTCGCTCAGCGCAAAGTGGGCATCGGCGAGAATCTGATGGGCAAGATCCGGGTCATCCACCAGGAGGCGAACGATCGCACAGTCGGCCGCGGCATCCACCGAGAGTCCGAGAATATGAACCGGCTCGTCCTCCAGCAGCCGCGCGATCCGCAGGAGCTGTCCGACCCGGTTCTCGAGAAACACGGAGAGCTGGCGACAACAAGGGTGATCGCTGTCCTCGGCGGTCTTCAGTGGTTCGACGCTCATAGGCTCGTGAGAGGCACTTGGAACAACGGGATACGCACGACGGCTTTTCCTCCAGATTAGCCCTGGGGACGCCGGCTGTACAGAAGAAACTGGCAATTTCCCCCATCGTCCCCTCGTCGGCGGGCACCCCGGGGAATCGCGGGCGCCCGTCCCCGGACCTGAGGCGCTGTCAAATCTGCTTGGAGCACGTCTATTCTGCTGTAGAATGCGGGCGCGCCCCTGGCGCGTCCCGGTCGCCGGCGTCCAGGAGCGCCGCTCGGACAGGTCACGGGCGCCGGCCGCCGGCATGGCGACGTATGGATGGACGGATGAGGTCGTGGTCACACTGGTCTGCCCAAGCTGTGCCGCAAGCACCACCGTCGGGTCGATCGCCCAGGCCGGCTCGTGTCCGCGCTGCGGCCGGTCTCTGAAGGCGGCTGACCGAACTCCGCCCCACTCGACCCCGGTTGACGCGGACGTCCCCACGGAAGAGGCCGGTTGCGCCGAGCCGCTCGACGAGGCACTGATCGCCGATCTGCGGGAAGCGCTCGGTTCCACGGCATCGCTGCCGGACCGGGAGAGCCTCGGGCGCTTTACCACCCTGCACCGCCGGGGCGCCGATCTCGGCGGCTTGCTCCCGCCCGCCACACTCACGCCGCACACCCGGCTCGGAGATTTCGAGATTCTCGGCGAAATCGGCCGCGGCGGGATGGGAATCGTCTACCGCGCGCGCCAGGTATCGCTTGGACGCGAGGTAGCGCTGAAGGTCCTGCCGGGGTACGAGTGCCACGGAAGCCCGGCGGTGGAGCGCTTTCGCACGGAAGCACAGGCGGCGGCCCGCATCCACCATACCAACGTCGTGCCCATCTACGCCCAGGGCGAACACAACGGACACTTTTACTACGCGATGGAGCTGATCGACGGCGTGGGTCTCGACACGGTGATCCGCAGTCGGCCCGACCTGCTCAGCACCACTCACCTGAAGACCGCGTCCGCGAACCGGCTGGCCAGCTCAGGTACCCCGGGCGCCACGGCGACGGCCGCGCACGGGCCGCGCACGGCAGACAAGCCGCGCGGCCTCGGGCCGGCGACGGGCGCGGCAGGCAGGTCGGAAGCGAGCCTGATCCCGGCCGACGATGACAACCAGCGCGCCACCCGGCATTGGACCCGGGCCGACTACCAGCACATCGCGGGGCTTCTCGCCGAGGTCGCCGGGGCGCTTGATTGCGCTCATCGCCAGGGCGTCATTCACCGTGACGTCAAGCCCCACAACCTGCTGCTGGGAACCTCCGACTCTGACGTTCGTTTGACGGGTGCCGCCCCGGGGCAGCCCAGCCTGACGCAACGGCTGCATCTGACGGACTTCGGCCTTGCCCGGCTCACGGACGCACCCCACCTGACCGTCAGCGGTGAGGTGCTGGGCACGCCCGCCTATCTTTCGCCCGAACAAGTCCGCGGGCGCCCGACCGAGATCGACCATCGCACGGACGTTTACTCCCTGGGCGTCACCCTCTACGAAGTCCTCACAGGCTGCAAGCCCTTCGACGGGGAGACTCGTGATGAGGTGATCGCACGGATCAGCACCGCCGATCCCATCGCCCCGCGCCGCCTCGATTCGCGGATCCCGATCGACCTTGAGACGATCTGTCTGCGGGCGATCGAGCGCGATCCGGCCCGCCGGCACCCGACGGCGGCGTTGCTGGCGGAGGACCTGCGCCGGTTCGCTGACGGTCGGCCGATCCTGTCGCGGCGAACCAGCCGCCTGGTGAAGGCCGGCAAGTGGGTCCGCCGGCACAAAGCCGGCGCCGTGGCCCTGGCCGCTGCGGCAATGGTCGCAGTGCTCGCCGGAGGCTGGACGTGGAGCGCCGCGGCGGGCCGACATCGGGAAGCGGGGCGGTTGCTGACAGCGGCTTACGCCCAGTTGGCGTACAACGACTTCCGCCAGCCACAGCTCGTCCAGGCGGACATTGCCCGCGCGGCAGAGCTCGGCGCCGACCCCGTTCAGCTTGACCTCGTGGGGGCGCTGGCCGCGATGGGCGAGAACAAGCCGGCCGAGGCCCTGGAGAACCTGACGCGGGTCCTGGCGCACGATGCCGGCGACCTCCGCGCGTGGTACTTGCTGTCGTGGGCCCACTGGCGGAACCGCGACCCGTCCGCCGCGCGCGAGGCCTTCGCGCACGCGGAGCAACTTCGGGCAACCGAGGCCAGCGACCAACCGGCCCAACTCTCGGCCGATGCGTGGTTCTTCCGCGGACTGGCGACCCACTTCGTCGAGCCGCTGGTCGCGATCCAGTCCTACCGCACCGCGAACGCCTTGCGCGCCCGCAACCACGGCTTCTACCCCCAGGCGATCCTGCACCTGGCCCGCGCCCAGAACCAGCAGCTCTACTCGATGCGCAGCCTCGACGCGCTGCCCGAGGCACTCGCCAGCCTCCAGCAACTGGTCGATCAGGGCTACTACGAGGCCTTTCCGTACTACCTGCTTTCCATCACGCACCGGCTGGCAGCGGAGATCTACACCGGCAGCGAAGGCACGCGCGGCGACCAGCTCGTCGCGGAGCATTACGCGCAGGCCCTGGATTGGGCGCGGCGCGGGCAGCAGGTCAGTACGACCGATGACCGCCCGATCTCCGCCGAAGCCGAATGCCTGGAGAGCATGGGGCTGTACGCCGAAGCGATCGAGGCCCGCACGCGGGCAATCGCCGTGGCGGCCGCCGGCATACGCCGCTGCGAAGGGTATCACTACCGCTGGCGCCTGCACTACTGGACGGGGGATCTGGATGCGGCGCTGGCGGACGTGACCGCGCACGCCGCGTGCGACCCGAACAGCCCGCTGTACGCGCATGTCTACCCTGCGCTCATTCGCGCGGAGCGCGGGGATTGGCAGTCGGCCCTTGCGCACGCACGGGCCCTGGCTGACGGCCAACCGCCGAGCGCAATGTCAGTGGTGTGGTCGGCCACCTGCCTGCGCCTGCTGGGCCGGAGCGACGAAGCGGTGGAACTCCTGGCGGCCAGCGCGAGCATCGCGGATTACGGCGCTGACCTGATGCCCCCGCAAACTGAGGATTGGGTGCGGGCGCTGTATGCCTTTTGCCAGGACCCCGCGGCGACCGAATTGCCAACTCTTGTTGAGCTCGCCGACGGGGCGCCCACGCCGTGGAAGTTATGGGGCGAGGCCCATTTCCACGCGGGTGTCGCGCGGCTGGCCGCGGGGGACCGGCCCGGGGCGCTCGAGATGTTCCGGACCGCCTACCGTTCCTTCGATGGCGAGGAGCGTTACACGTTCCATGCGAAGTTGATCTACGTTCGGATGCAGAAAGACCTCGCATGGCCCCCCTGGCTTCCGGTATCATGGGACAGTGTGCCGGGCGGACGGGCTGATTCAGCAGTGACGGAATCCCCGCCGCCGGCGGGTGCGGAGAGGAGAAGCCCATGAGCACGTTGACCCTGCGCCTACGGCGTACCTCCGGGCGAATCTGCGCTGGCTTGTGTCTGGCGGCCTGGCTCGGGCCGACCCCGCCGGTCGAAGCCGCGCCCCCCGTCAATCCGCTGGAGCCGCCGATCTTCTCGTTCGACCTCGAATCGCCCTCGGTCGGCCTGGGCTACGTCTCCGCGGGTGACTTGCTCTCTCTGGTGGGCGACGAGGCGGCGACGGTAATCCTGGCCGAGCAGTTGCAGTTGTACTCGCCGGCGGACGATCTTGACGGCCTTTCCACCAGCCATGCCTGGCTCCTGCCGGGGCAGCTCTTCGTGCTGCTGTTCTCGGTGAACCGCGCGAGCGAGAGCCTCGTCCCGCCCGATCCCGAGCTGATCACGCTGGGGCTGCCGTTCAATGCAACCGACCAGGCCATGCGCGGTCATGCCGCGGGCGACCAGTTCATGTCGACCGTGTTGTTCACGCGCGGCGGACGGATGGAGCGCGGGCAGCGCGCGGTGAACAACGTGCTGGTGCGGAACAACTACGATGAGGGCGGCACGGACTTCGGGGCCGTCCCGCGCGTCGACGCTTACGGCAACCCGGTGCCCAACCCCGCCCCCGCGCTGCCGCACATGGCACCACACAACCCGCTCGCGGAATGGCCGCTGCGCCTGCTCCAGGACAACGTGGATGCGACCTGTCTCTTCCCCTCCAACGGCACGGGCTGGGAGATCATGGACGTGTATTTCACGCTCTCCGCCGGCTCGCCGTCTCTGTATGAGCTCCCTGGCTCGTTCTCGCCGAGCGGGGCGAACATCTTCTTCAACCCCCATCCGGCCGCGTACGCCCAGACCGGTCTGTACGCGCCGCACGGCGCGCTCGGTCTGCTGCCGGAGGACGACATTGACGCATTGCTGGTCTTCGACATCAACGCGGACGGATTCTTCAACGGGAACGACCGCGTGATCTTCTCGCTCACGTATGAATCGCCTTCGCTCCTTTCGATCCCTGGGGCCAGCACCCAGGGCGCGGCCGCCGATCTATTCATCGCGGCGCCGGACTACCCCCCGATGCTGTTCACGCCCGCGGCGTCCCTGGGACTGACGCACCCGGCCGACAACGTGGATGCACTCGACCTGGCCGAGTGCGTCGATCCGTATGCGTGTGCGGCGGACTTCGGCATCCGCGCCCTGAAGGGCGACCTGAACTGCGACGGCTACGTCAACTTCGGCGACATCAACCCGTTCGTGCTGGCCCTGAGCAACCCGATTCAATATAAGAACCTGTACCCAGGCTGCTTTATCCAGAACGGCGACATCAACGCGGACGGCAGCACCGACTTTGCTGACATCAATCCCTTTGTGGCGATACTGAGCGGCGGCGGGCATTGAGGCCCGCGCCGGCCCGGGTCGGCGTAGCGGCCGTACCCACCGGCCCGATAATCCTCGCACGTCACCGGGAGCGGTTTTGCCTTGATTCGGACAGAGTACATCGCAACAATGACGTACAGAAGTCGCGATGCGCGGAGGATGGATATGAGCACGTTGAGGTCTGGTTCGGTAGCTCTGGCTGTTGCGTTGCTGTCGCTCGCGGCAGGCCCGGCACTGGCGGTGGAGCAGGTGGTCAAGAATGACTCCATCGTGAACTTCGGGCAAGCCGTCATCGTCGGGAACTTCGCGATAGGCGAGGTGGCGGCGGCGCGCCTGACATCTCCGTGCGACGGCACCATCGTGGGCGTGCAGATTCTCTGGCTCGAAGGCACGCCGGGGCACCCGCCGTCACTCGAAGAGGCCATTTACATCTGGGACGGCAGCACGTTCCCCACTCCTGGGGCCGAATTGGCCTTCCTGGAAGGCCCGGTGATGACGCCGGGCTACTGGAACGAGTTCCGTTACCTGGACGAAGCGCAACAAATCCCGATCTCCGTGCCCGTCGTCGCGGGCCAGCAGTTCTACGTCGGGTTGCAGTTCGCCAACCCTACGGATGTGGGCAATGGCGGGCCGAGCGTCGTGCGAGACCTCGACGGGTGTCAGTCCGGCAAGAACGCGCTGTACGCCATCCCGGGTGGCTGGCTCAATTTCTGCTTGTTCCTGACCGGCGATCTCGCGATTCGGGCCATCGTGGACTGTCCCGGTCCCTCGGGTGCCTGCTGTCATGCCAGCGGCCTTTGCGAGAGCGGGACACAACAGGAAGATTGCCAGGCCTTCGGCGACGTGTGGACGCAGGGCCAGACCTGCGCACAGGTCAACTGCACGCCGCGCGGCGCCTGCTGCCGGGCCGGCGGCTGCCTGCAACTTACGCAGCAGGGGCAGTGCGAATCGATCGGCGGCGCCTGGGCCGGTCCGGGCACGGACTGCAATCAGAACGCCTGCGTGGCCGGCGCCTGCTGCATCCCGACCACCGGCGAGTGCGTCCAGAACTTCGAGTTCCAGTGCCTGGCTCTCGGCGGGACGTTCCTCGGCCACGGCGTGAGCTGCGGCCCGCCGAACCCCTGCCCGCAGCCGACGGGGGCCTGCTGCTTCGGGACGTTCTGCTTCCCGGGTCAGACCAGCGCGGACTGCTCCGGGGCCGGCGGGGATTGGGCCGGCGCGGGCACGAACTGCGATGACGACAACGGCAATGGGATTCCAGACGCCTGCGACGTTTCCGTGCTGGTGGGCGACCTGAATTGCGACGGAGCCGTCGATTTCGGCGACATCAACCCCTTCGTGCTGTACCTGTCGAACTACGCGACCTGGGAAGCCCAGAACCCCGGCTGCAACCCGCTGAACGGCGACATCAACGGAGATGGCACGTACGGGCAGAGCTCGTTCGGCGACATCAACCCCTTCGTGGCGTTGCTGAGCGGCGGATAGCGGTCACCCGCGTTCTGAGGTGTCTTGAAAAAGGGGGACTGGCTCCGCGCCGGCGGGCTTTCGCGGTGGCGCCGCGTGGGTCTCTCGCGGTGCCTGTAGTCTCTTTCAACGGACGGTCAGGGCCTCTTGCATCAGCATGTAGCGGCCGACCTCCCGATCGGCCGTCCCGCGACACGCCGCTGCGAAGCAGCAGACACGCCGCGCATCGGACGCCGCTCAAGCCACGGCACACGTAGCGCAGCCGTCGCCGGTATGATTCACGCACATCGGAGAGTGGCGTGAGCGGCACAGGCAGGCGTTTCGACTTCGCCGATCTGGCGCCCTGGTGCGAGGTCCGGTTTGACCCGGCCCGCGGGCCAGGCGGGCAAAACGTCAACAAGCTCAGCACGCGGGCGACGGTTCTGCTCGATTTCGGCAACTGCACGCTGCTGTCGGACGCAGACCGCGAGCGCATCATCACGCGCTGCGCGAGCCGGCTCGCGCGCGACGGGCGGCTGCGCGTGGTCTCCCAACGCGAGCGCACGCAGGCCGCGAACCGGGCGCTCGCCGAAGCGCGCCTGCTGGAACTGCTCGCGGAGGCTCTGTACGTGCCGAAGACACGCCGGCCGACGCGCCCGACCGCCGGTTCACAACGCCGGCGGCTCCAGGCGAAACGCTTGCGCGGCCGAACCAAGCGTATTCGGCGTGGGGGCGATCAGGCCGACTTGTAGGGCGGGTGGAACGTCGCGCAGCCTGCCGCGACTGCGCGCCTCCTGTCGAGCAGATGGCTGTGACCAGAGCAGTTTTCAGGTTCTCGTGGCGGCCGATCTCCTGGTCGGCCGTCCAGGTAGCGGCCAACCTCGCGGTCGGCCGTCGGCCGAGCAGAAGCTCGACCGCTACACGTTGAAGCAACGTGCGCTGGTTGACGACGCCGACATGGATGACCGAGCAGGGAAGGGCGCCGGACATCGCAGAGCACGAAGCACCGGCGAGCGCTGCTGTTCGGAGCGCTTGCCGGCGTTTTGCGTTTCGAACGGTCGTTGCGGGCCGGGTCCTCGCGCGGGCCGTCAATCGGTGGTTCGGCGGAAACGGTCCAGTCCCCGCTCCTCCAACCATTGGCCGCTCGTGTGGCAGTCGCGGCACAGGGGCAGCGGCCCGCCGGTGTGACACTGGTCGCAGCGGAGATTGTCATGGGGGACCATCGTCAACGAATGGTGGAAGCGGCCCTCGACGAACGCGCCCGGCGCGTCCTCCAGCGGGTTGATGGAAGTGTGGCAAACCTCACAGGCGGAACTGATCGGCTGGCCGTGTCGGTTGACGTGCCGGCCGTCGTGACAACGCATACACCCGGGCGATTCCAGATGCCCGACGTTGTCCGGGTAGGTGCGCCAATCCACGCGCATGCGCGGGAAGAAGTTCCGGCGGTAGATTTCCTGAACGGCGGCGACCGCCTGCGTCACCGCGGCCTGGCGCTCCGACCAGACGGCGGGGTAATAGTCGGCGTAGAACGAAGCCAGGCCTTTCTCGATCGCCGTGGCCGCCGCCGCCACGTCGGGGTACTCCACGGCCAACAGGGCGACCGCCTCGCGCTTGACGAAGGGCAGCGTCGCATCGATGAGGCCGGCGTCCAGGTAGAGGTCCACGGCCTTCTGCGGCGAGCGGAAGTGGTGCGCCCCGCGGTTGTGACAATCCATGCAGTCGATCGTCCGCACCACGCCGTCGGGCCGCGGGCCATCGCTCGGCTGTCCGTCGGAGCGGTAGATATCCTCTTCGCCGCTCGCGCGCACGTAGCGGACCCAGGGGACGTCCTGGAGGGCGGGGTCCAAGGCCACGTACTCCACGCGGGCCGCGAGGGCCATGTGCATGTGGATGCCCTCGACGCGGCCGATGGTCTCGTCCGCGCCGCCGGTCTTCAGCAGCAATCGTACGGTTCGCCGGGTGTTGTCCTCGTCCGGGGCGAAAAACGCCAACGTCAGGAGCTGCGAGCCGAAGAATTTCGCCGGCCAGTGGCACTCCTCGCACGTTTCGCGCGCGGGGCGCAGCTCGGTGATCGCCGGCGGAATCGGCCGCGAATAGGTGTTCAGCCACACCGCCAGCACCTGGCGTGTGCCCGAGAGCTTGGATTTGACGAACCAACTGGCGCCGGCGCCGATGTGACACTCGGCGCAGGAGACGCGCGCGTGGGGCGACGTCGCGTAGACGGTCGCCTGCGGTTCCATGACCGAATGACACACCTGGCCGCAGAAATACGACGACTCCGTGTAGTGATAGCCGAAGTAGCTGCTGACCCCTACCGTGGGCAGCACCACGAAAAACGTGCTGAGCAGGACGAAGGCTGCCGCCCGGCGCGTCCGGTGGTCGTTGAGGTTGAGCTGCGGGAAGCGCAGGCTGCCCACCAGCTCCGGCGCATGGCGCCGCAGGTGCCGCCGTTTGAGCAGGATGCCGACCGGCACAATCACCAGGCCAAACACGAAGATCCCCGGCAGGATCAGGTAGCCGATGATATCCACGTACGGGTTGGGGGCCGGGGCGACCACGCTGAAGAGCGCGAAGGTCAGCAGCAGCAGGAGCGACAGCCCGGCGATGAAGAACCCGGCCATGGAGATGAAGTTGTGATAGAGCGAGACGCGCTGGGGGGCTGCGGCCGTGACCGCCGGTCGTTGCTCGTCGTTTGTCGGTTGCGACATGCGGTCAACACTCAGCCCCCGTGGCCCCCGATCAGACCAGCAAATCAGGCCCAATCGGGACGGGGACATTCTACGGGCCGCGTGCGGGGCGGGGCAATCATCTGGACGGTCATCAGGCCCTTCCACGGGGCTGTCGGACCGCGGACGCATGAGATGCGCTGCCCTATTGCGGCAGGCGGTGAAGCCCCGTGGCAATCTGCCACGCGGAGTCGAGCGAGAGGAAGAACGCCGAGTTCGGCGCCGCCGTCTCGTCCGTGTGGCAGCGCAGGCAGACGAAATCGACCGTCACCGCGGCACGTCCCTGGGCGTCCTTCGAAACGGAGCGGCCGTCCGCGCTGAACATGGCGGCGTAGTCGGCGTCGCGAGTCGCGATGCGGAAGATGTGCGAACGCACGTCTCCCATGCGACCAGTGCCGCCCACGACAGCCGGGCCGGCCGCTGCATTGCTCAGGCCGGCGAAGGGCATGTGGCAGCTCTCGCACGTCATCGTCTCCCGGTAATCGCCACGCACGAAGACGACGCCGCCATGCGCCGCCATGTTCGCGTCCGTATGGCAGACCGCGCACGGATTGCGAATGCCGCGTTCGCGATCGTAGACGGCCGAGGCGTGCGAGTCGTGACAGATGTTGCAGGCGAAGTTGGCGTGCCCGCCGCTGGCCCGCAACTCGGCGTACTGGGTATTGGGATGAATGTAGCCGTCGATGGCCGCAATGACGTCGGGATCGGTGCCTTCGGTGTGACAGCGGGCACACGTGGCGGGGGTCGGGTCGACGAACAGGTCGCGCGCCGCGGGTCGCGGCAGGTGGTTTGAGCCGGGGCCGTGGCAGGCCTCGCACTGCACGCCTGCCTCCGCCCACGTGCCGCCAATGCCCGGACGACCCTCCTGCGACCCCGGCCGGTCGCGATCTTGCGGTGCGGGACCCGTCGTGTGGCAACGAAAGCAACGGTAGCCGTACGGCAGCGGGGTCTGCTGGTCCGGTCGATAAACGGCAAAGCCGGCCTCCGTCCCGGTCGGCGCGAAAGCGAGGTTCCACTGCGTGTGGACGCCGTCTACCCCGTCGGTCATCACGTATCCCTGCGTGTCGACGAAGAGCGCCCCGAGCGTATAGCCGCCGATGATGTAGCTGACGTCGGTCCATTGTTTCCCGTCCGGGGGGTCGGGAACGCCGGCCCGCGCGGCCTGGGTCGGATACGTCGGCGCCGCGTCGTCGATCGGCACGAGCGCGTGGGAATGTGCGTGCAGCCGCGTGCGGACGGCGATGTCCGCATGACACGCGGCGCAAGCCCGCGACCCGACATAGCTCGCGCCGGCGTTGAGGGGATCGGTTGTGTTGTTGAACACCGGGGGCCCGGGCGTGCCGGGACTACCTCCCGGAGGGCAGCCGCCGAGAAGACCGGCGGTCAGCACGAGTACGATCAGGCCGCTGGCCAGGACGGCGACCCGCGAGATTCGTGTGAGCTGCCGAGTCATGTCCGTCTCCCACAAGGCCGGCGTCCGGCGCTCGGCCGGTGCTACCGCCAGTGGCACTCCGAGCAGAGCTCGATCCAGTCCGTCCGCAGGGCGCTGGCCCGGTCCGCCGGGTTTCGCGCCAGCGCGCCCAGTTCCGTATCCGGGGGGAACAACCCGGTGTAATGCGGATTATGACAGGTGTAGCAGGTCACCTGGTCGTTGCCGAGCGGGAGCCACGCGGGGGGCCGGTCCATCGCCCGCGCCGCCCGCCACAAGTCCTCCAACGGCGCGTCCGACTCCCGGCTGAGCTCCCGCACGGTCATCCACTCGCGGATCGCCGGCGTCACCGGCCGGTCCACGTGCCCGCGCGGCGACAAGTCCCAGTGCGGCTGGTGACAACTCGTGCAGAGGGCCGACGACTCGGTGCGCAGCAATGGGGCAAACTGCCGCCGTCCATCCGCCGGTATGTCCGGCCGCCGCGTATGGCAGAACAGGCAGGACGCCTCGCGGGTATGGCCGGCGTCGTCGCGTTGGCGATGGGGGCTGAACCGGCCGGCGCGGTCGGACGGGTGGCAGTGACCGCAGTACGCGAGCGGCCGCTGCGGATCGTAGCCGCGCAGCAACACGGAGTTCACCGCGGGGCGGCGTGCCGCGGGATCGCAGTGCCGCACGATGTCATGGCACGTCAGGCAGCCGATGGTGCCGCCTACCGCGGGCCAGTCGGGCGGGGTCTGGGCGGTCTCGGTGACTGCCGGGCGCCCGATCGGGTGCGGGTCAGCCGGTGCCTGCACGCCGTCGTGGCAGGATAGGCACAGCGCATCGACGGTGGCGGGCTCGATGGGTCGGTCCGTGCCGGACTTGTGGCACCGCGCGCAACGACCGGCATCCCAGTGTGGATTGACGGCCGTCGATTGTGGGAACCTCGCGTGCCACTCGACGGCCTCCCCGTCTGGCAGGACCTTGATCCGACCGTCGGCGCTTCCCAGCCACGCATAGACGCGCACGCCGGGATCGGCGATCTGCTCGGCGACCAGCACGTAGTACGCGGGCGGATCGGCGAGCACGTCATCCACCTCGGTCGGCGGTCGATGCGTGCTGATCGCGATGCCGTTTGGCAGGGTCAGGGCACCGCGCCCCGAGCCCGGTTCGCCAAAGGCGAGCAGCGGCTCGCCGTCGGGCAAGTAGGCGTGCACCCGTTGCGAGAACGCATCGCTGACGAAGACGGTCCCGTCGGGGCCCACGGCGACGTCGCGCGGCCGGCCAAACGTACCGACGACGTCGCCGGCCTGCCCGATATTGCGCAGCCAGCGCCCGTCTTGATCGAGCACTTGCACGCGGTTGTTCAGCATGTCCACGACGCAAACGTTCCCGTCGGGCAGGAGCGCCATTCCGCGCGGGAACGCGAACTCGCCCGGACCGCTGCCGGGTCGCCCGATCGACCCGCGGTATTCGCCCGTGGCGTAATCGAATACTTCGATGCGATGCGCCGTCTGACTGGCGACCCAGAGTTCGCCATTGACCACGAGCACGTCCGCGGCGCGCACTGCGTCCTGCGCCGCAAACGCCGTCCGCGGAGCCCCGCGGCCGTCCCACCGCCATACGCCCCGCCGATCACAAATCAGGAGGGCTCCGTCCGGTGCCACTTCCACGGCGAACGGCTGGTCCCAGCGTGCACCGGGCGTCGCATCGCGCAGGCGCCCCTCCGCCGCGTCCCACCGCCAAAGCGTCCCCAACGCCAGATCGCAGATGAACACCACATCGCCCGCGGCCGCCAGACCGCTCGGGCTAGCTGCGGCCAGCGGCGGCGGGGGCTCTGCCCCGAAGAGGAACAACGCAAGCTGGACCTGGGCGGGAGTCGGAGGCGCGGACCCCCGGAACGTGCCGAGCGCGATGACGCGTGGAACCTGTGGGGGCGGTGGGTACGTGCGTCCATTCTGCTCGCGGATACCGATGCGACCATCCCGGTAGCAGCCCGGGAGCCACAATGCCGCCAGGCCGCTTGCCAACAGAGCGAGGCCGGCTCCCCACCGCCACAGCTTGCTTGGCAGTCCGCCGCAGAAGTGTAGCGCCGGACCTGAACCTGCCCGCCGTGGCGGGTGTCCGGCGAGGATTCCATTCGGCTCGAAGAACGTCGGACACGGAGGTCCGACGCTACAGGCGTGCGGCCCACGGAGACTTCTGCGGCGGACTGTTAGAGGCGGTGGCATGTCAGGCAAAGGGCACTGCGCTGGTTCGAAATCCACAGGAATCCGTCGAAGTCGCGCGTGTTGTGGGCGTCGTGACACGTCGTGCACTGAATGCGGCCGTCCGGCAGGTGCAGGCCGCTCGCTTCCACCGCCGCCGCAGGGTGGTAGTCCGGCCGCGGCCGCGGGTACTTCACGCCGACCGGATGGCTCCGCAGGCCGCGTGCGCCCAGCCCGGTTCGGCGAAGCGGCTCCGTCACCGTCACCGCGTGCGACGCCGTGTAGACGTCTGTCGCGGTCACGCCGTCATGGCAGCCCAGACACAGCAGCGACCAGCCGCTCAACTCGATGTCGAACCGCGTGTACGGCCGCAACGGCTGGGTCGTCGTCGGCCGGCGGTCCAGGCGCGGAACGGGGGCGACGGCCAGGTGCGGCGTGTGGCACGGCAGGCACAGATCGCGCACCTCGGCGTTGAGGCGGCGAAAATCGTGCTTGCTGCCCACCAGGCCGCTGACCAGGCGGGCCGATGTCGGCTCGGCGGCGGACGGATAGGGGCCGTCCGAGTTGCGACCGTCAGAGAGCGGCGGGTGCGGCGACGGGGGCGCTGATGTTGCGACGACGGGTTGCGTCGTCGCAGGCTCGGTGCCTTCGGTCGCCTCGGGTGGCTCAGTCGCACCGCTGGGGACCTGCGCTGTGAGGAATACTACCAGCAGACCCGCCAGCATTCCTGCCACCGTCATGCGCAGCCAGGGATGGGGCCAGCGGCCATTCATCGACGTGCTCCTGCGGCGAGCGCTGCGGCGCTCGCAAGGCGGTCGGCACTATAGTCGGCGTGCGCGTCTTTCACAACGATTTCGGCAAATGCAGCGGCCCGCCGCTGGACAGTCCGCGCGACGCCCGCTAGTCTGCGGGCCGAGTGATCGCCAGCGGTCTGGCGACTTCACGTCCAATCAAGACCTATGGCGCGCACCGCAATCCTCACCGGTGGGATGCTGGGGTTAGTGTGCCTGTCCAGCCCGGCCGGCGCAGCCGGCCCCCCCGACACGCAGCCGACGACCCAGCCGACCGTGCAGGCGGACGCCGTCGCGGCGTCCGATCCGACCGCCGAGGACCGTCACTGGCAGTTGCTGAGTCTGCGGACACTCATGCTGGAGCTGGGGTTCGAGGCGGCCTACGACGAGCAGAGGGTGCGCTCGACGACCGGCGATCCGCGGGCCCGTCGGACATTTCACCAGACGCGCCGCACGCAGCGGTTCGAGGAGACCGCCGGGTTCGAGGCCGAGGGCGCGTTCTTCGGCGAGCAATGGGTGCAGTTCAACGCGGCGGCGCGTTGGGGGCTGAGCCAGGAACGCCACCGGCAGTCCGGCTGGGGACTCGATGACAGCTCCGATCCGCACGGACAGCTCCTGGAGTACGACGCCGACTTCACGTTCTTCCCGCGCGGCCGGTTGTCGGGCAGCGCGTTCGCCCAGCGGCAGACCGACCGCGTGCCGCGCACGTTCCTGCCCAGCCTGGACCGTTCCCGCGAGCGGTACGGCGGCGGCCTGTACCTGAGCGACCCGAAATTGCCCATGCGGCTTACGTTCGAGCATAGCTGGGATGAGCTCGACAGCCGTACGCGCGACCTGCGCGACGACGAGCGACGCGGCCGCAACCAGTTGCGCTACGAGGCCACGTGGCAGATCGACACCCAACACGCGCTGCGGCTGGAATACGAGTACGACGACCGGCGCGAGGAATACGCCGGCAGCCGCACGCGCTTCGACACGCGTCGTCACTACCTGACCCTCAATCACACGCTGCGGTTCGGCGACCGCGGCCGGAGCTCGTGGGAGAACCTCTTCCGGCTTCAAGAGGAGTCCGGCGACCTCGCCCGGGACAACCTGGAAGCCGCCTCGCGGCTGCGGCTCCAGCACACGGATGCGCTGGCCTCGGACTATCGCGTTCAGTTCCTGCGCGACTCGTTCCAGGGACTGACCACCGAGACGTGGCGCGGCGAAGTGGGTTTGACCCACCGCCTCGGCTCGTGGCTCACCACGACGGCGCAGGTCTACGCGCTGAACCAATCGGCCGAGCAGCACGCGGACTGGGTCGAATGGGGCGGGCAGATCAGCGCTTCGGCCGGGTGGGACAACCGCTGGGGACGCCTCTCCTCCAACCTGTCGTACAATCACGCCTCGACCGACACGCGGCACGGCACGCGGCGCGGCGTCGTCATCGGGGAGTCGGTCACGTTCCGCGACCCGCTGCCGGCCTACATCGTGCACACGGACGTCGACCTGGCGTCGATCGTGGTGATCGACGAAGCCCGCACCCGCACCTATCTGCCGGGGCGCGATTATGTGACGTCGCGCGCCGGTTCCTATACGGCGCTGCGGCGTGTGGCGTCCGGGGCCATCCCCGACCGCGCCACCGTGCTGGTGAGCTACACCTATCGCGTGTCCGGCGACTACGACCTGCGCCGCGACCGCGTGGACTTCCGCGTGCAGCAGGCGTTCCGCGGCGGCCTCACGCCGTACTACGCGGCGTCCTTTCAGTGCGAAGACGTCGATCGGCCCACGCGCGGGGCGTTTCGGGGGCGCGACGTGAATCGGCACCGCCTCGGGGCCACCTACCGCCGGCCGCGCTGGTCGGCGGGCCTGGAGTACGAGTACAACGAGGATGACATCGACCCGTACCAGGCCATTCACGCGAACGGGGACGTGGTGTTCTGGCAGAAGGCCGCGCACCAGCTCGACGGCAAGGCCTCCGCCTCGCAGTTCTGGTTCAAGGGCCTGGACGACCTGACCGAGCGCGACGCGCTCATCTGCGACCTCGGGTTGACCTACCGCCACGTCCTGGCCCGCTATCTGAACCTCGACCTCAGTGCGTTGTATCGCTACGAAGACGACCAGCTCTACGGGATCACCCACGGCGCGGACCTGACGGGGGCGCTCGAATGGCGGATCGGCTACTTCTCGCTGCGATTCGAGGCCGAGTATGACTTGCTCCGCTTGCCGGGCTCGCGCGACCAGGCGATGTCCTTCTGGATCAAGCTCAAACGCGAGATTCCGGTAGTGGGAGGAACTCGGCCGTGACCGCCCGTCGTGCCGCCAGCCCGAGAGCCCGCCGTGGCTCCGGAGCGCCGGACCTCCGAGTCCGGCACGTGGCACAGCCGCCCGCGGCTGCGCATCGGGCTCAGAGAACGTCGGACACGGAGGTCCGAGCCTGCTGGCGCACCGTCCGCGCGGCCTTCTATGCCTGCCTGTTGTTGACGCCGCTGCTCGGCTGCCAATCTCCGTCGCGACCGATCTTCCCCGCGGTCGATCCGCCGCTCGTCTGGCCGCCCCCCCCGGACACGCCGCGCGTCCGCTACATCGGTGCCCTGTACGGCGAGTCCAGCCTCGACGCCAAACCGCGCGGCTGGGACGCGGTGCGCGCGGTGCTGGCCGGCCCGCAGCCGCCGGTGGAATTCGTGCGGCCGGCGGCCGTCGCGATCGCCGATGAGCGCGTGTACGTTGCCGACCCCGGCCTGGGGCTCGTGCACCTGCTCGATCTTCAGCGGCGCAGGCACGAGGTGCTGACGGGAGCCCCGACGGACCCGCTCCGCGTGCCCATCGACCTGCTCGTGGTCCCGCCGGGGTTGCTGCTGGTCGCGGACCGCGGCCGGGCGGCGGTGGACGTCTTTGAGCTCGACGGCCGTTGGCGCGAGACCCGCCGCTGGCCGGCGGTGACCGGCCCGGTGTCGCTGGCCTACGACGCCGGCGGCGGCGTAACGTGGATCGCCGACGCCGACGCGCACGTTTGCTGGGCCGTGAGCGAGAGCGGCATCGCGGAGCGCATCGGGCAGCGCGGGAGCCTGCCGGGGGAATTCAACTACCCGTCGGCGGCCGCGTTCGACGCGCGCGTCGGGCTGGTCGTTGCCGACGCGATGAATTTCCGCGTGCAGGTCTTCCGCGATTCGGCCGGGCCAGCGCTCGTTTTCGGCAGAAAAGGGGATGCGGCGGGTGATTTCGCCCGCCCGCGCGACGTGGCCCTCGACGCCGCCGGCCACATCTACGTCCTCGACAACCAGTTCGAGAACATCCAGGTCTTCACTCCCGACGGCCAACTGCTGATGGCCTTCGGACGGGGCGGCGACGGCCCCGGCGAGTTCTCGCTGCCGGCGGGCCTCACGATTGACGAGCGCGGCCGAATCTGGGTCGCGGACAGTTTCAATCGCCGCGTGCAAGTGTTTCAATACTTGCCGGAGGAGGGCCCATGAGGCCGGTGACGATCATCGGGTGTTTGCTGTCACTGGGGGCCGCGGCGGCCGGTGACGACAGCATCGTGTACTCCAAGCACGATCTGTCGATCTATGGGCCGGGTCCGGTGCGGGCCGTGAACGAGGACCAGATCTGCATCTTCTGTCACGTGCCGCACAACGCGAGTCCCGCCGCCCCGCTGTGGAACCGCTACAACCCGACCACACACTACCGCATTTACCGCAGCCGCACCCTCGACGCCCACGTCGATCAGCCCGGCCCGGCCAGCAAGTTGTGCCTGAGCTGCCATGACGGCAGCATCGCCCTGGGGCTCACGCTCAGCCGGCCGGCGACCGACCTGATCCCGATGACCCACCTGTACATGCCGACCGGCCCCAGCAACCTCACCACCGATCTGTCGGACGACCACCCGATCGGCTTCCGCTACGACCGCGCCCTGGCCAACCGCGACCGGCAGCTTCGTCCGGTCGAGATGATCGACCACCGGCTGCCGCTCGGGGAGCGCGGCGAACTGGAATGTACGGCCTGCCACGATCCGCACAACAACGAGCTGGGCAACTTCCTGCGCATCACCGACCGACAGGGCGCTCTTTGTACCGCCTGCCACGCGCTCGACGGCTGGTCCTTCGGCGCACACGCGCTGAGCCCGCGCCCCGTGCCGCCGGCGCTCTCCGCCGGCGAGCCGTTGCCGTACACGTCGCTGGCCGACAACGCCTGTCGGAGCTGCCACCTGTCGCACAGCGCGCCGCATCGCGACAAGCTCCTGTATGCCCGGCCTTCGGTGTTGTGCATCACGTGCCACGACGGCTTCAGCGCCACGAGCATCCTGCCGGTGCTGAACCTGCGCTCCGGGCACCGCGTCAACAAGCTGGCCGGGGTTTCGCGCCCTCCCGAGCAGCGTCTTCACGCGGCGCGCTTCGTCGAGTGTACCGATTGCCACAACCCGCACGCCGCCGCCTCGGAGCCCTGGCGCAACATCGTGGGCCGCGACGACAACCCGGCCGTGCCGGCGGCGATGCGAGGCGTGCCGGGCGTCGCGCTGGGCGGCGCGCCGCTCGAACGTGCCGCCTTGTATTACGAAGTCTGTTTCCGCTGCCACGCCGACCGCCCCGTCCTCGTGCGCCGCCGGATCATCCGCCAGCAGGACGCCCTCGGAAACGTCCGGCGGCAGTTCCTCCCGACCGCCGCGTCGTCCCACCCCGTGGCCTACCCGGCCGGCAACGCGGCCGACGTGCCCAGCCTGACCCCCGCGCTGCGCACGCGCTCGTTCATCGGCTGCCAGGACTGTCACAACAACCCCGACGCGCGCGGCGTCGGCGGCACCGGCCCCAACGGCCCGCACATGTCCCGCTACGACTTCCTGCTGGTTGACCGCTACGAGACCCGCGACTTCACGGCGGAAAGCCCGCAAGCCTACGCCCTGTGCTACCGTTGCCACGACCGCAGCTCGATCCTCGGCAACGAGAGCTTCTCCCGCCACCGCGAGCACGTCGTCCGCGGCCGCGCCCCGTGCAGCGCCTGCCACGCGGCCCACGGCGTCTGGGGCAGCCCGACCCAACACGCTCATCTGATCAACTTCGATCTCTCGATCGTCTCCGGCCGGCGTTTTTACCAGAGCACCGGCCGCTTCCGCGGAACGTGTACGCTGCGCTGCCACAGCGTCGAGCACGTTAACTTCACGTACGAGCCGTGAGGGTCGGGTTCTCGCCGTGCCCCATCGCGGTCGTTGAGCCGGGAGGTTCCAGCTTACTGATTAGTGAGAACCACAGTTTGACACAAGGACCCTCGGACGCGCCTCGCAGTCCGGCAGGGATTGAATGAGCAGCACGACGGGGGAGAACAGAAGCCAAAGGCAGTGAGATTGGAGCCAGATCACTCGGGTCATCAGCGGACTGCGGATACGTTTCCCCGCCAGCCCTTGCGGGTACCTCCTCTTGCGGAAGCCGGGCACGCGCCGTCGAACGGCCAGTACGTCCGCAAACGACCCAAACGGCATCAGCGTCGTCCATTCGTCGGAATCCGCCATCGACCGGCAGGGGCGGGACCAGAAGATCAGCATCGACAGCAACCCGAATGGGATCGCCACAATGAACAAGTGCTCGCCGAAACCACGCCGCGTCGCCGCAAAGATGAAAAGGGCCAGGCCAATGGCTGCCACGGCGTGACGCCAGGACCAGACTCGCTGCCGGTCGACGTGCAGCTCCGCGTCTGGGCGCCTCGCGCCGCGCCGTCCAGCAGGCGCTCAAGCCGATCCAGAGATTGCAGCGCCTCTGCGAACGCCGCGGATCAGCCCCGCCCGGAAAATCAGGGACACATGTGGGGCACATGCCCCGAAAGGAGCAGAAGCCGCCGCGGCACCGCGATCCGCAACCTCTTACACGGAAGAAGGTTGCAGCTCGCGATGCCGCGCGCGGCGTCGAATAATTCGGAGAGGGGGGGATTCGAACCCCCGGTATGCAAACGCATACACCGGTTTTCGAAACCGGCCCGTTCAGCCACTCCGGCACCTCTCCTAGTCTGGCGCGAAGCGCCAAGCTACACGATACCGCGCGGCGGCGAAACACTCAACGTGGCCCGGGCAACGGCCACGAAGCCGCGCTTCTCAGCCCGCAATGCGACCGTGCGGGCTTGTGTGGACCGAGGCGCGCGGTTGTCGTCGGGGGTTCGACTGCTTGTCGCAATAGAGCAGGGATTGGCACGACCGGGGATGGACTGCGACGAAGGCCGCCTGCTACGGCCGCTGCCCTCGGGGACCCAGCTCGCGGAAGTCCCCAACGCGGCGCGTCACACCCAGCGCATCGAGCCGCTCGACGATCGGGACGACGTACTTCCGCGACGAACCAAGCAGCGTGCGGATGTCCGCCACCGTGAGCCGGGCGCGCGTATGCAGAGCCGCGGTCACGCGTTCGACGAGCTCGTCCCACCGTTGCGCATGGAGCCAGACGCCGTCGGCGATGCGATGCAGTTGCCCGCGCGTGACCGCCAGATCGACCAGCTCACGCACGCGCTTGTCATTTCGGGGCGTCCGGCAGCGCAGGGCGGCAACATCGGGCGGCTGGAAAGCCCCGGCGTAGAACTCCTGGAGGACCTGGTCATAGAGCGCCTGGTCCGCCGGCGGCAACGCGTCGCTGTGTCCGTGGGGCACCACGTAGTCGTTGTTCAACACGACGTGCTGATGCGCGATGATCCAGTCAGCCAATGCCGGCCGGAACCGCTCCGGGCAGTCGCGCGGCATCCAGCTTGGCCATTCGCTGCGCGACACCCCGGCAGCGCGCGGGTTGGCGGCGAGGAACTGGCGCAGCCGCCGGTCGAGGTCCTCGGCCAGCGCGGCCAGGTGCGAGGAATGCACCAGCAGCCGTTGGGAGGCGCTCTCCAGTGGGTGCAGCGTACCCTCGTCCACCAGGCGTCGGCACAGGCCGGCGGCCTCGTCCGCATCGGCCAGACCGGCCTCCGCGGCCAGGCGGGCCTCCGGGAGACTCTGCCACGCGTTGTCGCGCACGATCTCCTCGAGACGCACCGGCGGCGGGCCGTCCTTCAGAGCCCGCAACCCCGCCTCGTGCGGCGGGCGACGGACCGTCCAGCGGCGGGCCGTGGGGCGCAGTACGTGGCCGCCGCCGAGCGTTCGCGTGGCGCTCTCATCGCGGACGATGAAATGCTGGCCCCAGGCGGCGACGATCGGCTCCGCGACGGCGAGTTGCCCGAACACCCCGCGGCACGTGTCGGCCTCCGGGGCGCGCAGGAGGCGCAGCTCCGCGAGGACGTCGCTGGTGGCGATGTGCAAGCGCAGGCGCAGCTTCTGCCGGCGGATCTTCCCGGGCATGCGCACCGTCGTGAGCCAGACGTCCATGCAGCGCGTCGGCGAGAGATAGCCGGGCGCTGCCAGCTCGTAGCCACGCCGCACCTGCTCGACGTGTACCCCGGCAAGGTTCGCGCCCAGCCGCATGCGGCCGGCGGCGGTCTTGTGCTCATCGTGGTGGACCTGGAGATCGCGAACGCGAACGCGCTGGCCCGCCGGCCAGAGCTCGGTTTCCTCTTCGCGCCGCACGGCGCCGTGCGAGACGGATCCCGTGACGACGGTGCCGCGACCGGCGACTGCGAAGACGCGGTCGATCGGCATCCGAAACCAGCGGTAGGGAGCCCGCGCCCGCTGCGGGTCGCGGGCGGCACGAACGAGCACCTGCCGGAGGTCGTCCAGTCCGCGGCCGGTTTCGGCGGACGTGCGTACGCAGGCCAACACCGGAAGGCAACATGCGGCGAGCAATTCGCGCGCTTCCGCCTCAACCTGGTCCGCCCACTCCTCGTCCACCAGGTCCATCTTGGTCAAGACGAGCACGCAGCGGTCCACGCCCAACAGGCTCAACACCTCCGCATGCTCCCGCGTCTGGGGCATGACCGAATCGTCTGCCGCGACCACCAGCACGGCCAGGTCGATGCCCGTCGCGCCGGCGACCATGTTGCGGATAAACCGTTCGTGCCCCGGCACGTCCACGAAAGAGAGGTCGCAGTCCTCACACGCGAGGTGCGCGAACCCGAGATCGATCGTCATCCCGCGGGCCTGCTCCTCCGGCAGACGATCCGGGTCGGTGCCGGTGAGTGCCAGCACCAGACGGCTCTTGCCGTGGTCAATGTGCCCGGCAGTGCCCACCACGAGTATCGGCTTGTCCGCCATGCGGAGGATTGTAAACGATTCCCGGTGCAAGGCCGAGCTTCGCACTGCCGGGAGGCAAAGCAGAGCTTTGCACTACCGGGGGGACACAAAGCAGAGCTTTGCACTACCGGGGGGACACAAAGCAGAGCTTTGCGCTACTGGGGGGCGCTACTGCCACAACTCCTGCTGGACCCGCTCCAGGTCCCGCCGGCACTCCTGGCAGTTGGGATCGACCTCCACGGCGGCCTGATACGACTTCCTGGCCTCCAGCAGGTCGCCTTTCTTCTCGGCTACGGCACCCAGCGCGCGGAGTACCCGGATGCTCTTGGGGTCGATCTCCCGCGCACGCCGCAACCGCTCCTCGGCCTGGTCGAGCTGCCCCAACTGCACGTGCGCGTGAGCGCAGCGCTCCAGCGCGACGGCGTCCGTCGGGCTGCGCTCCAGGACCCATTCGAGTCGCCGGACGGCCTCTTCGTAGCGCTGCGTGTGGATCAGGAACATGCCGAACTTGCGGTGGACGTCGCAGTCGTCCGGTGCCAGCTCGAGGGCCCGCTCGAAGGCGGCCGCGGCCTCGTCGAGACGCCCCTGCTGCTGAAGGACGGCCGCGAGCTGCACCTGCAACCGCGACGCCTGCGGCATGGTCTCGATCAGTTGGCGGACTACCAGCTCGGCCCGCGGCCAGTCCTTCTGGGCTTGCAGGTCCGGAAGGTCGCGGACCAGCAGCCGGAAGAAGCGGACATAGTCCTTGGGGTCTCCGCCGCTGGGCTCGAAGCGGTCCAGCTCGACCTCGTCCTGGCCAAAGGCGACGGGGATGTAGACATACCCCAGGGAGGCCAAGCGATCCCGGTCGTCGGCACTCAGGACCGGCCCGGTCTCGGCGCTGGTGCGGGGCGGCGGGGCATCGGCGATCAACTGGTGCAACTGGCTGCGCATCTCGGCGGCGAGCTCCGGCCGGTCCGTGAATCGATTGCGCGTTTCACCCGGGTCGTCTGCTAGGTGATACAGCTCGGGCGCCGGCGCCAGGATGTACTTCCACGGTCCGGCGGACCAACTCCGCAGCGGCGACAGGCCGAACTCGATGTGTGCATCGAAAGACTCGGCGTAACCCGCGAGCTTGAGGTCCGTTTGTTGGCCGGTCAGCAGCGGAGCGAGGCTCGCGCCCTGCGACTCTTCCATCGCTGGGGCACCGACCAGGGCGACGACCGTCGGAGCGATGTCGATGGTGCGGACCTGGGCGGTGACGGTCTTCCCGGCCGGCACCACGTTCGGGCAACGGAGGATCAGGGGGACGTGCAGCGTGGTGTCGTAGAGCAGGTAGCCGTGCATCAGCTCGTCGTGCTGCCCCAGACCTTCGCCGTGGTCGCCCACCGCGATCACCAGGGTGTCCTGCTCGCGTCCCACCTGCCGCAGCTTGTCCAGCAGGCGCCCGATCTGCGAGTCCATGAATGTGATCTCGTCGGCGTAGGCCAGCGGCGAGTAGACATCGGTGATGCGCGGCGACTCATACGGAAAGTGGGGATCGTAAAAGTGCACCCACAGGAAGAAGTTCTGCCGCCGGGCCAGCTCGTCCAGCATCTGGAGGGCCTGATCGCACACTTCGTCGCCCTTGCGTTCGGCATGGAGCGGGCTGCCGCCCGCCTCGGGAACGACGTCATGGTAGACGTCAAAACCTTGTGCGATGCCGAACTGCACGTTGAGCACGAACGAGGCAATCGTCGCCTGCGTGGCGAAGCCGGAGGTCTGAAGCACTTCGGCCAACGTGAGGTTCGCGTCGGTCAGCCGGCCGGTGCCGTTCTGGCGGGCGCCGTGCACGTAGGGGTAGAGACCCGTCATGATGCTGGAGTGCGATGGCAGCGTCAGCGGGGAGCTTGCCGTGCAGCGTGTGAAGAGCGTGCCCTCGCGGGCGAGGCGGTCGAGGTTGGGCGTCTGGGCGTTGGGACGCCCGTAGCACCCGAGGTGGTCGGCCCGCGTGGTGTCGAGGGTGATGAGCAGCACGTTCTTGGGTCGTGTAGTCTGGACCCAGGGACCGGACCCGCGCAGCAACGTCCAGCCGACGGCCGCCACGATGACAAGCCCGATCACCGCGGCCCACAGGCTACGGCGGCGGCGCGCCGCGGCCGGCGCGTCCGCTCGTGCCGTGCTTCCGTCGCGTCGTGATCTACGCCGGTCTGGTGTGCTCATGTGAGGGTTCCTTCGGGTTGTGGCGCACCGCGTGCCGCGCCGCTAGCCGCCCAGCTTCTCGGCCACGCGCTGCCGGTCCACGGTGCATTCGTGCAGCCCCGGATCGACGCGCAGCGCGTCGTCGAAGTACTGGATGGCATCGGGCAGCCTGCCCGCTTGTTCGCACAGCAGCCCCATCAAGTGCAGCGCCGTGGCGCTACTGGGTTCGAGAGCCAGTGCGCGGCGCAGCTTCTCCTCGGCCGCGTCCAACTCGTTCAGTGCGGTCAGCGCCAACGCCGCCTGACAAAGCGCATTGGTGTCGTCGGGCCAGCGCTCGAGCACAACGCGGAACTGGGCGAGCGCCTCGGCCGCCCGGTGGGTCCGTCGCAGGAACAGGCCGTACTTCATCCGCACGACGCGATCACCGGGCGCCAGGGCCGCGGCGCGCTCAAAGGCCTGAAACGCCTCGTCCGTTCGCCCCTGGGCTTCGAGGATTTCCGCCAGGTGGGCGTGCAAATACGCCGCCTCTGGCAGGGCCTCACTGAGTTGCCGCAGCATGTGCTCGGCGGCGGCGTAGTCCCTCTTGTGCCGAAGTCGGGGCAGCTCCCAGGAGATGAGTTTGAATGAGAGGGCGTAATCGCGCGGGTTGGCACCGCGCGGTTCAAAGCGGTCCAACTCCACGTCGCCTTCGTCCTGCGTGCTGGGTCCGCTGACGTAGCCGAGCGAGGCCAGCCGCGCGCGGTCCTCATCCGTCAACGTCGTGGCGGAGTCCTCCTTCGCGGGCGGCGGCGGCGCGTCGGCGATCAGTTGCCGCAACTGGGCCAGCATGTCGGCGGCCCGCTGCGGCTCCTGCACCGCTAAGTCGTGCCTCTCGTCGGGGTCGTGGGTCAGTTGATAAAGCTCCGGCCTCGTCGTCCAGACGTACTTCCACCCGCCGGCGGTCAGGCTGCGCAACTGCGCCAGCCCGTACTCGACCTGGGCCTGGAACGTTTCGGCGTAGGCGGCCAGTCCGGGGTCCGGTGACTGGCCGGTCACCAGCTCGACCAGGCTGACGCCTTGGGCGTGGTCCCAGGGCGGCAGGTCCAGCCACTCCAGGATGGTCGGCGCCAGATCGATCGTGCGCACTTCGGCCGCGATCGTCTTGCCCGCCGGTACGATACCCGGGCAGCGCATGATCAGCGGAGTGCGCAGCGTGGTCTCGTACAGGAAGTAGCCGTGCTTCCACTCGTCGTGGTCGTTCAGGCCCTCGCCGTGATCAGCCACGGCGATTACCAGCGTGTCGCGCTCCAGATTCAACTCGCGCAGGCCGTCCAGCAGGCGCCCGATCTGCGCGTCCATAAACGTGATCTCGTCGGCGTACGCCAGCGGCGAGAGGACGTCGCTGATCCGCGACGACAGGTACGGGAAGTGCGGGTCGTAGAAGTGCACCCACAAGAAGAAGCGCTGCCCGGCCAGGTCGCGAAGCATCGCGAGGGCGTCGTCGCACACTTCGTCGCCGCGGCGTTCCGCGCTCCTGGGGTCGCCGGTCGCGGGCCGGACGACCTCGTGATACACGTCAAAGCCCTGGGCGATTCCGAATTGCCGGTTAAGCACGAAGCTCGCGACGGTGGCCTGTGTGGCGAAGCCGGTCGCCTTAAGTGTCTCGGCGAGGGTCACATTGGACTCGGCGAGGCGGCCGGTGCCGTTCTGGCGGGCGCCATGTACGTAAGGGTACACCGCCGTCATCATGCTCGCGTGCGACGGCAAGGTCAGCGGCGAGCAGGTGGTGCAACGTGTGAAGAGCGTGCCCTCGCGCGCTAAGCGGTCGATGTGGGGCGTCTGGGCAGTGGTCCGGCCGTAGCAGCCGAGGTAATCCGCCCGCGTCGTGTCCATGGTGATGAACAAGATGTTTCTCGGTCCCTTTGGGCGCGTCAGCCGTCCAGCCTTCTGCACGACCGCCCACGCTGCGAGGAGCACCACGACCGCGATGGGGACCGCGAGGAACCGTAGCCGCCGGGAGTCCCGCGAAGGCCGCAATCCGCTGCGTGCCGCTGGCGACGTGCGCGGATCGTGGTCTTGTGCAGCCATCGGAACGCAACTCCGCTCCCGGCACGCCGGGACGCCTGAGGAAGACCTCACAGACATTGCTCAGTATATTCTCGCGCCCGCCGAGGCTCCAGTTGTACGTTGGCCGGCCATGCGAATCAGGCCGGCGTGCAAAGCAGAGCCTGGCGCTACTGGACGCAAAGCAGAGCCTGGCGCTACTGGACACAAAGCAGAGCTTTGCGCTACTGGGCGCAAAGCAGAGCCTGGCGCTACTGGACGCAAAGCAGAGCTTTGCGCTACTGGGCGCAAAGCAGAGCCTGGCGCTACTGGACACAAAGCAGAGCTTTGCGCTACTGGACACAAAGCAGAGCTTTGCGCTACTGGGCGCAAAGCAGAGCCTGGCGCTACTGGACGCAAAGCAGAGCCTGGCGCTACCGGACGCAAAGCAGAGCCTGGCGCTACTGGGCGCAAAGCAGAGCCTGGCGCTACCGGACGCAGAGCAGAGCCTGGCGCTACCGGACGCAAAGCAGAGCCTGGCGCTACTGGACACAAAGCAGAGCTTTGCGCTACTGGACGCAAAGCAGAGCCTGGCGCTACTGGACACAAAGCAGAGCTTTGCGCTACTGGGCGCAAAGCAGAGCCTGGCGCTACTGGACACAAAGCAGAGCTTTGCGCTACTGGGCGCAAAGCAGAGCCTGGCGCTACTGGGCGCAAAGCAGAGCTTTGCGCTACTGGGCACGAAGCAGGGCTTTGCGCTGCCGGGCACGAAGCAGGGCCCGCCACTATCCCCGGTAGACAAGGCGGCCGTCGCGGGTAGATTATTGCGCGGTTCGGTTGTTCGGCACGACTCAGATACAGGAGCACGCCATGCGTAGGCACCTTCGCTCGGCTGGCACGGTGGGCGCTTTGCTGGTGGTCTGTGTGGCGGTGGCGGCGAGTGCGGCCGGGTGCCAGACGGCAGCGGCGCCCCCTGTCGGCGAGCGGATGGTCGGCGACGCCCTCGCGCGATACGCCGCGGCTCAGTCCGATCGGCTGGCGCAGGCCGAGCGTGCCAAGGCGCTGGCAGGGCCGGCGCGGGAGACACGCAATTCGTTCCGGCGGACGTCGGCGGCGGCGGGATCGGCGCCGCGCTCGGCGGCCGACGAGCCCTTCACGCTGGGCGTGTTCAACCTCCTCGGACCGCCGGCCACGCAGCCGACGACGAAGCCCCGGGCCACATCGTTCGAACCGCCGGAAGGCTACTGGCGCAAGGACATCTGGCACCAGATGGGACACGAGGCGCTCAGCCTGGGGCGGCGCGACTTCTGGCGCGGGTTCAAGTCGAGTTACTGGGACATCGAGAACGCGCTGGTGCTTAGCGCCACGATGGGGGCCAGCATCGCCATCCGCGGCACCGGCGTCGATGACACCATTCGCAACCGGACGCACGGCAGCCGGGCCCTCGGCGACATGGACGAAACGATCCAGATCCTCGGCCACCCGGGGACCCATTTCGCCGCCGCAGGTGTGCTCTGGCTCGGCAGTGCACTGACCAAGAACGTGCGCGAGCACGAAGTCGCGAAGGCACTGACGCAGGCGCTGGCCGTCAACGGCGTGTCCACTGTACTGCTGAAGGCCTCGACCAACACGCGCACGCCGGACGGCGAGCGCTTCGGCTGGCCCAGCGGGCACACGTCGAGTGCGTTCACGGCGGCAGCCGTGCTGCATGAGTATTACGGCCCGTGGGTGGGGGTTCCCTCGTTTGCGCTGGCGGGGCTGGTAGGCTACCAGCGGTTGGACTCGCGGGTGCACGACTTCTCCGACGTGGTCTTCGGAGCGGTGATGGGCTATGTCATCGGCACTTCGGTCGCCCGCGACGACAAGGCCCAGTTTCCGGAGCTGTTCGGGATGAAGGTGATTCCGTACGTTGACCCGGAGTCCAACGCGACCGGCCTGGCGTTGCTGAAGCAATGGTAGCGGGGCCGGGCGGTGGCCGGTGCTGCGGCCCCGCCGACTTGCGCCGGGAGATTACGCCTCTACCAGCCCCTCGCGGATCGCGTAGCGCGCCAGTTCCACGCGGTCGTGGATGTCCAGCTTGGCCATCAGGCTGGCACAGTGGCAGTTCACGGTCCGCTCGCTGAGGTGCAGCACTTCGCCGATCTCCCGCTTCGACAGGCCGCGGGCCACGTACTGCAAGACCTGCACCTCGCGCTCAGTAAGCATCGCCGCCCGCGGTCTCGAACCCGGCGCCAACCCCACTTTCTGCGTGTCGATCACGATGCGGGCCCGCACCTCGGGGGAATAATACGCTGCGCCCGAGGCCACGCTCCGCAGGGCCTTGATGAGCACTTCGGGCGGCTCGTTCTTGGTGAGGTAGCCGGAGGCTCCGACGGCCAGCGCCTGCTCGATGTAGCGGTCGTGGAAAAACGCGCTGAGGAACACGATGCGCACGTCGGGGTGCTGGCTCCTGATGATGCGGGCCGCGTCGAAGCACACCATGCCCGGCATGTCCACGTCCAGCAGGACCAGATCGGGCTTCAACCGGGCGGCCTCGGCGACGGCTTCGTCCGCGGTCCCCACGTCGGCGACCACTTCCAGGTCGGGAGCGGCGTCCAGCCAGCGGCGCAGCGTCCCGCGCACCAGGGCGTGGTCGTCGGCCACCACGATCGAAAGCGGGGTCTTCAAGGCCATGCCTCCACGGCCGCTCAGTGTCCGGGCAGTCCCACGGCGCGATACGCCCGCGGCCGCATCGCGGCTCGTATCTAGCGGATTACCTGCTGACCCACAAGGGCACCACGGGCAGCGCCTCGCGCTGCTTGACCTTCATGAAATCCGTAAGACGCTTGGTTTGCATGATCTCCGTCAGGGCCGCGTCGGCCGCGCTGCCGCCGGGCGCGAGCGACACGAGATAGAGGCTCATGTCCGATCTTTCCAGCGGCGGACCGCTGCCCCGCGCGGTCAGAATCTGCGGACTTCCGGACACGAGCATCGGCGCCGCGCCGCCGTGTACGCCCCACCGGTACCAGACCCGCAGCGTCTCGTCCAAGGTCCAGGCCGGGGAGGCCAGGGCCGCGGCCGACGGAACGTAGACGATCCAGCTCGGGTCGCCCGTGCCGCCGGCTCCCGTGCGAGACACCAGCGTCGTCTTCTCGAACTCGAACCAGTCGGGCGGCAACGGACCGTCCGGGGCGATGAGGATGCGGGCATCCCGGCGGTCGGCGGGCGGCCCGCCGTCCAGCGCGGCGGCGACGACCTGCGCGGAGGTGGGGGCCGGCGGCAATGCCTTGATCGCGTACTTGTCCGGTTGCTGACCAGCCATCGGAGCGACGTAACGCCGGCTGTACAGCGCGACGCCGGCGAACGTGGCCGCGCCGCCGGCATCCGCCAAACGCACCTCGATCAACTCCACGAACAGGTACAGCGGAGCGGGCGGGAACCGCTCCACAAGCTGTGCGAGCGAAAGCGGCTCGATGGTGCGCCCCACGTCGGCGGCCTTGGCCAGTTGGATGGCCTGGAACGCACGGTCGGCGGCGGCCTCGTCGCCCGTCGCCGCCTCACGCAGCGCCGTCAACGCCTCGGCTTCGTAACGCCGACGCGCCGCGCGCGCCGGGTCGAGGAAGTCGGATGTGAGCGGCAATCGGCCGGTCTCCACCAGCCGGTCGGGAGCATCCAACCGGACCAGCCAGCCGTCGCGCTGCTCGTCCACGGCGCTCCACGCCTGCGAGTTCACCCGCCGGAAGTTCTGCCATGCCACGCGCCCCGCACCCAGGGCCTGCGCCCGAACCGCAGGGTTCGTATCGGCACCGGCGGCGAGAATGTGGGCCAGCGTGCTCCAATTCCACAGCGACGCCTGGTCACATACCGCGGCGAGCTGGGTCCACTCGGCCGGACTGTCGGTATAGGGAACAGCCGCCGCCTGCGCCAAGTCGCGGTCCAGGCCGAGGGCCCGATCCAGCAGCGCGGCCACGATACGAAAGCTCGCCGCCACGAGCTGCTGCTCGGGAGGCTCGCCGAACCCGGCGGCCCCGCCGCGCGTCCATGAGTCGTGTGCGGCCGCCAGGCGTCGTTGCAGGTCAAGAAGGTCCCCCATGCCGGCCAACTGCGCCCCGCCCGCCAACTGGTCGATCACCGAATGCGGCACATTCCACTCGGGCACCCGCTCCCGCGGCCGAAACACCAGTCGGTCTTCGGCACCTCTCGCCAGGAGCAGGAACTTGGCGTACGGGGGCAGGTCGTACAGCTCGGCGGGGCTCTGTCGCGTCTCCTGCAAGCGGGTACTTAGCTCTTCGGGATCGAGCAGTTCGTGAATGGCCGCAGGCTTCGGCGGCTCGGGGAGCGCCGGCGGCTGGATCCACTCGGACCAGCGCTCGGCGCAGTTACCGAGCAGGCCCGCCACCCGTTCGGCCCGTTCGCGCGCAAGATCGGCAAGCTGGGCGGCCCGCTCGGGTTGTGCTTCAAGCTCCGCGATACGACGGCCCAGCCAGAGGATCTGGTCGCACGGGGCCGACAGCAGGCGGCTCAACTCGACAAGCTGCTGCGGGTCATAGGCCGCCGCCCCGTGCTCCTCGACGAGCGCGCCCCACACCTCGTCCAGCGCCGCGATCTCATCGGGTGCTTCGGGCTGGCCAGAGGGCGCTTGCGCCGCGGCCGGCACGCCGTGCCCCATGAGGCACACCAGGCCCAGCGCCAACGCCAGCGCCGACCATAGGAACGGCGCTCGCTCGCTCGACGCCGGCTCTGGCGGGGTCTGCCGCATGTGGGGGCGCCTGCTCATCACCGGTTGCCGACGCGCGGCTGGTCGACCACGCGGTCATGGCCGCGATCGAAGGGCCGTCGTTGGCCGGAGCGTTCCTGGCGGTCGCGCTCGATCGCCGCCTCCGCCCGCTCGGTGTCCGACTGGGCCATGACGTTGGCCGGCTCCTGCGAAGGTTCCGCGGCCACGGCCGGCGAGGCGTCGCGCTGAGGGGGAGTCTGACAGCCGCTGCTCAGGAAGAGCAGGAACGCGACGCTCAGTGCCGGCAGCCAGCGCAAGGAATGGTGGATCGTGTTCATCTTGAGCATCCTTTGCCGCCTGACGATGTCCGTACACCTGATTGTAACACCCCTGCGAAGCGCACACAGCACTCCGTCGAGAAGAGGTGGGAAGCCCGGTGTCCCCCAGGGCACCGGGCAGTCCCACACACGCGAACCGGCCGGGGGCCGGCGGCCTTTCGGCGGAATGTCACCTGGCAGCGCGGGCCGATCGGCGGCGGCCAACGACCGTGCGCATGCCCATCAGGCCGACGAAACTCCCGATCAGGCCTTCGACGACTCCGAACGCGCACAGCCGCGGCGCGATGTACAGCGGGTTCGGCGTGGAGCAACTGCTGCCCGGGGCCTGCGTGACGGGGTCAAGATCGTTCGGAACGCCGTCGTTGTCCAAGTCGCTGTCGCAGGCGTCCCCGAGCCCGTCGCCGTCGAAGTCCAACTGGTCCGGGTTGAACGTGGTCGGGCAGTTGTCCGTGGGGATCAACTGGCCCGTCACGTCGTCCAGCCGGTCGAGCACACCATCGCCCGTGCTGATGTTGTTGTTGCCGCGCATCACGCGGTACGTGCCATAGAGTGCCTGGCGTTCGTTCGAGCTTCCGCATCGATCGTCAAAGGGTCCTGCGGCGCCCTGCCCCAGCCCGCCGATGTCGTACCCGTCATCCAGGTTGCCGTTGTTGCTGAAGTCGATTCCGAAGGCCTGCTCCAGCGTCAGCTCGTTGTAGCGCGTGAAGTCCGGGAAGCCGTCGCCGTTCGCGTCCGGGGCCTCGAGGAAGCCGTCACCGTCCTGGTCGAAGTTGAGCAGCAGCGCCTGGAACTCGACGACCGTGGTCGGCCCGACGCCACCCGCTTGGTTGCGGAACGAGGACAGATCAACGTCGTCGAACCGGCCGTCGCCGTTGAGGTCAAAGCCCCACCTCGCCGGGTTGATCTGCGGGGCGGGGTCGTCCGCGTCGTCCAGACCGTCCTCATCCGTGTCCGCCCGGGTGGGGTCGGTGCGGATTCCGAAGACCGGCTTATTGACCGGCCGATTCGCCCGTGCCGCGATCGGCCCGAGGCCGATGCTGGGCACGCTGCCGTCCGCCTCGGCCGCGCGGGCGTACGTGTTCACCTCGTCCCAGTCGCTGATCCCGTCGCCGTCGGTGTCCGCGCGGGTCGGATCGGTAAAAACGCGCTCCACGTTGCTCCGCGTGAAGCGGCCCGAAGTCGAGCCCGCCGGATAGCGCGTCACCAGGAAGCCGGCCAGCTCCTCCGCGTCGCTCAGCCCGTCGCCGTCCGTGTCCCAGTTGCGCGGATCGGTTTCGCCGGGGTCCACGATCCCGTTGCCATTCGCATCTTCGACCCCATCGGGCCGGCCGTCGCCGTCCGTGTCCGCGTCGTTGGGATTCGTGTTCGTTTGGCGCTCCAGGGCATCACTCAATCCATCGCCGTCGGTGTCCACCGAGGTGTCGAACGTCCGGGTCCGCTCCGGCGGCACGGCCGGGGACCCGACCTGATCGGCCCGGAAGATCACGCCCGCGGGAATCTCGAAGCCCTCCTCCTCCTCCTGCCGCGTCAGGCCGTCGCCGTCCACGTCGGCAGTGGGGTCGGAGCTCGAGTTCGGGGTCGCGATCACGTTGTTCGTCGCGTCGCGTTCGCCCACCGCGCCGTCATCGTTCAGCCGCACCTTCAGGAAGAAATTCGACGTGTCGAAGGGGACGGTCGTGGGGATGTTGAGCGTGAACGTCCGCGTATGTGGGCCGGGCGTCTTGTCCGCCGCCGCAGAAATCGTCCGCGTTGCGAACTGCACGTCGTCGTCGCCGATCGCGGCGTCGGAATCGTTGGAGATGTAGAAGCCGATGACGAAGTCCTCGCTGAGCGGATTCACGTCCACCGTGTACCCGACCTGGGCCTGGAAGTCCCGGCCGAGGGCCGTGCCGGCGAAGATGAACCGCGTCGCCACGAGATCGATCCGCAGCGTCTGGCGCGCGACGTTGTCGGCCTCGCTCTCGTCCAGCTCGGCCACGTCGTCTTCGCTGTCCAGCACTACGGTCAACCGGTCCCCGTCGCGCAACGCCGCCGCGAGCCCCGCCCGGATGTCACCGGCCGCGACCGCATGCGCCCCCGGCGACAGCAGGCCCGCCTCGGTCACGTCGACGAAGCCCAGCGGCACGTCGATCGGCAGGGCTCCGTCGCGGTCGAGGCCGTAGCTGATGCGGAACTCCGGTACGCTTTGGGCGCCTTCGATCGTGTAGCCCACCGTCAGCACGCTGGTCGTCTCGTCCGTGGTCAGCGTGATCAGCGGACTGGTCAGGTTCGTCCCCGCGGTGATGCTGAACGCGTTCGACGTGGCCCCCGTCAGGCCCGCCGCTGCCGCCTGCAGCGTGAAGCCGGCCCCGACGCGGCTGAGCGTGAGGTCGTCGAACGTCGCGATGCCGCCGACCGCCGCGCGCGTGGCGGTGCCGCCCAGGGTCGCGCCCGTCGGGTTGTTGGCCAACGTGATCGTGATCGAGTTCGTCGCGTCGGTGACCAGGTTGCCGGCGGCATCCACGACGTGCACCGAGAACGATAGCGCGGTGCCCAGGTCGGTGTTGGTCGGCTGCGTGGCGAAGCTCAGGCGGTTGGCCGCCCCAGGCGTGATGTTGAAGGTGTTGGAGGTCGCGCCCGTCAACCCGGCCGACGTGGCCGCGAGCGTGTAACCCGTGCCCGTGCGGTCGATGCTCAGGTTGTTGAACGTTGCCAGGCCAGCGACCGCCGCCCGCGACAGCGTGCCGCTCAGCGTGCCGCCGCCGGCGTTGTTCCCGATCGCGATCGTAACGGTCGCGGCCGAGTCGACGCGGTTCCCCACGGCGTCGGTAATCTCGACGGTCACGGCGGGGGCGATGGTTGCGCCCGCCACCGCGGCGGTCGGCTGTTGCACGAACGCCAGCCGGTTGGCGGCCCCGGTCGTGATGTTGAACGCGCCGGAGTTGGCCGCTGTCATCCCGCCCGACGTGGCGCGCAGCGTGTACCCGTTGCCCGCCCGGTCGATGCTGATGTCATTGAAGGTGGCCACGCCGGCCACGGCGGCCCGGGCCACGGTCCCGCTCAGGGTCCCGCCGCCGGGATTCGAGACGATCGACAAGACGACGGTGCTCTGCGCGGCCGCCCCCGTCGTCACGCGGTTGTTGTTGGCGTCGAGAATCTCGACGGTCATCGCCGGGGCGATCGAGGCGCCTGCGACGGTGTTGCTGGGACCCTGGATGAACGCCAGTTGGGTCGGCGCGCCGGGCGTGATGTTGAAGGCCGCCGAGTCATCGGCCGTGATCCCGTCGGCCGTCGCCCGCAACGTGTACCCATTCCCCGTGCGGTTGATACTGAGGTTGTTGAAGGTCGCCAGACCCGCGACCGCGGCCCGCGTCAGCGTGCCGCTCAGCGTGCCGCCGCTTGGGTTGTTCAGAATCGCGAGCGTGACGTTGTTCACCGCCGACGTAACGCGATTCCCGCTGGCGTCCAGAATCTCTACGGTGATGAAGGGCGAAATCGTGCTGCCGGCGGCGGTGTTGCTGGGTTCCTGAACGAAGGCCAACTGGTCAGCCGCACCCGGGGCGATATTGAACGTCGTGGAAACTGCCGCAGTCAGGCCGCCGGAGGTGGCCTCCAACGTGTACCCGGTGCCGACGACGTCCACGGTCAGGTTGTTGAACGTGGCCAAACCGGCGGCAACCTGACGGGTCAGCGTGCCGCCCAGAGTCGCGGCACCCGCGGACGGATCGCTGTCAAAGGCGACCGTGATTTCAGTCGCGTTGTCGCTGGTGATGCGATTGCCGTCGGCATCCACGATCTCGACGGTTACGTTGGGGGCGATCACGGCCCCCGCCAGCGCGTTGGAGGGCTGCTGAACGAAGCGCAGCGCGGCCGCGGCGGCCGGCTCCACTTCGAACGCGTTCGAGGTGTCCGCGGTCAGCGTCCCTGAGACGGCTCGCAGTTGATAGTTGCCGACCTTGTTGACGGTGATATCGTCGAAGGTCGCGGTCCCGTTGACCGCCGCCTGAAAGATCGTCCCGCCCAGCGAGGCGCCCTCGCCGTTCGTTCCTGGCTCAAATCCGAGCGCGACGGTATTCGTGGCCCCGACTACGCGGTTCCCGCACTGATCCTGGATCTCGACTTCGATACTGGGCGTGATGGCCGCGTTGACGGTGCTGGGATCCGCCGGCTGGACGGTGAAGCCAACCTGCGCGGCGACGCCATGCTCGAGGGTGATGTCCACCAGGTTGCTGGTCTCGATGTCGGTCTCGATCGTGACGTTGTCGGCTCCGACCGTTGGGCACTGGCCGGCGCGGACCCGCAACTGGACGTTCGTGAACGTGATGTCCGCGCCCGGTCCATCGCTCGGCGCGTCCACGCCGAACGTGACCACGCGGTCGTTGTCGCTGAACACCGGTGCGCCCAGGGCCAGGGTGGTTCCGCCCCCCTCGGTGGCCGTCAAGCCGGCGCCGGAATCGAACTGGTAGCCATTCGGCGCGGTCAGGACGATGCTCGTGGTCCAGTTGGCCTGGTCGTCCTCGGCGATGACCGGATCGGGCGCAACGGCTTCCCACGCGCCGCTGGAGCGCGAGTCGATGTTGACGGTCACGAGGCCCGTCGTTGTGATCGCGTCGGCCAGGGCGGCCGGCGCGAGGGCCAGCCCGGCCCACAGGGCAAGCGCACAGGCCCGACCGTACCTTTGTCCGGAGTAAGATGTCACAGCGATTGCTCTGGGGTTCACGCTTCGCCTGCCGTACATGGTCAAACCTCCAATCCCGATGCCTCGCTCGGGGCCGCCTTCTACGATGTTATGCGTCCGCCGCTGCCTCGCCCGACTGCCGCTGCCCGCCCCGCGCTAGTGCGCCGCGCGGGCCGACTCCGCGTATCCGCTCCCGGCGCGCCGGGATTCGTCTACGTCAAGGCTGCGAGCCCAACCCGGATGGCCCGGCCGTTGGTACGCCGCCCGAGCGGCCGGGGATGGACAATTGGCGCAGCCCCTCAAATCCGAGGCCCTGACTCCCGCTGCCCGTCAGGAGCTGGCTCGCGTTGCGGTTCAGCAGAATCGCGGTTATGCCTCCGCCCACATCGCGCAAGTTCTGAACGCTGGCCGCCGCCGGGGACACCGCGGGCACCTCGTTGGCACCCGGGAACGGCTGCGTCTCGATCGCTCCGCCGCGCGTCGATGGGCGGGCCGGTACCGTAATCGTCTGAATGGTCTGCCGAATCTCGATGTTGAACCGCGGCGGGGCCAGCCGCGGGACGACGTAGCGCGCCCCGGCGTAGCGGTCCCAGGCAATGATGTTGTTGAACAGGTCGGCCTCGACCTCTGTACGGAACTCCTGCGCCGCGCCGACGCCCAACTCCCGCCCCCATTCCCGAGCAAAGCCCTCCGCCTGTAGCCAGTCGCCGAGGGGCATCAGGTTCGGCGTGCCGGCCGCGTCCACGACCAGGAGCTGACCGGCGGGCAGGAGCGTCGGCTTCGAGTTCACGTTCACCGCGATGGATGCGGGCAACTGGTCGGCCGAGGTCGGCGCGAACGCGATGGCGATTCGGTCGGCCGCACGATGGACGAGGATATGCCCAGGCGCCACCTGAAAGTCGACGTGCGGGGCCCCGGTGTCGCCGGGGTCGGCCGCCGCGATGGAAACCTCGATCACGCCATCGCCGGTCGCAGTCTCCTCGCCGGCCGTAAAGGACAACTTGCCGGCGCGCAGCTCGATTTGCGTCTGGCGGCGGATCTCGTCGCGGCTGAGATCGAAGGCCGCCGGGCCGAGCGCGACCGCAACCGCACCGGGGGGCGTGAACAGCATCAGGTTCGCGCCGTCCGCCACGACCACCGTGCCTCTGCCGACCGGCCGCCCCACCGAGAGACCGAACGCCGTGCCGTCGTCGGCCGTGACGGTCGCCCCCCCGGCCGGCGACAAGCCGGTGACGAAGAACAAGCCCTGGGCGTGCAGAAGTCCGGGGCCCAGCGCCAGCCACCCGAGGGATACAAGCCACGCCGACGGTCTGATCGCTTTCATGGGTTATCCTGCCTGCTGCGGCACTACGTACGCCGGGCCCGTGCCGCAGTCTAATCCATCCCGGCCGGCCGGCCAACGGCAACTAGAAGCCGACTTCGAGTTGCACGCCGTAGACCGCGCGGTCGTACTCGTAAACGTCCTGGCCCAGCCGGTCCCAGATATTCGAGTTCTGGAACGTCAACTCGATGCCGCCGCGCAGCTTCACGTCCAGCGTTCGCATGGCCGCATACTCGCCGCGCGTGATAATCGCGTAGGTCAGCCCGAAGTCGTAGCGCTGGATGAAGTCCGCCCGTTCCTTGCGGCTGAAATCGAACAGGCTGGCGCCGGTGTAGTCCGCCCAGGCGAACTCTCCGTCCAGCCCGAAGCTGAACCGGTAGGGCAGCGGCACGTTCAGGCCCCACAGCAGCGAATGTCCGCGTTGATCGAACTCGGTGCCCACCGTGCGTTCGTCGCGGTACTCGTAGCCGAGGTAGCAGTACAGCCACTGGTCGCCGAACAACATCCGTTCCCGCTCGTGCGAGGCGAAGTACTTGGCCAGGTACGGCAGGTTCCGGGCCTGCACGAGGTTGAAGGTGTGCCGTGCCCCGAGCGCCTGGTACTGGCCGTCGCGGTTGAGTTGCCAGTTCGTCAGGCGGTCCAGGTAGTTGCGGATGTCGTAGCTGTAGTACAAGTCCGTCCGGCCGAGTTCCGCGCCCCCGGCCGCGCCGTCCTCGCCTGCCAACCCGCGCCAGGTCTTCGAGATTACGGGGGTGATGCGCTGGCTGGAGATGAACGGTTCATGCCCAAGCTGGGTGTAAGAGTATTCGTACTGTACCCCCAGATACAGGTCGCGCACCGGCTGCCAGTTCACGTACACTCTCGCGGGATAGCGGTTTACGTCGAACTGGGGAATGCTCGGCTGCCACAGGTTGGCCGTGCCGCCGCCGAAGCCGATCGTCAGGCTCTCGCCGACCCACGGGGCCTCGTTCTTGGAGATGTAGCGGCTGATGTTGAGGTCCGCGCTCAGCCCGAACTGGTAGCCCTCTTTCGAGCGGAAGCCGCGCGGCAACTGCGTATCCTTGCCCAACAGGATGACGTTGGAGTTCCACCAGTTGCCCATCCGAATCCGCCCTTCGACCTCGAGCGGGCCGATCGGACCCGGGATGGGAAGCTGGATCGGAGCCGGGCTGGCCGTTTCGACCTCATTCAGCTTATTGACGATCGTCAGGGCGTTCTCGGCCAGGCCCGTCCCGGCGGCCCGCTCGGTCACTTCGCCGAACTCGCGGCGGGCACGGCGGTAGTCGCGCTCGAGGACCGCCAGCAGGGCGTCGTAATACGTCACCACGGTCTGGAAGCTGTCGAAGGCATCCGGCGGCAGGCGGCCGGCGGCGCGGTCATCCACGGCGAGGGCCGCCGCGCGGGACAAGTTTCGCTTCGCCTCCGCGAGGCTCTCGGCGTACTCGCGGCCGCGTCCGGGCTGGTCGCGGTACGTGTCCGCCAGCCGGTAACGGGCGACCGCCAGGTAGAAGTGGCCGTAGCGGTCATGCGTACCCGGTTCGGTCAGCGTGACGTAGCGGGTCAACGTCTCTTCGGCCCGCTGGGCCAGGTGGAACGCGGCCTGTGGATCGCCCTCGGCGGCGCCCGGGTAATCGCTGGCGAGTTGGCTGATGCCCAGGAGCAGGGCGGCGTTGATCATCTCCGCGCTTGGGTCGGTGACGTCGACGACCTCCTGGAAATGGGTCTGGGCCTGCTCGAACTGCACGCGGGCCAATGTGGCTTCCCGCTCCGCCACGTCGGGCAGCTTCTGTGCGTTGGCGGCTTCGGCGGCGGCCGACGACGACAGGCCGCGCTCCAGCGCGATCAGGCCGAGGTAATACCGGCAGGCCGCGCGGAAATCGGCCTGGGGATACTGCGTCAGAAGCCGTTCGAAGATCTCCGCGGCGGTGTCACGGTCTTCCTCGAGGTAGGCCTTGATGGCGCGGTTGAGGTCGACCAGCCCCGCCGCGTCGAGCGGGGCGGGGGGCGGCGGCTCAGCCGGGGGCTGGGCCCAGGCCGGTGCGCCGGCATTGCCGAGTAGCAGTAAGCAGCAGGCCAACAACGCGCATCTACAAGAAGCAGTGATCATGCTCGCGCCCCGAATCGGTCCGGGCGGCTACCGTGGAGTGTTCCTGGAACGGTAGCGTCGGACCTTCTTGTCCGGCGTAGAAGGATCAAGTTCACAATGCACATCCGAGCGTACTTCTCCCAGTTCACCGGCCGCTTCTCACGCTCGCACGCGTCCCCATGCGGCGCCGCTCCCGGCCCGCCGGGTTCGTGCCACCGTGCCGTCGTGCCGGCGTGGCTTCGCCCTTACGCCGTAGCCTGGACGAACACCTGGAAGACACGGCCGAGCGCGTCGGCGACGAGCCGGGCGAACTCGGTGCGGGCGAAGTCGAAAACCTGCTGATTGGTGACGCACCCGCTGGTGGCGAGCAGAGTGGCCGTCGCCAGAAACCACAGGGTTGTGTGAAGGTGTTTTCGCATAGCGTGCTCCGCTGATGCCTCAGTGTCTTGCTGCCTCGGTGCCACGGTTGCCTGGTAACTCCGTGCGAGTCCGGCGGCCCGACGTCAGACCGGTCGTCGCAGCGTTCGGGAGTCCGCGCTAGGTCGTGAGCCGCACGAGGGCATTGTCCAGCATGAAAAAGACGAGGTCGGAGAAGAGGTTGCCCAGGGCGGGGACAATGAACTGGTCGCGGAGCTGCGCCTGGACCTGTGGGTCGTTCAAGCTGCATGAACCGGCCTGGAGGAGGGCAGCGGCGCTGCCGACACCCGCCAGCCAACGAAAAATACGCCCCTTGCACATGACCTGAACTCCTCGGGCCCTAATTAAGACTCTGGCCGTCCGCCGCGACGCGCGCCGGGCGCACATACGAAACCCGTTGAGGGGCTACCGTATCCTCCGGTGCGCCACCGGTCAAGGGCCGAAAACGCGGTTTGAGGCCGTCGCGCGCGCCGCCGGCTCCCCCTGCGCCCGCTCGTGCGATACACTGTGGGGTCTTTCCGGCGCGCCGGACTCGCCGTGCGCCGGACGTACTACCGGTCCCGGCCCTCCGGGAGGGCGTGCAGGTCGATGCCTGACATTTTGCGACGTGTAGTCCTTCGGCCTCCGGATGCCACGCCCGAGCATCTGCCTCAGCTCTTTCACGCGCTCGCCGAAGCGATCGAGACCCAGAACCGCCTGGCGAGCCTGTGTCCATATGTCCTGCGCTTCACTAGTGGTCTCCAGCAGGATGACCGCGCGTTCTACGTAGAGCATGAGCCCGCCACGCCCGTCAACCCCAGCGAGCTCTTCGACCCCGCGGCGCCGGTCGCCACGCCGGAGGAATTGATCCAGGCCACCGTGGCCCTGACCGAGGCCCTGGCGACCGCCCACGGCCACAGTCCGCCGCCCGCGCCGGGACGGCCGGCGGTTCACGGCGGGCTGTGTCCCGGCGTGCTGCTCCGGGATTCCGACGGGCTGTGGAAGGTGACCGACTTCGGGTTCGCGCCGGCGGTGTGCCGGGTGTTCGGCGTCGAAAGCTACTTGAGTCTGGCCGTGGGGCCGCGAGACGATGGTACGGGGGTCTGGGAGGTTCTCTCGCGCGATGTCATCGATCGCGACGACCGCCTGTGTGCGTTCGTCGATCCGGACAAGTACGGGCAGGAAGCCTGGACGAGCTTCGAGGCCGGCTCGGACCTGCTGGCGACCGGGCTGATACTGCGGCTCCTGGCCGAACACAAACACGCCTACCTCGGGCACGAGCCCGAAGCGCATCGCATCATCGACATGGCCCAGATGATGAGCTTCGGCGTCCCGATTCGCTTGGCGCGAAAGGACTTGCGCGATGCCGCCAGCCCCGAGCTCCAGGCCTGGCGCGAACTGGTGTGGGCCATGCTGGCGCGTGTGCCGGGTGAGCGCCCGACCGCCGCGGAGGTGGCCCAGCGCCTGCTGGCCCTGGCGCCACAGAAAGCGGACCCGGGCGTGCTGAAGGCGCAACGCTGGGCTGCGCAGCTCGAGGCGATGCTGGAGGCCAAGGCGTGGATCGAGCTTCAGTCCGCGCTGGGCGAGCGTCCCCCGGTCAAGCAGTGGCCACCGGAGCTCCTCGCGCGAGTGACCGATGTCGAGAAGCGGGTCGCGGAGTATGTGGCCGAAGCGGGGCGTCGGGCCACGGCGGAAGCCGAGCTCAAGGCCGCGCAGCGCTGGTTGGACCGCTTACAAGGGGCGGTGAACGCCGAGCAGTGGGCGGCCGCCCAGACGCTGCTCGACGAGAAGCCCAAGCTCGAGCATTGGCCGGAGCAGGTCAGCCGGGAGCTGGAGCCGCTGGCGACGCAAGTGCGTACAGCGCTGGCGGCGGAGAAGGCGCGCGTCTGGTGCAAGGCCCTTCAGAAAGCGTTTGGGTCCAAGGATTGGGCCGCGGTCGGCCGCCGCTTCGCACAGCGCCCCGCACCCGAGGACTGCCCGCCCGACGTCCTCGAATCTGTCGCCACGATTGAGGCTGCTTATCAGCAGTTCCTGGAGGATGAAGAGCGGCATCGCCGACAGATTGCCGCCGAGCAGCGCGCCGTGCGCGAGTGGTTGGACCATGCCCAGCAGCTCGCCGCCGGCCGGCAATGGGTCGAGGCGATCGACAGCCTGGCCCAGCCGCCTCAAGTGGAGCACTGGCCGGAGGGGGCCCAGGAGGAGGCGGAGCAGCTTCGGGAGACCTGCCGCCTCAACCTCGGCGACACGGTGGCCGCCAACCTCGATCAGGTGACGGAAAGTCTGCGGCGTCAGGGGGAGGCGGCCGTCCACGAGCTGATCGGGCGGCGGTTCGGTGGCTTGCTGCGGCCGGAGCATGTCGCCGTAACCATCGAGTATGTGATGTGGGCGCCGCCGGACACAGACGCGGACGGCCGCGCCCCGCTCGCAGTACGCTTGTCCGCACGCGCCGGAGCTGCACCGAAGGAAGCAGGGGCGGCCGAGTCGGTTCACGGGGCGTTGGATTTCGCGCTCGGCGGGCAGGAGGTCAGGATCAAGCACGGGCTGGACGAGCTGCGCGCGCGCGTGACGGAGTACCTGACCGAGCAACTGACGCGGATTCAGGCTGCGCGACTGGCGGAGTTCGCACATCGCCTGGGGGAGACGGTCTTCAAGGCGGCCACGCTCCGCGCTGAATCAAAGGAGGTGCAACGGGAGTTGGCGGGGGAGTTGCGACTGCTGGGGGAAGGTGCGGACGCGGGGATCGGCCCCCTTGCCCTTAACTGGAACGATCGGGACCTCGCGTGGGCGCCCGCGGAACCGGCGGAGTTAGGGCGGCGGGCCGAGGAGGTCGCGACGACCGCGGTTCGGCGCGCTGTGCTGGCGGAGATACTCGCTCGTTCGCAAATGCTGCGCACCGTCGAGGGGGCGCTCTCGCTGGAGCTGACCGGTACTCCGACTCCGACTGCTATCGGGTTGCCCAGGTCGATCGCGTTTGAGGCGCACCTGGCGGTCGCGGCCGGTGCCGCAGGACGACAGACGCTGGGCTCGGGTACGGTAACGTGTAACCAGATTGACAAGCCGTCGCTGGCTCTGGACCTGGCGCGGGCCGAGGAGGAGCTTGGCCGGCTGATCGTACGCGCGCAGGACGCCTCGCGCAAGGCGTTGGCGGACGACGTACAGCGAGTTGTGCGGGAAACCGGGGCGCGCGCGAAAGTCGAAGCACCGAAGCGAAGCAAGGCGCCCGTTGCACAACTGACTTTCGAGGTCCGGCCCAAGGGGGCCGATCCCCTGGCTCTTGATGGGCATTGGAACGCTGCAACGTGGGTCTACGAGCTGCCCTCGGGGTGGCAGAAGCACGTCGTCGCGGCTCTGACCCCGGAGCCCGCACCGGCGCCGGCCCCCAGCCCCAAGGCGCGGGCTGTCGCCGCGCCGGGACCGCAAGAGACGGCGGGAAGGCCCGCACAAGCCGCGGGGCGTGCGGGGCGGCGCGGTTTGATTCTCGGCGTCGCGGCGGCCGTGGTTGTGGTGGGGGGCGTCGGGTCGTACTTCGCGCTGTCCGGGAAGAGCCCCGAGGTTGCACCCGTGGAGGTGACCAGCACCCCTGTCCAACCGGCGGGCGAGACGCCCACTCCGCCTACGGAGGTAGTGACGGAGACGCCCACCCCACCGACGGAGGTGGCGGGCGAGACGCCCACTCTACCGACGGAGGTGCCGGGCGAGACGCCTGCTTCGCCTACCGAGGTGGCGAGTGAAACACCCGCCTCGCCGCCCGAGCCGGTGGAACGGCCGGTTGTGCCGCCGGAGGAACGCCCCGCAGAGGAAGAGGTCGTTCAGAAGCCGGTGGACGAGCCGAACGAGCCGAGCGTTGCCGTGCAAGTGGACTTGGTGGAGAGCCTGCGCGACGCATGGAAGCCGCGGCTGGACCTCTCGGATCGGCAAGGAGTCCCCTTGGACGCTTTGCTTGAGGGGCTGATCCCATCGGCGGTGCGCGCGGCGGGAGGCGATTCACAAGGGGACATCGCGTTTCTGGCGGCGGTGATACAAGGCGGGGCCTTGGTTTCCGAGTTGAAGGAGCTTTCCGGGCACAGCGTCGCACTGACCGTCGGGCTCAACCTTCGGGGCGGGGTCGCACCGCGCTCGCAGACCTTCGCGGTGGTGCTGACCGAGGAGGGGTGGTCGCCCGATCCTGGCAACGTCGCCGCCTTGGGGAGTCTGGCGGCGTCAGCGAGAGAGTCACTGCTCGCCGCCGTCGCCCAGGCGCGCCCGGCGATGGAGGCCGCGCGCCGTGAGGGCCGGCTGGCGGACTTTCACGCCCGAGCCGCCGCCCTGGAGGATGTGCTGGCACCCCTGGCCGCCGCGCCGTCGCCGGCAGACGTCGAAGCTGTTCTGGGGTTGCTGCGTTCGACGCCGCCGCTGTGGGACACGGTGGGCCTGGAGCTCGCGCGGGCCGGCTACCAGCCGGAGGGCGGTCTGGAGGGCCCGACGGGGTATCCGCCGCGGTTGAGGGACCACCAGGGCCGCACGCTGTTGCGCGTGTCTGTGCCGCCGGGGGACGCGCTGTGGGGGCGGCTCAAGGAAGCGGGGCTGGCCGCGCGTGACGGTGACCCGCTGCGTGCGATGGTGTACCGGGCGGACGCCGAGCGGCCCTGGCTTCTGTATTACATTGAGGAAGAGGAGTCGGCGGCGGATGGCTACGCCGAGGCAAGTCGGGTGGCTCAGGAGCGCGGGCGGAGCGTTCCGACGCGGGACGAATGGATGGTGGCGGCGCTCGCGTTGCGCCGGAGTGCCGACGAGGGGGGGGCGACCGAGGTCCGGGGGATGATGGGCGGGTTGTGGGAGTGGTGCGACGACGCTGTGGGCGTCGGCGACGGCAAGCACTGGCTGTGCGGTGGCAGTCAGGTGCTCCTCGACCGGCAGCCCCGGAGTCCGCGCCTGCCCGGAGCCGCCGACGGGGTCGAGGTCTGGTGGCGCTGGCTAACGCACCCGCTGGTCATGCAACGGCGCGCTGGGGAGTTCGGCGATCAACTGACGGGCGTGCGAACCGTCCTGCGTGTTCCCGGCCCGGCGAGCTGATCCGCGGAGGATGTCGGCATTCGCCGGCATCACGGCGAGACACGTAGGCCCAGACCGGAAGTGTGCCGGTCCCCGGTGCGCGGGGCAAACGGGGCGGGGTGGGTTGCCGGTTGGTGCAGAGCGGGCTATAGTCCGAGGGCGCAGGGGGAGTGCAAGGCCCTGCTTTGCACGACGAATGCGGATTGGGCAGAGCGCGCGATGAGCATCTGGTCGGGCCACAGGTGACGCGTGTGGAGTGTTGCCGCAACATGCTCCTCATCAACGTCAGGGAACTCGAGCGGCGTTTCACTCATCGGATCAGACCGTCGCAGACGGAGCGGGGGCGCTGCGTCTGCCGCGGGGATGCCCGACGAGAGCGACGCCGCACCTATCAGGGGCACGCGCATGGCTGAGCCGGTGCAACCGCGCGGGGATCATCCCCCCAACGGCTCTGGGACTCCGGGCTCGGACCTGCTGGGGCCGCTGGGCAGCGCGTTGCTCAAGCTGCCCGAGCCCGAGCGTTTCCGGCTGCTGGGCTCGTTCCTCGTGGACCTCGCCGCGCGGCAAGAGGCCGGGGCGCGGCCGGCGGCCGGCCCGGAGGCCGAGGCGCTGTCCAAGAAGTTGCAGCGGCTGGGCGAAGAGAGGGCGCTGCTGGAGGACGCCTTGGCGGCTGCCAAGGCGGACTTGTCGCATCGCTCGAAGCAGCTTGAGGCGGAGCAGCAGCGCAGCGCAGAACTCGAGCGCATCGTCAACGATCAGCGGACCCGGTTGCAGGCCGCCCAGAAGCAGGCGGTAGAGCTCGAAGGCCAGCTCGTGGCCAAGAACGAGCAACTGTACCAGGCGGAGAACCAGGTCGAACAGCTTACCGTGCGGTTGCAGCGCGCCCAGCTTGCCGCCGACGATCGGTCGCGCGTCGACGAGGTGGAGGCCGGCCGGCGCGAGTTGATCGTGCAGCTCGAGGAGCTGCGCGCCGCCCACGAGAAGCTGCGGCTGGATAAGGACGCCGTCATTGAACGGCTGAAGGAGGAGCTGGCGGCAGCGCAGACGGCGACGGGCGGCGCGCGGGCCGCGGAGGCGGTCCTCACCGCGCTGTGGGAGCGCCTGGCCCGCGCCAAGCCGGCGCTGGCGCCCGGCGGGGTGTGCCCGTCGGTGCCGGCGGTGGAGCATCTTTTTGACGCACTGATCGAGCTGTCGCGGTTTGCGCACGATTTCGACCAGGCCATGCGGCCGTTCCTGGGCAGCTTCGTCAAGCACAATCCCCTGCTGGCCCGGCCGTGGGACGTTTACGCGCGCTCGCCCGGGCTGCACGACGTCGTCCGCGAAGTCATCGACATCGAGCACGGCAAGCCGGCGGGCGTGCTGAAGATGCGGCTGCTGGGGCTGCAACGCTGGACGCTGGCCGCGATCATCGCCTCCGACACCACGCTGGAGTCCATCGCCCACGAGCTGGAGGAGCAGTTGCGCGGGTCGGTCGGCCTGGGGGCGGACCCGAACCGCCGCGTGAAGGACTACCTGCGGGACGACGGTCAACATCTGTTTCACGAACACATGCGCGAGCTCCGCGGTCAGAAGCTCGCCGAGGCCTACACACACGGAGGATGACGGCATGTGCGACCAAGAGCCACGGAGCCACGGAGCCATGAAACCACGCAGCGGACGGTGGCTGCGAGAACGAGTCGGCCGTCGCGGGCCGCGGCGTAACAGCGGCGGCGCCTTGGCGGGTCTCGGCGGCTTGCTGGTGCTGGGCGCCCTGGCCGGCTGCGCCCGTAACCTGACCGTCTGGCAGGACCACTACATCAACACCGCGCCCCACGCGAACCGGCCGCCCGAGAAGCGCACCGGCGAGCCGCTGGAACTGGCGATCGTGGCCGTCTATCCGTCCGACCTCAAAAAACCGAGCAACGAGCTCCTGCGGCCGGACTCGCCGGTCACCTGCAAGGACTGGTTCGAGCGCTGTCCGGTCGGGGGCCGCGGTGAGGCGTCCGTGGGTGGAGACCGGTTCGACCTGCCACGGGACCAGATCTTCCTGTTCGCGAAGGATGCCAAGGACCCCAAGCTGTACGGCAAGGTCATCGGCAAGGCCCTCAGCGGGGCGCACAAAGACGGCAAGGAGCCGATCCGCAAGGGCGGGATCGTGTACCGCCTGGGGACGATCCATGACCACGACGCGGTGCTGTACGTCTTCCCGAAGTTCATCGGCCGCGACGGCGGCTACCTGCCGATCGCGCCGGTCAAGTTTCATCCGCCCGGCGCGTACACGGACGACCTGGTCGTCCGGATCGGCGTGCGGGAGAACCAGCCGATCGAGCAGGCGCAGTACATCGAGAACCTGACGCCGCGCAAGCTGCACGGGCGGGAGAAGTAACGAACCGCATGTGGCGCATGGCGAATAGCAAATAGCGAATGGCGAGTAGCGAATGACGTTCTGGACCGAGATTCACTGGTACGAGGGGATGTTCCTGCGGCCGCACCATCTCCAGGCTGGCCAGCGGCGGCTGGAGACACTGGTGCGTGCCACGCTGGATGCCGCGACCCCGTTTGCGTGGGGCTTCGTCGAGCTGGAAATCGCCCAGGAGCCGCTGGAGAATTGCACGTTGCGGGTGGACCGCTGTGCGCTGCGGCTGAAGGACGGAACCTGGGTGCGGGTGCCCGAGAACACGGAGGTGGCCCCGCTGAACTTCGAGGCGGCGCTGGCGGACAGGGGCGGGGCCGTGGACGTGCACTTCGGTGTCCCCCAGATGCAGGAGGTGCGGGCCAATGCGGTGCCGCTCGAAAGCCCCGAACGCGTGAGCGGCGCGCCGCGCTATGAGCCGCAGGCGCTCACGCGCCGCGACGAGAACACGGGCGAGAACCCGCAAACGCTCTACGTGCGGCGGATGCGCGGCAAGCTGTTCTCGGCCGGCGAGGACATGACGGGCTACGAAGTCGTGCGGCTGGGGCGCGTGAAGCGCACCGATCGTCCGGGGGCGGTCCCGGAGCTGGACGAGCTGGGTGCCGGCCCGCTGCTGGCGGTGCAGGCGGACGCCGGCCTGAGTGCCCTGATCAAGTCGCTGGCGGACCAGGTGGAGGCGAAAAACGAGGTGCTGGCGCGCGAGGCGCGCGAAACGCGGATGGCCTTCACCGACGGCGTCGGCGCGAACACCGAGCACCTGCTCAAGCTGCACGCGCTCAATCCGGCCCGCACTGCGCTGCGCGCCCTGCTGCAAAGTCCGCTGCTGCACCCGTATGCCGTTTTCACCGTGCTCTGCGAGCTCATCGGGCACTTGTCGATCTTCCATGACGACCTGGTGCCCGGCGCACTGCCGACGTACGACCACGACCGGCCGGCGGAGAGCCTGGAGACGGTGCGGAAGCGGCTGGTCGTGTTGCTCGACGCGCTGCGTCCGATGGCGTACGTGGAGCGGGGCTTCGCGCGGAAGAAGGACGAGCGCGGCCGCGACGGTCTGGAGGTCGAGCTGGACCGCAAGTGGGTCGACGAGAACCTGGACATGTACGTGGGTCTGCACGCGGACGACCGGGAGATCAACGAGGTCTACCAGGAGGTCTACGGGAAGCTCGATATGAAGTTGGCCTCGCCCCAGCGCTGCCCGCGGATCCACAACATCGCGGTGCGCGGCCTGCGGTTGCAGGTGAAGGCCCCGCCGGCGGGCACGCTGCCGCGCCGTCCGGGGCTGCACTACTTCCGAGTGGACAAGACCATCGGTTCCGACCGGACGGATTACTGGAAGGAATGCGAGCAAGAGCGTGGGATTCGGATGAGCATTCGGGAGGGGCAGATTGCGGCGATGGAGCAGTTCCGGCCGACGCTGTACGTGTGCCTGAAGGCAGTGGGCAAGTGAGAAGTGGCAGGGTCCAAGGGTTCAAGGGGCCAAGGGGTCAAGGGGTGAACTGTGCCGTTTCTTTCTTCCTCGGACCCTCGGACCCTCAAGCCCGCGGCCCCCGCTTGAAAGGACTCCATGCATGAGTGAACGCGACACGGCCCCGGCTTTGCGGCTGACGGAGGTGTGCTGGCCCGTCTTCGACGCGCTGATCAACTTCGCCCGGCACGTGAAGCGGGAGACGACGGCGCCGCCGGAGCAGGTACGGTTCGAGATGCTGACGGCCCTGCGTGACGCGGAGGACGTCGCCCGCCGCGACCCGGTGACCGAGCGGCTGTGGGACGATCGGGTCAAGGCGATGATGGTCTACGTGATCGACTACAAGATGCTGAACACGCCCTGGCCGGGGCGGAACTTCTGGTTCGAGAACCGCTTCGAGACCGACCCGAGCATCCTGGACCACGTGGAGGCCCTGGGGGGCGAGAAGTTCTTCGAGGACTGCGACGAGATTCAGCGCGAGTACGAGGTGGCCGAGCGGCGTGACCGACGGGACACCGGGGAGCTGGCGGAACTGCTGAACCTGTACTTCATCAGCCTGCGGATGGGGTTCAAGGGGCAGTTCCACGACCGGCCGCAGGAGCTGGCGGACTACACGCGGCGGCTGTTCTCGCGGCTGCCGGCGTACGCGACGACGCGCGGCAAGGAGATGTTCCCGGACGCCTACCGGCACAATCAGGAAGTGAAGGTCGATTACCGCCTGGGCATGAGCCTGACGCTCGTGCTGGTGGTCCTGGCGGTGGTGGTGGGGGTGACGCTGGTGACGTTCCGGGTAGCGTGGTCGCGCGAGACGGCGGAGATCGCACGGGTCGCGGCGGAGTGGGAAGCCCCGCCGGCGCCTGAGGCGGAGGGCACGCGATGAACAAGCTGCTGGGCATGTACAACAAGCTGCCGCGTGAGATTCGCCTGATGGTGGGGATGGCGGGCCTGGCAACGCCGATCGGCATCATCTTTTTCATGCAGCGGTATTTGTTCAAGGGGGCGCCGATCTGGCTGATTACGCTGGGGGTGGCGGCGGTAATCGGGGTGCTGTCGCTGTTGGGGTGGGGGATTTCGCGGCTGTTCGGGCGGGCGTCGCGGAAGCGGACGAAGAAGCTGGAGTCGGACCTGGCGGGCGAGGCGGAAGCCGGCCGGGTCTCGATGGATCTGCGGGCGGCGGTGAAGTCGAACAACGAGAAGTTCTTCACCGCCATCAAGGACATGCGGAAACTGGGGATCAGCGTCTACGACCTGCCCTGGTACATCGTGATCGGGGACTCGGGTTGCGGGAAGACGAAGCTGATCAACGAGGGCGGGCTGACGTTCTCGACCGGCAAGCCGGAGGGCTACCAGCTCGGAACGCTGAACTACAACTGGTGGTTCACGGAGGACGCGATCTTCGTGGACATGGCGGGCCGGCTGTGCAACCCGCAGGAGGACGCGGACCGGCGGGAGTGGGAGTCGTTTCTGCGAACGATCGCGACGGGCCGCCGCGGGTATCCGATCAACGGGGTCTTGTGCTGCGTATCGGCGGAGCACTTGCTGCAGGAGTCGCCGGAGCAGCACGAGGCGGACGCGAACACGCTGCTGGAGCGGCTGCGCGACCTGCAAAACAAGCTGGGGGTGACGTTCGCGACGTACCTGGTGGTGACGAAGTGCGACAAGATCGTGGGGTTCATGCAGTTCTTCGACCGGGCCGAGCGGGACATCACGATCAAGAACCAGATCTTCGGCTGGTCGCGCCCGGGCGACTTCGGCGAGCTGCGCGACCCGGAGCTGTTCAGCAGCGACTTCGACGGCGTCTACAGCCGGCTGAACGAGTTGCGGCTGCGGCGGCTGAACGACGAGGTGGACGAGTTCGAGCTGGGGATGGCCTACAGCTTCCCGGAGGAGTTCCGGCAGCTCAAGGAGCCGCTGCTGACCTACGTGCGGGCGCTGTTCCCCGCCATCAAGAGCCCGCGGGCAGTGAAGAACCTGATCTTCCGCGGAGTGTATTTCACGAGCGCGACCCAGCAGGGCGGGCTGATTCTGCGGCACCTGGCGGAGCGGCTGGGCGCGGACGTGGCCGACCAGTTCCCGCCGCTGGAGAGCATGTACCCGCGGCCGCGGCCGCACTTCGTGAAGGACCTGCTGTTCCGCAAGGTCTTCCCCGAACACGGCCTGGTGTTCCGGAACGAGCAGGAAGTCGTGCGGAACCGCAAGCTGGCCCGGCTACTGACGGTTGGTACGGCGGCGATCGGCGTGGCCCTGGTGACGTTGCTGGTCGTGAGTGCCGTGCAGTTCGGGCGGTTGATTGCGGACCCGCGCGAGCACGCCGGTCAGTCGCGGGGCGTGGTCGAGCAGCCGTTGACGGCGGCCTTCGAGCACGCGCGCACGCTGGACCGGGACGTGTCCACGCTACGGGCCAGCAAGTGGCCCCTGTTCCTGTCGCTGGGGATCGGGGCGAGCCGGCCGGCGAACGATTTGAGTACAATCCAGTTACGGGTCTTCGAACGCGGCGTGCTGCGCCGCGCGCTGGAAAGCGCGGACCACGCGCTGCGGACGGGTGGGGTGGGCGTCTTGCCCGCCGGAGATAGGGTGAGCATTCCCTTCGACGCCTTTCGCGGCGCCCTGCGCGAGTACCTGCGCTGGCACGGGTGCGCGTGGAGCGCGAGTGTCCCACAGGGGGCGCTGGAGGCGGACAGCTTTCAGACCCTGTGCGGCGCGGCGAGCGCGACGCCGGGGGTGGCGGCGCTGTTGTCGGAGCAGGGGCTGGAGCAGACGCGGCGGTACTTCTCAGCCATTGGTGACCGCCGGGGCTGGAGTCACCCGGCCATGCTGCTGCGGGACGGGGGGTTCGATCCGGCGGCCACGATACGGGCAGCGGTGGCAGCCTTGCACGAGTACCTGTCCGCGTACGCGACCCTGACCGAGACGAACCCGGACCCGCTGATCGCCGAGTGGATGCGGCTGCGTGCGGCGTGTGCTCGCATTGATGCGGCGTACAGCGCGATCCTGTCGGCGGCGGAGAGCCCGATCGAGACGCAGGAGCAGTTGGAGAGCTTCGCGCAGGTATTTGGAGAGCACTACACGGCCTTTCAGCAGGCACTGGCGGAACTGACGTGGAAGGGTCCGCGGCCGGGGACCTACCTGCGGATCGCGTTGCTGCGGGACGCTTTGCGGGGGCAGTTGGCGAATTGGCGCGGCTACCAGCAGGAGTTGCTGGACGCGTATGGGACGTGCGGCGGCTCCCTGGAGGGTGCTCCCGACGGCTCCGGTGTCTCGCCGGAGGTATCGGCTGGTGTGCAGGCGGTCAGAACGCTGGTAGCGGGGGATGGCGCGAACCTGCGCGGTTTGCAGCGCGTGTTGTGGGAGAACCTGGTCGCGGCGGGGCTGGCGGAGGAACGCGCCTACGACCCGGAGTACTTCGGGGAGGCGTTTGACAAGCTGGTGCGGGAGGTGGACGACGCCTACGGGCACATTCTGGCGGTCGCACGGGCGGGCGAGAGTCCGGCGGATGATCGGCTCGCGCTGACGACGGACCTGACGGATACCGTCGGCGGCGTGTTGGCGCGCGTGCACGAACGGCTCGCGGGCGGTACGGGCGGGCGCGCACCGGAGACTCCGGGCGAGTGGCTGGCGGTCTTCCAGGAATTGTTTGACCCGGCGCTCGCGGGGGGTGCGGCAGTGCTGAGCGCGGAGGTCCTGGAGCGTCTGGATCCGCGGTGGCAGCGGGCGCGGCTGGAGCGGTTGAACAATACGTACCTGGGGCTCATCAGCAAGTCACGGGCGACGGCCCTGCTGGAGAAGATGGAGACGCTGCTGGAGCCGTCACGGACATGGGGTTTGGCGGAGTTGGCACCACGGTGGCGTGAGCCGCAGAGTTCGGCGTACACGATCGCGATTCCTATGGCGCCGGATGCGGCGCCCGCGCCGCGGGAGGAGGCTGCGCCCAGCGCGCCGCCGCCCAAGGCGCCCGCCGGTCTGCCTCCGCTCGGGCGGCCGACGGTGCCGCCGGCCGGTCCGAGGCCGGCCGAGCCGCCGCGACCGGCGCCGGACCTGCCGCGGACGGTGGGTCTGGCGGGCGCAGGCCAGATTCCGGGCTGTGCGAGTCCGGACTTCCTGAACGACCGCGCGCGGGAATGCGTGCAGTTGATGTGGTGCCTGGGGCATCTTGAGCCGCGGCAGTACTTCGCCCGCGCGGGTGAGACGCCGCCGCGGAACCAGCGCTGCCTGGGGTTGCTGGAGGCGTCCTGGAAACAGTACTGCGAAGCGTACGTGGACCAATGGAAGGTGGCCTACGAGTCGAAGTCGCTGTCGGAGCTGGCGCGCGTGACGCGCGTGTCGACGTCGTGGGAGGCGCTGGCGAGTCAGTTCCAAACGAGCCCGGGCCGGGCCCAGGTGGACGAGCGCGCGGTCGTGCGGGACGAGTTCCAGCCGGCGTTGACGCAGGCGCTTCAGGCCCTGCCGTGGGCGCTGTACTCGGCGCGGGACGGCTGGCAGCCGGACCCGCAGGACCCGTACTACGGGGCACAGAACCGGCGTGTCCTGGAAACGTACAACGGGGCCTTGCGCGACCGCTGGCCGGGGGCCGCGTTTGCCCGCAACGCCCGGACGGCGGAGACGACGGCGGCCCCGAATCTACAGCCGTGGGAACGGGTGTCGGAGGAGTTCGCGCAGCGCTGGCGGGACTGGTGCACCGCCGCGGGTGCCGCTGCACCGCTGCCGAGGCGCTTCGACAGCAGCACTTTGCCGACTTTTGCCCCGATTCGCTGGGACGAGATTACGAAGCTGCAAGACGAAACCGGCTTGCAGGACGAGCGGATCACGGGCGCGATCGTGGCGTTTCAGAAGACCGCCCAGGACCTGTTGAATGCCGAGTTGACCGGCCGGTTCTGCGCCATCCAGGCGGATACGCTGGGCGACGTGGCACCCTATGAGGGCTGGCCCTACACGGTGGCGCAGGGCTCGGGGATGACCGCGTTGGAGACCGTGCCGTTTGACCAGTTCGCGCGCTTGCTGAACCTCGTCCATCAGGCCGACGAGACGCTGAAGCCATTGGAGCAGGGGCTGCCGGAGGACGACCCGGTGCGTCGGGCGCGGCGGACGTTTGTGGAGGCCTGCGCGCGGTGGCGGGAGTTCCTGCGGCTGAGCCCGCAGGGGGCCGCGGTGCCGTTGGAATTGGAAGTCTCGACGGCGGACCCCGTCGGGGCACCGTATGGTCAGGAGCGCGTGGACGACTCGGCGCAGCACTGGTACGCGCGGGTGCGGTTGGCGCTGGGGCTGGAGTGGCAGAAGGTGGCGGGCCAGGCGGGGACGGACCCGCTCGTTTTCGAGACGGTGGCGGAAGCCTGGGGTCGCCCGGTCCGGACAGTCTGGAAATGGACGACGTCGCTCGAGCAGCCGGACATCTCGTTCGAGCTCGTGGATGGGATCGAGTCGGAGCGTGGCTTCGTCTCGCCGCGCATCAACGCACGGGCCCTGGGCCGGAATTCGGCCCTGGCCTTGTGCGCGTTTCTGCATCGCTATGGCGTATACCACGACGGCAACTGGGTCGTGACCTTCGGGATACGACTGGCGGATGCGTTTACGGCCGCCGGGAAGTCAGACCTGATTCCCCGTCTGCCTGAACCGGGCTGGACGGTGGGCATGAAGTTCTACTTACGGCTGTCTCCGGGCCGCGAGCTGCCCGACCCGATCGTGAAGCTGGCGCCGACGCCCGGCGCCGCGCCCAGCGCGCCGTAGCGCGGCTGCCCCTCGCGCTGGCGGCGGGTTTCCGCCCCGCGCGGGGTGCCATTGGCGGCGTGTCCGCGCAGGGTGCCATTGGCGGCTTGTCCGCCACGGTATCCGGTGGTTGGTGGCGCCGCAGTTGCGAAGCGGCGCGGTCTGGTATGAAATTGTGACGTATGGGCTGGAAGGATCTCTTCAAGGGTAAGGCACCGAAGGCGGAGGCGGACCCGCGCCTGCGCTGGTTCGGGAAGCTCCCGACGTACGCGGATTACTACAGCTCGGCGACGGACCAGGAGTGGGCGGTCGAGTTCAACGACTGGGTGCTCAAGGGCTTCGAGATGTACCTGAGTCGCCGCGCAGGGGGTGCCGCCGGCCGCACAGGAGGGGGTGGCACTGGCGGCGCCGGGGGTACTCCTGGCGGCTTGTCCGCCAATGCGCTCGAGGCGCGGCTGCCGATGGCGCTGTGCGCACTGCGGCTGCCGAAATCAGGGATGACGGTCCTGGCGTACATCGAGGATTTTGGGGGGGACATGCGCGGGCGGCCGTTCCCGCTGTGCTTCTACGTGGGCGTGCCGAGTGTTTCCTGGCCGGGACCGACCAGTGCCAACGTTCCGGCGGGGCTGTGCGTGCTGCGCGGCTTGATGGCGCTACGGCCGCTGATCTTCCGGTTTTTCAACAACCCCGGGCGCTTCGAGGGTGTCTTCGGCGGGCGGGAAATCAAGCTGGACGATCTTGGACCGGAGGCGCGCGACACGTCCTGGCAGTCGGCGGCCCGGTCGCTACCCTTGGCAGACTGGTTTCAGGCGACCCGGCCATGCCTTAAGGCAAGCGACCTGGAGACCTGGCTGGAGTTGGCCTCCGGCTGGGGTGCGAGTATCGCGAAGCTCGACTGCGAGGATTTTGGTCCGACGTTGCGGTTTCCTTTGAGCATGGCGTGGCCGTTCGAAGTCCAGGTGACCGGCTGGCTGTGTTGGCTTGAGCAGCGCATGAACCTGAAGGACCGCCTCGCAAGTCTGCTGATCTGCAAGTGTGCGGACGAGGCCACCGGACATCTGAGCGTGGTCGCCCGCGATGTCGTGCCGGAGGACTATCTGCTGTCGACGTCGCTCTCGCGGACGCTCAACTATGTGGACGATCTTTCGCTGCTGACCGGGCCCAAAGAGCCGGTTCCGGTGGCGGGCAGTACCGAGCATGAGTCGGCGGCAGCAGGCGCCGTGCGCGCTCCCGAAACCTGGTCCGACTTCGTCGGGTCTGAAGTGCGCGCGTAACTTGCCAGTGGCTGTAGGCAGGGTTAATATATGGTGTCGGGCTATGGTGGTATCATCCTCGTTGCGGCCTCACGCAGACAGTCGTGGCGAGCTTGGTTTGAATACGGCAACGTGATCGTGACGGGGTTCGGCGCCCTTGTTTGGTGCGCGGGCCGAAGATTCATGTTGGCCGATTGCGTAAGCGGTTCCGGAACGACCGGCCCGGTTCGGGGCTGGCGTTCTGCGTTCTCATCCGGAGTAGGCATTGGCCGGGCTTGATGAAGCCACGATGATCGCGCTCGGCACTACGCCGATCGCCGGCGACGCGCCCTGCGGGGTGGACGTTGCCGACGACGAGGACTACCTGCGTCTCGAAGCCGAAGTCGTAAAGCTCGATCGCATCGATCTGGGGGACCCTGATTGGTATGCGATTGAAGACGCCAGTCTGAACATTCTGCGCGGCAAGTCCAAGGACGTGCTCGTGGCCTGCGCGCTGGGGTACGCGCTGTTCAAAAAGCACCGCTACGCGGGTCTGGCGGCAACGCTGGGGATGCTCACCGAATTGACGCGCAATTACTGGGAAAACTCGTTCCCCCAGCGTCCTCGGCGGCGCAAGGCGCAGATCGAGGCCCTGGCCGAGCGCCTGGTGGAGGGCGGGTGGTTCCGCGACGCCCCGCCGAAGCCGGACGAGTTCGACGCGCTGGATCTCTGCGTCGCCCGGATCGCCGAGCTTCAAACGGCACTGACGGAGAAGATGCCCGACGACCCGCCGGACTTCGGGAAGTTCGTCCGCAAGATCAAGGAACTTGCGGCCTCGCGGCCCAAGCCGGCGGCGGCGGCCCCCGCGGCGGCTGGGCGCGAGCCGACGGCGGTCGCCGCAGCTCCGGCTGCCGGCGGGTTCGCGGCCGGGGAGGTGCAGGACGTCTCGGGGGCGCTGAACGCGGTGTTGAACGCGGCGGCGTACTTGCGGAAGGTGGATGCCGCGGACCCACTGGGATACGCCCTAGTACGGCTCGTGAAATGGGCCCGCATCGAGCTTCCAACGACCGACGAGGCCCAGCATCGCATCGAGCCGCCGGAGAAGTCGCTCGTCGAAGCGCTGGCGTTTCAGTTCGGCAACGGGGTCTGGGAGCATCTGCACACGAATGCGGAGGCGGCGTTCCGCTCGAACGATCCGCTGTGGTTGGACTTGCAGCGGTACGTGTGCGCGGCGATGCAGAATCTGGGGTCGAAGTTTGACAAGGCGCGCGCCGCCATCATAGACCTTACGGGTGCGCTCGTGCGTCGGCTAGGCAGTGGGCTGTATGGCTTGACGTTCCGCGACGGCATGCCGCTGTGCAGCGGCGAGACACGGATGTGGCTGGAGAGCGAAGTTCTCGCAGCGCAGGGCGGGGGCCAGGGACGGGGCGGAGCGGGCGCCGCGGACGGCCGGCTGACGGAGGCGTCGCAGACGGCCCGCAAGCTGGCCGCGGCAGGCAAGCTGTCCGAGGCGATCAAGGCTTTGCAGGAAGGGCTTGGCGCGTGCGCGCAACGGCGTGACCGGCTGCTGTGGCGGCTGCAAATCGCGCAAGTCTGTTTCGACATGAAGCGGCTGCAACTGGCCGCACCGTTACTCGAGGAGTGCTACGAGGAAATCCGGCACTTCCACATCGACGAGTGGGAGCCCACTCTGGCGGTGGAAGTCGCACAGACGTTATACCAGTGCCGCAAGGCGCTGGCGGCCGTGGAGAAGGAGCCGCCGGCCGAGGCGCTGGATCGGGTTCGTGAGTCGTTCGCGTGGTTATGCCAGTTAGACCCTCTGGCGGCGCTCGCCGCCGAGCCCGCGGGCAAGTAGAGGGCGGCGGCGTCAACGCAAATGGAGGCAGGTCATGGCCAAAGGACCGTCAAAGGCACGTGAGTCACGGGTCAATATTGTCATTTCGGACAAGCTGAAAGGCGGCGCCGAGCCCGAGCTGCCGTTTCGCATGCTGGTGATGGGGGATTACACGCTGAAGGACGACAAGCGGGCGATTGAGGACCGGCAGCCGATCGACGTGAACAAGACGAACTTCGATTCGGTGATGCAGAGCTTCAATCTGGGGCTGGACATGACGGTCAAGGACCGCATCTCGGGCGAGGGCGAGATGCCGGTCTCGCTGAAGTTCGGCACGCTCAAGGACTTTCGGCCGGAGGCAGTGGCCCGACAGGTCCCGCAGCTCAAGAACCTGCTCGAGTTGCGGGAGGCGCTGAAGGCCCTGCGGCCCGCGATGGGGGACAAGGCGGCCCAGCAGAAGCTGCTGAATGCCATCAAAGATCCCGAGGTACGGGCGAAGATTCTCGCGATGATCGCGGCCCCCGAGGGCGGGGCGACGCCCCCGCCCCAGGAGTCATGAGCGCGAGGCGGACTGGAACCTGGTCTTCCACGCCGATGGGCGTGGCTCACCGACGATAGGAGCGAAGACGAACATGGCAGAGCAACCACAAGCAGCCGCCGGCGCCGCCGCGGTGGACACTTCGACGGTGGATTCCCTGATCGACCAGTTGGATCTCGATCACGCGTACATCGACCTGTACCGCAAGGGCATCGCCGGGCTGGTTCAGAAGGCCTCGGGTCTGGACCTCAACAAGGTGACGCTGAACAAGCAGGTCGTCGACGATTTCATCTCCGAGATCGACCAGCAGATCAGCGCCCAGGTCAACGAGGTGCTGCACCACGAGCAGTTTCAGAAGCTCGAATCGGCCTGGCGCAGCCTCTGGTACCTGGTCAACAACACGGAGTTTCGCCAGAACATCCGCATCGAGGTGTTGAACGCCTCGAAGGAGGACCTGCTGGCGGACTTCCAGGACTGCAAGGACTGGCAGAAGTCGGGGCTGTTCAAGACGGTGTACCGCGATCAGTACAACACGTTCGGCGGCAACCCGTTCGGGCTGATGGTCTCGAACTACGAGCTGGACTATCGCGCACCGGACGTCGAGCTGATGAGCGAGATTGCGCGCGTCTCGGCGGTCGCGAAGTGCCCGTTCCTGGGCGGGGCCAGTCCGAAGATGTTCGACAAGAAGATGGACGACTTCTCGCATCTGCCGAAGCTGGCCGAGATGTACGAGATCTTCGAGCAGCCGATGTACACGAAGTGGAACGCGTTCCGCGAATCGGACGACGCCCGCTACGTGGGTCTGGCGATGCCGCGCTTCCTGCTGCGGGCCCCCTACACGGTGGCCAACCAGGACGTGAAGGACTTCGTGTTCGAGGAGGACGTGCGCAAGGAGACGCACGATCGCTACCTGTGGGGCAACGCCGCCTTCGCGCTGGCCGGCCGCATGACGGAGAGCTTCGCGCGGTACGGCTGGTACAACGCGATCGTGGGGCCGACCAGCGGCGGGACGGTCCCCAACCTGCCGCTGCACCAGTACGAGGCGACCGGCCAGTACCACACGAAGATCCCGACCGAGACGCTCATTTCTGAAGACATGGACGTGGACCTGTGCAATTTCGGGTTCATCCCGCTGGTCATGCGGAAGGGCAGCGACAACGCGGCGTTCTTCGACGCCCCCTCGGTCAAGCGGGTCGGGAAGTTCGCGGACACGCCCGAGGGCAAGGAGGACGAGACGCGGGCGCGGCTCGGCATGGCCTTGCCATACCTGATGATCCAGTGCCGCTTGGCGCATTACCTGAAGGTCATCTGGCGGGAGAACATGGGCCGGGTGATGGATGCGGAGAAGATGGTCGGCGAGATCAACGGCTGGCTCAAGCAGTACTGCCGGCAAGGCACGCTCGACGACGAGTTGGCGGCCAAGTACCCGCTGAAGGAAGTCCAGGTGACGGCGACCCCAGTGCCGGGCAAGCCGGGCATGTACAAGTCCGAGATTCAGATGATCCCGCACTTCCGGCTGAAGGGCGTGGAGGTGCAGTTGTCGATGGTCGGTCAGTTTGACCCGCCGCCGCAGTAAGAGAAGGTGATAACGTGAGAGCGTGAAAGCGTGACAAGCTCGATTCGCCCGTCGGCTTCTCCCGCTTTCACCTTCTCACTTTTTCACGCGTCCCGGCCGGCCGGGACGCGCGTGTGATACGATCGAGTAAGGTTCCTGGGCGATTTGTTTGGGCAAGGAGTGTTTGTCATGCCAACCCCGTGCAATCTGAAGGTCAAAGAGTACCCGGGCTCGTCGGAGAAGGAGCAGCGGGCCGACACGTCGGACGTGTTCGAGATCGAGCACCACATTCATCAGCCGGTCGATCCCACGACCGGTCAGGCCACGGGCGTGCGGGTGCACAGCCCGCTGCGCGTGGTCAAGGTGATCGACAAGGCCACGCCCGGCTTCCACAAGGCCCTGTGCACCGGCCAGAACCTCCAGGAAGTGATACTGAGCTTCTATCGCATTGATCCGGCGACGCGCCAGGAGAAGGAGTACTACCGGATCACGCTGAAGAACGCCCGCATCGTGGACATCCGGCCGTACATGCCGATGAGTTTCGTGCCCGCCAACGAATCGTACCGGCACATGGAGCAGGTCAGCTTCGTGTACGAGACGATCGAGTGGAATTGGCTGGTGGACAGCGTCGTCGAGATGGACGAGTGGCGCAAGCCATAGGCAGGGCCGGCGCGGCGCACCGGACACGCGGACGGTTGTGGAACGTGCGACCCGTGGCCGGCGGCCGGCGGCCGGCGGCGCGCAGCAACCAGCGGACGGCTGACTGCGGGTAGCGAGCGAACGGCGCACTGCGCCGCCTCGTGGTTCGCTGCTCGCGGTTGGCGGCTTGTTGGTCGCTGCACGCCCCGTGCTGCCCTCTTTCGGCCTGGCGGACCTGGAGGTGTCGGGCGTGGGGCGCGAGCAAACGCTCCTGGACCGCATGGCAGCCATGCACGCCGAGCCCGGCGCGGGTTCCGCGCGGGCCGGTGCTGCGTCGGGGCGGTACGCGGCGACGGCCGCGGAAGACCTCGAAGGGCTGATGGAATCCATCCGGCGACACCTGGTGCGGTTGCTGAACGCCCGGCACGGGATGAGCGAAGCAGTGCCGGATTACGGCCTGCCGGCGCTGGCGGACATCATGGCCGGCAGTGCGGATTACATCGCGCGCGTGCTGGAGGCGATCCGGACGGCGATCGAGAAGTATGAGCCGCGCCTGCGGCGCGTGCGCGTGACGCACCAGGCAACGGAAGGCAACCGCCAGACGCTGGTCTTCCGCATCGACGCGGTCATGGTCGGCCGCAGCGGAGAGCATCGCGTGTGGTACGAGACGGCGCTGGCGCCGACGGGTGAGTTGCAGGTCTCGGGATAGGCGGCACGTGGGCAACACGTACTACCAGGACGAGTTGCGATACCTGCGGGAGGTCGGGCCGGAATTCGCCCGGTCCAACCCGGAGATCGCACGCTATCTGGCGGACGCGGGCTCGGATCCGGACGTCGAGCGGTTGCTGGAGGGCGTCGCGTTCCTGTGCGGGCGCGTCCGCCAGAAGCTGGACGACGAGCTGCCCGAGCTGACTGGCAGCCTGATGTCCTTGCTGTGGCCGCACTACCTGCGACCAATTCCCTCGATGACGATCCTCGAGTTCCTGCCCGAGGTGGAAGGCATGCAGGCCCCGGTCGTGGTGGACGCCGGGGCGGAGTTCGCCAGCCGGCCCGTGGACGGCACCCGCTGCCGGTACCGCGCCGGCTGGCCGACCACCTTGCGGCCGTGGCTGCTGCGCGATGTGCGGCTCGACACCACGCCCGGCCGGCCAGCCCGGCTGATCCTCGTGCTGCAAGCGGCGCCCAAGGCCAAGTGGGAGAATCTGGAACTCGAGAGCGTGCGGCTGCACCTGGCGGGCGACCCGCGCACCGCATTCACGCTGTATTTGCTGCTCGCCGCGCACGTGGACAACGTCAGTGTCAGCGACGGCGCGCAGGGCCGCGAGCGGCGCGAGGTGACTTTGCCGGGCGAGAACGTGAGTGCGGCGGGGCTGCTGCGCGGCGAGAACGTCGTGCCCTACCCGGCGCACATCTTCCCCGGCTACGGGCTGATCCAGGACTACTTCACGTTCAAGGAGCGTTTCCTGTTCGTGGACGTGCGGGGCCTCGAGCCGGCGGTCGCGTCGGTGAAGCCCCGGGACACGCTGGAGGTGACGTTCACCTTTAACCGGCGGCTGGAATCGTATCCGCTCGTGACCGCGGAGAACGTGCGCCTGCACTGCGTTCCGATCGTCAACCTGTTCGAGCACCACGCGGAGCCGATCCGCCTCAGTCATGACCGCGTGCGCTACCTCGTTCAGCCGTCGCGCACGGGCATTGCCGACCGGCGGCACGCGGAGGTCTTCTCGGTGGACCGGGTGCTCGGGCTGGTGCGCGGCGAACACGCGGAGTCCCACGAGTTCAAGCCGTTCTATTCCTTCGCGCACGTGGCGGGCGATCCGAGCGCAGCGACCTACTACCAGACGCACCTGGAGCCCAGCCTGATGGGGCAGGGCATGCGCTGGGGAACGGAGACGTACATCTCGTTCGTGGTCGGTGGCGAGGCCAGGACCGTACCCGCGGAAGAGACGATCTCGGTCGACCTCACCTGCACGAACCGGGATTTGCCGAGCGAACTGCGGGCCGGCGACATCTGCGAGCCGACCGACCGCTCCCCGTCCGGGACGAGCTTCCGCAACCTGGTGAAGCCCACGGCGACGATCAGTCCGCCGCTGGGCCCCAGCCTGCACTGGCGCCTGATCTCGCACCTGTCGTTGAACTACGTGTCGCTGACCAACGTGGACCACTTCCGCGAGCTGCTCCGCGTCTATGACTTCCAGTCGGCGTATGACGCCCAGCGGGCCGTCGTGCACCAGCGCCTGCTGGACGGCATTCTCGCGCTGCGTTCGACGTACCACGAGCGGATGATGCGCGGGGCGCCGATCCGCGGCGTGCAGGTCGAGCTGGAGGTGAACGAGGATCACTTCGTGGGCGAGGGCGACGCGTACCTTTTCGCCGCGCTCATCGACCGCTTCCTGGCGGCGTATGTCACGTTGAACGCGTTCAGTCAGTTGCAGACGCGCCTGGTCCGCGCCGGGCAGGTGTACCGCTTCCCGCCCCGCTGGGGCGAGCAATGGACGCCGGCGGAAGAACGTCATGACGGCCGTTGACACGACCAACCCGACTCGTGGCTGCGCTCCCGCGCCGGGCAGGGCGGCCCTGCTGGACCGGCTCGCGGCGCGCGGCTGGGAGTTTGACTTCTTCCAGGCCGCCTGGCTGCTGGAGCGGCATTGCGGCGGCGAAGTGCCGGTCGGGCAGCGGGGCCCGCGCACGCGCGAGCGGCTGCGCTTCCGCCCCGATCTTTCGCTGGGCTTTCCCGCGACCGATGTGCGGCGAATCGACCTTCGGCAGCCGCCCGGCGGCGAGGACCCCTACTACCTGGTCGAAATCGCGTTTCTGGGGCTCTACGGGGTCTCGACGCCGTTGCCGCTGCACTACGCGATCGACGTATTGCGGGGGGCCCAGGCCTCCCTCCCGACTCCCGGCGAGGCGGTCGCGACGGACGCGCCCCCCGGGCACGCCGCGGCAACGACGTCGTCCAGCCCGGTGCGCGATCTTCTCGACATCGTGCACCACCGTGTGGTTTCCCTGTTCTTCCGGGCGTGGCTGAAGTATCACTACGAGCGGATGTTCGGCGCGCCGCAGCGCGACGTGATCACGGGCTATCTGTGCTTGCTCAACGGCTGTCCGCCGGGCTTCGATGAGCAGACGCTCGGGGTGTCGCCGATTCGGCTGTTGCGGTACGTCGGCACGCTGACGCAGCGCCCGCGGTCGGCGATGACGCTGGCGGGTATGTTGAGTGATTATTGGGGCGATCTGCCCATCGACGTGCGTCAGTTCGTGGGGAAATGGGTCCCCTTGACGGAGGCCGATCAGAACCGGCTCGGCGCCGCGAATTGCGGCCTGGGCGTCAATCTGACCATCGGGGAACAAGTCTATGACCTGGCCGGCGCGTTCTCCATCTGCGTCGGGCCCGTCGATTGGGAGACGTACCTCACGTTCCTGCCCGGCGGTTTCCGCTTCGCGCAGACGCGCGCCCTGACCAGGCTCTACTGCTGCGATCCGCTGGCGTTCACGATGCAGATAACGCTGCGGCCCGGGCAGGTGCCCGAGTCGCAGCTCAACAGTACCGGGCAGACCGCCGCGCTGGGCCTGACGAGCTGGGTCCGTACGGCGGACCTGGGGGAAACCACGGTCACCTTCGCCGCCAGCGACGAGACCACGGTGCGATTGGGATTGGTGCCGGCGGAGGCCGGCGAGGCGGGCGCCGCGCCCGCCCGTTCACGAAGCGAGAGGACATTATGAGTGAGACGACCGCTGCGCCTTCCACGGCGGAACAACTGCGCGGCCTGCTGCGCCGCTGCGATGTCCAGATGATGCAGGTCTTTCAGGGCGCGACCAGCGTGTGCGCCTCGCGCACGCACTACGAGGTCACCCCCGAACACCTGCTGCTGCGGCTGCTCGACGAGACCGTGGGCGACGTGACCCAGATCCTCGCGACGTTCAAGGCGGACCGCGCGCGGCTGCGGCGCGGCGTGCAGCGGACGCTCGATGAGCTGCCCGGCCAGCATCGCGGCAAGCCGGCGCTCTCGCCCAAGCTTGTGGAGCTGTTTCAGGCCGCGGGCGTGCTGGCCGACGAGTTCGGCTTCGAGCAGCTTCGGCCCGGCCTCTTGATGCTGGCGATCGTGCTCAACCCCGATCATGTCCGGCTGGGAGAGTTCGCCGCCGAGCTCGAACGCATCAACGTGGACCAACTGCGCGACCATTTCCACGAGATCGTGCTCGGAGCCGCGGCGGGCCGCCCGGAAGGCCGGCCGGCGGAAGGTGCCGCCGGCGCGGGGACCGCCCTCGCGCAGTTCACGATCGACCTGACCGCCAAGGCGCGGGCCGGCCAGATCGACCCCGTCTTCGGCCGCGAGCCCGAAATCCGTCAGATGATCGACATCCTCGGTCGCCGCCGAAAGAACAACCCGATCGTGGTTGGCGAGGCGGGGACGGGCAAGACCGCGATCGTCGAGGGCCTGGCCCTGCGGATCGTGCAGGGCGACGTGCCGCCCTTCCTGCGCGGCGTGAAGCTCGCGTGCCTGGACCTCGGGCTCTTGCAGGCCGGGGCCGGCGTGCGCGGCGAGTTCGAGAACCGCCTCAAGAACGTGATCCGCGAGATCAAGGAGAGCCCCACGCCGATGATCACGTTCATCGACGAGGCCCACATGCTCATCGGGGGCGGCGGGGGTGGCGGCGGCGATGCCTCCAACCTGCTGAAGCCCGCGTTGGCGCGCGGCGAGCTGCGCACGATCGCGGCGACGACCTGGGCCGAATACAAGAAGTACTTCGAGAAGGACGCCGCCCTGGAACGCCGCTTCCAGATCGTCCGCTGCAACGAGCCGTCGATTCAGGACACCGTGGTGATGTTGCGCGGCCTGAAGGACAAGTACGAGCGACACCACAAGGTCGTCATTCTCGACGAGGCCATCACCGCCGCGGCCGAGCTGGCCAAGCGCTACATCAGCGGGCGCTGCCTGCCCGACTCCGCCGTCGATCTCGTGGACACGGCGGCGGCCAGGGTCGCCGTGGCCCTGACGACGCGGCCGGCGATCCTTGAAGACATCGACCGCGAGATGACGAACCTGGACACGGCCATCACGGCCTTGCAGCGCGACCGGGCGGCCGGGCTCACGATCGACGAGAAGCAGCTCGCCGAGATGGAGCAGTCGCGAGGCGCGTTGCTGGAGAAGCGCGCGGCGACTGAAAAACGCTGGCAGGAGGAGCTGGCGGCGGTGAACCGCATTCGCGACCTGCGGGCGAAGTTGCAGGGGGCCGAGAGTCCCGACGCGATTGCCCGAAAGGAGGAAGCGGCCAGCGTCCAACCTCCCGCGGCCGAGACACAGGCGCAGCCGGGGGCGGCCGAGACACAGGTCGACGAGTCCGAGTTGCGCAAGCAGATCGACGAGGCGATGGCGGCGCTGCGGGAGATGCAAGGCGACGATCCGCTGTTGTTCCCCCAGGTGGATGCCGGCTCGGTCGCCGCGGTCCTCGCGGACTGGACCGGCATTCCGGTCGGCCGGGTGGTCCGCGATCAGATTGCGGCCACGCTTCAGATGGAGGACCGGTTGCGCAGTCGCGTGGTGGGCCAGGACCATGCCCTGACGATCGTGGCGGAGAAGCTCCGCGCGTCGAAGGCCGGCATCGGCAATCCCACGCAACCCATGGGCGTCTTCATGTGCGTCGGGCCGAGCGGTACCGGCAAGACGGAGCTGGCCCTGTCGGTGGCGGACCTGCTGTTCGGCGGCGACCGCTTCCTGACCACCATCAACATGTCCGAGTTCATGGAGAAGCACACGGTCTCGCAGCTCAAGGGCTCGCCGCCGGGCTACGTCGGCTATGGAGAGGGCGGCGTGCTGACGGAGGCGGTGCGGCAGAATCCGTACTCGGTCGTGCTCCTGGACGAGGTCGAGAAGGCCCACCCCGACGTGATGAACCTGTTCTACCAGGTGTTCGACAAGGGCTGCCTGGCGGACGGCGAAGGCCGCGTGATCGACTTCAAGAACACCGTGCTGTTCATGACCAGCAACCTCGGCACGGACGTGATTCAGCAGATGTGCGAGTCCGGCGAAGAGGTTGACCCGAAGGAGCTGCGGGAGGCGATCTACCCGCACCTCCGCGACCACTTCAAGCCCGCGCTGGTGGCCCGCATGACGGTGATCCCGTTCTTCACGCTCCAGGACGAGGTGCTGCGGAACATCGCCCGCCTGAAGGTGGCCAAGGTTGGCAAGCGCCTTCAGACGGTCCACAAGGTCACGCTCCAAGTGGATGACGGCGTGTACGCCGCCATGGCTGGGCGCTGCCAGCAGGTGGACCTGGGCGCCCGGCAGATCGACCACGTGATCGACCAGGCCGTGATGCCGGTGTTGTCGCGACGCCTGTTGGAGCAGATGGCCGCGGGGAAGATGGCGCCGGTGATCCACATGGGCGTCGATGACGCCGGCGAGTTCACCTATGAGTTCTGCGATGGCTAGACGGGGGAAGAGGTAGCCGTCATGCCGCTCGTACGAGACATGAGCAAGGCCCAACTGGCCTTCCAGGTGGCCGGTCGCGACCTCGATGAGTTCCTGGTAGTGCGCTACCGCGGCAGCGAAGGGCTGTGCCAGCTCTTCAAGTTCGAGATCGACCTGGTGGCCCAGGCGGAAGGGATCATGCTGGAGGCGATCGTCGGCAAGCCAGCCGTCCTCAGCATCAACACCGCGGAAGGGGAGCGCTGGTTCCACGGCCTCGTCGGGCGCATGGAGCTGACCAACGAGACCGTGGGGCAGACGTATTTTCGGGTCGAGCTCGTCCCGACGCTCTGGCTATTGACGCACCGCTACCACTGCCGGATCTTCCAGAACAAGACCGTCAAGGACATTATCAACGACGTGCTCACCAAGGGCGGCATCGCGACCGACCGCTTCAAGTTCGCGCTCAAGGGAAGCTACTCGCCGCGCGAATACTGCGTGCAGTACCGCGAGACGGACTACAACTTCATCGCGCGGCTCATGGAAGAGGAAGGCATCTGGTGGTACTTCGAGCAGACCAAGGCCGGACACACGCTGGTGATGGCCGACGACAAGTCGCACTACGCGCCGATCCCGGACAAGGCCGAGCTCGTTTACCGCGCTGCGACGGGGTTGAACGTCGAGACGGAGCACATCTTCCGTTTCCGGGTCGGGCAGTCGGTCCGTCCCGGCGCCGTGGTCATCAACGATTTCAACTTCGAAAAACCCAAGCTCCGGCTGGAAGCCACCGACGACGCCGGCCGGGACAAGACGCTCGAGTTCGCCGACCATCCCGGCGAGTTCCTGGAACAGAGCGAGGGGACCGCGCTGGCCAAGCTGCGCACGGAGGAGTTCCAGGCCCAGCGGCTGGTCGGCATCGGGCGCAGCAACTGCAAGCGCCTGGCCCCGGCCAAGACCTTCCAGCTCAAAGACTACCCCGCCGCCGGCTACGACGGCTCCTATCTGGTGACCGCGGTCACGCACCAGGGCAAGGAGTCGACGCAGCGCACCACGACCGGCGGCAACGGCCGGACGCACATCCTCGACACCCGCGCCCACCAGTCGTTGCTCCAGGCGCGTACCAACGAGAACCCGGCGATTGCCGAGCTGGCGGAGGCGTTGCTGCAGATCGTCAGCCGGCTGCGCGCCGGCGATCCGACGGCGCATCGGGCCCTGACCTCGTGGCTCTATCACGCCGGCCAGGTCTCCAAGGACCTGCCGGCCGCGGCCGTGGCCTCGGGGGCCAACCCCCTGGCATGGCTCTCGGTGCCCAACCTCCTGGAAGAGGTCGCGCAGTGGAACCTCATCGACTACGACGTGCCGGTGTACGAGTGCACGTTCGAGTGTATCCCGGCGGCCACCTCCTATCGCCCGCCGCGCGTCACGCCCTGGCCGGTCATCCGCGGCGCGCAGACGGCGCGGGTCGTCGGGCCGGAGGGCGAAGAAATCCACACGGACAAGTACGGCCGCGTGCGCGTGCAGTTTAATTGGGACCGCGAGGGCAGCGAGGGCGGCAAGGCCAAGCTGTTCGGGGCCGATTCGTCCTGCTGGATTCGCGTGTGTCAGGGCATGGCCGGCGGCGGCTACGGGATGATGTTCCTCCCCCGCGTCGGCCAGGAGGTCATCGTCGATTTCCTGGAGGGCGACCCGGACAAGCCCGTCGTTGTCGGCCGCGTCTACAACGCCGACCACATGCCGCCCTATGAGCTGCCCAAGGAGAAGACCAAGAGCGTCATCAAGACGCACAGCAGCAAGGGCGGCGGCGGGTGCAACGAGATCCGCTTTGAGGACGCCAAGGACAAGGAGCAGCTTCTCCTCCAGGCCCAGAAGCGGATGGACACCCGCGTCAAGGCCAGTCACTTCCACACCGTCGGCGGGAGCTACCACGTGCTCGTCGGCGGCGAGAAGGACGGGGACCTCTTCGGCGAAATCCGCGAGAAGGTCTTCAAGGCCAAGCACGTGCACGTCAAGGGCGAGCTGCGCACGCTGGTCGAGAAGGACGAGGGGCGGTCGATCGGCGGCAACCAGGCGATCCAGGTCGGCGGCACGCGCTGCCTGCAAGTCAAAAGCGATGTGGTGGACAAGTTCGACGCGAACCACAAGCACGAGGTGGCGGCAACGTACGCCTGCAAGGCCGACAGCATCCAGTTGGACGCCGCGTCCGAGATCGAGCTGAAGTGCGGCGGCAGCAGCGTGGTGCTCACGCCCGGCGGCGTCTACATCGTCGGACCGACGGTGTACATCAACAGCGGCTCCGGGCCGTCGGTTGGGCCGGTGTCCGCCACCGCGTATGGCCCGGCGACCGCCGAGGATCCCAGCGCCGCCCAGTCAACCTCGCCGGGGAAGGACACGCGCTACGACGGGCCGAGCAAGCCGGTGGCGGCAGCCGAAGCGCCCAAGGAAGTCCCCGGCCACGAGTTTGAAGAGGAAAAGCCCAAGGAAAAGCCGACCCACTTTATCGAGATCGAGTTGGTGGACGAGGCGGGACGCCCGGTTGCCGGCGAGCCGTTCGAGGTGACGACCTCCGACGGCCAGGTCAAGCACGGGGTCACCGACGCGAACGGCCGCGCGCGGATCAATGGGATCCCGGCGGGCGACAACCAGATTTCCTTCACCAAGCTGGATTCGGACGCCTGGCGAAGAGAGGCCTAGCGGATAGCGAGCGGCGAATGGCAAGAAGGGCACAAGGGTTCAAGGGTTCGAGGGTCCGAGGGTCACAGGGTGCAACCGCCCCCTCTCCTTGGCCCCTTGGCCCCTCGGCCCCTTGACCCCTTCAGGAGCAGGACGATGGCAATAGCACGTGTGATCCGAGCACAAGACGGGGACACGTTGTGCAGCATCGGCGTTGCCAACGGCTTCAAGAACTGCACCAAGCTGCGGCCGGACAACCCGGATTTCGCGACGCGGCCGGTGCAGCCCGGTGACCGGGTCAACGTGCCCGAAATCACGCAGAAGCAGGAGCAGGGGGCCTCCGACATGCTGCACAAGTTCGTCCGGCTCGGCCGAACCCATCGCATCTGGCTGATCCAGGACCACAACCGGCCGAACGCGCCGGCAGCGCTGAACGACGTGCAGCGTCAGCTCGCGATCAGCAACTATGTGACGGGCCGGCAGGGTACCCAGTTTGCGCCCGCCGTCTGGGTCAATCAGGGGGTCTTCGCGCACGATGCGGCCGCCAGCGCCGATCCGGACCATTTCAAGTTGCAGGTCTTCGACAAGATCGCCGGCGAGGCGGGCGAAGCGCAGGTCACAGTCACGCTTCAGGCCCAGAAGCCGGTGCTGAACGATCGGAACGAGATCGAGCGGTGGGAAGACATGACCGAGCCGGGCACGCGCCTGGCCGATGTCCAGTGCCAGCAGATCGCGACCGATCCGCTCTGGTACCGCTCGTATTACCTGCGCCTGGTCGTCGATGCGAATGAACAGAACAATCGCCGGGCCGATGGCACCGATCCCGCCGACGACCGCACGCGGCAGACGCTGGTGGTGCCCCCGGTGATGAACGGCGGCGCGCCGGACCGGCGGATCGAGATTCTCGACTTGCGCATTAAGGCCGAGCGGCCGGCCCGCGACTGCGAACACGCCGACGCGAACGGCAAGTGCAAGGCGCTGGCCTTCGCCGACGTCGGCAAGAACGAGAAAGTCCTGCGGATGAAGGTGTATCGCATCACTGGCCCGGGTGCCGATGCGAACCCGATCACCGATGCCCAGATCGACACGATGCTCTTCCGCGATTACCGGGCGACGCTGGCGCAGGCCAACGTCGGCCTTCAGCTCGTGGACGACCGCATCTTCGACGTGCCGCCGCCCAAGAACATGATCGCGGTCTGCGACATTCTCACCGGGCCCGAGGTGCGCGCGACCGGTGGCCGTAACATCGGCGCCACCGTCGCGCTGAGCAGCGGCAACGTGACCGCCACGATCACCACGGCGGCGAACGACACGCCCGAACAGACCGCTCAGAGCCTGGCCAACGCCTTGCAGGCCCAGGGCGTGCGTTGCCGCGTGCTGCGCAATCCGCCCGACCGCACCAGCGGCAACGCCTTTGGCTCGTGCGACATCCTGTGCTTCAACGCGGACAACTCGCCGGCGCGGATCATCGCGGTGCAGAACGCGGCGGGCGAGGCCCAGCAGCTTTCGCACACCGGGGCGTGGAACAACGGTTCGGTGAATCACGGCAACGACTACGGGGCGAACGAGCACCGTTACCGCTTCGTCGGCGGGCGAGACTTCCGGGCGCTGGGCAAGAACTACAACACCGAGGACGGCCACCTGGCGGTCCTGCTCGTCAATCTCTTCGCTCCCAACCCGCCCCCCGGCGGGACCCTGCTCGGGTACGCCCTGATTCCCTACCGCGCGGTGACGGCCAACTTGCGGCCCATCCGGACGTATCAGATGGCGGTCGTCATGGACAGCAACGGCGTCCAGCGCCGCACCGTCTTGCCGCACGAGGCCGGGCACGTGCTGCTCGACCTGATCCACACGACGCAATCGACGAACCCGGAGCGGGACTTCCAGAACAACGCGTACCCGACCAACCCCCGGCTGGCTTTCTCCGAGTGGATGGCCGCCTTCAGCCGTGAAACCAATCCGCCGGTGCTGCACCTGCGAATGTCCGACGATCCCCTCAGGGTGGAATTCCAGGAGGTCCACGGCAACTTGCAGGTGCGCCAGGTGGTCTTGGGGGCACCGCCGACGCCCTCGCCGGTACAGACCTTCCGCACGGTGTCGGCGTCGGTGCTGCGGAGTATGCGGCAACTGCGTCCGGCCCCGGTGTCGAACTTGTAGGAGCTCGCCATGCTGCCCAAACCGCCCGAAGGGTATCTGAGCAAGGACGAAGCGGATGTCCGGCTCGAGCAGTTTCTGAGCGCCGGCAAGTACGACGCCCCGCGGCTGCCCAAGCGGGCCGAACCCGCCCACGTTGACGAATTCGTGCGCAAGGTCCTTGACCGCAAGGAGCTGCGGCCGCGCGACATGGCCCGCGTCGGTGAGCTGATGCGGTTCTTCGACCTGCGCGGCTGCTGCGGCAACGTACTCAAGTGGCTGGACCGCCGCGAAGCGAAGCCCGAGGACTTGCCCAAGCCGATGACCGCGGTGGCCATCCTCGGCGACATGGGCACCGACGACCAACAGGCCCAGGCGGCCAAGTACTACCAGCACCTCGCGGGGCACCGCTTCGCGGAAGAGCACTTCGGCCCCCTGCTGGACCTGTTCTTCCACTTGCCGGAGAGTGCCAGCCCAAAGTGGATTATCGAGCCGCTCGATCGCAAGCTGGCCGCGCTGGAACCGGACATCGAGACGAATCAGGACGCCGCCGTCGCGTACTACGAGTTGAAGGACTACAAGCAGGCCCGCTGGCCGGCCGTCGAGGCCGCCAAGAAGCGCCGGCACGAGCTGCTCAAGACGGCCGACGCCAACCGGCGGCGCCAGGAGCTGGCCCGCTGTTACCTCGGCTTCGAAGGCCGGCCGTACGCGGACTTCGAGCGCTGGGGCATGATGATGTTGCAGCGCGACTGCGCGGCGACCGAGCCGGCCCACCTTGCCAAGGTCTTCCTCCACGAGATGAACCTGCTGATGTCGCGCGGCACGCGGCCCGACTTGCCGGCGCACGAGGCCGAAGACCTCAGGAAGTACACGACCCGCTGTGCGCGGGCGATCGCGTTCTATCTCGGCAAGCTGGACGACAAGCAGGCCGAGTTCGCGGCCAAGCACGAGAATCGAGACCAGGACGACGTTCTGTACTGGGATGCCGTATAGGCAGGGACGACCATGCCCCCGGCTGCACGCACGAACGACCCGACCGCGCACGGCAACCCGCTGAACCCGGGGCCGGGCAGTCTGGATGTGATGATCGGGTACATGCCGGCCTGGCGGGCGCTCCCGTCCTCCGTCGCCGGCGCGATGGACGCCATCTCCAACTCGATGAACTCGTTCATGAGCAAGCCGCAGATGACGCCGGCGAACGCCGCGGCCGACCTCGCCAAGATCTCGCAGAATCTGACGCAAGGTGGGGCCAAGGCTGCCGCCGCGGGCGCGCCCGCCGCAGCCGGCACTGCCGCCAGCCAGCTCGTTACGCTGAACGCGACGAACGTGACCCTGACGGCGACCTGGACGACGGCCTCGGCGGCCCCCGGCGGCCAGCCGGCAGCGAATATCGCGTACACGGAGGGGATCAAGGCCGCGGCCGGCGCCGCGGCGTGCGCCACCGTTTCCGCGATGGCCAGTCTGGCCGACATGCACGTGTGCCCGCTGCCTTCCGGGCCGGCGGTGCACGGTCCGGGCTTCGTCACCAAGGGCAGCAGTTCCGTCCTGATTAACAACCTGCCCGCCTGCCGCCAAGACGATAAGGTCATGGAAGCCTGCGGCGGCAGCGACCCGATCGCGATGGGCTGTCCGACGGTAATCATCGGTGACGACGGCGGCAGCGGCGGAGGGGGCGGGGGCGGCGGAGGGGGCGGGGGCGGCGGCACGGCCGGTGGTGGCGGCGGCGGGGGCGAGGGCGGCGGCGATGACGAATCCCCCACCGCTCAAGCCGGCACGCAGACCGCGCAGCGCACGCCGGGGCCGTCGGGCGAGAAGGTGGGGACAAGCACCCACTGGATCGAGATCGAGCTGGTGGACGAAGCCAACCAGCCCGTCGTCGGCGAGCCGTTCCTGATCAAGCTCCCACAGGGCGAGCAAGTGGCGGAGGTCAAGAACCGCACCGATGCGCGCGGCATGTACCGTATCGACGGCATGAAGCGCTCCGGAACCTGCACGATCCGATTCACAGACTTGGATCTGGCGGCGTGGCAGCGCTGGACCGCCAACCCGCCGCCACCCGCTTCGGCCGCCGCGATCGCGCCCCCAACGACGACTGAGACGGGCCCTGTGCCGCCCGGACCCGGCGCCCGCGGCGGAACATGGCGCACCGTGCGGCAGGGCGAGTGCATCTCCAGCATCGCCGCGGACACGGGGCATTTCTGGGACACGCTCTGGAGTCATGCGGCCAACGCGGAGCTGAAACGCCGGCGGGGCGACCCGAACCTGCTGCTGGCCGGCGACGCGGTATTCGTACCTGACAAGCGGCCCCGCGAGGAGAGTGGTGCCACGGATCAGCACCACAAGTTCCTGCGCCGTGGAGAGCCCCATTGGCTTGACCTCAAGCTGATGCGGCAGGGCGAGCCGCGGGCCAACGAGCCGTACGAGCTGGAGGTGGACGGCCGTTCGCGCAAGGGCACGACCGACGCGCAGGGACGAATTCATGAACCGCTGCCGGGCAGTGCCCGCCAGGCCGTCTTGCGGATCGGAAACCGCGTCATTCGGTTCAACCTGGGGGCCGTGGACCCAGTTAGTGAAATCACCGGCGTTCAGCAGCGGCTCAACAACCTCGGATTCGCCGTGGGGCCGGTGGACGGCGTGATGGGGCCGCGCACGCTGGCGGCGTTGAACCTGTTCCGTCAGCGCGTGGGCCTGCCGACTTCGCCGAAGCTCGATCCGGCGACGCGGACCAAGTTGACTGAATACCATGACCAGATGGCGGGCCAGTTGCCGGCGACGGCTACGGACGCGGTCGATGATGCCGAGTTCGAGGATTTTGGCCTGTCGCCTGAGGACGAGGATACGTCGGTGGACGTCGCCGAAACCGGCGACGAGGAGCGCAGTGCGTGAACCTGGCGGCAGCCGCGCGAGGATGCGGCACGCCGTGCTGAGGTGATACGTTGGCGACGCCCAAAGCCAGTCCTTCCGCGAAGAAACCGAGCAAAGCCGGGGCCGCGCCGCCCTTCACGCCTGACGCGGCAGCGGTCGCGGACTGGCCGGCGAAGCGTTCGGTGACCGGCACGAGCACGGGCGCGACCGTGGACGAGGCGGTCCGGCCGGATGCGGAGCTGGACATCACCTACAAGACTCAGTTCCGCTTCTATCGCTTCTGGCAGACCCGCGTACCGACGCCCGCGTGGTTCGGCACAGGCGAGAGCAGCGACTTGCCTGCCAGAGTTGAGAAGGCCCCGCATGGCGACGTCGTGCTCGATGCCGATGAGCGGCTCTGTCAACTTGACGTCAAGGACCAGACCACGGTCCGGGTGGGCAAGCAAACGCTCAGCCTGCAACTAGGCGAATCCGAGAAGCGCAGCTTGCCCTACTGGTTCCCGGCCGGTGCCAAGCTGCCGCCGGAGGTGAGGGTCAACGATCCGAAGTGGAAGTGGAAGCCGCCGCAGAAGCAGCCCAACAGCAGCCCGGACAACCAGTGGGGCCTGCGGGGCGACTTCCAGTTCCGGACGACGTCACCCGACCTGGAGGCCAACACCCGGAACTACAAGATGGTGACGGTGTGGCAGCGCTGGAAGGACGACGCGAAATGCTACACGGGGGAGAAGACATCCAAGGGCGTAGCCGTCCCGCCCATGTGTACGCAGCCGCTTGGGATCTACGCCGGCTTCGTGCGGGTGATGGGGAATCACCAGTCGCAGGAGGAGCGCGCCAAGTATCCGGCCATCTGGATAGGCTACACCTGGAACGCCGATGCCTCCGAATGGGGGCTCGGCGTACTGGGCTGGGTCCTGAAGAACCCCCAGTCAACGAAGCTGACGACGTCGATCTTCATTCACCCCGGCAATTTCCCCAATTGGTTCCTGGGCTGCATGGCACCCGGTCCGGCCGAGAAGCAGACCGAATGGGGGTTCAAGTCCAAGGATGATACCAGCCAGGCCATGTGGGACATCCTGGCCGCCGTGGGCGTGAAGAAGAAGGAATACATTGAAACGACCAAGTATCTGGAGCCTGACAAAAAACATCGGAAGTGGTTCTTGATCCGCGTGAAAGCTGAATCGCCGTCGGTCGTCGCAGCCGACGGCTGGAAGGACTGCCCGATCTGGGTCTAGCCGCTGACCGGGAAGCTTCCGGGATGAAGTGTGCGACCAACGAGGGCCACGGCGTCCGGCGCTGAGGCGGACGCCCGAGACCAGCGAAGGAGTGTGTGATGAACGCGATTGTCGAAGCCAAAGTGGCGGACTACTTGCGGAACTGGCTGCGCTACGACCCGTATGCCTGCGGGACGATTCTCGAGTGCATGCGGCGTGCGGCTACGGCCGGCGGATTTGACCTGGACGAACGCTTCCGCTACGCGAACCTCGGTTCCGGACCCGAGGGCCGCATCGCGTCGGGAATCGTCGACCGGGCCCTGATGGGCGGCGGCTGCGAAAGCAGCGACTACGCCATGCGCGCCCAGATCGACAACTGGGTCCGCTACAACCCGGTCAAAGGGAAGTTCTAGACCGGGTGCGCAGCGACGGTAGCGCTGGACCTCCGTGTCCAGCGCTGCGGAGGCGTCGGACACGGAGGTCCGACGCTACGCAGAGGCGGCCCGACACGCGCGCCCTTCCCAACAGTCGTGCGCGGCGGCGTGCCGCCTGCCCGCCGCGGCGGGCAGTGGCGCTCGGCGTGTGGTGATGAGAACCGCCCGCTACCGCTGGCAGCTTGGATCTGTGCGGCGCGAACCCGCGCGGCCCGGATGGACAACGGCAGCCGCACTACATTGGTCCGGCTGAATCGCGATACGATGGAGACTCGCCATGACCGACGAACCGATGCCACCTGATCTCGAAGTCGATCTGCCGCTGCCCGGCGGCCTGAAGGTCACGACCGGCCGGCCCTACCGGATGCTGCTCGTCAGCGACCTGCGCGGCTCGGACAGCGGCCGGCTGTCGGGTCCGCTCCGCGACCGCGTGGTCGAGGTGACGCCCGATGACTTCGATGAGGTCATGGCGACGGCGCAGCCTGCGCTGTCCTTCAAGACCACCGATCCGACCAAGCCGGGCAACGAGATGGTGGCCATCGACCTCCGCTTCGATGCCCTGGCGGACTTCCAGCCGGCGGCCATCTTGCGGCAACTTCCCGCCACGAGGGCATTGCTTGACGCGCGCGACCAGATCGTCGCGCGAATGCGCGGCAAGCTCTCCGCCACGCAGCTTACCGAGTCGATCGGCAGGGCCGCGTCAGCCGACCCGCAGCTTGCCTGGTTGCCCGGGGCTATCCACTGGGCCCCCGCGGCCCCCGGCCCGACGCCGGAGGCGGTCGACGACCTCCTCGGCCAGTTGGATCTCGGAGAGGAGCCGTCCGACAAACCAGCCAAGCCGCCGAAATCACCCATCGGCGCTGCGGTCTCGGCCGTGGCCGCCGGCGGCGGACCGCAGATACCGGCCGAGGAATCCTCCGCGCTGCGACGGACGCTCGGACAAATCGACCAGCGCGCCGCGAGTTGGTTGAACGCCGTGCTGCATGCGCCGCCCGTGCAGGAGCTGGAGGCGCGCTGGCGCGCGCTGGCCTTCCTGGTCAGCCACCTGGATTTCCGCAAGGGGCTACGGGTCACGGTGTTGCACGCGCCGCGCCAGGAGCTGACCCAACGCCTGGTGTCGCTGGTGATTGATCCGGTCTTCGACCAGGGCGCCGACGCCCCCGACCTGCTCGTCGTCGATATGCTCTTCGGCAACACCGCGCCGGATATCGAGATTCTCGACGAATTGGCCCAACACGCGGCCAGCCTGCCCGTGGTGGCCCTGGCCGGCGTGTCCGCGGAGTTCTTCGGCGTGAAGCACGCCTGGCAGGTGCCCTCGCTGCCGGCCTTCGTTTCGCTCTTCGACCAATGGCAGTTCGCGAAGTGGAAGACCCTGCGCGGCCAGCCGTACGCCCGCTCGCTGGGGGCCGTGTTCGGACGCGGCCTGCTGCGCGCGCCGTACGGCAAAGACGGTGGGGACGATCTCGAGCTGCGGTACCGGGAGGAATGCCTGGCGGAGAAGGACTTCGTCTGGGCGAGCGGGCCGATCGCCGCCGCGTGCACCATCGGACGCAGCATGGCCGAGACGGGCTGGCCGACCGGGATGGTCGGCCGGCTGGAGGGCTTCGCCAGCGCGCTGGGCGGCAAGAAGGGCGACAAGCAGTTCGGCCCGGCCGACACGCAAATGCCGCTGGAAAAGGCCCAGGACATGGCGGTCGCCGGCCTCAACGCCGTGATCTGCTACAGGGACGAGACCCGGGTCGTGGTCTGCAACGGGTTCAGCGCGGCGCGGCCGACGCGCGGGGAAGGCTACGCCCTGCTCGAAGTCAGCCTGCCGTATCAGCTCTTCGCCAGCCGGCTGTCGAGCCTCCTGCTCGATCTGAAGCCGCACCTGAGCGGTCTCTCGCAGGAGAAGGTGGCCGCGACGGCGCTGGCGCACGTCCGCGACTGGCTGACCGTGGCCGACGTGCCACCCGAGGAGCAGCAAGTCGCGGTCCAGGCACGGCCGCTTGACGACCAGCCGGATTCGCTTCAGCTCGCGGTCACGGTCACCCCCCCGCCGCGGGTCCTCCCCGGCGGCGTGCCGGTGGTGCTGGGCTACCGGATTCGGTAAGGCACGCGCGGCGCGGGGTGCGCGACGTGCGCCACTACTGCGGGCCAGACTCGTGCACGTCCACGATGCCCGCATCGATGCCCTGGCCGCCGGTAGTCTGCCGGCAATGCACGGCGATGATGTTCTCCCCGATCAGGAGCGCTTCGTTGTCCTTGATCGGCACGAGTACGTAGCTGGTCGTGTACCCTTTCAAGGTTGCGACGAGCACGCCGTTGACGTACACCTCGCAGTCCTCGTCGTGATAGACCTTCAGGTGCGGTTCGACCGGCAGGTCGGCGAGCTTGAAGCGCCGGCGCAGCCAGATTTCGGGCGTGTCCCATCGCGTCCGCACCACGATTCCGGGGGTGCCCGGACGGCCGAAGCCCCCTTCCCCCACTGGCCAGAGGCGGTCCACGAAATCCAGGTACACCCAGTCCTCCGGCGGCTGGGCGGTCGTGTACCGCCACATGTGCGCGTTCGTCTCCGAGGTGGGCGAAAGCACCTGCACGCGCGGCGGGGGTCCGTACAGGCGCCGGTTGGCAGCCGCGACCGTCTCCGGGTCCATCTTGATCACGGCCCGGTCATAGGTCATCAGCCCGTTGACCTCGATCTCGACGTCCGTCGTCTGCGTATACACTGCCGCCGCCAGGCCCGGATCGCCGATGAGCAGGCGCAGCGTGCTCGTTAGATTGACGTACGCGCGGGTCAGCTCTTCCGGGGACGTGAAGTTGCGGTACCCCCAGTTCTTCTCCGCCTGCCAGGTATGGCCCGCCACCGGCAGCCCCAGCCCGCCGAATTCACCGAGGACTGGCGCCCGGCGGCGCTCCGGCTGGGGCGACGCCGGCCCGGGATAGGCGTGGACGTCGTGCACGTCGCCGGCGCCGGTTTCGTGCCAGCCGCTGGCGGCGTTCACGAGGCGGGTGGGGTCCCATTGGCGCACCAGGCCGACGATGCGTTCGGTGTCGTACTGGCCCCAGCCTTCGTTGAACGGCACCCACATCACGATGCACGGATGGTTGCGGAGCGCCGCGATCATCCGCTCCAGTTCCAGCTCGAACTGGCGGGCGGACTCGGGCGTGCGCTGGTAATCCGGCGGCGCGTCCGTCTTGTCGCCGCTCGGCATGTCCTGCCAGACGAGCAACCCGAGCTTGTCGCACCAGTAGTACCAGCGGCCGGGCTCGACCTTCACGTGCTTGCGAACCAGGTTGCAGCCGAGCTGCTTGAGCACCTCGAGGTCGTAACGCAAGGCCTCGTCGGTCGGCGCCGTGTAGAGCCCGTCGGGCCAGAAACCCTGGTCCAGCGGCCCGTACATGAAGAGCGGGCTGTTGTTCAAGAGCAGCCGGGTCCGGCCCCGCTTGTCCGGCCCGAGGCTGATCTTGCGCAGCCCGGCGTAGCTGGTCACCTCGTCGATCACGCGCTCCTCGGCGCCGTCCTTCCAGACCAGGCGCAGCCGCAGGTCGTACAGGAACGGGTCGTCCGGCGACCACAGCCGCGCGTCGGGCACGTCGATCTCGATGCTGGTGCCGTCTGCGTCGCTCTCGCCCTGCGCGACTTCGCGCCCCCGCGCCGTGACGCTGACGCGCAGCACGTGCGAACCGCGCAACGTCCGCGCGATGTAGCGTTCGTCGACGCTGATGCGGAAGCGCTTCTGGTCAACCTCCGGCGTGATGACGAGCCCGTCGATGCGCGACCCCGCCACGGGCTCCAGCCACACGCTCTGCCAGATGCCGGTCGTCGGCGTGTACCAGATGCCCTTGGGCTCGCGGACCTGTTTGCCGCGCGGCTGATTGCCGGCGTCCGTGGGGTCCCAGACGGCAACGACCAGTTCGTGCGGGTGCCCCGCGCTGCCGCTCGGGCCCTGAAGGGCGTCCGTGATGTCCAACGTGAACGGGTCGTACCCGCCGCGGTGCGGCTCGAATTGCTTGCCGTTGACCCAGACCGTGGTTTCCCAATCGACGGCGCCGAAGTGCAGCAACACTTTCTTCCCAGCCCAGCTCTCCGGGGTCTCGAACGTTCGGCGATACCAGAGCCGCTCGTCCTCGCTGACGCGCTTCATCACGCCCGACAAGGCGGACTCGATGGGGAAGGGGACCAGAATCCGGCCGTCAAACTCTGTCGGCCGAGGTTCCGCCTTCGGCCGCACGACGTAGTCCCACAGCCCGTTCAGGCTCTGCCAATCCGGCCGGACCATCTGGGGCCGCGGGTACTCGGGATGGACACGGTCCGGCGTGACCTCCCTCATCCAGCGGGTCTTGAGCGGTCCCTCTTGCGGCTGCCACTGGGCGTATGCCGGCACCGCCGCCGCGCACGCCAGAACCGCCACGGCAGTTCCCACGTTCGTCATGACGAGGTTCTCTCCATGCTTCCGATCGGCCGCTGCGAACCGGCGGCCCGGGCTTGCACCAGTCGTTGTAGCAGCACAAACACCAGGACCAGGAGCCCGATCGCGATCCGGGTCCACCAGGAACTGAGTGTACCTTCAAAAACGACGATCGTCTGGATGATACCATAGAGCAGCACGCCGAGCAGCGTGCCCGCCACGTGCCCCACCCCGCCGGACAGCAGCGTGCCGCCCATCACGACCGCCGCGATGGCGTCCAGCTCCAGCGTCGTGCCGGCCGAAGCGTTCCCGGAGGCGGTGTAGAACGTGTACACGATCCCCGCCGCCGATGAGCACAGCCCGCTGAGGGCATACACGCCGACCTTGGTGCGGCCGACCGGCAAGCCCATCAGCAGGGCGGAAGACTCGCTGCCGCCGACGGCGTACACGTTGCGGCCGAACCGGGTGTACTGGGCCACGTAGACCGCGATCAGCCATGCGCCGATGAACACGGGCGCGCTGTAGCCCGCCAGCCGCCCGTACCACGGATGCGTGATCGGGATGCTCTCGAGGCTGACCAGAAACCCCACGCCGCGCGCCAGGAACATGCCGGCCAGCGTCACCAGGAACGGCGGCAGCCGAAACACGTGGGTCAGAACCCCCATCCAGGCTCCGAACGCGGTGCCGAGCAGCATGACCGCCGGGAGCGCCAGCGCGGGATGCACGTTCAACCGGCTGATGAGCGTGGCGACCAAGATGCTGGTGCAGCCGATCACGGCGCCGACGGACAGGTCGATGCCGCCGGAGAGGATCACGAATGTGAGACCGAGCGCCGCGAGCCCGAGAAACGCGTTGTCGGTGAAAAAGTTGGCCAGCACGGGCCACGAGAAGAAGTGCGGATAGCGCCAGCACGCCGCGGCGTACAGCAGCACACACACCGCGGTCGTGGCCGCGAGAGGGACGTATTGGCGTGGGAGCGCGAACCTCATCCTGGGCGCCTCGCGCGCGCGAGCCATTCGCGCGGGGTCGCGGACTGAAGCAGACAAACCGCGAGCACCACCAGTGCTTTCACGACGAGCGTCAGCTCCACGGGCACGCCGCGCGTCAGGATCGTCGTCGTCAACGTCTGGATGATGAGCGCCCCGACGATCGTGCCCGGCAGGGAGAAGCGGCCGCCGGTCAGCGCGGTGCCGCCGATCACCACGGCCAGGATTGCGTCGAGTTCGACGTACAAACCGGCGTTGTTGGCGTCGGCCGCCTTGATGTCGGACGACACCACGAGGCCGGCCGTGCCGGCGCACAGCCCGCAATAGGCGTACGCCAGCAGTTTCACCAGCCGGACGTTGACCCCCGCGTAGCGGCTGGCGGTCTCATTGTTGCCCACCGACTCGATGAACAACCCCAACGCCGTGAGCCGCGTCAGGACCGCGGTCAGGAGGAACATCACGGCCACGATGGTCACCGCGAACGGCAGGCCCCCCAGATACCCGCCGCCGATGAACGCGAAGCCGGGCTGGGCGAACGTAATGATCTGTCCATCGGTCAGAAGCTGCGCGATCCCGCGGCCGGCGACCATCAGGACCAGCGTGGCCACGATCGGCTGGATGCCGCACACCGCCACGAGCAACCCGTTCCACACGCCCGCGCCGGCGCACACGCCCAGCGCCAGGACCACGATGGGGGCCACCCCGAGGTCGGTCCGCGTGATCAGCAGGGCCGCCACGGAGCCGGCGATCGCAATCACGGCTCCGACCGAGAGGTCGATGCCGCCGGTCGCGATGACGAGCGTCATGCCGAGCGCGGTGAGCAACACGGGTGCCGCGCGGTTCAGGACATCGACCGGGCTGCCGTACAGACGCCCCTCGATCCACTCCAGGCGGAAGAAGCCGGGCGTGCAAACGAGGTTGAACGCGAGCAGCAGCCCCAGCGCGCAGAGCGGCCAGATCAAGCGGTTCGAGGAGCGCCACGCCGTCTGCAACTCGGGCTTGTCCATCACACCCTTATCCGGCGATCATGCGCAGGACGGCGGTCAGGTTGATGTCGCCGCCACTCAGTTCGCCGACCTTGTTCCGCTCGCGCAGCACGACGACCCGTTGGCAGTCTCGGACGACCTCCTCGAGCTCGGAGGAGATGAACAGGATCGCCAGGCCCTGGTCCCGGAGCTGCGCGACGAGCCGTTCGACCTCGGCTTTGGCCCCGACGTCGATCCCGCGGGTGGGTTCGTCGAGGATGAGCAGCCGGGGCTGAGACGCGAGCCAGCGTGCCAGAATGACCTTCTGCTGCGTCCCGCCGCTCAGCTCGCTGACGGGCCGCTCCAATTCTCGTCGCACATGGAAGTCCGACCCCACCCTGCTGGGGCTGGCGATCCTGAGCGACTCGACGTAGTGCTGTGCGAGCCGCCGCTGGGTCCGCGGTGCCAGTCGGCGCCAGCCCGTGCGGGCCTGCAACGCCAGGATGATGTTCTCGCGCACCGAGAGTTGGGGGACCAGGCCCTCCGTCTTCCGATCTTCGGGGCAGAACCCCAGGCCGTGCCGGATGGCGGCGCGCGGCGAGCGCAATCCGCCGCCGCGGACCGGCCGGCCGTCGATCTCGATGTGGCCGCTGCTCGCCCGGTCGATACCGAACAACAGCCGCGCGGTCTCCGTCCGACCCGAGCCGAGCAGGCCGGCCAGGCCGACGACCTCGCCGCGGCCGATACACAGGTCCAACGGGTTCAGCGCACCGCGCCGGCCGAGGCCCGTGGCGCGCAGGAGCGGCGGGCCGGCGGCCGGGGCACCCACGCCGCGACTGTGCGGCTCCGGGCCTTCGGGGCCGCGTGGCGGCGACGGCCGGCCCGGGGTTCGGCCGCTACCGGCTTCGGCGCCAATCATCTTGGTGACCAGCTCGACCGGCGGCAGCTCTCCAACGGCGTACTCGCCGACGAGCGCGCCGTTCCGCAGCACGGTCAGCCGGTCGGCGATTTCGTATACCTGGTCCAGAAAATGGGTGATGAAGATGATCCCCAGGCCGCGCTCCCTGAGCCTGTGCATGACGCCGAATAGCTCGGCGACTTCGCGGGCATCGAGGCTGGACGTGGGCTCATCGAGGATGAGGACGCGGGCCGCGATGTCCAACGCCCGGGCGATCGCCACCATCTGCTGGATCGCGATGGAGAAGGTGTTCAGCGGGCGCGTCACATCGAGGGGCAGCTCCAGCCGGCTCAGGGCCTCCCTCGCCATCTGGTTGGTCCGCTTCCAGTCGATGCGGCCCCAGCGCCGCGGCTGGCGGCCGAGGAGGATGTTCTCGGCGACCGAGAGAAACGGAATCAGGTTGATTTCCTGGTAGACCGTGCTGATACCGAGCAACTGTGCGTGCTGGGGCGAGCGCGGGTGGATCGGCCGGCCCGCGAGCAGAATCTCGCCGGCGTCGTGCCGGTGGACGCCGGTCAGGACTTTGATGAGTGTGGACTTCCCGGCGCCATTCTGGCCCAGCAGGGCATGGATCTCGCCGGCCCGCAGCGTGAAGTCCACCGCGCCCAGCGCGCGCACGCCCGGAAAGACCTTGGTGATCCCGCGCATCACCAGCAGCGGCATATCGTTCGATGCAGACACGCTCGGCACCATACTCCTCCCCCTCTTAGGGGGAGGTTGGATGGGGGTCAATCCCGCCGGCGGGCGTAAGTCTTACCCTCCCCCGATCCCTCCCTGAGAGGGAGCGGAGTCACTTCGCCGCCGGCCGGCTGGCGGCCGCAGGCGTACGCGCCAGCCAGACCGCCATCTCACCCTGCTCCCGGTGGCACCAGGCATAGTACGGAACCGCGACGAGATCGACCGGTCGGGTGCCGTCGCCCTCGACGCGCTGCGCCAGCCCCCGGAGGACCGTTATGCCGCCGAGCAGCTCCGGTTCGAAACGGGCGCTGAGTTCGCTCGCGTCCGGCAGGACCAGGTCGCTCACTTGGCCGCCGTTGTCGATGGCTTCGGCGCAGTAGACGAGCGGGCCGCGCTCCAGCGCCACACGGTCCACGTCGTCCTTCACTTGCGGATGGGCGATCACCCGCCGCACCGCCATTGGCAGGTACAGCTCGATGAGGTCGCCTGGTTCCCACGTCCGTGTAAGGCGCGCGTAGCCCTTCTCGATGTCCAGCGGCACGGACGCCCCGTTGACCTCGAGACTGACCGGCTCCGATGCGCGGTCAACGTAGCGATAGAGGTCGCCCGGCACCGGTTGCTCCGTGGCCCAGCCGGGGACGCGCACGAACATGGCGAACTCGGCCGACTTCTGCGGCTGGACGCGGATACGCACGTCGCCGTCCCACGGGTAGCGCGTCTCCTGCACCAGCTCGATCGTCTGGTCCGCGAGGCCCAGTCTCGCCCGGCCGGCGATAAACAGGTTGACGTAAATCGCGCCGTCGCGCTGCGCGTACACGTATCCCGGGATCGACGGAATGAAGCGCACCACGTTCGTCGGGCAGCAGGAGCAGTCGAACCACGGCTTGCGGGCACGGTCGCCGTTGGACGCCAGCGGGTTGACGTAGAAGAAGCGATCGCCGCTGAGCGCGACACCGGCCAGGAACCCGTTGTAGAGCACGCGCTCCAGCACGTCGACGTACTGCGCGTCGCCGTGCAGCAGAAACATGCGCTGGTTCCACATCGCGTTGGCGATCGCGGCGCACGTCTCGGCATACGCGGACTGATTGGGCAGCTCGTAATCGTCGCCGAAGGCTTCGCCCCCGTGGCGGGCGCCGATCCCGCCGGTAAGGTACAGCCGCCTGCCGACCATGTTCTGCCAGATGCGATTGATCGCCGCGATGTAGGCGTGGTCGCCGGTCAGCGCGGCCACGTCCGCCATGCCGCAGTACATGTACGCCGCCCGCACCGAGTGCCCGACGGGATGGTCTTGCTCGGTGACCGGCCGGTGGTCTTGCGCATAGTGCTCATAGGACGGCCGCCGGTCGTGGTTGCGCCCGCGCTGGTCGAGGAAGAACCGGGCCAGATTCAAGTAGCGCTCCTGCCCGGTGACCCGGTACAGCTTGACCAGCCCGAGCTCGATCTCCTGGTGGCCCGGCGGGTCGCACCGCCGCCCCGGACCGAACTCGCGGTCGATGAAATCGGCCGAGCGCAGCGCGACGTGCAGCAGCGTGCGCTTGCCGGTCGCGAGGTAGTGGGCGACGGCGGCCTCGTACAGGTGGCCGACGTTGTACAGCTCGTGGCTCCAGCGCAGATTGGACCAGCGTGCCGGCCCGCCCATTTCCTGCACCTGGTCAGGATCGACGCTCCGTGCCGCGTAGAGGTAGCCGTCGTCCTCCTGGGCCGTTGCGATCTTCGCGATCAGGTCGTCCAGGTACCGATCCAGCTCCGCGTCCGGGTGCAGCGCGAGCGAATGGGCAGCCCCCTCGATCACCTTGAACACGTCCGAGTCATTGAACGCATATCCCTCGTACTTGCCCGGCATCTGCCCCGCCGCCTTGACGAAATTGTCGATCCGCCCCGTCTCCTCGCACTTGCGGAAGTCGTAGGGAATCGTCACGGTGCGGTTGGTTTCCACCCGCGGCGCCCAGAACGCGTCCGTGATCTGCACACCGGCGAACGGCACGGGCTTGACGACGTACTCGCCCGCCGTGCGTTCGGCGGCCGGTTGCCACTCGCGCGCCTCCGGTCCGGTCCCGATCGTCGGGAACGACGCGATGCGCAGCCGCGCGCAGCCCATCGGGATCAGCGTGATCTCTTCCTCCGGTTCCTCGGACTGCACGGGGCTGAGCTGGACTTCGCCCACCAGGCCGAGCGCGTCCTCCTTCCAGGCAGGGATCTTCCGGCCTTTGGCGCGCAGCTCGATCGGCGCCGCGTCGGCCACGAACGGCTGCCCGGACGCGGGCCAAGGCTTGTATGCGACCTCGAACGACCACGCCGGGTCTGTCTCGTGCAGAACCAGCCCGTAATTCCACGGCGTGGTCGGCAGAACCTCGAACGCGGGCCATTCGTCCGTCCCGCCGGCCCGCACGTACTGCTCGCCGATCCGCAGGGCGTAGGTCAGCGGGCCGCGGCTCACGGACACGCTGCGCCAGTTTCGCTCCCAACGCGTCACGCCGATCGACATGGGCAGCCGCAGCACGATCTTGTCGCCGTCGGTCCAGGTGCGCTCCAGGCACACATAGCCCGGTGGCGTGACCAGTACTGATTGACCGGCGCCGCCGAGCTCGAGCTCGGGCGCTGTGCACCAGCCCGGAACGCGCAGATAGAGCGGGAACTTCACCGGCCGGTCGGTCGCGATCGTCAGCTCGATCGTGTCGGTGAAGGGATAGCGCGTGTTGACGGTGATGGTCGCTTCGGCACCATCGCCGACCTTCGCCCGGACCTGGCACGGGGCATAAAGCACCGCGGCCAGCCCGTTGCCGGGCGTCGCCATCCAGAGATGCTCCGCGAAATAGGGCCACGCGTGCGAGACATTGTGCTGGCAGCAGCGGTACCGGTGTGGGTTAAAGGAAAACATGTCGCCACTGTTCTCAACGCCGGGCGCCTTGTTGGCGCGGTCGCAGCGCACCAGGTTCGGGGCGGTCAGGTAGTGCAACGCCTTGAGGTCCGCAGTCATCGACGCGGGCAGCGAGTTGAAGGCCACGTCCTCGCACCGGTCGGCCCAGCGCGGATCGCCGGTGATCGCCAGCAACAGCTCGCACGACAGCATCATCTCGGCCATCGTGCAGGTTTCGGCGGCCTGCCGCGGGCCGGTGTAGCCGGGGCGGCAATTCTCGTCGGCCCCATAGAGCCCGCCCGGCACCTGCCCGTAGACGCCGCGGACCTCCTGGTAGTTGCGCTCGACCGCCTGAAGATGCTGGGGGTCCTTGGACTGGACGTAGTAATTGCCCGGACCACGGAACGCCTGGGCGATATTCACGCCATGCCAATCGGCCACGCCCGCCGTCCAGTTCGCGGTGCGCCGGTGAATCTTCTGTGCCAGGTCGAGCAGCCAGCCTTCGCCCGTGCGGTTGTAGAGCCAGTACACGCTGGCCAGGTTGTCCGCGGCGCGCTGTTGTTGCCAGAACGGCCGGAGGAAATCCGTCTCGGGGAGGTTCAGCTCCCAGCGGAAGTAGCTCGTCATCAGCTTCAGCACGCGCTCGTCGCCGGTGTACTCGTGGAAAGACTGGAGCGCGTTCAGCAGGATCATGTTCGGCCACAAGTCCGGCTTGCCGCCGGCGTCGGTTTTGACGGCCGTCAGGTTGGCCCGCGGGCCGAAGTACCCATCTTCACGCTGGCTCGCCAGGACCGCGTCGAGCCAGACGCGGGCCTCCGCGATGATGCGCTGATCGCCCAGCACATAGCCCAGGTCGCCGAAGCCCTTGAGCCAGTACGGAACCTCTTCCCAGCCATGCTCACCCTGGCCATCGGGACTGAGCCAGGCGTTGTTCTCCCTGGCGAGAAACGCGCTGATCTCCGTCAGGTGGCCGATGAAGCCTTCAGCCTGGAGCTCGAGCTGCCGGCGCAGCCAGCCCTGCGGCTCGATCGCCCCGATCGGCAGCTTAACGAGCGGGCTCGGCAGCAGCGGGGCGCGGTTGCCGATGTAGAACTCGTTGGCGGGGCCCTCGTCGGGGCGCGCCACGACCCGCGGGCCATCGCCAACTGCCGCCGCCGTGGCTACCAGGTGTCCAGCGAGCATGAAGCTCACCACATGCGGAGCGTGCATGTCTTTCTCCGTTCCGGCGTTGTCGGGCATGAGGACTAGTACTTGCGGCTCTCGATGACATCCGGGGCCACCGACTGGTCAAAGACCTGGTCGGTTACCTTGATCCACTTGGGCAGCGTCTGGCCGGCAACGATCTTCTCCACCGCATCGAACGCCGGCGGCCCGAGCAACGGGTTGCATTCGACGGTGCAGTTGAGCTTGCCGGCGATCATCGCCTCAAAGGCGGCCCGCACACCGTCGATCGACACAAGCAGGATGTCCTTCCCCGGAGCCAGGCCCGCCGCTTCGATGGCTTGAATGGCACCGAGTGCCATGTCGTCGTTGTGCGCATAGACCGCCTGGATGTTCTTGCCCTCGGCCTTGAGGAAGGCCTCCATGACCTCCTTGCCCTTGGCCCGCGTGAAGTCGCCCGACTGCGACTTGATGATCTTCAGCCCCGGGTGCTCCGCCAGTACCTCCTCGAACCCCTTCTTGCGGTCGAGCGCCGGCGCCGAGCCCGGCGTGCCCTGCAATTCCACGATGTTGCCCTGCCCGCTGAGCTTCTCCGCCAACCACCGCGCCGCCAGCCGGCCTTCCTCGACGAAATCCGACGCAATCAGTGTGGCGTACAGCGATTCGTCGGAGACCTTGACGCCGCGGTCCACGAGCACGACCGGGATGCCGGCCTTCCTGGCTTCCCGCAGGACGGGCTCCCAGCCGGTTTCGACCACGGGGGCCAGGATGATCGCGTCGACCTTCTGCGCGATGAACGCGCGAATGGCCTTGATCTGGTTCTCCTGCTTCTGCTGGGCGTCAGAGAACTTGAGGTTGACGCCGCGCTTGGCCGCCTCCGAGCGCATCGACTCGGTCTCCGCCGTGCGCCACGCACTCTCGGCACCGATTTGGGAGAAACCGACCGTGAGAGTCTTGCCTGGCTGGGTCTTGATCGCGTCTTGCGCAAACGTTGCTATGCACGCCAACCAGACACCGATCATCCCCGGCAGCAGGCTTCGTGTCGCACCCAGCATCGTGTCGTTCCTCCTCGGCATCGCTCAACGCGGCATTCAGTCCCGCGCCGGCGGCCGTGGCATGATACTCCCTCCCGAAAGCCGGCGCGAAGCACTCAGCAGCACACCTGCCAGCGTGGCCAGCGCGTAGGCCGCGGCCGCGAGGGCCACAACGGTTCGATAGCCGGTGCTCATCGCGACCACGAGTGCCGCCGAAGTCGCAATCACCGAACTCACGCCGTTGATGCCCCACGCCCACGGGGCCAGCCGCGGAGTCCGTTCATTCAGCAGCGCGACGCCCGTGGGCATCGGCATGCCCATGAAAAACGCGAGGACCAGCGACGCCGACACCAACGCCCACAAGCCGGTGCCCAGGCTGTCGGCTGAGCTCCACGCGGCCGCCCGCAGCAGCACAGCCACGCCTGCCACGAGCAGCGGCCCCAGCCACAATCGCCGGCCGACCACGCGCGCCGAAGCGAGACTCCCGGCCCCGCCGACCACCAGTACCGCGCCGATCACCGCCGCGCTGGCGAGGACCGGGTCGCCGAGCCACGCCGTGGCCCGGCTGATGAGCGCCATCTCCAGCCCCATGAAACCCAGACCGATTCCGCCGAAGTAGACAATGGTCGCCAGCATGCTTGTGGCGGGTGTCACCGCCCAATCAGCACTGCCGCGTGCTACCGCCGTTTGAGCCGTGTCGCGCGCGGCCCGCGCCACGGACATAGCGGTGGCGCGTGGACCTGCGCGGTTCCAGAAGGCCAGCACGGCGAGTGGGAGGATGATCAGCAGCACGCCGACCGCTCCGGCGACTGCCAACGACGCATACAGGAAGAGCCTTCCCAGCTCCGCCCGCGTCAGCCACAGGTCGCCGTACGCCCGCCGCAGCTCCCCGACGGCCTGCGGCTTGTAGAAGTCCCAGAAGAACGGGTTGTCATCGCGCACCGGCCGGACGTTCAGCAGCCACGAGTCATAGAACTGCGCGCGGCGCGACGACAAAATCTCCCGCGCCGCGTAGTGGAGCCAATCCACCGACGTGCCGGGCGGCCCATCCAGCGTGTCCGGCCGATTCACGTCCTCCGGCGACAGCTCGGCGTACCACACAGGTGTCAGGTTCAGTTCGCGGATCGCCGACAGCAGCGCCGTGCGGCGTGCGTCGTCCAGCGGCAACCGCGCAGCAATCGTGCACACGCCCAGGTAGTCCCGGACCTGGATGATGTGCTCCGCCGCATCGCTTATGCCCAGAGCCTCCAGCGCCTCGACGAACGTGGCGACCAGGCGGACGTTCTCGCGCGGCGGCTGCTCGACCCCGCGCGAGACGGCCACCAGCCCGCCCGGTGAGAGCGCGCCCAGGCATTGCGCGATTCCTTCGACGGTGACGAGGTGGTCCTCGGCCAGCCCGCGCACGCCCGCGTTGCCCGCGCCGAGCCCTTCGAGCGCGACGATCTGGATCAGGTCGTATTGCGGCGCGCGGACGGAGCGCAGGAAAGCGCGCGGGTCTTCGACATGCAGGTTCACGCGCGGATCGTCGTACACCCCCCCGCCGAACTCGCGCACCAGTCCGACCACGGCGGCGTTCGGCTGTATCACGTCGATCCGGGCAGCCTGCTGCCGCCGAGCCAGCCACACGTTCGTCCCCCCGGTCTCGCCAATCAGGAGCACGCTCGGCGGCGACGCGAGCAGACGGTAGGGCAGAGCCATGAGCGTCGCGTCCATCACCTCCGCTTCCGCCGCAGTGTCGATCCGGAGGAGCGAGCCGGCGGGGTCGCCGTTGATCGCCAGGCTGTACATGGGCGGCGCCGGTTGCGTCAGGGCGAGGAACGGGAGATCATGGAACAGTTCGCTCTCGTACAACTCGACATAGCCGTGCGGGTCGCAGCGCCAGGCCACGCGCTGCGCCGCCCCCTGGCTGACGAGCTGTTGCAGCCGGGCGGCGTACTTGAACTCCTCGTAGGCCGGTCGCAGCGGGCGGTGCCACTCCAGCGCGACGATGAAACCAACCAGGAGCAACACGCCGACTACGCGAGCGCGCCCGGTGCGCAGCAGGAATGCCGCCAGACCCACGAGCCCCAGCGACGGCCACAGCCACTGCTCGACGGCAAACCTCGACACCAGCAGCACCGCGACGGCGGCGCCGCTGCCGCTGCCGAAGAGATTGGCGGCGTATACCTGTCCGGCACGCGGGCCGGCGGTGGTCAGCGCAGCTCCGAGCAACGCCCCACCGAGCAGGAACGGCCCCAACGCCGCCAGCCAGAAGAGGGTCCAGCGCCCGACCTGAAGCCACAGATCGCCGGGAATGAAGTGGGCGGTGACCGGGAGGGCAATCGCCAGCCGCGGCAGAACAGCCAGCGCCACGCCCAGGAGAATCGCCGACCAGAAGAGGACCGCCTGAGGGCTCCGCCGCACCCGGTGTTCGAGCAGCGCGAGCAATGTCCCGCTCGCTCCAAACCCGAGCAGGGCCGCACTGATGACCAGATACGCGAAATGGTGCCAGTGCTCCACGAGCAGCCGGCGCATCAGCACGATTTCGTAGTTGATGACTGCGGCGCTGACGGCCGCCACCGCCACCAGGACGCCCAGGCGATCCAGCGCCCCCCGCGGCTCGCCCGGCGCCGGCGCGCTCATGGCGACTGCATTCTGCCCGTCATCGGCACGAACCGCACGGGCAGGACATTGCGGCTTTGGCGCTGGCCGTCGGACTGCTTGGAGAGCACAACCAGGCGCTGCGTCTCATACGTCCCGCCGATGGGGATCACCATGCGCCCGCCGGGCTTGAGCTGGTCCCACAGCGGCGGCGGCACATGCCCGGCCGCGCACGTCACAATGATGCCGTCAAACGGCCCCTCCTCCGGCCAGCCGTGATAGCCGTCGCCGCAACGAACCCTGACGGTCGTGTATCCCAGGCGGGTCAGCAGTTCCGCGGCTTGCCGGCACAGCGGCTCGATGATCTCGAGGCTGTAGACGTACGGCGTCAGCTCGTTCAGCACCGCCGCCTGATAGCCGGAGCCCGTGCCGATCTCCAGCACGCGCTCGCCCTCTTTGACCGCCAGCAGCTCGGTCATCAAGGCGACGATGTAGGGCTGCGAGATCGTCTGTCCGTGGCCGATGGGCAGCGGCGTGTCGTCATACGCGTTGCCGCGGTGCGAGTCGGGCACGAAGGCATGGCGGGGCACGGCCCGCAACGCCGCGAGCACGCGCTCGTCCCGCACCGCGTCCCGCCACCGGTCGCCGCGCGCAATCTGTGTGTCCACCATTCGCCCCCGTTCGCGCTCACGCTCGCCCATCCGCGGCCGTGGCCATTGCAGCCGGCCGTCGGCGTCGAGCGTGACGTGCGGCGGCAGAGCCGCGGCCGGCGCAGTCGCGGGCTGTGTGGCGAGCGCGGGCTGTGTCGTCGAGGGGGGCGCCGTGCTTGTGGCCTCGTCGGCCGGCGGCTCGTCCTTGGCCTGCGTGCAAGCGGACACCAGCGGCAGGAGCAAGAGCGCACCGATCAGCCGCGTGGTCATGGCCGCGCCTCCGCACGGGAATGCTACCCCCATTATACCGGGTCACGCCGCGCGTGTCGGCCACGACTCGGACGCGTGTCACCCCTCCGGCCCGAGGTCCAGGCGCACGGGAGGTGCCGCGCGTTCGGCGGCGCGCACTTGCTCGACGGCCGCCCACATTGTCTCCGCCAACTCACGTAGCCCGGCCCCGCTCACCCCGGACACGCGGAGCACGGGCTTCCCGATGGCCTGCTGAAGAGCGGCGGCCGCCGCATCCGCTTCGGTCAAGTCCAGCTTCGTCCCGACCACGATCTCGGCCCGCTCTGCCAGGGCCGGGCTGTACTTCTCCAACTCGTGCCGAATGACGCGGTAGGCCTCGGGCGGGGCGGGCGCGGCCTCCGGCGGGCATAGCTCCACGAGATGCGCGATGACCCGCGTGCGCTCGATGTGCCGCAGAAACGCATCCCCGAGTCCGACACCCTCGTGAGCGCCGGCGATCAGTCCCGGCAGATCGGCCAGCACGAGTCGGCGGTAGTCCGACAGCTCCATAATCCCGAGCTGGGGCTCGCGCGTCGTGAACGGATACGCCGCGATCTTCGGCCGGGCGCGCGTCAGACGCGCCAGCAGCGTGCTCTTGCCCGCGTTCGGCAGCCCGACCAGGCCGATGTCCGCGATCAGCTTCAATTCCAGCCGCAGCGTGCGCTCCCGACCTTTGCGGCCCGGCTCAGACACGCGTGGAGCCTGGTTGGTCGGGCTCGCGAATCGTGCGTTACCGCGCCCGCCCCGGCCGCCGCGCGCCACGCAAATCCGCTGACCGTCCTCGACGAGGTCCTTGAGCAGCCTGCCGGTCTGATCGTCATACACGAGCGTTCCGTCCGGGACGGTTATCAAGAGGTCTTTGCCGCTCCGCCCCGTGCGATTGGCGCCCGACCCCGGCCGGCCGTTTTCGGCCCGGTAGTGGTGGCGCCCGGCGAGGTCCAGCAGGGTGTCTACGCCCGCGCGCGCGACCAGGTACACCGACCCGCCGTGCCCGCCGTCGCCGCCGTCGGGTCCGCCTTTGGGAACGTACTTCTCCCGCCGAAAGCTGACGCAGCCGTTGCCGCCGTGCCCGCCGCGCACGTGGATGCGCACCTCGTCGACGAACAGCCGCACGGTACCGGTTGCCTGGGGCATAGGCTGCGACTGCAACGGAGCCTCCCGGCGGTGTCAAGGGTGAGCGCCGACAAAGTGCGCCAGCGCCGGCGGAGGGGCATTGATTCCCTTTGCGGTTTGCGTTCGAATTACCGGCATCGCTGGAGGGCCCGGGCCGCCGTCCGGCATGTCGCATGACGGAAGTGCAAGAATGCCACGGCGAATCCTGGTGGTCGATGACGAGCCGCTGAAGCGCATCACGCTCCAGATCGAGTTGGGCGAGCACGGCTACGAAGTCTACGAGGCGGCCGATGCCCAGGCGGCGCAGCGCATCATCGATGCCCGGCCGATCGACCTGGTCGTCAGCGATGTCCGCATGCCCGGCATGAACGGCCTGGACCTGCTCACCTACGTCAAGCAGGTGCGCCCGGAGGCCGAGGTGATCCTCATGACCGCCTACGCGACCGTCGAAACCGCCGTCCTGGCGATCAAGCGCGGCGCGTACGACTACATCACCAAGCCGTTCACCACGCAGGACCTGCTGGTCAAGCTCGACGGCCTGTTCGCCGGCCAGGAGCAGCCACAGGACGGCGACGGCGCGGTGACGTTCGGCCGACTGGTGGCTCGCAGCCAGAGCATGAAGCGCCTCTTCGAGCAGGTCCGTAACGTGGCCCCGACCGGCCGCACGATCCTGCTGTGCGGCGAAAGCGGGACGGGCAAGGAGTTGTTCGCCGAGGCGATCCACGCCGCCAGCCTGCGCTCCGGCAAGCCCTTCGTGCGTTTCAGTTGCGCGGCGTTGCAGCCGTCGGTGCTGGAGAGCGAGCTGTTTGGCCACGAGAAGGGGGCGTTCACGGGTGCCATTCGACAGAAGGCCGGGCGCTTTGAGCTCGCCCACGGCGGCACGATGCTGCTGGACGAAGTCGACGACATCCCCACCGACCTCCAGGTCAAGCTGCTGCGCGTCGTGGAGCAACAGGAGTTCGAGCGTGTCGGCGGCGAGTCGCCAGTCCGCGTGGACGTGCGGCTCATCTGCGCGACCAAGTGCGACCTGCTGAAGCTGAGCAAGGAAGGCCGGTTCCGTGAAGACCTGTACTACCGGCTGAACGTGATCAGCTTCACGATCCCGCCGCTCCGCGAGCGGCCCGACGACATCCCCTTGTTGGCGCGGCATTTCGTCGCCAAGCACGCCTCGCTCGTCGGCGGCGAGCCGGTCGAGCTCTCGCCCCACGCCACCGACGAGCTCCTGCGCCATAGCTGGCCGGGCAACGTGCGCGAGCTGGAGCACGTCATCGAGCGGGCGCTGGCGTTCTGCGGCGAAGACGGCGCGGCGCCGGGCGAACGACGGGAGATTCGCCCGGAGCATATTCTCCCGCTCGGGACCCCCGCGCCGGACGCGGTCAGCATGCCGGCTCTCGAACTGGGCGAGAGCGGCCGGCTCAGCCTGACGGAGACGGTCTCCGACATCGAGCGCCGCATGATCCTGCTCGCGCTGCGCCAGTGCGGCAACAACCAGGCCCGGGCGGCACAGTGGCTGGGAATCCCACGGACCACGTTGCGCGATAAGATGGCCAAGTACGTGATCGCGGGCTAGCATGCCCCGGCCGGGCCGCCCGGCGGAGGCCTGCGCACCCGACGCGGCGGTGGCCAAGAGGAGCACGCAGTGAACAAGAAGCGACGCCTGGCACGGATCAAGCACCGCAAGAGCCGCGAGCGGTCAAAGCTGCGCGAACGCGAACGCCGGCAGGCGGCGAAGAAGGCGTAACCGCAGCGGCGCCGGCGAAACGCGCCGTCACCGTGCCAACGCCAGCAGCTTCCGGTCCACCGCTGCCAGTGCGTACTCCCCCAGTTGCGCCCGATCTACCCAGCGCATGTTCGCCGCCGCCCGAACCGGCCGCCGGCGCGGGCTGAGCCGGCACGCGTACACATGCACCACCCAGCGGCGGTGTGAGAATGCGTGCCGCACCAGGCCGATGCGCTCGCCCACCTCGGCTTCGATGCCCAGCGCTTGGCGCAGGCTTGCTCGCAGGACGCGCGCGGGCGGTTGCCCGTCGCGGACTTCCGTGCCGGGCAGCGTCCACAGGCCGGCCAGCAGCCCCGCCGCCGGCCGCCGCACGAGCAGCAGCCGCCCGGCGTGCCGTACCCATGCCGCGACCAGCTCGACTTGTCGCGGCGGTCGCTTGCTACGGCGGACCGGGAGCCGCTCCTGAAGTCCCTCGGCGCGGGCGCGGCACTGGCTGCGGAGCGGACACACTGTGCAGGACGGCCGGCGGGCCGTACAGATGCGCGCGCCCAGCTCCATCAACGCCTGATTGAACGCCCCCGCGGCTCGACGCGCAAGCAGCATCTCGGCCAACTGCCACAGGCGTGTCTGCGTCGCGCTGTCGTCGATACACGCCCGGATTGCGAAAAGTCGCGCCAGGACGCGCTGCACGTTGCCATCGACGACCGGGACCGCCTCGCCCGCCGCGATGCTGGCGATCGCGTTGGCCGTGTAACGCCCGACGCCCGGCAGGTTGCGCCACTCGGCCGCCGACTCCGGCAAACGCCCGCCGCGTTGTGCGACAATCGTCTGCGCCGCGCGGTGCAGGTTACGCGCCCGAGTGTAGTAGCCGAGCCCCTGCCAGCAACGGAGCACGGACGCCGGCGAAGACGCGGCCAGCGCGCGCACCGTCGGAAACGCCGCCAGGAAACGCTCGTAGTAAGGCAGCACGGTCTCCACGCGCGTTTGCTGAAGCATGATTTCGGATACCCAGATGCGGTAGGGATCGCGCGTGCGGCGCCACGGCAGATCGCGCGCCCAGCGCCGGTACCACGCCAGCAGTGCACGCCGCACAGCCCTGCGTGTTGAGCCGGCCTGTAGCGTCGGACCTGAGCTCGCCGTAGCGAGCCGCCTGTAGCGACCTGCCCGCCGTGGCGGGTGTCCGACGTGTTGCCCGGATGGAGCCTGCCGCGCCAAATACGCGGGGCCGGCGCTAGCGGCGTGCGCGGTTGATCTGGCTGCCATGGCTACGCGTCTTCGCCCCGGGCCAACTTGGCAAACAGCTCGCCGCGCGCGCGGTAATCGATGAACTGGTCCCACGAAGCGCAGGCGGGCGACAGCAACACTACGTCGCCCGGTCGCGCGCGTGCGCGGCACGCCGCAACCGCGGCCCGGAGGTCAGGCAAGTGCTCTGCATCGCCGCCGGCCTGCTGAACGGATTGCGCCAGCCCGTGACCGGTCTTTCCGATGCACGCGGCGAAGCGCGCCCGCCGGGCCGCCTCTTCGGCGACTGGTCGCAGGTCGCTGCCCTTGTCGTAGCCGCCCAGGATGACCAGCAGCGGCGCATCGATCGCCCGCAGCGCCGTAATCGCCGCCTCCGGCGTCGTCGACTTCGAATCGTTGTAATACGTGACGCCGCCGCGCTCGGCGATCTTCTGGAGCCGATGCGGCAACGCCTCGAACGTGGCCAGCGCCTCCAGCGCCACGTCGTCCGCCACGCCGAGCGCCTGCGCCACGGTTAGCGCGGCCGCGGCGTTCTCCCGGTTGTGCCGCCCCGGAACCCCCAGGCGGAGCTGCGGCCAGCGCAGCCGTCGGCCATCCCGCTCTGCCACCGGCGCATCCCCCTCCAGCCCGTACCGCCACACTCCCGCCTCGCTCCCAAACGCCGCACCGTACGTCCGGCGTAGCTCCGCCGTGTCCTGGATGACGACCACGTCGTGCCCCGGACGGCGGAACCGGACCAGGTTGAGCTTCGCCGCCACGTACGCTTCAAAGCTGCCGTGCCAATCGAGGTGGTTCGGCGTGATGTTGGTGATGACGGCGACGTGCGGGCTCCAGTGCACGGCCGGCGTACGCTGCAACTGGAAGCTGGACAACTCCAGCACAACGATGTCGTCCGCGGTGATTCTGCCCAGCCCGTCCAGCAGCGACTTCCCGATATTCCCCCCGACCCAGACGCGCCCCTTGAGCCCTTGATCCCTTGATCCCTTGGCCCCTTCTTCCAGCACATGCCCGATCATCGCCGTCACCGTGCTCTTGCCGACGCTGCCGGTAATCCCCACGCAGCGCGCCGGGCAGCGCTCGACAAAGAGGTTGATCTCGGTGGTGATCGGCACGCCGGCGTCGCGGGCGACTTGCAGGAACTCCGACGACTCCGGCACGGCGGGATTGACGACGACCACGTCCGCGTCGCGGAAGTCACGCTCTTCATGCCCGCCCAGGTGCAACGTCAGGTCCAGGTCCGCGATCTGGTCGAGCGACGCGCGCAGCTTGTCCGGCGGGGCCTTGTCCGTCAGGACGGTCCGCGCTCCTGCCGCCGCCAGCCAGCGCGTGACGCCCACGCCCCCGCCGAAGCCGCCCAGCCCCATCACCGTTACACGCTTGTTGCGCCAATCCTGGATCATCGACTCTCCTGCAACCAAGACGGAAGCAGTGTACCGTTCTGGCGGGCGTGTTGTCGCCGGCCGTCTCGGCGCGGACCCTTAACTCGCCACTCGCTACTCGCTATTCTTACCTCCCCATGAGACATGACAGTTTGCAGAACCTGCTCGCCGAACAGTTCGCCGCCGCGATCGCCCAGGTCACCGGCAGGCCCGCGGACCAAATCGACCCCGCGGTGCGGCCGGCGGGCGACCCGCAGTTTGGTGATTACCAGTGCAACGCGGCGATGGCCTTGGCCCGGCCGTTGAAGGCCAAGCCCCGCGAGGTCGCGCAGCGCATCGCCGACGCCGTCACGCCGCTCCTGGCGGACATCGCCGAGCCCCTGGAGATCGCCGGGCCAGGCTTTATCAATATCCGCCTCAAGGGCGAGTTCTTGTCGCAGCATCTCAGCGAGATCCCCGCGCCGCGGGCAGCGGGGATCGAGGGATCAAGGGACCAAGGGATCGAGGTCGACCGCGTCGGCCTGCCGCCGGTCGAAAGGCCGCTGCGGGTCGTGGTCGAGTACTCGCAACCCAACATCGCCAAGCAGATGCACGTCGGCCACCTGCGGAGCACGATCATCGGCGACGTATTCGCCCGCGTGCTGGCGTTCGAGGGCCACGAGGTCATCCGCCAGAATCACATCGGCGACTGGGGCACGCAGTTCGGCATGCTCATCCGTTGGTATCGCGAGCACCCGCTGCCGACGCCGCAGGTGCACGCCGACGTGCTGGAAGCCATTGAGAACGACTACCGTGCCGCCCAGCAGCGTTTCGACCACGACGAGCAGTTCGCCGCGGAGGCCCGGCTCGCGGTCGGCGCGCTTCAGTCCGGCGATCCGCAGGCCCGGCAGGTCTGGGAGCGGCTGTGTGCCGAGAGCTGGCGGGCGTTCACCGAGCTCTACGAGCATCTGGATGTGCTGCTCACGCCCGAGAACGTCCGCGGGGAGAGCTTCTACAACGACCGGCTGCCCCTGATCGTCGAGGAATTGCGGCAGAAACTCGGTACAGCAGGTGCGCCGGCCACCGCTCACGAGCAGTCGCACCGGGCCGATGCAGCGTCGGCCCCCCGTGGCCGACGTGCCCTCCTGCGCGCGGACCAGGGCGCGCTGGTCATTTACCTGTACGACGACCAGGGTGAGCCGCTGTTCAAGAACCCCGAAGGCCAAGCCCTCGGCATGATCGTGCAGAAGTCGGACGGCGCGTATCTGTACGCCACGACTGATCTCGCGGCGATCCGGTTCCGGCTGAAGGAGCTGGAGTTCCCGTCCGGCGGCATCGGCGCACAACGGGTCATTTACGTCACGGACGCCCGGCAGAAGCTGCATTTCCAGATGTTCTTCGCCTGCGCCCGCGCCGCCGGCTGGATCACCGACGACGTGCGGGTCGAGCACGTCACGTTTGGCAGTGTCCTCGGCCCCGACCGCAAGCCGCTGAAGACCCGCGCCGGCCAGACCGTCAAGCTCCGTGAGCTGTTGGACGAGGCCGAGAAGCGGGCGTATGCGCTGCTGGAAAACAGGGATCAGGGAAGCAAGGGATCGAGGGATCAAGGGATCGAGGGATCGCGGGATCGAGGGATCGAGGGACCAAGGGATCAAGGGGAGGAGGCGCCGGCGGTTCAATTCAGCGAGGACGAGAAGCGCGAGATCGCCCGCCGAGTGGGCATCGCCGCGGTGAAGTACGCCGACCTGCGCAATGACCGCACCGCCGACTACGTGTTCGACTGGGACAAGATGCTCGCGCTCCAGGGCAACACCGCCCCGTACATGATGTACGCGCACGCCCGCATCCGCTCGATCTACCGCAAGGCGGCCGAGCGGTTCGGCGCGCCGGACGTGTACGCCCCGCACGTGCGGCTCGTCATCACCCATCCGGCCGAGCGCGCCCTGGCGCTCCGCCTGGCCCGCCTGCGCGAGGCCATCAGCGACGTGGCGACGAACCTCACGCCGCACACGCTATGCACGTACCTCTACGAGCTGGCGGCCGACTTCATGCGGTTCTACGAATCCTGCCCGGTGCTGGCCGCCCCGGACGAAACGGCCCGTCTGAGCCGCATGCGGCTCTGCGACCTGACCGCTCGGACGCTGAAGCTCGGCCTCGGCCTGCTTGGCATCGAGGCCATCGAGCGCATGTAGCACCCCGGCCGCACGCCGGAGGTGGGAGGGCGAAGCTCCCGCTGAGCCGAACCGTGGGAGGGCGAAGCTCCCGCTGAGCCGAACCGTGGGAGGGCGAAGCTCCCGCTGAGCCGAACCGTGGGAGGGCGAAGCTCCCGCCGAGCCGAACCGTGGGAGGGCGAAGCTCCCGCCGAGCCGAACCGTGGGAGGGCGAAGCTCCCGCTGAGCCGAACCGTGGGAGGGCGAAGCTCCCGCTGAGCCGAACCCGGCGGGGCCTCGCCCTCCCGGCCTACCCTACAGGGATCCGGTCAGCAGCGCGACGAACGGATTGATGTCGCCGAGGTCGATGCTGCCATCGGCATTGATGTCGCCGTTCAACACGGGGCAGGTGGGGTACGTGGCCTGCCAGGTCGCCGGGTCCGTCAACGCCAGCACAAACGGATTGATGTCTCCTAAATCGACGGTCGCGTCGCAATTCAGGTCGCCGCGCCGGACCAGCGACAGCGTCGCATACTGCTGGCCGGGAATCGTCGTCAGGTCGGGCGCCACGCCCAGATTCGGATACCCGCCGCCCAGACCGGGCAGCCACTGATTGCCCACCGCACCACCGCTCTGGGCAATGAACGCGACCACACCGATGGTCGCGTCCGGCTGCGCCGGCAGGCCGATGTCCGCATGCGGGATGAACATCTCGAAGCCCGTCGTGGCGGTCGCCGCCCCCGCCGCGCTGCTCTCCGTCACGCCGAGCACGTTCGTGTTGTCCAGCGCGACCTGCATCCCGTTCGGGTTGGTGCCGCCGTTGAGAAAGCCGTCGCCGTCGTTAGGTGTTCCGGAGCCGCGGTAGACCTTCGTCGCTGCGCCGCTGCTCGGCAGCGTGAATTGATCCACGTACAACGTCCCGCTGTACACGTTCGCGTACACGAGGTAGTCCGCGGCGAAGCCGGCGTCGAACTTCAGCCCGGACAGCTCACCGGGGATGTACGGCGGTTGCGAGTAGCCGGCGATGTTGAGCGTGTTCTGCCCGCCGGCGACCGTATCGAAGAAGAGGCAGAAGCCCGTGCCGTCGGAGGCCAGGTTGCCGGTGATCCCGATTCGCAGACCGCTGGTTTCCGGGTGAACGAACATCTGGTTCAGCTCGTTGATGTTGTCGCCCATTCCCGTCGCATTGTCCTGCGTCGCGACCAGATCGCCCGGATAGAAATCGTCGGGGATGTTCGCGCCGTCGATCGTGTTCGGCGGCGGCGCGCCGGGAACCAGGCCGACCGCCAGAATCCGATAGCCGTAGCCCGGCACCGTGAGGCTGTAGGCGGCCTTGTTGGCCTCCGTGATCGCTGCGAACGTCTGCCCGGTGATGATGTCCACCGGCGTCGTCGTTCCGCCGGCAATCTCCACGTCGCTGAGGTCGAGCTGCGCCGTGCGCGAGCTGCCGTACACGTTGATGGCGACCAGCAGCGTCTCCTCGGCCGGCTGATAGCGCAGGAACGACCAGATACGCGAGCTGCTGGCCGTGACCGCGTGATACGAGCCGCGGCGCAGCGCCACGTGGTCCCGGCGCGCGGCGATGAGCGTGCGATACGTCTCGAGCAGCGAGCCTGCGACCCCGCTCTGCTCCTCCACCGACCGGCCGTCGTTGTTCTGCGAGTAGCGGTTGTTGTACGCCGGGGCGTTGAGGACCCAGTAGTTGCTCATCGGCGGGCCGGCGACCGCGTTCCACTTGAACGGCTCCCGCATCGGGATGTCGCTGGCGTCGCTGCCGTAGTTCGCCTTCACGCCCAGCATGCCCAGCTCGTCGCCGTAGTAGACGATGGGCGGGAACGGCTGCGTCATGAGCACCGCGGCGGCCATTTTGGCCTTCGTCAGGCTGCCACCGATCACCGATGTCAGGCGGTCCACGTCGTGATTGCCGAGCAGGCCGAGAAAAGCCTTCCCCGCCGGCAGCTCGGCGAGCGCGGCGGCCGTCGAGCTGTACAGCGCCCCCGCGTTCTCGTCGGCTAGCGCGCTCCGCGCCGCGAACATGAACGGCACCGCGAAAGTCGCATCGAAGACGGGCAGCAGCGTCGCCCCGGTGATGCCCCAGTCCGCCTGCTCCGCGAAGATGAACACGTCGGGATTGACGCTTTGCAGGGCCGCCTTCCACGGCGCCCAAAAATCGTAGAGGTTGTAGCCCCAGCCGTTCGGTCCGTACGCGTACTGCACCCACACGTGATCGAGCCGGTAGCCGTCCAGCCCGTCCGTGAAGTCTCCGTCCCCGTTCGGGTCCAGCCACTTCTGCGCCCAAGCCGTCACGAGATTGACCGGATGTACGTTGTTCAGGTTCCAGTTGATGAACCCGACGGTGTTGCCGTTCCACGTCGTGAAGGTGTAGCCCTGGTACTGCGTGTTGGACGGGTTGGTGAACGCCAGCCAGTCATCGTACGGGCTCGCCGGATTGCCGTACGCGCTCTGGAACCAGAGCGAATCGTGGCTGATGCCGTAGCACACCATGTCCACGAACACCTTGATGCCGCGGGCGTGGGCCGCCGCGATGAAGCCCGTGAAATCCGTCTCGCCGCCGAACCACGCGTTCAGCTCGTCCGCCGCCCCGTGCTGGTAGCCGTGATACGCCGGCGACGGGAACACCGGGTTCATCCACACCGCGGTGATGCCCAGGTCTTCCAGGTAGTCGAGCGACGCGGTCATGCCGCCGAAGTCGCCGAAGCGGTACGTGTCGTTGTTCGAATCCCGCCAGGCGATCGGCATGAAGTGATAGAACACGTCGTCGGCGACCGCCGGGTCGATGCTCTGGGCGCCGGCGGCGACGGCCGGGTCGATGGACTGGGCGTGTCCCACGGCGGCGCAGGCCAGCAGCAGGAGGGCGGATACGATGCGCAGGGGCATGGGTGTTGTCCTTGGGCCGGCCATGCAGCCGCTTGCAGAATGCCTCTTCCCTCGGCTACGCACAGTATAGGTAAACGCCTCGACGGCCTCAACACGGATGCCACGCCGATCGCAATTCGAATCGGTTTCGCTGCGCCCCGTCGCCCGTGGGCGCCCGCGTTGCCCCCGCGCCGGGCAGGTCCGGACCAGCCCCTTGACACCCCGGCCGCGCCGCTTAGGCTACCCGCTCACTTTTGACAGCTCGATGCGCGCAGCACCGGGGTGCTACGGCACTGTGGAACGCAGAACTTCATCGGAGGACCGAAACGTGTTGACGCGAGCCGCCGCGATCGTATTGGCATTGGCCGGGGTCTTCGCCTGCACCGGCTGCAAGGATTGGTTCAACGTAGTCCTGGACAGCCGATCCACGGTGCGAATCAAACTGGTCAACACGAGCGAGACCCAGTTCGTCCGCCCCAACATCGGCGTCTGCCCGAACGGCATGGCGCTCCCGCCCCACCACTTCATGGCTTCACCCCCCGTGCTCGCGCCAGGCGAGGAGATCACCCTCACCACCGGCGAGCTCGGCGGAGCCGACGGCAACTGCATCACCTTCAGCACCAACTTCATGATCGGAATGTGCGACTGGCAGTACGGCCCGGCGGCGGATGACCTTGCTTCCGCCGGCAAGCGCTACGGCGGACAAATCGGGTTCCAGTTTCGCTGCGGCGACACGGTGATCCTGCGGTGGTCGGACGAGGGCGAAGCCGGCGGCACATGGACCTCCGAGGTCGAAACCGCCACGGGCAACGAGCCGCCGGCCGCGGACTTCCAGCTCCTATAACGCCCCGGGCAGTTGTTGACAGCCGTTTATCAGTAGCGTCGGCGTGGCGGTTCTCGGACCACCCGGCGCGTCCGCCGCGCGCTGCCGAACTCCGGCCAGGCGGGCCCGCGCCTGCTGGTCGCCGTCCGCGGCGACCTCCTTCCTCGCTTCGGCGTGACCGCCCTCGCCTGGGTGCCTGGTGAAAAAAGCGATGCAGCGTCCGCCCTGAGCCAGCCCGCGGCACCGCCGGCGGGGCGGACGGTGCCTGGCACGCTTGATTCCTGGCCGTTCCTTCCGCCCGGCGCGCCCGCGAGGTCATGCGCCGGTCCGATACCGTCGATAAAGTCGTTAGGCATTTGATTTTACGATTCCGCGTGCCTAAGCACTCAATGGACGAACGTCTATGAAACCCAGCATGCTGACGCTTTGTGGATGTTTCCCCCTGGTCCTGTCGGTAAGCACGTTGGTCTTGCCGATGACCGCCGGCTGCATTCTCCCGCCCGTCGTATCGGGAGATCAGGTAGCCGCCCCCGATAAAGGAGACTTGAACGCCGACGGGGTGATCGACCAGAAGGATCTGGACTTGTTGACGGCAGCATTCAGTTCCAGCCAAGGCGACCCACGCTTCGTGCCTGAGGCGGACTTCGACGGTGACGGCGTCATTGGCCTGAACGATCTACAGACGCTCGTTTGGCTGATGGAGGAACAGGCCAAGGCGGACGGCAACTGAGCCGGCCCGCCTAGGCAATCGAGGAGTCCACCCGCGGTTAGGAGGTGAAAGATGTCGTACCGTTGGTCGCGGCTTGGCCGTAATGTTGGCGTGATCTTCGCATTGGCCCTTCTTGGCGGACAGCAGGCCTCGGCTGCCTGGATCTGTCTGCCGCCACCCCCTTGCCCGGTCATCTGGTTGTTCGGACTCGGCATGCTGGGCGGCGGAATCCAGGAACTCCAAAGCCGCATGGCCCTCACCCCCTCGGACCAGTCCGACAAGGAATTCCCGCCCCTCTGCCTTACCGAAGCGGCCCCCGTGTCGGTTTGGGCCGAGGTGTCGAGATCGAAGGTCACGGTGGGACAGACGTTCGACGTGAAGATCTTCGCGGACTTCAGCGACCCCATCATCTCGTTCGGGTTTCACTTCGAGTACGACAGCGCGCTGGTGGCACTGGAGAACATCCACCTCGCGCCGGCCTTTAGCTCCTTGCAGTCCAACTACGCGGACGGCGTAGCGGCACTCGCGTATCCGAACGTGGCCGAGGGCAATCGGGTGCTGCTGGCGACCGGGCACTTCCGGGCGCGCACCGCCGGAGCCGGCGACATCGGCGTCGACGTCACTTCCGGCGACTCGACCGAGGGCTTTGCGCTGGCCGGCTGCGGCCAGGCGGAAGCCAACTTCACCTCGGACTCCGTTACGATCAAGGACCGGGAGCCGCCGACGAAACCGAAGCCGCCGGTCGTACCCGAGCCCACCTCGATGGTGTGCCTCCTGGCTGGACTTGGGCTACTGCGTGGCCGAGGGCGCGCGCGGTAACGTAACCATCATGATCTGACCAATGGGTGCCGGCGAGCGGCAGGAAACGCCGCGTCGCCCGGACCCCGACCGGCCGCCCCAGAACTACCTACACCCCCGTGGCCGACGTGGACTTCGGGAAGCGCCCGGGAGTCTTATGGCCGCCACGGGGGCGGCGACACGGTGGGTTCGGCGGCGCAGTGCTACACGCGAAACATCTCGGAGACGCAGTACCTGCTGGCGAGCATGAGGGGGTAGTCCCGCCCGAGGATCACGCGGTGGGTTTCCAACGCCAGCTCGGGCTCGTTGTTGTGCTCGCTCAAGTGGGCCAGCGCGACCCACCGCGGGCGACGGCGGCCGCAGCGCTGGAGCAGCGTCGCCGCCTCCGCATTGGACAGGTGACCGCCCTGCCCGCGAATGCGGGCCTTCAGGTCCGGCGGATACCAGCCCGCCGCGAGCATCTCGGGGTCGTAATTGCTCTCCAGGTACGCCGCATCAAGCTCACCCAGCACACGCGCCAGCGGCTCGAACGGGTGCCCGAGATCGGTGAGAACCCCGAGCCGCTTGCCCTCGCAACTCACGACAAACGCTACACTCTGGTCGGCGTCGTGCGGGGTCGGTAGCGCATGCACCGTCACGCCGTCGAACTCGAGCGTGTCGCCCGGCAGGAACAGGCGAACGTCCCGCATCGGCCCGGCGTACGGGGCCATCGCGCGGAACGTCGCCGGCGTCGCGTACACGGGCAGGTTGAAGAGCCGTTGGTAGATGCCGGCGCAGCGGGTGTGATCGGAATGGCTGTGCGACAGGACCACGGCATCCACGGCCCGGATGTCCCGCCCGTGGACCCCCAGGCGGAGCCCCGCCTGCCGCCCGGAAATCCCCGCGTCGAAGAGCAGCCGCACGCCGGCTGCCTCGACGTAGATCGCGTTCCCGTTGGAGCCGGACTGGAGCGAACACGTCAACATGTTCACAGTATATGCGAAGCGCCGGCGGCCCGCAGGCTGCGCAGGTGACGCGCAAACGGCGGCGGGCGCCGGGCGAGAGTGGCCTCGGCCGCGGTGCAACTCGCGCCGCGCTTGACGCAGGTTCCCCGTCGAGCCACCATCCGCGGCGCGCTGGCCGACCTGACCGGCTACTGCGAGGAGTTGCCATGACCCTCTCTGCCGCGGATCGCGGTCTGATCGTCGCCTGTGACCTGACTTCGGAACCCGAGCTGGAACGCGTGGCCGCGGCGACCGCGGCGCTCGAGTTCATCCGCGGCTTCAAGGTCGGCGTGCTGCTGGCGTTGTCCGTCGGCCTGCGGCGGGCGTGCGAGATGATTCGCCGGCACGGAAGCCAGGACATCATCTACGACCATCAGAAGTTCGGCACCGATATCCCCGACATCTGCGGCGGGCAGGTTCTCGGCCTGCTCAAGGACATCGGCGTCACGCAGGTCATCGCGTTCCCCTTCGCCGGGATCGAGACGCTCAAGGCTTTTGCGCGCGGGTGTCGCGGTTACGGCCTGGAGCCCATCGTCGGCGGCGAGATGACGCACGCCGGGTTCCTGTCCCGCGACGGCGGCTACCTCTCCGACACTGGCCCCGCCCGGATTTACCAGGATGCGGCGGAACTCGGGGTCCGCCGTTTCGTCCTGCCCGCCACGAAGCCGCAGAGCATGGCCCAGCACCGTCGCGCGATCGAGCAAGCCTGTGCCCGGCCGCTGTTCATGTTCCCCGGCGTCGGCAAGGGCCAAGGCGGCGACATCGTGGAGGCGTTTCGGCAAGTGGAGCCGCACAGCGCCTTCGCGATCGTTGGGCGGGGCATCTACGCCCAGCCAGACCCGGCCGCCGCGGCCACTCACCTGTGGGAAGCCGTGCGTCACGCCGAAGCCTGAGCCGGGTCTCGAGGGTCGCGAGCGCCCCCCCGCCCCCGCACGAACCCCGACCCCGGACCGCGAGCCCCAAACCCCGTTCGGTCAGACGCGCCCCATCCGCTCCAGCACGCCGCGGAGCAGCAGCGGCCATGCGACCGTCGCGTCGGCGAAGACCTCGGCATGACGGCCGCCCTCCTTCTCCGACACAAACTTGCCCCACGAGACCCCTTCGGAATACGTGCAACCGGAGAGGCCGCCCCAGTGCACCGGCTCCGGGCAGATGCGGATCGCGTAATGGAAGCGGATGAACTGCCCGTGCTTGCCGCCCGTGCGGCGATCAAGAATTTCTCCCAGCGGGCCGACCTGCTGGCCCCAGTTGCGCGGCACGCCGCCGCCGATCGTGAAGATGCCGAGCCGCTCGGCACCGCGGACGCGCCCGTAGTAGTCGGCGATATCGCGCATGAGATCGACTTGCACGGGCGGCCGGCCCTCGTCTGCCGCAATGAGGTTGTGGACGAACACGTCCAGCCCTAACTCGCTGTCTGTGAAGCCGGGCACGTAGATCGGCACCTGCTTCTCGAACGCGGATTGCAGGATGCCGCGCCCCGCAGCGGTTTGACGCACGTACTCGCCGATGCGCCAGTTCAGTTCATGACTGCCGAAGGTCCGGTCCGTGGGCAGGGCCTCCAGGACGTGCTGCATCAGGTCGGCGGCTTCTTCGAGATTGCGCTCGAGCTCCAGTGTGTCGTAGACGCGGCAGTAGCCGGCGTCGTAAAGCTGCTCGTCGGTCCAGTGCGGGTCGTGGCGGAAATGCGTGCGGCCGCTCTGCTCGATCAGACCGTGGCACATCAGGGCCCCGGTCGCGACGACGGCATCGAGGAGGCCCTGGTCAATCATCTCGGTGATCAGCAGACCCTGCTTGGCGATGGTCATCGCGCCGGAGAACGTGCCCACTACGAAGCACTTCTCGTCAGTCGCCATCTCGTAGAGAATGTCCGCGGCCTCCCCCAGGCTGCGCCCGCTGAAGGCCGTCTTCGACATCGCGGCAAGCAGCTCGGAGCAGGTCCGCGTCTTGCGAACGTCGATCGGCTCCAGCGGCTTGAACTGATGCGACCAGCCGTCGGCCAGTTCGCTCGCCGGTCGCGAAGCTGAACCGGGTTTCTCGTGTGGCACGGCACGGCCTCCTGGCGGCTGCGTCTCTCGTCGGGGGGCGGCTCCGGCCCCGACGCGCCGGGCTACGGAGTGGAACACTCACCGACGGGTTCATGTAGCCGAGGACGCACGGAATGTCCAGTGCGCTGCAAGGTCCGCCTCCCCGTTTCGGGCGGCCTCTTCATGCACGGTGACCCTGCGCGTGGGGCTGCCCGCCGCGCAGCGACTCGTATTCCAGCGATGTCGCCTCCGCGTCTGAACCACCGAGCGCGGTAACGCCGGATTTGCGCGGCGCGGACTGCTCGCTGGTCAACCGCGCCGTCCAGCGCGAGCGCGTTCAAGACACATTGAAACCGGGGTTGTACGCCTGGCCGACCACGGTACAATGCTCCCCGGAAACGAAGCAGACGCTGGCCGATGGGTGACGTATGGCGGGGCCGGAAAGCCTGATGCCGAATGAGGCACGCGAGGGCCACGAGCGGTCATGTGCTGCGCAACCTCCGCTCGGCGGGCCGGTCTCCGGCGGTGATGTCGACAGCCAGCTCATGCGACAGGTGCGGGAGGGCGACCGTCAGGCCGCCAGTGTCTTCGCCGAGCGGAATCGTCCCCGGATCGCCCGGTACATCGCGCGTCTGGTTCATGACCCCCGTTGCGCCGAAGACCTGACCCAGGACGTCTTCTTGCAGGCCTTCCGGCACGCGGGCCAGTATGACCCCGCGCTGCGAGTGTCCACGTGGCTCTACCGGATCGCCACGAATGTCGCGTTGAATTACCTCCATCGCTCGGACACGCGCCGCGTGACCAAGCTGGGCGACGGTCCGCAGCACGTCGCGGACCCGCACCAGCTCCCGCCCGACGCGCGGCTCCGGCTGGACGAGCTGAAACACAGCGTGTCGCAGGCCATTCTCGATCTGCCGGACAGCCAGCGGATCGCCCTCGTGCTCTTTGAATACGAGGAGTGCTCGTACGCCCAGATCGCCGCGGTCCTGGGCGTATCGATCGAGGCCGTCCGCAGCCTGCTGATGCGGGCGCGCACGAAGTTGCGCCGCTCATTGACCGGCTTGGCGTAGCGGGGCGCTGGTGGAAAGCGCTGGCTCGGTTTCTCCCGGGCAGACTGCGTGTTTGCTCTCGGGGGACCGTCCCGGTGCTTCGGCAGCAGGGTGAGTTGGCATCCCCGGAAATGGGTAGGCCCGGCGCGGCTCCTTTGAAGCCGCTCCGGGCCCAACTCCTGGCTCCCAGTATCGTATCTCATTCCGACACAGCGACTTACGGAGCCGCCCTGCCGGTTGTGATGCCCTTTACGTCACGACGTGCCGCTCCTTGAAGGCCATCCAGGCCTCACACTGCTCGGGATCGCAGCAACATACGTCGCGGATGTGCTCGAAATAGACCTCCTGGGGCAGCCCGATGTCACGCCGCAGTGGACACTTCAGCGCGATCCGCGGCCTCGTGGTCGATTGTCCTGTGAGCAGTGACCGGATGTAGACCTGGTTCTTGCCCGCGGTGCACTTCATCTCCCGGTTAAGCTGACGCTCGAGCAGCGACAGGTTGCCGGTCAGCTCTTGCGGGGTCAGGGGCGGACCGAAGGACTGCTCCACGATCGACGGTTTCATTCGGCGTACTGGCCAACTCATGGATACACCTCACACACACGAGAAGGACCTTGGGATCTTGCGGACCGGATGCAGGCTTGGGACGCCGGAAAACCGGGCAGGCACCGGTGGGCACAGAGGGAGGGGGGAGGAGGAGAGGAGGCGCGGTGCCCGCCCGGTCCGGCATCAAAGCCGACAGGCGCAGACCGCCGACTGACAGGTCGGCGACCAGCCGTTTGGTTGTTGGTTCGCGTTGTCGGGCTGTGAGGCGAAGAGCGAGACGATCAGAGAATGACGAATAAGATCATAGGATTGCGTATGGATCGATAACTGCTCACCTCACAACTTCCATCTAACAGTATATCCGCACAAAGTGTCCGGTCCATCAAAAAAACTTGGCGGCCTTCCCGGCCCGGCGCCCGGAGTCGATCGCAGGCGACGGCCCCCCCGGGGCGACCGGTGACGCGGGCGAGGACCAGACCCAATGAGACCAGGCGACTATCGGCTCATGTAACCTACTTTAATCCAGGCACTTACGCGCGCACGCCCGGAGGGGGCGATCAGTGTAAGCAACATCTCCGCGACCGGTAGTGTCCCGGGGTATTCCCCCACCGCCTCGGCCCCGCCCCTGGGAGTCGCCCGCTGGCTGGGCTGCGGCGTCTTGGATGGCTGTGTCCGGGGACGGACAAGTCATCGTCGTCAGCGCATTGACGACACCGGAGTGAGCGGCGGCGGCGCAGCCAGGGGAGCATTCATCAACGGCGCAGGCTGAGCGGCCCTGAGCTGAGCCAGGCGTTGCTCGACAAAGATCATCATAGCGAAGTAGAGCTGCATCGCGGTCACGTTCTGGAAGTTCTCGATGGCGAGGCCGTTAACCATCATTGCCACCACCAGCATGAGCAGGCAGGTTCCTAGCCCTTGCGCCATGCGGTCGCTCTTCACGCGGGCCGCCATGCGCCCGAGCACGATGCCTTGTCGAATCAGCAGGAAGAGCACCACGAGGCCGAGCACCCCGGTGTAGACCATTGCCCCCAGGTAGGTGTTGTGGGCGGTAGCCTGGCGCTGGGCAAACACGGTGGGCATGCCGATACCCGTCAGGAAGAAGGCAGCCGAAAAGTCCTGAAGAAACATCCGTACGATCTCGAGCCGGACCTCGAGCCCTTCTGCAAAAGTCGTGGCGTAAGGGCTGGCTCCGCCGCTGAACCGCTGCAGCACTCGTTGCAGAAGACCTCCCTGGAATAGCATGACTACGAGGCCGGCCACGGCAACCAGGACAAACGTCGCTTTTCGGCGCGCGAACATGATCGCCCACCCCACGCCTGCAATCAGGCCGGCGATGGAGCCGCGCGAGATCGTGTACGCCAGCGCAACCAGGGAGCCGCCACACATGATCGCGTAGAAGACTCGTGCGCTGAGCCCTGCGCGGTAGACGACCATCGCCAGAGACAGAAGGCTGATGCCCAAGACCACAACGCCAAGTCGGACGACGCCGAGCGACCCGCCGGCGCGCCGCGCCTCGACGTCGGCCACGTATTCCACTTCTTCGACGCCCGTCAGGCCCGACTCGTGGATTCTGGGTAAGAAGGCCTCCAGTCGGTCTGGGGCATACACGGCCGCGATGGCAATCGCCCCCGCGACGACGGCCGCCACACACATCCAGCGCATGTGCCGGTCAAGCTGCTCCCTCGTGTGCAGCAGGTTGGACAGAATGTACGCGGTGAGCGGAACATACAGCGCCTTGACGGCCAACTTGACGGTCGACTCCCAGGCCTCCATGCCGGTAACGAGCAGGCCGGCCAGGCTGCCGACCATGATGGAGAGCCACCAAGCCACGCCAAGCCACACCAGCGGCCCGGTGGCCTTGCGCGATTGAGGAGAGATGAGGCACACCACGAAAAGGAACACGACCCACAGGTCGTCGAAACGCGTGTTGAGCGGCATCAGCCCGAACAACAATGTATTCGGGTAATTCCAGTGCAAGAACCAGATCAGCACGGCGCCAAAGCGCGGCCGGGTGAACGACACAAGCGCCAGTACAACCCAGATGGTGACAGCGATTCCTACTACCATGCCGTTGCAGTCCTGTGCCGGTAGCCGCTTCGGGCCGCTCGGCATTCCTCGTACAACCCTTCCACGGCGCGACACAGGCGCTCGACGGTGAAACACGCCGCGACCCGCTGCTGAGCGGCCCGGCCAAGGGCTATGCGCCGCGCTTCGTCTTCCAGGAGCCACAGTATAGCGGCCGCCAGGGCATCCGCGTCCCGAGGTGGAACGAGCCGGCCGGAAACGCCGTCCTCGATCACCTCCGGCGGAGCACCGCAGGTGGTAGCAACCACGGGTACCCCGGCCGCCATGGCTTCGATCATGACGAGTCCGAACCCTTCTCCGGTGTCGTCACCCATCGGGATGGTCGGCATACAAACAACGTCGCAGTCGCCCATGTAGAGCGGAGCCTCGGGGATGGACTCACAGAACCGCACCGCGTCCGAGAGGCCCAGCTCCCGCGCGAGCTGCCGCAAACCCCGCTCCAGCCCATAACGCTGACGCGAGTGCGGATGTTCCCCGCCGACGATCGCGAAACGCGCCGCGGGGATGCGCGAGACCACGGTCGCGGCGGCCCGGAGGAAGTATGCGTGTCCCTTGCGCTCGGCGATCGACCCGAACAGGGCCACGAGCGGCTGCCCGGCAGCGACCGCGAGCCGCCCGCGCAGGGCCCCGTGCTTCTGGTGCTCAGCGATATGGCCGGCGTGTACGCCGTTGTGCACGGTGCGGCATTTCGCCTGCACATCGGCAGGGAGCGTCCGCTGAACGAAATGGCTGATGCAAGCGATACGCGTGGCCAGCCGGCGAAAGCCGAACCGGGCCGCAAGTCCGAGCGGACCCCGGGGCCGGTACGGCCCGTGCCAATGCCACAGGCACGGGGTCTTGGCCAGGCGACACGCCAGACCGGCCACAAGGTGCATGGGGTACATATTGACGTGCAAGACGTCCAGCTTGCCGACCCGGATGGCGCGCGTGGCGGCCCAGACCGCTTTGGCGAACGTTGCGCCCTTCGAGAGCGCGTTGAACGGCGAGTACCGGCTGCGCCCCAGTCTGGTCAACGGTAGCAAGCAGCCAGTGCCAAGGTCGTACACCTCGTCGCACAACGGCACGAGGTCGGTGCGGCTCGGTCCGGGACCAAGGAACAGGCCAGCCAGGTGTACGGCCCGGCGGTCCAGGCTGCGGGCCAGGAAGGTCATGAAGACGCGCACCCCGTAGTCTTCGCTGCCGTCCACCAGCAGCCCGACGCGCACAGGTGGCCTGTGCCGCGAGCCGCGTCGCCCCGCGGCCCCTTCGTCCTGCCAGCCCTCATTCCCATCAGGTCGTTCGGCGTTCATGTACGCCTCACCAACGCTTCGCGAACGGCGCGCAGATCACTTGGCCGGACGGCTAGGCAATGGCCGACGCGCAGACCGTAGAGCTTTCGGCAGATTGCGAGGCTGGTCAGGGCGGTGAACGCGTTGCCGGCGAGTACTGCCAGGGCCGCCCCGCGAATGCCCAGGGTTGGCACGGTGAGAACGGTGACGACCGCCACGACAACCAGCGTGCCGGCCAGAACGCACACGGTGGTCGCGGCGCGGCCGTCACCAGCCAACAGATTGTTGCAGACCTCGAACAACGGGATGAACAACAGCGCTGGGGCGAGCGGGAGTAACGCCGCGGTCGCCGGTATGAACTCATTGCCGTACATCAGCCAGAGGATGTACTTGCCCAGCAGGGCCACAAGCGCGCACATGACGATGCCGTAGCTCAGGTTCAGGCGGGCCGCCATTTCGGCCTGGCGCGTGCGCTCTGTACCGCGCACGCCCGACCACTTCGCGTACAGCAATGGTCCGATGGCGACGGGCACGACCGAGACCAGGCTGCACACGGCCACGGCGCGCGTATACAGCCCTATTTCGGCGAACTGCTCTTGTCGCAGGTAGCGCAACAAGAGCACGGTGATGCTCGCTGACAGAACCTGGAGCAGGTTCAACGCGGCCAATTGCAGACCATAGCTCACGACCTGGCGGAGCAGTCGCCACTCGAACGGTCGGCGAATTTGAATGAGCGGGGCCAGGTACGCCAAGAGGAGCCCAAACGCGGCGGCGCCGCTGAGAGACAGGACCACGATGGCTGCTCCTGGACTGAGCCACCCCAGCAGCGCAAGCCCGCCCCCACCGATCAGCAGCGTCAGTGCGCGCACCAGGTCAATCGCCACCATGCGTCGCGCGGCGAGCTGGGCCGTCAGGATCGTGCGGAGGATGTTGACGTTGAGCAACAACGCCGCACCCAGCGCGAAGCCCAGCACCACCCAGACTGACACCGCACCGAAGTAGCCTGGCAGCGATAGCACGGCGGCAGAGAGCCCGGCGGCCAGAAGCCCCCCCAGCACCGTGCCCACGGTCAGCGTGTTGGTGGCGACGCGCTCGGGTTCGATTTGGCGGTTGTTCAGGAAGAAGATGTTCGCCGGGCCGAGGCCAAGGGCAACGATGGTGGCTGCGAGCGTCGCAGTCGTACGGAACAACTCGTACTGCCCCATGCCGTCCGGACCCAGCGCCCGCGAGAAGATGATCCCCGCGGCCATGCCCAGGGGGATGTTGAGCACCTGCCCGCCGGATACCAACATGCCCTTGCGCAGCAAGCTCATGATGCGGCGATCTTCGCAGCCGAAGCACGTGACACGTCCGACGCGGCCCGCCCGCCGTCCGACGCGGCGGAGAGGGCGCTTTCATAGACACTCTGGACCCGCGCCAGCCAGGCCTCCGTCGAGTATTCTGTCTCCACCTTGCGCGTGCCAGCGTCCAGTAGCCGCGTACGCAACGACGTGTCCACCAAGATGCTGGTCATCGCGCCCGCCAGGGCCTCGGCATCGGCCGGCGGAACAAGCAGTCCCGTCTGCCCATCCTGAATGAGCTCCGCCAACCCACCAATGGCCGAGGCAATCGGTACGCTGCCGCAGGCCATCGCTTCCATGACCGCCAGCGAGGTGGCCTCCACTACGCCGGTCGCCGGAACCGAGGGCACGAGCACCCCCACGGCGCGGGCGAACAGCGGCAGAAGCTGCGGTCTGGGCACCGGGCCGAGGAAATGTACACGCTTCGCCAGCCCCAGCCCCGCCGCGCGTTGCTCCAACTCCTCACGCAGCGGCCCCTGTCCGGCGATCACGAGCTGAACCTCAGGTTGCGCGATCCTCGCCAGCGCCTCGATCGCGAACTGCACGCCGGTCTTCGGCACCAACCGGCGCGGCACGAGGAAGAATGGCGCGGTGAACGCCACGGGGGCATCACCACGCGCCAGGGCGCGAACCTCATCCACGTTCACACTGTTGAAGATCACACTGATGCGGCCGGCGTCGACGCCATAGTCCTCGCGCAGGATCCGCGCCTGCCCGCTATCGACGGCAATGAGGCGAGTGGCGGCGGCAAAGGCCCTCTCTTCACAGCGACGGATCAACGCCTCGGTTCGTGGCTGCCCCCCTACCCCGGTGAGTTGCCGGAACTCGTACAGCGCGGGTCCGTGAACGGTCTCGATTACCGGCAGGGCTCGGCTGCTCAGCGCATCATGCACGGCCAGGCCGGCGTAGGCATCATGGCAGTGTATGACGTCTGGCCCAAACGCAGCCAACTGCTCGCTGACGAGCACCCGCAACTTGTGAAGCGCGGCTCCCAGATGCCACGCCCGGTAGCGGTCACGGTTGCCAACGGCCAACGCCGCATGAAACAGCCGCCGCCACCACGGGTGCGATGCTTGCCCCCCGTGAATGAGTTCGACCTCGTAGTTCCGCCGGCGCAGCCCAGCCACCAGATCGAGCAGGTGCGTGCTCAGCCCGCCTTCGTGCGGGATCACTTGTTGAGTGACCACGAGCACCTTCATCTGTGCCTCCCGGCTGTCGAACTGCGAAGCTCCACCTCGCCGCCCAACTCACTGCACCTCGTCCGTGTAGCGCAGGATCGATTCCAGAACCCGGCCGCTTGCCCGGCCGTCGCCGTAGGGGCTCCTGACGTCGCGCGGGTCGCCAGCCGTCGCAGTGGCCGCCAGCGCTGCCGAAACGCCCTCGACGATCCGTTCGGCGTCGTTGCCGACCAGTTGCACAAGTCCGGCCTGCACGCCCTCGGGGCGTTCGGTCGTGTTTCGCATGACCAGGACCGGTTTGCCAAGGCTGGGGGCCTCTTCCTGAATGCCGCCTGAGTCGGTCAGGATCAAGGTGCTCCTCTGCATCAGCCACGCGAATGGGGCATACGGGAGCGGTTCCAGCAAGTGGATGTTGCGTCGCGCACCCAGCAGCCGGTGCACGGGCTCCTGCACGTTCGGGTTCAGATGCACGGGATAGACCCAATGCACCGCCGGGAAGTCCTGCGCGAGCCGCAGGATCGCCCGGCAAATGTTCTCGAAGCCGGCCCCGAAGCTCTCCCGGCGGTGCCCGGTTATCAGCACCATCCGGCTCTCGCCGATATGCTCGGCCGCCCACTGTTGAATCTCGGCGACCGCGGGCGGCGGATCGGAACGGATGCGGTCGAGCACCCAGAACAGTGCGTCGATTACCGTGTTGCCGGTTACCACGATTTGCCGCTCCGGCACGTGCTCGTTGAGCAGGTTCTGCCGGGCCCACTCGGTCGGCGCGAAGTGCAGGTCCGTGAGTTGCGTGCACAGCCGCCGGTTGATCTCCTCGGGGAACGGCTGGCGTTTGTCGAAAGTGCGCAGGCCGGCTTCGACGTGTCCGACGGCAATACCCTGGTAGAAGGCGGCGAGTGCGGCGGTCCACACAGTCGTCGTATCGCCTTGAACCAGGACCCAATCCGGGCGCTCGCGGGCCAGCACGGGGCTCATGGCCGTAATGACGTTGGCCGTCAGCTCGCACAGACTCTGATTGGGGCGCATCAGATTGAGGTCGGCATGGGGGGTAATGCGAAACAGCTCCAGGACCTGGTCGAGCATCTCACGGTGCTGAGCCGTGACGCAGACGCGGACATCGAAGTCCTGCGGCCGGGCCTGGGCGTGGAGGATCACGGGTGCGAGCTTGATCGCTTCGGGGCGCGTCCCGAACACGGCCATGATTCTTTTCGGCACGGTTTCCTCAATGCGCTTGCTGCCGCAAGCAATTGCAGCTAAAGAGCTTGCGGCCCAGCGCGGTCAGGGCCGCCCCGGATAATATCGGTCGTTGCACGCTGCGGCTGAACAGGTCGGGTACGTCCCGTTCCTGCCGTGGTTCGTACGTGCGGAGCGCCCCTGGAGCCTACTTGGGGTCGCGGGCAGCGTCAATGTCGGCGGGCCAGCCGGCGGCCGCCGACTTCGTGGACTTGCCCCCCGGAGGCGCACCAGCCGCACGGGCGTTGCGGCGCTGCCATTCGCGCGTCTTGTCGCGAACCGCTTCGTAGAACGCGCGGCGACGCGGCCTGAGTACGTCGGCGTGATAGTCACGTGCGCGGCGGAGATTGCGCTCAGCCATTTTCGCCAGCAGCTCGCGGTCTGTGAGCACTTCGCGGATCTTGGTTGCCAAGGCGACGGCGTCCCCCGGTGGAACGAGGTCCTCCGGCGACAGCAGCTCCGGGATGCCGCCAACCGCACTGGCGATGCAGGGCAGCCCGCGGGCCATCGCCTCGATGAGCGCGCGAGGGAGGCCTTCGGTGCGTGAGGGGAGAACAAACAGGTCCGCGCGGTCGAGTTCCTCACGCACGGCCGCCCCGGCCGGGAGCTGGCCCACAAAACGCACGTGCTGAGCGACATTCAGCTCACGGGCGAGATCGCGCAGCGCAGGTTCGTGCCGACCTTCCCCGATGATCGCAAGGTGCAGGTCGTAGCCCCGGGCCGCGTTGATGGCGACGGCCCGGATGGCCACGTCCGGACCCTTGTAGAGCTGCTCCAACGTGCCGACGAGCACCATGCGGACGGGCTGGCCGGGGGCAGGCGCCGCGGCCGACCGCGTCTCGTGGACGTACGCCTCGTTGCCCAATTCGATGCTCGAGCACCCCACGTGGAAAACACCGGGCGCCGACGGGTATCGTTCCTGGAGTGTCCGCGACGTGACGTACATCGCGGCGGCCGCGCTTCGGCACATGCGACGTAGGTTGCGCGTCATAGACGCTCGCACGAAAGGCCGGACGAATGAGCGAACGACACCTGGCGCAAACACGTCGTGAGGGTCGCCGACCACCTGTACGCCATAGGGATAAGCTGCCGCGCAAGCCGCGCGCCACAGGGGGGTGTTGAATGTACTAGGCACCCGCAAGATGAGCGCCTCACCGGGGCAGAACGCCAAGCGGACGGCCCGTCGCACAGCGGCCGCGCGCCACGCGTACTGCCACGGGCCGACATAGTACGGCACTGGAACGAACGTCACGTTGGGGCCGTCCGCCCGCCGGGCTTGCCCCGAGGGTTGCTCCACGGAGCGGATTCGCGCCAGGACGCGCACTTGTTCGAAGACTTCGAGATAGCCTTTCCAGAACCCGTAGTCGATTCCCATCGGCGCCCAAGCGTGCCCGTCGGGGGTCTGGTCCAACCGGATTTCGGCGGTTACCAGCAGTCTCATGAGGGTCTCGGTTCCATCGCAGCGGCCGCGCTCGGCCTCCACCTCTGTTCATCGCGCCCCCACAGCCAACAGGGTATCGGCGGCAGTTCGAAACGCCAGTGTGGGAGGCGGGCGATCGAGCCGATGCGCACGTGCAAACATGAACTGGCAGGGCGCATCGGCGTGCGTTAGCATCTAGATATTGCTTGTATCGGAATCCCGCTCAGAGAAAATCGGATGTGTGAACTCCGGTATTATTTTCGGTACGTGTTTCCCCTGTGGGCGTTGGGGGTGCTGACCAACTGGTGGTTCGACAACCGGATCACAATCCGGATCCGTGGGGCTTTATATCGGCCGCTCTTCAAGCGGTGTGGGCGGCGATTCACGCTCGCCTGCCGCGTCACCTTTCTGAACGTCCATAATATCGAGATCGGCGACAACGTGTACATTGCCACGGGCACCTGGATCGACGGTTTGGGCGGCGTGCAGATCGGCGACGAGGTCAAGATCAGCCCGTACGTCGTGCTGGCCTCGACCTCGCACTGTTTCCGGGACGGGTCGGTCGCCCGCGGCGGCTCGCGCACGGCCCCCATCGTAATCGGACGCGGCACCTGGCTGGCCGCGCACGTGGTCGTGTCGGCGGGAACTCGGATCGGCGACGGTTGCCTGGTGGCCGGCAACGCCGCGGTGGTGAAGGACATCCCCGACGGCATGATGGCAGGTGGCGTGCCGGCCCGCGTACTGGGTCCCACCCCGGACACGCCCGGCACGGTCTTCGCACGCTCCGACACGTTTGCTGCAGGGGAATGAACATGGCGGCGCGCGGGCGGCTGGTGATGCTGACGACCGTGCCAATCAGCGTGAAGCTGTTCTACGTTGCGCAATTGCGCGCCCTGCACGAGGCCGGCTTTGAAGTGACGGTCATGTGCGCCGCCCCGCCGCGCAGCGGACCGTATGCCGGCCACGGCCTGGATTTTCTGCCCGCGGACATTCACTTCGTGCCGCTGCCGCTGGCGCGCGTAACCGACCCGCTGGGGGACCTGCGGGCCTTCTGGCGGACATTGAGGTACCTGCATCGTCACCCCTGCGACATCATCCAGTACATGACGCCCAAGGCGGCGTTGGCGGGCGCGCTGGCAGGATACCTGGCGCGCGTCCCCTGCCGGGTGTACATGGTAGCGGGCCTGCTCTACTACCACGCCTCCGGTCTGAAGCGCGCAGCATTCTGGGGGCTGGACTGGCTGATCTGTCGCTTTAGCACGCACGTAGTGCCGATTGCCCGCTACTTGGTCAAAGCGCTGGTCCGGGATCGGCTTTGTCCCAGCGCGAAGTGCACGATGGTCGGATACGGCAATGCCTGCGGTGTGGACCTCACGGTTTTCGATCCGGACCGGGTCCGGCCACAGCGCGAGCCGTTGCGGAGGCAACTGAACATCCCACTTGATGCGGTTGTGATCGGCGCGTTCAGCCGGCTCACCGGGGACAAGGGCATTAACGAATTGATAGTCGCCTTTCAGAGGATTGCCGAGCGAAGACCGGACGTGTACCTGCTGGTGGTGGGTTCACAGGAGGAGAAGGACCGGCTGCTGCCCGAGACCGAACGGGTCCTGCGCGAACATCCGCGCATTCGGGCCAAGGAGTTCTGTGACCGCGACGAGTTGGTGAGCCTGTACGGCGTGATCGACATCTTTACCCTTCCCACGTATCGAGAGGGGTTTGGCTCCACGCCCCAGGAAGCCCAGGCGATGCGCGTGCCCGTCGTGGTAAGCGACATCGATGGTTGCCGTGAGGGCACGCTTCACGGTGAGGGCGGTTTGCTTGTGCCGCCCCGCGACCCGGAAGCACTCGCCACGGCCCTGGAGCAACTGATCGACAACCCGGAGTTGCGGCGGCAAATGGGGCAACGCGGCCGGCGGTGGGTGGAGGAGCGTTTTGATGACCGAGACATGACGCACGCCGTTGTGGCCCACCGCCTGCAACTCTTGGCCGAGCTCGACGCACGACGGGGAAGAACCAGCCCATCGGGCGGATGAGCACCACCTCAGATGTTGTCTGAATCTCCGAACGTCAGATGCCAGTCGGCCATGTCTTTCGGTTGTCGCGGCAGACCGGTGACGCCCGTCGGGCGGCAAATGTAATGGAACTTCTTCGGTAGCCGCTTCGTGCTGGGACGCCAGTACCGCTCTTCGCGGAGCGCCTGCTGAAGCAGCGGCGTAGTGGCCTGGCAGGTGACCAGCCCGACGCCGCGCGCACGCAGGTCCTGCTCCGCGGCACGCAGCAGGTGCCGACAACCCGCTACCCCGTCTCGACTGACGAGATCGAGAATCGCCCCGATCTCTATCCCGCGGCGCCGTTCTGTGGTGATCGTCACTGCGCCGCTGACTCGGCTGCCCTGGCGCGCGACGAACGTGCGGTAGGACACTTCCGGCCGCGTGCTGTAGCGCCAGTTCCAGTAGGCGGCGCTGCGGCGGATCATCAGGGCACCGCAAGCGCTGGCGAACTGGTCGGCCACTTCGTCCAGGTCGGCGGGGACGAGTTGGGTGAGCTCGCACTCGACACGCGGGCCGCCGAGCGCTCGCCGCGGGCGCAGCAGGCACAACTGCGGCACGGCCCCGAGCACGCCGGCCAGGACCCGTCCGGTCTTGGGTCGGAGCACGGCGGGCACACTCAACACCTTCACGTAGAGCGGAATCAAGCCGACGTAGGTCCAGTCGCCGAATTTGAAGTAGCCGGGCAGGGCGGCTTCGTTGGGCATACCCATACTGAAGTGGGCCCCGAGCTCTGCGGCCCGGGCGTTGCAGCTATTGATCAGCGACTGGAATATGCCGCGCCGCCGGTGGTCCGGGTGCGTCAGCAGCCCGGTGTACATGACTCCCTTCAACCGCTCTTTGCCCCACACGAACGGGAAGATCGCCATCGGCAGCACGCCGATGGGCTGCCCCTCGTATTCGGCCATGAACACGTCGGCGCGGAAGCCCGCGTCGTTCAGGTACCGCCACTGCCAGTACGTGCGGTTGAGACCCTGGTATTGATCGCCATGTACCGCGCGCACCAGCTTCAGCAGGGCGTCGGTATCCTCGGGAAGACACAACCGATTTGTCCAGTACGGCGTGGGCACGCTCAACTCCCGTTGGCGGTTCCGCCGGCGGCGGCGGACACGCCAGGATACCTTACTCGGCCGGCTGCGGTTTGTGTTCGTGGCGGGGCCAGTCGGACACCGCCGCAATGACATCCCGAATGCTCCCGAAACGGAACTCGGTCAGCAGCCGGTCCATCCGCCGCGGGAACCACCGGCGTCCCAGACTCTGGTGCAAGCGGGTCTTCCACGAGATCGCGTACGGGAGTTCGCTGATCTCACCCGGGTTATACTCGTAGGGGTGCATGTAGATGGTGGCCGGGTGGCCCGCCACGTTGAGTTGCCGGATGCCGCGCCGCAGCACGAAATACGGGAACAGGCGGAAATACCCGCCGCCCCCAGCCGGGATCCGCCGGCCCGCCAGCCGGTAGGTGGCGACCGGGAACTCGTGCAGCTCGTGTCCGCCTGGTGTTCGCAAGACGTGTGGGTAGTACGGCGCGCCGTCGATGCCGTAGCGGCGAGTCCGCAGGGGAAAAACGGACGAGTCGTACGTGAACCCCGTTTCCGCCAAGACGTCCAGAGCCCACAGCGTCTGCGTGGTGATGGAGAAGGCGGGTGCGCGGTAGCCGTTCACCGGACACCCAGTGATGTCTTCCAACAGCTTCTTTGAGTGCTCTAGGTCGGCGCGGAACCGGGCAGGCGTCAAATGGTGGAGCAGTTCGTGACCATACCCGTGGCTCTGTACTTCGTGTCCCGCGGCCTGAATCTCACGCACGATCTGTGGGGCTTTCTCCGCCACGCGGCCCAGGACGAAGAACGTCCCACGCGTCTGACGGGTCGCCAGCGCTTGCAGCACTTTGCGCGTGTTGACGACAAAACGATCGGTCACCGGCCTCTGCGGGTAGAGGGCGGAGAGCCAGTCCTCGACGTCAATGGTGATGGCGTTTCGCACGTGCGACTGCACGGGATGTGCCGCCGTAGGACTCACCCTCGCCTTCCTTCCGCGGCTTGAGGTGGCGCTGGCCGTGGTGGCTCCGCCAGGCCCCTGAGTCGGGCCTCGATGTCCGCCAGGTCTTTGCCGTCGTAGAAGCAGTAACCGGCCTGATGCAGCGCCGCGACGTCGGCGCGTGTCGGGTGCCGGAAGTAGCTGCGCCGGGACAGGTCCTGCGGGACAGCGCCGCGTTCCGACGTATCTCCCGCGTAGTAGCGGCCGAGCATGGGAGAGATCCGCGCGGTCTGCTCGCGCAAAAGCGCCAGGACTGTGCGCAGACCCGCCGTGGAAAACCGCTGCTGCTCGATGATCGGACCGGCGTCCAGACGCGCAGTGATGCGGTGCAACGTGACGCCGCACTCCGGCTCCTGGTTGCGCAGGTACCAGAAGTACGGCGACAAGCCGGCGTAGGCGGGGAGCAGCGCGTAGTGGGCGTTGAGGGCGGCGCGGCTTGGAACCTCGATCAACGCGTCCTGAAAACGGCTCGTGGCACTGAACGACAGGAGAATCTCGGGGGCCAGCGCGCGCACGCGGTCGACCACCTCGGGCTCGTTGATGTCCGGCACCTGCATTACAGGCACTGCAAGGCCGAGATGACGCAAGTACGCGGCGACCGTCGTCGGCAGGCCGCGACGGCCCAGCCGCCGCGGCAGCAGCAGGTTGGTGAGCAGCTTGAAGTGCGTGTACCGCCAGCCGCTCCTGCGCCACATGGAGAGGACCCCGGCCACGTTGGAGCGCTGGGAAGGCAAGCGCGTGGTCACGAACACGCCTGCGATGCAGTGGTGATGGCGGCGCAGAAATTCGCCCAGCGCGAGCAGGCTGAGGAGGTTGCCGTTCGTTATCAGCACGGTACGCATTCCGGGCACTCCCGGCTGGGTCTGGCCGTATCGCCAGCCTGTACGATAATCGGCTGCAATCCGTTGGGCCAACAGCGGTTCTGGCGCGGAAGCGGCGACCGCGCGCCGCCCCCCTATAAGGTTCATCTCCGAATTCCGGGGAACGCCGCGCGGATTTTGAGGAAGAAGTACGCGTCGTCGCGGAAGCCGTAAGCCATGCGTTTGATGACTTTGATC
>JALHJL010000014.1 GCA_022839625.1 Phycisphaerales bacterium
ACCCGCGACCGGCAAAGCAGAGCTTTGCCCTACTGGCGCGTCGGTCGATGCGGCTTTGATAAGCGCGCAAAACCCGCGACCGGCAAAGCAGAGCTTTGCCCTACTGGCGCGTCGGTCGGCCCACAGCGCGAAGCCGTAATTGCGAGGCGCTGCACCAGGAAAGAGGGGAGTTCCGAGGTAGCTCCTACGCTCGGCGGCGGTGCCCGAAGCGGAGCCAGCACAGCCCCGCCAGCGTCAACGGCAACACTATCGCCACCTGCATTCCGCACAGCAGCGGCTTCTGCGGCGCGGGCGCCGCCGTCCCGTCCCCCGTAGTGTCGCCGGAGGTCGAGTCGCTGGCCGGCGGATTGAAGTCCGCGACGCTGCTGTAGACGGGCCCGTCCGTGCCGGTGCCGTCCGTTGGGTCGCCAGTCCCGTCGTCCGTTCCGTTGGTCAGCTCTTCCAGCACCTTGGGGTCGATCCACATGGGGTTGAGCAGGAAGCCGCGCGTGCGCGTGCCGCCGGACCCTTTGATCACGCCCCAGCCGACAATCACGCCGTCGTCGTTGATGTCGCGTGCCTCGCTCAGGACGATGTTCGGGGTGATCTTCGAGCCGCTCTCATTGAACAGGAAGAGGTGCTCGTTGAGGTCCAGCATCTTGCCGTTTTCATAGATGAAAGCCCGGCGTTCGCGTTGGTCGTTCTCGGCCCAGCCGACGATCGCGCCGGCGCTATTGATGCCGGAGGCCGCGCTGAAGCCGGCGCGCCGGTCGGTCCGCAACGTCCCCAGGTCGGTCAGCATGCCGTTGCGCCAGCGGAAGGCGTGCGTGTAGTGCTCGCCCGAAGGTCCTGGCACGTCGGATTCGCCGACTACTTCGCCGTTGTTGTTGATGTCGCGCCCCCAGCTATTCTTGCCGCCCAGGGTTCCCAGGTCCACCATGAGCGGATTGATCCCGCCCGGATTGGGGGACCACATGTCCGGAAGGCCGTCGTCGTCCAGGTCGAGCGGGGTAAGCAGAAAGGCCCGGTAGCTGGCCATCCCCTCCCCGTCCACCGTGTACGAGTAACCGGTTACCTGGCCGGCGTCGTTGACGGCCGTGGCGCTGCTGACTGGGTCCGAGGCGGCCAGCGTACCCAGATCGATCAGGAGCAGGTTGGGCCCGGTGAGGGACTCCGTCACGACCCAATTCCCGTCCACAGGGTGCACCAGGAAGGCGCGCATGATCTGCCCAGGCAGGTCGGCCCAACCCACCACGTAGTTCCGGTTGCTGATCCCGATGGCGGCGCTATCGTACGCGCCGAGCACGTCATCCCCGCAGACGTCGCCGAACGAGCGCAGGTTCGTAAGCGCGTCGCCGGGGTAGGGCGTGGCCAGGTCCGTCAAAACGGCCGGCCGCAGCACGAAGGCGCTGGTGATCGGCACGGCTTCCTTGCAGGGCGGCGAGGGAGTCACCGTGCGCGCCGTGCCCACGACTTGCCCCGCGTCCGAGATGCTGTACGCCTCCGCGTAGTCCTCGCTGTAGTACGGATAGGGGTGCAGCAGCTCGAAATGTACGGTCCCGTGGAGGTCGGTCGTGACGCGGTTGTGCCAGTGGGCCGCATGCCGGGCGCCCTCCACTTCGACCCAGCCCACGATCTGCCCGGTGTTGTTCAGGGCATACGCCCGGCTCTGAGCCTCGGCGGACTCCCCGCGCAGCTCAATCAGCTCGTACAAGCGCACGAACTCGCCTCCGTCCTGACCGGCAGCCAGGCCGGCGGTCAGCAGAATACACCCGAGGCTCAGGCCAAACGAAGAGGCGACTACACCGCGCGGCCGAAAGATAACGTTCATGGCACTCTGCCTGTCCTGTTCGTCTAGGGAATCAGCTCGTTGCGAATCCAGCTCACGCGATCGGAGTTGACGTCTTCGCCGGCGACTACGGCCACCAGGTCGGCGTCCCCGTCACCGTCCAGATCGCCGTAGCCTAGCAGACCCACGTCCCCGGGCGGGTCGAAGTTGACGATCATGCGGCCCTGCCATTCCTCGAGCGGCCCCAGGAGCGGGTCGAAGTAGCGCAGCGCTCCGTCGGTACCGCCGATGACTAGCTCCAGCGTTCCGTCGTTGTCGACGTCGATCGCCTTCACGGCGCGGGGCTCATAGCTTTCGAAGTTGATGATGGGCGTCGCGTACCAGTCGTAACCCCGGTCCGCCACGCGCTCGGGCTGCACGAACAGCACCACCTGCATCTGGGTCGGGCTGGTGGCGATCACGTCCACGCGGCCGTCGCCGGTGACGTCCGCCACGTCGATCGTGTAGGCGCCCCGCACGCTCCCGATCCGATGCTGCACCCAGGGGACTTCCGGATCCAGCGGCCCGGGACGGCCCGGATTCTCGAACCAAGCCACCTGGACGTTCTCGTCGCCGGCGGCCGTGGAGATCAGGTCGAGGTCGCCATCGCCGTCCAGGTCATAGGCACGCAGGTCGCGTGCCCCCTCCCGGTCGAGCGTGCCGTGCCGTTCGTGCGTGCCGATCAGAATCGACGTCCAATCCTGTCCGTTTACCGCCCCGCCTGGGTTGAGGAGCAACTGGATCGAGCCGGCTACAATCTCGATCCCCTCTACGGGCACATCGGGCTTCGGCTCCAGTTTGACCCGCAACTGGCGCGAGGCGACGATGTCGTTGTCGCCGTCGTTGTCGAAGTCCGCGATTTCGACGCTCGTGTAACCCTGCTCGACCGTGACGAGGTAATTGTCCAGGTTGCCGCCCGGCCCCACCGCCTGCACTAGCAGGGCAGTCAGTTCGTCTGCGGAAATCACTTCGGTCGTCTGGTCCAGCAGCTCGAGCCGGCCTTCCGGCTGCCCCCACTCGCTGAGCACGTGCGTCCGCCGTGCGCTTGATGGGTGCCGCAAGTAAATGATTCCATCCGCCGTGGCCGCCACGATGTCCAGGTTGCCGTCGCCGTCAATGTCGGCGACGGCCAAGTCCCGCATGCGGTCCCAGCGGTTTTCGCCGCCGTCGAGCGTCAGACTGGCGAACTGCACGACGCCGGGCGGCCCGTAGCTGAGCAGAATCTGAATCACGCCCCCTTGCTCCTGCTCATAGCCGACCACGGGGTCCACCTTGCCGTCGCCGTTGAAGTCGATCAGGTATGCGCGGCGCTGCATGTCGTCCGCCCGGTGCGTCACGGTCGTGACGACGCGGCCGCGCACGAACGTGCGCTCCTGTATCATGACCTCCGTGAAGGCGGATCCGGACTGGGCCGTGAAGACGCTGCCGGCCACCTGGGGCAGCCCCCACAGTCCTCCGAGCCACCACGGGCGGTATTCGGGTGCGCAGCCCGCCGCCAGGGCGAGGAGCAGCGCGGTCGCCGGCACGACCGGCCGCGCGTGTGTATCGCTGCGGTGCATTACTGAGGCTCCTTACGGCCTGTTTGGGCCCGCCGACCGGGATACTGGCCGACGGTTCCAGGCGGCACCCGCTCGTCCGCGGCCTGGACGCGCAGCCGCGCCCTGCCGATTCCAGCGGGCACCTCCGTACTGTTGCTCACTTATCGGGTCGGTTGTTTGCGGGCGACGCTTGATCGAGCCGCCCCGAACTCCCGCCAGCCGCACCGGCCAATCAGGACCAGGCGCACGGCTGGGGGGGCACGCCGGAAGGCCGGTCGGGCCTGGCATCGCTCGCCCCGCTCAGGGCGGCCCATTGTTCTCGGACGCTCTGCATAACCGCGTCGGCGCTAAGCTGTTGCATGCAGTTGTGATGTTGCAGCGGACACCGCCGGCGGCGGCACGGACTGCACGCCAGCGGGAGCGATACCACGCGCGCGGTCCGGCAGTAGGGGCCGGTTCGCCTGGTGTCCGTCGGACCGAAGATCGCCACCAGCGGCCGGCCGAGCGCCGCCGCAAGATGCATCGGTCCTGAGTCGTGACAAATCACGAGGTTCGCCTGGGCCAGCAGGGCGCTGAGCTGCCGCAGCGACGTACGCCCGATCAAGTCGATCACGTCCGTGGGACACGCGCCGCAGATCGAGCTGGACAGAGGCTGGTCTTCCGGTCCGCCCAGCAACACGCACGGCGGATATCCCGCGGCACGCAAGCGGCCGAGCAACTCCCCGAACCGGCGGGGGGGCCATCGCTTCGTCTCCCAGCGGGCGCCCGGCAGGACCGCAACGAAAGCGTCGAGGGAGCGGCCGGCGGCGCGGTTCAGCAGTTCCCGCGCGGCGTCCAGCTCCTCTGGCCGCAGGCCCAGCGGGAACGCCGGGGACGCGACAGGCAGCCCCAGCGCGCGTGCCACACACAAGTTCTTCTCCACTGCGTGACTGACCCCTGGCCCGACGCGAACGCGCCGGCTGTAGAACGCCCAGCCGAACTCACGCGCCGCCGCGAACCCCACGCGACTCCGGGCACCACTGGCCCACGCGAGGAACCCGCTCCGGATCAGACCCTGAAGATCAACCACCAGATCAAAGCGGCGTCGCCGGAGCGAGCGCACGAAGCGCACGAAGGCGGCGGTCGCCCGCCAGCTCCGCAGCATTCGGCCGTAGTGCCGCCGATCGAACGGGATGGCCTCGTCCAGGAGGGGGTGGCCTTCGAGTAGCGGGGCGAAGGACTTTCCGACCAGCCAGGCGATGTGTGCCTGCGGAAACGCCGCCCGCAAGCCGGCCAGAACCGGTAGCGCATGTACGATGTCGCCCAGCGAACTGGGCTTGATGATCAGAATCCGTCGGGGCTGCCGGGGCGAACTAGCGGCCATCGGCGGAAGTATACCTGCCCGGCTCCGCAAGAGCGTGCGTCCGGCAGGCGTTTGTCGGTGCGGCGGACTGTGGGAGAGCGGACTGGCGCGCGAGGGGCCCAGTACTCGGGTAGTCTGTTTGGTTCGCTGTGCGCGAGGTTCCTCGTAACGGACTGCCCATGATCGCCCGACATCGGTCGAAGACACTCAGGACTGCCGCTCGCGACTGTCCGGTCGTGACCGTGATGGGGCCGCGTGATCCTGGTCGAAGTGCAGCGCGTGCCGGACCTGTTCCGGCCGTGCCACTGCTCTTGGGCAGGGGATATGATGGTGGCTGACCGTCGCGCAGCTCATGAGCACCGGATATCATGGCGGCGGGCGGCGCCGTGGCTTCCGTGAGAGCTTGGCGCGGCGACGAGTGCTTCAGACAACGGCCGGCAGTGCATACGAGACATGGGCCGCGAAAACGTCATTCTGATACTGACCGCCTCGGCGGGTGCCGGGCATCTGTTCGCGGCCCGCGCTGTCGAGCACGCGCTGCGGACCCGGGCCCCGGACGTCACGCTGGAAGTCCTGGACGTGTTGGCCCTCTGCAACGTGCTGTTTCGCAGGCTCTACGCTGGCGGATACCTCCTGCTGGCGCGGCATGCGCCCGTTGCGATGGGCTGGCTGTATGACGCGATGGATCGGCCCGGCGGGCACTTCCGCAACAGGTCGCGCATCTGGATTCAGGACCTCAATAAGCGGCCGGTGGTGCAATACGTCCTGCAACGGCGGCCCGCCCTGATTGTCAACACCCACTACCTGCCGGCCGAGATCGTGGCCCAGATGCGGCGGGCCAGGCAGCTCGATTGCCCGCAAGTTACGGTGACCACGGACTACGAGACGCACCGCATCTGGGTGCAGGAGCCGACCGAGCGCTACTACACCGCCACCGACGATGGCAAGTTCTATCTGACTCAGTGGGGCGCGGCGGCGGAGCGTGTGCATGTCACCGGAATCCCGGTTCGGCCCGGCTTCGACCAGCCGATGGACCGGGGCGAAGCCCGGCGGCGGTGCGGCTTGGACACGGGGCGTCCGGTCGTGCTGCTCCTCTGCGGCGGCTTCGGGGTTGGTCCCACCGCTGCGTTGCTGCGCGAACTGGTGTTCATGCCGGCCGACGCCCAGGTCGCGGTGGTCGTTGGGCGCAACGAGCGGCTGCGGGCGCGGCTCGAACGGCAGGTTGCGGGCGCCGCCCGTGCCGTCCGCATCATCGGATTCACCGATGCGATGCACGAGTGGATGCACGCAGCGGACCTCGTAGTGACCAAGCCCGGGGGGCTGACCGTAGCGGAAGCGCTCGCGAGCGGACTGCCGCTGATCGTCGTCAACCCCATTCCGGGGCAAGAGACGCGCAATGCGGACTTCCTGCTGGAGCACGGGGCGGCGATCAAGGTGAACAACCTGCGGTTGCTCGGGCGCCGCGTCGCCGCGCTGCTTAATGACCCGCCGCGCATGGACGCGCTGCGGACGGCGGCCCGGGCGATTGCCCGGCCGCACGCCGCCCGGGACATCGCGGCCGATGCCCTGAGCATCCTCGGGTGTGGCGGGCACTCCCAGGTTTGACAAACGCCGAGGCGCCGCAAGAATCCTGTGCCGGCGCCGGCGTGCCGGCGGCAAAGTGGGCCGGAGAGCGGAGCGTGGACGATGAAGTGGCTGGTGGCAATTCCCGTGTACAACGAGGAGCGGTACTTGCCGGGCGTGCTGGACGCGGTGCGGCGCTATGCGCGGGACATCCTGGTCATCGACGACGGATCTACTGACGCCACGCCGGCGCTGCTTCAGCTTCAGCCGGGTGTCCGCACGCTCACGCATCCGGAGAATCGGGGCTATGGCCAGAGCGTGATTGAGGCGCTGGCCTACGCGGACCGGCACGGGTACGACTGGGTCGTCACGATGGACTGCGATGAGCAGCACGAGCCCGGGCGTATTCCGCACTTTCTCGCCGCGGCGGCCCGCGAAGACGCCGACGTGATCAGCGGCTCGCGCTACCTGCGGTCTTTCCCCGACGACGACGAAGCGCCGCCGGACCGTCGGGCGATCAACGAGACGATCAACCGCCTGCTGGAGCAAGTTCTGGGGCTGCGGCTGACGGACTCATTCTGCGGTTTCAAGGCCCATCGCGTGGCCGCCATGCGGCGCCTGGCCCTGGACGAGCCGGGCTATGCCTTTCCGCTGCAATTCTGGGTACAGTGTGTGCGCGCCGGCTTGCGGATGCGCGAACTGCCGGTGCGACGGATCTACCGCGACAGCAGCCGCGAGTTCGGTGGGACCCTGGACGACCCGGCGGCGCGGCTGTTGCACTACCTCGCGGTCTTCGTCCGCGAGCTCCAGCGCGATCCGCTGGTACCGCTGAATCGGCCGGCGTGGATGGCATGTCCCTGTGTCCTGCACGAATGATCCGTTACGAGCGGCTGGCGACGCCGGCCGAGCATCTGGGCGTGCTGGTTGAGCCGCCCGCGCCGCAGTTACGGCACCTCCTGCGTAACTCGCCCGATTCAAGACTTCTGGCTCTGCCTTGGCTGGACACGAGCGTCGGTGCATTGCGCGCGCAATTGCGGGCGCAACTGGACCTTGGCGGGCCGGTCGTCGCGGCCGGCCACCAGGCGGAGTTCTTTCACGCCGGCGTTTTCGCCAAGACGATCGCCGGTCATGCGCTGAGCAAGCGCGTCGGCGGCCAGGCCGTGTTCCTGATGGTCGACACGGACACCCCGAAGACGCGCCAGATCGCGGTGCCACAAGTCACCTCGCGGGGCCTGCGGCGGGTGCAGGTGGCGATTCCGGGTTGCGACCCGCAGCGACCCTTCGAGTCGCAGCCGCGCATCTCCCGCGCGGAGTGGCTTCAGTTCTTCGCCAGCCTGACGTCGCTCCATGAGTTCGGGGACCGGTCCATGCTGCCGACGTTCGCCCGCGCCTGGCTCACGACCGAGGAAACGAGCCCGCCGTACTGCGACGCCCTGGCCCGGTCTCTGGCGGCGGCCGAAGACGCGCTGGGCCTGGCAGGGGTGCGTCACGTGCGCATGTCCAGGCTGTGCGCGACGGCGGCGTTTCGGGCGCTGGCGGCGACGATGCTGCTCGACGCGCGCCGCTGCGCTGAGCGGTACAACGCCGCCCAGGCGCGCTACCGGGAGCGGCATCGCGTACGCAGCCGCGGCCGCCCCGTCCCGCCGCTGACCGTCGGCGAACGGGGCGCGGAACTGCCGTTCTGGCTCGTCCGCGCCGATGAGCCGCGCCGACGCTTGTCGGTGGTGCCGTACGACGACACGGTGGAGCTGTGCGCCGAGGGCGCGGCGGTCGGGTCATTGCGGCGGCGGGCGCTTGCTTCGATGGCGACCCACGAACAGGCCTGGGAGCTCGAGCGCGACGGCTGGCAGTTGCGGCCTCGGGCGCTGGCCCTCTCGGCGTTTGCCCGCCTCTTCCTGTCCGACCTTTTCGTGCATGGCATCGGCGGTGCGAAGTACGACGAGATGATGGAGGACTTCGTACACGGCCTGCTTGGCGTGGAGCCGGGGGCGGCGTGTTGCGTGAGCGCGACGCTGCGCTTGCCGTTGCCGCACAGCAAGGTCCGCCCGGCCGACATCGCCGCCGCCCGGCACCAGAGCCGCGACCTGCGCTACAACCCTCAACGTCACCTGGGCAACGTACCCACCGAGTTGCTGGCCGAGCGCGCGGCGTTGGTGCGGCACGGTCGCGAGCTGCGGGAGGCGCAACCGCCCGATCACGAGCGGCGAAGGGTGGTCTTTCAGGAGATTCGCCGGCTCAACGAGCGAATCCTGGCGGCCGATCCGTGGCGGGCGGCGCAGTACGAGCAGCGTGTGCAGACGCTCGAGGAGCAATGGCGGCTCGACCGGGCCGCCTTGGATCGTGAGTACTTCTTCGCTCTGCACGTGCAGACGACACTGCAAGAGCTGGTGAGCGCGGTCGAACACGCGGTGGATGCGGGTTGAGCCGGGCTCTACGGTTGCGTGGCGAGCACGTGCTCGTACAGCGACTTCAGCTCCCGCGCGTGGCGGGTCATCGAAAGCTGCTCATGAAGACGGGGGGCGTCGCGGCGACAGGCGTCGCGCACGGCAGGGCGCAGCACCGCGGCGAGTGCAGCGGCCAACGCCGGTGCGTCGTCCGGTTCGTTCAGTACCTCGCCGTTACGGCCCGGCTCCAGCACTTCGGCGGCCCCGTTGTAGCGCGTCGTGACGACAGGCAGGCCGACGGACAGGGCTTCGAGCACGACCCGGCTGCATGGGTCATACCAGGTGGGATGAGCCAGGGCATCGGCAGCGGCGTACCACTGGCGGATCGGGGTCGCGGTGCCCACGAACCGGACGCGCGCCTCAATCCCCAGCCGACGGGCCAGCCGCAGGTACGGCCCGGCGTGGTCGCGTCCCGCGACGGCGACGGTCCAGGGTGTCCCAGCTCCCGCGTCGGACGCGATGGCGCAGGCCCGCAGAAGCTCCGCCAGTCCCTTCAGGCGGAAGTTGTGCGCGACGAATAGCAGCAGCAGCGTTTCTTCGCCCAGGGACAATTCGGCCCGCAGGGCAGACCTGTAGCGCGAGCGCTCGTCCTCGCGCAACGGAACGATTTCGACGCCGTTGAACACGAGCCGGACGCGGTCGCCGGGGAAGCCGAGGCCGACCTCGACCTGTCGGCGCACATACTCCGACACCGCCGCAACGAATACGCGGGCTCGGTGCTTTTCCAAGAGCAGGCGCTCGATCCGGAGCAGAAACTGCTGGCGCACGTTGAGCCGTCGCCCGAGGCGTTTGAGGCCGCGCAGCAGCGGCAAGCGCACGGGGGCCAGGCTGCGGGCGATGGTCTCGGGATACGTGCCGCCGCGCGGCTGGTAGACGTTGGCCGCCAGGCACGGCGTGACGGCATGCACGATGTCGAAGCGCTCGCGAAGGCACAGCGCCCGCGCGCGCTGGACAAACTGGTACGTGCGCAGGGCGCGCGAGCGGCCGGCCGCAACCACAGGCAGCATGGTCACGTTCTCGTCTACAAACGGCCGGTCCGCGTCGCCCCGGCAGAGGACGCTCACGTCGAGACCGAGCTGCGCCAGGCGGCGGGCCATTTCCAGCGTGGAGGTCTCGGCGCCGCCGCGCCGTGCGTCGATGTGCTCCTGGAGGATGGCGACTCTCATGGGTCGGAACACCCCGGGGGCGCGTGCGGTTCCGTGGAAGTCAGGTTGCTGTGCCGTGCAATGCGGCGCAGGATCCGGTCGCTCTTGCGTACGATCCGCTGTGCGTACCAGCGCACCCGGGGCGCGCCGATCTGCAACCCGAGGTACGTCAGCAGGAAACGCCAGCGGTCGGTCCGCGAGGCGCCGATCTGCCGGGCCGACGCGTCCAACTGGGAGAGGTCTTTGATCAGCCAGCGCATCCGGCGAAGTCGCGGGCGGTGCGTGCGGGCCAGGTCGATCAACGTGAACTGCGGCGGCTGGTCGCTGGCCGGCGCAAGCTCCGCAAACACGTGGCACAGGTACAAGTCGCGGTGGCAGACGCCGGTCTGGTGAAACGCGGACACGAACCGCGCGAGCCGGCGCGTGACCTCGTGCCGCGCCCAGCCGCGCGTCAACGGCGCCCGCTGCGCACACAGCCGCGGCCAGACCCGGTCGAACGCGTCTCCAGGCACCGCCTCAAAGAGCACCACGCTGCGAACCTCATGGACGGCGCACATCTCCTCGGCGAAGGCGATGGCCCGGACGACCGGGACCGACTGGCGGGCCAGTTCCGTAGACTGCTTGAACTCCCACCACGCCCGGCTGTGCCGCACGGTTTGCCGCCGGACGCGATCGAGCTGTTCCGCCGCCGGCGCGTTCTGGTAGCGCTTGACATACAACACGTCGTCGCCGGCCGAAGGAATCTTCCAGCGCCAGCGCTGCCGGCCGCCGAGTCCCGGCTTGGTGAGTTGTTCCCACTGACCCGGCAGGAGTCGCATGTCGCAGGCGGCGTCGAGCAGGCGGGCGGGGTCAGCCAGTCCGGCGTCGGCCAGGCGCGTGCGCCACTCCGGCACGACCTGCGCTCGCCGTGTCACGGGCGGGGCTCCGGGGCGAGGGTCTTCGCACCCGCAGCATCCGCACCGCCCAGCTCAGCGAGCAACTGCCGATTCCAATCGTCAAACAGTTCCGTCATGCGGATTCGGCGAAGCTCGTGTTTGCGCCAAGCCCGCGCGTGCAGCAGGACCTGGCGCAACTGGTCCTTGACCTGGGGAGTGAGCGGGGCGCCGCCAAGATAGTGGCGCAGGAAGCGGAGCCGCTCGGCGCGGCTGGTGAAAGGCATGGCGGAGACCGCCATCTGTGCCAACTCGCGCTGCCACCAGTGGCCGTTGGCGCCCAGGCGTTCCCAGGCGCGCAGCGGCTGGGCGTCGAGCAGGAAGAACTCGGGCTGTTGGTCGGGGCCGTGCCGCACGAGCAGATTCCGCCAGAACAGGTTGCCGTGGGAAAAGCCGGTGGCGTGCAGGGCGGCGATCTGCTCGGCGAGGGTGCGGAGCATCGTGCGTCGCTGGGCCGGCGTGAGCCGCCGCCGGCCGGCCGCCACGTCAAGGGCGAACGCAGTCAGGTTTGGGGCGTCGGGTACCTCTTCCGTGATGAGGAAACAGGCGGAGAGGAAATGAGCAACACGCTGCCCGCCATAGGCCACCGGGCGCACCGCCGATATGCCCAGCGCCCGCATCGCGTTCAGGGCGCGGTACTCGGCGTGCCCGCGATGCATGCCGAAGAAGGTGCCGCGCAGCGTGCCGCGCAGCCGTTTCACCCAGCTTGGGAAGAAGTAGCGCTTCACGTAGAAGCCGGGCGTGCCGTCCGGGCTGGGCACGTACAGGGTGTCGGTGGTGCGGCTCCACGCGGCGATGCGGCCCTCGACACGCGAAAGGACGCGCGTGACGGTGTCCAGGCCGCAGGCGCGCAGCCGGTCGCGGTAGGGGGGATCGATTCGCATGTACTGCGTGGCCAACATTCGCGTCGCCTCAGATGCCCGCGGGGACGGGCGTCGGCACGCCCGCGTGTCCGCCGTGCCGCCTGTGGGCCAGGAGCTTCGCCGCCGCGCGCATCACCATATCCACGGTCAGGCCGGTCATGCAACGCAGGTCCAGCGGGCACGTACGGAGCTGGCACGGGCCGCACTCGACGGGGACCTGGAGCTTGATTTCATCAGGGTAGTCCGTGTCGGTCCAGGCCTGGTGCGTGGGACCAAAGATGGTCACGGTGGGCACGCCAAAGGCGTTGCCGTAGTGGCGCGGGCCGGTGTCGTTGCAGATCAGCAGGGCGGCCTCGCGGGCGAGCACCTTCAGCGAGCCAAGCGTCGTGCCGGGCTGGCCGCAACACGTCGCGCCGCTGCGCGTCTGGGCGGCGATGGCTTGCATCAGCGGCACTTCGGCGGGCGCCCCGACGAGCACCGCGCGCAGGCCATATTCATCCCACAGGCGGTCGCAGACCGCGGCGAAGCGCTCCGGCGGCCAGCACTTGGCCGCCCCGAAGGCCGCGCCCGGATTGACCAGTGCGTACGGCCGCCCGTCCTCCAGGCCGTAATGGCGCAGCAACTCCTGGCCGGCCCGCTCCTGCGCGGGCGTGATCGCAAGCCGCGGCCGCAGGTCTGTCACCTCGCAGCCGGCGTGTCTCGCCAGCGCGACGTAGTAGGGCAGCACCGGCGTCGGCACGTACTCGCCGTGCCGCCGGAGCGGCCGCAAGCGGTCGGTCAGCAGCCAGCCGCGTCCGTCGCGAGCATACCCGACCCTCCGCGGCACGCCGGCCCGCCACGCCACCAGTGCCGAACGGAAGGAATTCGTCAGCAGGATGGCAAGGTCGAAGCGCTCAGCACGGAGGCGGCGGGCCAGACGCAACGTCCGCAGCTCGCGTGTCAGGCCGCGCCCGTCGGGCCAGTAGGCCGCCGCATCGTGCCAGCCGGCGCCGTCGACGATCTCGGCGACATAACGACGCATCAGGTACGAGATCAGGGCGGAACGGAAGTGCGTGCGCAGCGCAGCCAGCACGGGCGTCGCCAGCACTACGTCGCCGACCCAGTTTGGAATGACCACCAGCAGACGACGTACGGGATGATCCGCGTTTCGATTCGACATCGGCGGACAGTGTACCTTGGCGGTGGTGCTCGCGGCCAGCGACCCCGGGGCGGAGCGCGCGGACCGCGGCGCGCGGTTATGCGTCTGGCTCCGGCGCGAACGCCAGGAGCCAGAGGAACTCCACGTTTCCCCCGTGGCCTTGCAGCGGCGACTCCATCTCGCCCAGAGTCCGCCAGCCGAGCCTGCGGACATCGCCGCGGCACAGATCAAGGACGGCGGCGTGCCCTTCGGCGGGCACGACGCCGCGCTCCAGCCACTCGGGCGGCGCCTCGTACTGCGGCTTCACGAGGGTGAGTACGCGTCCTCCATCCGGCTTCAGGCAGCGGCGGGCGGCCGGCAGGATCAGCCGCTGGCGCGTCCACCCCACGTCGATCGTGGCCAGGTCACACGGCTCGGGACAAACGTAGTGGAGGGCGTTCGTTCGCTCGCAGACCACGACCCGCGGATCGCGCCGCAGGCGGTAGTCCAACACGCCGTAACCCGGCTCCACCGCGTAGACCTTCGCGGCACCGCGCTGAAGCAGGCAGTCGACGAAGCCGCCGACGTGGCTGCCGAAATCGACGCACGTCCACCCGGTCACGCGCACGGCGAACCGGTCGAGCGCGGCGGCGAGCTTGAGCCCCCCGCGCGACACGTATGGACACGACGGTTCGGGCATGAGGGGTGACTTCCGGGTCTAGTCTGGCCTGGCGGGTCGCCACTCGCCGTTCACCGAGCGTTCGAACTCGACCACCTTGGACCCGGCCAGCCATTCCAGCCCCTGGCCGTCGAGTTGAAGCGAGATGCTCCTCCGCCGATCGAGCGGTACGCGGTCGCGGTCGATGTGCAGGCGAGATACGTTGCGGGTGTTGACGACCAGACGGTTGCCGGGCTCCACGCGCACTTCGGCCGCGGCGCGTTGCTGCACGTCGTAGCGGGCGACGATGGTCACGTACTCCGGAAGCTCCGGCTCCTCGGGGCCTGGCGGCGTTTCCTGGTCGGTGGGCGCTTCCGGTGGGCCGGTGGGTTGGGACTTGGCCGCGGGCTCATGCTGAGGCGCGTCCGGGGCCGTGGCGGTTGGCCGGGAATCGGGCCGGCGGTCGGCGGCAGGGGGGGCAGTGTCACAGGCGCTGAGGAGGAACGCCACAGGCGAAAGGCCCACCAAGCACGCACACAGCGCGCGGTACTTCAGAGTGGCGGACCGGGCACGTGCTGGCTTGAGGGGCAGGGTGCTGAGAGAGACAGATTCCCCTGGTTTCGACTTTGCCTTCACGGCCGCTGGGTGAGCAAGCGCCCCAGTTTCAAGCGTCTTCCGCAACGTCATGCCACGCTCCTCGGGCGGTGTGCCGCCGGGTACTCCGGCAACAATTCTACCCCCAAGTGCCAGGCAGCGCCGCAGCGGGCGAGCCGATGTGCGACAGGCCGCGGTGGGCGGGGAGGCCGATCGCCACGGACGAGCGACGGGCGGTTCTTTACCGCTTCCGGCCGACTGCGTACAGTTCTCGGGTCTTCTCAGGGCAGCCACTGACTCGCGGCACGCAGCCTTATGGAAACGGCCTTACGACCCCAACGGCGCCTCCCCGACCTGCTGATTCGGAACTCGAACTTCGTGCTGCTTTGGGCGGCTTACGGTATCGCCGCGCTCGGCGACCACCTGAGCGAAATGGCGCTGCTGCATGAGGTCGGGGGGCTGGGACGCAGCGACACGACGCGTGTGCAGGCCCTGTTGACGTTCTGCTTCTTTCTCCCGTTCGCGGTGCTGGGCCCGGTGGCGGGCTGGTGGGCCGACCGGTTCAGCCGCAAGTGGACGATGATCGGGGCCGATCTGATCCGGGCCGCGATCATGGGCACCCTGCCCTGGGCGCTGCCGTACCTGCTGGGTTGGGGCTTCGGCGACTATGCCGTGACCCTGCCGCTGGCCGTGGTCGGCGTCTTCGCGGCGTTCTTCTCGCCTTGCCGGCAGGCCATGGTCCCGACGCTGATCCGCCCCGACCAGCTCGTGCGGGCGAATGCCATGATCAGCGCCTTGGGTACGATCGGGGCGATTCTGAGCGCGATTGTCGGCGGCGTGCTAGTGGACATCAGCGTGGCGGGGCACCTGCACCTTGACTGGAACTACCGGTTGAACGCGCTGACCTTCGTCTTCAGCGCGCTGCTGATCTCGGGCATTGCCGTGTCACGCTCGCGCGCCGCAGCACACACGCTGCCGGCCGGGATCTGGACGCCGCTGCGCGAAGGCTTCCGCTACGTACGCCGGCATCGCCGTATCCTGCAAGTCATCCTGCTGGGTACGGTCTTCTGGGCGGCGGCGGGAATCGTGATTTCCGTCATACCCGCCCTGGTGCGTGATGTGTTCGGCGGCCAGTTTTCGGATGCCGGGATGTACCGCGGCTTCATCGCGGCGGGTCTGGCCGGTGGCGCGGCGCTGCTCACCTTCATCGGTCCCGGGCTGCCGCTGCCGCTGGCGGTTCTGACGGCGGTGCTGGGCGGAGCGGTCTGGGTCCTCGCGCTGGATGCAGCGTACGTCTGGCGCCTCGGGCGCATCTTCACCGGCCTGTGCCTCTTCATGATCGGCGTACACGGCGCCGGCATTCTCGTCACCGTCATGGTGGTCATTCAACGGTTCGTGCCCGACTCGCGTCGCGGGCGCGTGTTCGGCGTCGCCGACATGTGCACGATGGCCGCGATCGTGGCCAGCGCCGGTTTGCTCGGCCTGCCGCACATCCCCGGGCTCGACCGCTACATCCCGCTGTTGCTGGGTGCGACCGGCGGCGGGCTGTTGGTGACGGCGGCCGTGGCGTGGCGCGTGTACCGGCGTCGTGACGCGGCGAGGGCCGTCGTCCGGCTGGTTTGGTGGCTCGTGCGGTTCTACGCCGGTTTCTGGTGCCGTGTGCGACGCAGCGGCCCGTGCACCGTGCCGCGCCGCGGCCCGGTGATCGTGGCGGCCAACCACACGTGCGGGGTCGATCCGCTCCTGATTCTGGGTACGTGTACGCACCGCGTTGTGAGCTTCATCGTGGAGCGGCGCTATTACGACGCGCCGGTGGCCGGCTGGTTCATGCGCCTGGCCGGCTGTATCCCGGTTGACCGCGAGAATCCGGGGCGGTCCTTCCTGGCCAACTCGTTGCGGCTGCTCAAGGATGGGGGCTGCCTCGGCATCTTCCCCCAGGGGACGTATGTCGGACCGGACGAGCCGGACCCGGATGCCAAGTCCGGCGTTGGCATCCTCGCGCTGCGCACCGGCGCGACGGTGATCCCCTGCCACATCAGCGGCACGCGCTACGCATACAACCCGTTCGTATCCCTCTTCCGGTGGCACCGTGCCCGGGTGCGTTTCGGCAGGCCGGTCGATCTGTCGCGGCTCGGCGGCCGAGAGCGCGACAAGGACGCACCGCAAGAGGCGAGCGCGGCCATCATGGCAGCGATCCGCGCCCTGGGCCCGCAGGATGACAGCCGTGCAACATAGGCCGCGCAAACAAGCAGATGCGCAGCGCGGCGCGGCGGGGACCGCGAAGGCTGACTGGCGCCGCGCCCGGCTCGTACTGCTGATAGCGGCGGTTCTGCCGCTCGCCGCGACTGCGGCTCTTCGGCAGGCGCGGGTGCCGCTTGGCTGCCCCGGCCGGTTTGTCTACCTGTACTCGCCTGTTCCCGCCTATCGGCTGGCGGCGTTGCCCGCCCTTGTCGTCCTGGCGGGCGTGGCGGCCGGCGGAACGTGGCTGGCGGGAAGCGAGCGCGCTGCCATGCGGCGGAGCGGGCTGGCGCTCGTCGCCGCGGGAGTGGTCGGCGTCGGCGTCTGGAACTACGTGGCGCCGCCGTCCTTCCGCCACCAGCACATCTTCAACATCGAGTCGCCATCGCAGCACGGTGCGTTCGTACGTGAGGCGCTGGGTGTGGGGTCGGTGGGCGACTATTTGCGCCACTTTCCGGAGCGCGCGCAGATGCCGCCCGCCGCCATGCGCGGGACGCGCGTGATCAGCAATCCGCCGGGCACCACGCTGGTGGCCGTGGGCGTCGAGCGGCTGGTGCGGCGGTTCCCCAGCGTGGGGCGGCTGGCCCTTGGCCCGCTTGCAAATGAGTTGCCGCGGGACGATGCGGCGGCCGCGCTTCAACACTGGCAGGCGGAGGGATTAGTTTTCTTGTGGGTGCTGGGAGCCGCGTGGCTCGCGGCCGCAGCAGTGCTGTATGGGCTGGGGCGGCTCTTTTTCGCGCCGGCCGCTGCTGCCGCGTACGCCCTTTGCTGTGCGCTCGGGCCTGCAACGCTTCTTTTGGCGCCGGGCAAGGATACGGCGCAACTGCTGACGGTCGCCGTACCGCTCGGCTTCTGGCTGTGGGCGCTGCGTCGCGACCGGATTGTGCCTGCCGTCGTCGCCGGCCTGGCGTTCGTGGCGGCTTGCCTGGCGAGCCTCGTGCACGTCTGGGTGGCCGGATGTGTGCTGGGGGCGACGTTGTTGAGCGCGGAACGGCGCGGCCATGCCTTCATGAAGCTCGTGCTGCCTGCCGGGGCGACAGCGGTTCTGGCGGCGGTCGGCATGCATGTGATCTGGGGGGTGGACCTCCTGGCGACGGCCCGATCCGTCGCGCACGCCCAGGCCGAAGTCACGCGCGGCCCCAACGCCATGCCGCTCGCCTGGCAACTGCTTGGGACTCCGCTGTTCCTGCTCTTCGTCGGGCCCGCGTGGCTGGCAACGACAGGGTGGGCGGTAATGCCGCGCCTGGGGCTACGCGGCCCCGGTGACGGCGACGCCCGTTTCGGGCGGTACTTGCTGCTGACGACGTGCGTGGCAATGCTCGCAACCGTCGGCTTCACAAACCTGGAAACGCCCCGCCTGTGGATCCCGTTTGTGCCACTGCTGCTGCTGGGGGCGATGCTTCAGCTCGCTGTGCTGCGCCGGCCAGAGCGCGGCGGCGTTCGCCTATTGGCGTTGCTGGTCGTGGTGCAAGTGATCGCGGCGGGGCTGCAATGGTCGCTGATGGATATCCGCGAGACGGAGACACGGCTGGTCGAGCAGCGGTTCTTCGGCTGACCGGCGGCGGCGGCCGGGCGGTGGCCGCGGGCGCAACAAGCGGCCGGCGCTGCCCTTGGTGGGGGGCAGCGCCGGCACGCCGGAGGGGGAGAGGGAATGCATCGCCGTCCGTTACATCACGGATTGGACAGGAGCGCCACGAAGGGGTTGATGTCGCCGAAATCGGGGAACGCTCCGTCGCCGTTGATGTCGCCGTTGCTCGGCGGGCAGCCGGGGTATGCCATCTGCCACGCCGGGAAGTTGCTGAGGAACAGCACGAACGGGTTGATATCGCCGAAGTTGACGGCGCCGTCGCAGTTCAGATCGCCGATCAGGAACGTCGGCTGCGGGAGCTGCGCCGCGTCCAGCCACGTGCCGAGCAAGGCGCCGGGCACGCCGCCCAGGTCCTCGAAGTAGTCCGCGATCATGACGACGCCCCAGGCCCCATCGGGGATGCCGTAGTAGTCGAAGGTCAGCGACGCCTGCGGCAGCAACCGCACGGGGCTGGCGTCAATCACCGTCGCCGTCGCATCCAGCGGCATCCCGACCAGCAAGTCGTCCAGAATGATGGGCACCATGCTGAAGTTCACGCGCCGGAATACCCAGACCGGGGTGAACTCCTCGTTGGTGATGCGATTGCGAACCGGCGCCGCCATGCGGTGTCCCGTCAAGGTCCGCCAGGTGCCGGGCGTGACCGGAACGGTGGCGATGACCACGTTGTTCTGCGTCCACTGGAAGGTATACGAAAGCGGCGTCAGGCCGCCGGCGATCGTGAAGCCGAAGTGGGCTTTCTGGCCCGGGTTGACCTGCCCCGGCCCGGGACCCCACTTGACGATCGTACCGCTGGTAGTGGGCTCCGTGTGCCCGTTGGGGAACGGGCAGAAGAACCCGTTGTAGATGTCGCCGACGCTCTGCGCGAGAACTCCTCCGAGCGTCACCATGAAGTCGTTCGCGATGATGCCGCTGCGGTTCCAGACGTCGAAGTTGCTCAGCGAGCCTTGAATCGTCGGGTACCGCCACACGTCGTCATTCAGGATGTCGCTGTCGAGCTGGCTGGGCAGGCGGCGCGTGCCCGTGGGGAGTTCCGGGTTCATCAAGTCGTTGGGGTGCGCACCTGGGTCCGTGTGTGTGCCATTGGCCCGCGGCGTGAGCGTGCCGGTCGGCTGCCCTTCGGCTCCGCCGCCGTTGTACGTACGCGGGCTCTCCTCAGGATTACCGGGGACGTTGGGGTCATTGGGGTCGGGGTTGACGGTCACGTTCCGCCGGAAGCGCGGATTGTTCACCGTGAACCCGAGCGCGTGCGCCAGCTCGTGGTTGATCACGGTGTAAAGATCGTACTTGTCGGCGGGCACGTTGGGATCGAGCCCGTTGTACCAGGGCACGGCGGAGTTGTTGTTGATCGTGATCGTCGCCCCGGTCGGCCGGCCGTCGGCGTTATTCGTGAAGCCGGAGGCCTCGGCGAGCGTCATTCCCTCGGCGCCGCGCACTTCGCCGTTTTCAGCGCGCACGTATTCCACGCCCGGTGGGGCGAAGAAGAACGAGGAGCCGAGGTCGGCGTTGGTGAACGCGATGTTCACGACGTGTTCGGGGTCCTGGTGGGGCAGTCGCTGCTCCCAGAGAGCGATCTTGGCCTCGATCACCGCCTTCTGGGCGGGCGTGATGTTGTCGGAGTAGGTCGGCACGATGTCGACTGCCAACGCGGCCGTCACGCCCAGCCCCAGGGTGAGCACGACCAGCGCTGGGCCGACCACCAGGTTACGGCGTTGAGTTCTTGCGCGAGTCATAGTCTTTTCTCCTTACCCCCTAGAGTTCTTGCGTCCACCCGCGGCCCGTATACCGCAGATTGGGTCCACGCAAAGATAGACAGGTGCGCGAACCTTCTGACAGCCATGCTAGCGATTCCGTGGCCGGCGAAGCAAGAGAAATCATCGGCCCGCGAGTACGCGACTCATCGAAAGCCGGGGGTACTTGATCCGATCCGCGAACGTGAGGGCGCGTTCTTGGGTCGCGCTGAGAGGGCTTCGTTCCCTTGACGGTGGCGGTTCCGATCGGCGCGATCCTTCTGAGACGCTGCGGCAGTGAAGTGCGCAGTGTCTGTCGGAGTCCGGCCTACACCTTCTGCCCACGGTCGGGCGCCGTGGCCGGCCCGCGCGGCCGACGTGACATCCTACGGACACGCGGGTATGTTTTGATTCCATGCCGATCACTAACTCTGCCAAGCTGATGGACGGGCGCGCCCTGGCGCGACGCATGCTTGAAGCAACCCGCGTGAAGGTGGAGAAGATACAGGCGTCTGCCGGTGTGACGCCGACGCTTGCGACCGTCCTGGTCGGCGACGATCGGGCTTCCGCTACGTACGTGCGGATGAAGCGGAAGCGCTGCGAAGACGTGGGCATGAAGTCGCTCGCGCTCGAGTTGCCCCTGGGAACAACCACGTCGCAGCTCGTTGCCGAGGTCAAAAAGCTCGCTGACGATGCCGCCGTACACGGCATCCTGGTCCAGCACCCCGTGCCGGCCCCGATCGACAAGCGGGCCGCCTTCGAGATGATCCCGGTGGACAAGGACGTAGACGGCGTGACCTCGGCCACGCTGGGCCGCGTCATCCTGGGAATGCCCGCGTTCCCGTCGTGTACGCCCGCGGGGATCATGCAGCTCCTGCGCGAGTACAACGTCGAGCTCGACGGTGCGCACGCCATTGTTATTGGACGCAGCCCCATCCTGGGCCGGCCGATGGCGTCGATGCTGATCAACGCGCAGGCCACCGTGACCCTCTGTCACTCCCGGACCCGCTCGCTGCCCAGCCTGGTGCGTAACGCGGACGTGGTTATCGCCGCGGTCGGCAAGCCGCGCTTCGTCCGCGGCGGTTGGATCAAGGTCGGGGCCGTGGTGATCGACGCGGGTTACAACGAGGGCAACGTCGGCGATGTCGATTTCGAGGGCGCGCTCGAGCCTGCCTCGCTGATCACGCCGGTCCCCGGCGGCGTCGGCCCGATGACGATTGCGACGCTCATAGATCACACGGCCGAAGCCGCGGCCCGGCAAGTCGGCGTCCCACTCTGAACCATGGGCGCGAGTCCGAAAGGCAGAACGCCCGAACAGCATGGCTCTGCCGATGAAGGCTTGCGCTGTCCGTGCTGCGGTTACAACCTTACCGGCCTGCCGGAGCCGCGCTGCCCGGAATGCGGGACGGTTTTCGACTGGGCGGCCGTCCGGCAGGCGGCGGCGAACCCTCCGCAGATTGCGTTCGAGCGCGCCCGCGCTTGGCGAAAGCTGCCGGCGCTGGTCGTCACGTGGGCCACTGTCCTGTTCGCACCGTGGGTATTTGCCCGACAGGCAGTCCGGCGAATCGATACACGGCACGCGCTTGCGTTCGGCGTCGTGTGCTTTGCGTCGACGCTGCTTGGGTTACCGATGGGAGCGGACCGAACTCTTCTGGCAGCGTGGCTCCTGACTGCTGCCACGTGCATCGTCGTCCAGGCACTCCTGCTGAGCATTCTCGACATCTCCGGCTGGCGGACCCCGTTACGCACCCTGCACTACTGGCTGCTGATTGGCTGTTATACGTCGGCGGTCATGGCGACACAGTTTGTTCAGGGGCCTCCTCCGTTTGGGTCCGCCGGCCTGCGCAACTTGCTGCAGCGCGGCCCTTTTTCGTCCGGGAGGTCGCTCTTTGGGCCCTCCGGAGGGGAGTTTGGCTGGTGGGCGCAGCTTCTCGTGTGGCTGGCCGGCCTGGGGTGCTGCTACTGGGCGCGGATGCGACGCGCAAATCGTCATGCGGCGACGCTGCTCCCGGCGATTGCGATTCTCGGCGTCGTCCTGCTGTGGCTGTACGGGTTCCTGGTCGAGCACGTGGGGGTGAGGCTGTATGAGTGTTTTAGCTGATCGCGCCTCGCCCGCTACGAGTACATGAAAAGCGCTCTAACGCTCTAACTGGACAGCAGCGCCACGAAGCCGTTGATGTCGCCGAAGTCGAGCACGCCGTCGCCGTTCATGTCGCCGGACAGATCGGCGTCCATTTGCGGGTACTGCTGGGCATACACGTCGGGGTTTGCCAAGGCCATGACGAACGGGTTGATGTCGCCAAAATCCACCAGCCCGTCGCCGTTCATGTCGCCGGGAATCGCGATGGCAATGCGCCACGCTCCGCGGCCCTGCGTGGTCGCCACGAGTCGCTGGCGGGACGGCTCGATGCGCAGGTCGACGACCGCCGCGTTCGGCAGGCCGAATCCGTAGCGGTGCCAGGTGAGGCCGTCGTTGATGGAGTAGTACAGGCCGTCATCCGCGCCCGCGTAGATCACGGGCAGCTTGCCGCGCACGTCGACCGCGACCGTGTTGACCGGCACGTCCGGCAAGTCGCCGTCGAGTGCTTCCCAGGTGACCCCGCCGTCGGTGCTGCGCTGGACCTTGGTCTGGCCGAATCCGGCGCCCGCGAGGTAGACCGTGAGCGGCAGGGTCGGGTGCACGAACAGCTCGCGCGTGACCCGCGGCCAGCCCGGGTGGCCGGTCTTCACCAGCGTGAACGTCGAGCCGCCGTTGATGGACCGTTGGACACGCCCGTCATTGGTGGTGACATAGACGGTATTCGGATCGGAGGGCGCCAGCGCGAGCGAACGAATCGCCGCCGCGCCGCCGCCGGTCAGATCGCCCGAAATCGCGGTCCAGCTCGAGCCGCTGTTTGTGCTGCGGTAGATGCGGTGGGTGGCATAAAGCATGCGCGTGGAGTTGGTCGGGTCGATCAGGTAGGGCGGCAGGAAGCAGTTGCGGTCGCCGGAACTGATTCCACTGCCGCTGTAGTTGAACGAGCCGCCGCCGTTGGTGGACAGATACAGATTGCCGGTGCCCTGGTATTCGACGAACAGGCGCAGGGGGTTGGCCTGGTCAATTTGCGTCCAGCCGCCGTCACCACCGAGCACCTGCGTCCAGCCCAGCCCGGCCGTACTGCGGATGTTCGTGCCGTTGTCCTGCGTGCCGCCCAGGAGATACTCGGCGTTGGTCGGATGGGTCGAGAGACCGGCGTAAAACTGGATAGCGCCGAAGTTGTTGTGGGAGGTCCAACTATTGCCCAGGTTCGCGCTGCGCGTCACACCGCCATCGTGACCCGCCAGCAGCCTGCCCAGGGCGTCCCAGGCCACGGCGTGTTGGTCGACGTGCGGCGGGGCGACGTTGCTCCAGTTCACGCCGGAGTTCGTCGAGCGGTAGAGGTCGAGTCCACCGACGAAGACCGTGTTGGCATTCGAAGGCTGCACCGAGACAACGGACAGGAACCAGCCGTACGTGGACTGAAGGCCGCTCAGCGAGCCCAAGGCCGTCCAGGAGGTCCCACCGTTGTCGCTGCGATAGGCCCCGTAAGTGGACGCATTGCCGCCGGTGGCCGACGCCGGGTTCGTGAGCAGGGTGTAGATGCGGCTGGGTTGGCTGGGAGCGACGGCGAGGCTGATGCGGCCGAGCGTCGCGGTCGGGAACCCGCCGCCCGTCAGCTTGGTCCAGCTTTCTCCGCCGTTGGTGGTCTTGTAGATGCCATTGGCGGAGTCGCCGAAGATGTGGCCGATGGCCGCGTAGAGAGTCGTCGGGCTGACCGGGTCGATGGCCAGGTCGGTGGCGCTCAGGTTCGGCAGCCCGTTGGTGAGCTGCGACCAGGTCACGCCGCCGTCGAGCGAACGAAAGACGCCGACCGGCCCCGTAGCGCCGGGGTGCCCCTTGGCGGCGGCCATTTCCGGGAAGCCGCCGGCGCGCGTGATGGAAGCGTAGATCGTCAGCGTGTTCTGTGGATTGATGACGATCTTCGAGAAGCAGCGCCCGCCGAACGTGTCCTCGGCAAGCTGCTCCCACGTCTCGCCACCGTCGGTGGACTTGAATACGCCGAGACCGCAGCGGCTATGGTTGGCGAAGTTCGCCTCGCCGGTGCCGGCGTAGACGATGTTGGGGTTCGTCGGGTCGAGGGCGAGCGCCCCCATCGCGGTCGTCGGCATGTCGTCGGTCAGCGGCGTCCAGGACGTGCCTCCGTCGGTCGTGCGCCAGACCCCGCCGTCCGCCCCGGCGGCGTAATAGAGGTTGGCGTTCATGGGATGGCAGACGATGGCGGAGACGCGGCCCGTGTAGGTGCCGTTGGTGATCGGGGCCGGGCCGAGTTCCTGCCATTCGACTGCCAGGGCCGAAGCGGCCAAGGAGAGTACTGCGAGAATGCTCGACAACGGCTTCATTGCCCGGCTCCTTTCGTCACCTCAAACGAGAGCGTTCCGCTGTAAAGCACCCAGTCGGCCGCGGCATCGCCTTCGAGTGGCAGGGCGTGGTGAAACTCCACCCGCCACAGGCCCGCGCCGGTCACGCGGAAGTGTGCCGAGCCGCTCGGATCGGCGTTGATGACGGTCGTGTGGCCCGTCGTCACGTTCGTTGCCCGGATCTTCGCCCCCGGACACTTGTCGCCATCCACGTATACCATCAGCGGCAGATCGGAACCGACCTCCGCCGCGGTGGGATCGAAGCGCGGCCTGATCTCGGCGGCCAGGCCGCTCTTGTTGGTCGCGACGGCGGAGGGCACTATCTGGCCGTCCTCGCTCGGCACGCGGACTAGGGTCTTCCCTGTGCTCAGGAGCCGCACGCGCACCGAGCGATCGGCCGACAAGCCGCTCGCGCCGGCGATGCTATCCGCGGCGACGTTTTCCTGGAGGTACGTCCGCAACTCGCTGCCCGTCATCTCGGCGACGCTGGACTGGAGCGTGCCGACCACCGTGACGCCCGAATGCGCGATCTGAAGCACAACGGAGTTGTCCCCGGCCCGCTGCGGACGGACGTCGTGCCGGTTCTCCTGCTCGCCGCCGCCGCGGACGAACATCCATTGCACGGCGTCGGCCGGCCAGGGCGCGGGCTGGGCATCTTTGGCCGCACCGGCGTCGAACCGCAGCGCGATCGACTCTCCGAGCGCGGCCGAGTACTTGCTCGGCGTGAGGAACGACGTGACCGGTGGCGCGGCCCAGGCCGGGACCGCCGCCGCCAACAGCCACAAATGCCACGCGGGCGGGCGCAGAGTGTTCATCAGTGTTCTCCTGAAACGTGTACCTCCGATTCTAATCGACGGCCGCCAAATTCCCCAATGCGAATATTTCGCCCGCCGTGGCGGACCGCGAAGGGGCCGAGGTGGCTGAGCCGCCGGTGTGCCCGCGGTTGTGTCACGCGCGTCTGGCGGGCGGTGCGTGCGGTTGCCGCGCCCGGCCCGTGGTTCATAATGGCACGCGATGGTCGCCGCCGCTTGGACGAACCTGGTTGATTTTGCGCACCCGGCATACCTGGCCGCGCTCGCGGGTCTGCCGCTCGTCGTTGCGCTCGGGGTGCGGTCGCTGTCGGGGCTGGGTTCCGTGCGACGGGCGCTCGCGATCGCTGTTCGCGCTGCGGTGATCCTGGCGATGCTGTTTGCGCTGGCGGGCCCTGAGTGGGTCCGCACGACGGACGATCAGACGGTCGTCTTCGCGGTGGACCGGTCGGACAGCGTGCCTTCGGATTCCCAGCGCACCGCGGAGCAGTTCATGCGGGCGGCGACCGGTGGCATGCGTCCGGGAAAGGACCGGGTCGGTCTGCTCGGGTTCGACGGCCGGGCATCCGTTGAGCAGGTGGCACAGGCTGAACTCCTCGCTGACCGCGCCGGCAGCCCGATCGAGCCGCACCGGACGAATATCGCCGGTGCGCTGCGGCTGGGGCTCGCGCTGTTGCCGCCGGACACCGCTGCGCGGCTGGTGGTGCTTTCCGACGGCAACGAGAACGTGGGGAGCGCGGCGGTGGAGGCGGAGTCGTGCGCGGCGCTCGGCATTCCGGTGGACGTGGTGCCGCTACGGTACGAACACGCCGCCGAGATGTTGGTGGACCAGCTCATTGCGCCCGCGTGGGCCAAGCGGGACGAAGTAATCAACCTCCAGCTCGTCGTGCGTTCGCAGGTCGCGGCGCGGGCGCGCGTGCAGTTGTATCACAACGACCGGCTGGTCGATCTCCACGCGTCAGGCCGGGGTGGGGAGGCTGGCGCGGTGCTCCAGCTCGACCCCGGACCGAATCGGCTGACCATTCCAGTGATGTTGCGTGCGGCCGGCGTCCATCGGTTCCGGGCCGCGCTACAACCCGATCCGCCGGAGTCGGACACGCTGCCGCAGAACAACGAAGGCCGGGCGTTCACGATCGTGGGGGCGACCGAGCGGGTGCTGCTGGTGGTAGACACCGCCGCCGACGCTGAGGACGTGAACCGGACTTCGGCAGAGCTGCTTGCTCAGGCCCTGCGCAGCGGCGGGATCGAATGTGAACAGGTCAGCGTCGACGAGCTGCCCGGCGATCCCGCGGTGCTGGTGGACTGTTCCGCGGTGATCCTCGCGAACGTGTCCGCGTTTGCGCTGGGGCAGCCGCGGCAGGCGATGCTGGCCTCGTACGTTCGTGACCAGGGGGGCGGGCTGATTGCCATCGGCGGCGATCGGGCGTTCAGCGTCGGCGGATACGGGCACACGCCGCTGGAGGAAATCCTGCCGGTCGAGACCAGCCGCGACAAGCTCAAGCTGCTCAGCCTGGGACTGGTCATTGTCCTGGACCGGTCCGGTTCGATGATGGGCGAGAAGATCGCGATGGCGCGGCACGCCGCCATAGCGTCCGTGCAACTGCTCAGCAGTTTCGACCGCATCGGCGTCGTGGCGTTCGATAGCGACCCGCAGTGGGTCGTGCCGTTGCAGCCGGCGGGCGACAAGGCGGCCATCGCGCAGCAGATCGCCACGATCGGGGTTGGCGGCGGCACGAACATGTATCCGGCCTTGCTGCGAGCCGGCAGCGGGCTTGCGGACCTGAACACGAATCTGAAGCACATCATCGTCCTCACCGATGGGCTGTCCATGCCGGGAGATTTCGACGGGCTCGCTCGGCACTGCGCCGCGGCGGGGATTACGGTCTCGGCGATCGCCGTGGGGCCCGATGCGGACCGCGCCCTGCTGGCGCGCATCGCACAGCTCAGCGGCGGGCGGATGTACGTGGCCGAGAGCGCCAAGCCGCTGCCGCAGATCTTCGTGCGCGAAACGGTCCTGGCCAGCCGGTCCGGGCTCTTTGAGCAGCCGTTCACGCCGCGTCTGGTCGGGGCGCTCGACAGCCAGATCGTCGAGGGCCTCGCACAACCCGAGCTGCCTCCGCTGCGCGGGCACGTGGTGACCGCGGCCAAGCCGCTCGCGCAGACGCCGCTGGTACGGGTAACGGAAGATGGAACCGATCCGATTCTTGCACACTGGCAGGTGGGGCTCGGCCGCACGGTCGCCTTCACGAGCGGCATCTGGCCGAAGTGGGGGCCGCAGTGGGCGGCGTGGTCGGGTTTCAGCAAGTTCTGGACACAGGCGGTCCGCTACGCCGGCCGGCCGGGCCACCTGCCCGACCTGGAAGTCGAAACGACCATCAAGGACGGCCAGGCCCACGTTGTGGTTTCTGCCGAGCACTTGCCGCTACGGTTGCAGGGCTCCTTGACACTTGCCGGCCAGTTCATCCGCCCCGATTTCTCCGTGGAGCCGTTGACGCTGCGCCGCACGGCGGCCGGTCGCTTTGAAGCCGGCTTCCCGGCCCACTTGCCTGGAACCTACCTCGTGAACATGTCCTATCGCTACGGCACCGGGGGGGATGGTGAGGCTGGCGTATTGCGCTCCGGCGTGGTGATGAGCTACTCGCCCGAATACCGCACGCTCCGGGACAACGCGGGCGGTCTCGCCGAACTTGCCCGGCGCACGGGCGGGCGCGTGCTGGACGTGGACAACCCGGCGGCGGTCTTCGAGGCGTGGAGCATTCGGCCGGTTCGAGTTCGACGGCCGTTCTGGGAGGATCTGGTGCGGTTCGCGCTCCTGTTGTTCCTGCTGGACGTGGCCGTACGGCGCATCGCGGTGACGCCCGCGGAGGCGGTCGCGCGTGCGGCGGCGTTCCTCCGCGAATTGTCTGGGCGCGCCGCGCGCGGCGACAGCGCGGCGACGCTCACCGCGCTGCGCGGCGTGAAGGCCCGCGTACGCGACGGCGGCAGGGAATCGCGCCGGGCGGATGTTACGAAGCGCGCGGATGCACCGAGGACCGGCGAGCCGCTGGAACCCGATGCGCTCACGCGCGCCCTGGCGGGCGTGGAGCCGGAAGCCCCGGTCGTAGCCGCGCCCTTGCAGAACCGTCGCCCGCCAGCCGCGTCGGAAGGGGAGTACACGACACGCCTGCTGCGGGCCAAGCGCCGTGCCCGGCGTGAACCGGATGAGGACGGACGGAAATGAGGTTTTCACGACGAGCCAGGCGCAGGCTACTGATCGGCGGACCGCTCGTTCTGGTGGCGGTCATCATCCTCTGGGGGGCAGTGCCGCGCGGTCCACTGCGGATCACGCCGCCGCCCGCGGGGGCGGAGCCGGGACGCTGGGTCCACCTGGAGGGCGCGGCGAACACGCGCGATGTCGGAGGGTATCCGGCGGCCGGCGGGCACGTCGTGAAACGCGGCATGGTCTATCGTTCGGGCAAGCTCAATCGGCTTTCAGGAGCGGGGGCGGATGCGTATCGCCGGCTCGGCGTGCGAACGGCCATCGACTTCTGTAACCGCCTGACACCCTGGCCGCTGTTCGGCGGAGACGCGTGGAGTGTGCAGTTCGCGTCCACCGTTCACGGCTGCCCGATGAGCTTCGCAAAGGACGGGCCGGTCGAGGAGTTCTACATCCGGGGTGTGCGCGACAACGCCGGCTCGCTGCGCAAGGCGTTCGACCTGCTCAGCCGCGGCGAGAATTACCCCGTGTTGTACCACTGTGCCGTCGGGACAGACCGTACGGGAGTGATGACGGCCTTGCTGCTTTCCTTGCTGGGGGTTGATCGATCCACGATCATCGCCGACTTCCGTCTGTCGGAGCAGGTCGGCCTGCCGGGGTCGCTGGCGGCGATGGACGCGCTGTTGGATCACGTCGCCGGGCGCGGGGGGATTGAGGTCTACCTGGCGGAACTGGGGATCGCAGCGGATGCTCGGGAGCGCATCCGGGCGTTGCTCCTGGAACCGCGCCGCGCGGAGTTGGAGTCACCGCCGTAGACACGTCGGGTCTTGCGCACCCGCGGGAAGTTGCCCAGCAAGACCTTGGCCTCAGCCCGCCCCGACGCCCCATTTCATTCGACCGATCTTGCGGCTGAGTGCGGGCTTCAGGCGGTCAATCGCCAGGCCGAGCGAACCCAGGACATCCGTCCCCAACTCATCGATCGTCAGTTTGCCGCCGCGCTTTAAGCCCACGTCGATGCGGCAGCGCTTGTCGACCGACTGCTTGTGCGGACCGGTCACGTCCTCCAGCAGGACGATCACGCTCCGAATACGGTTCTGGAATCTTGTCAGCGCGGCTGCGACGCGCTCCTGGGCCTGGTTGTGCAACGCGGACTTGTCGTCGATGCCCTTGATGGCGACCTGGAGCCTCATGCATTCCTCCTTACTCGACACGCCGATGGGGTGCCGCGGGCCCGCAACCCCGACTGGCCGCGCCGCCCGCACCCGGACGCGACCGCCACGCAACCATGTGGCCTTCATTCTTAGTACGTCGCGGGGGCCGCGGAGTTCGCACGGATTGCAGCCCGCGCGGACGCCGGCTTAGAGCTGACCTGCCTCGAACTCCCGGAGCAAGCGCATGTCGATTTGAAGCAACCTGCCGCCCTCGGCGTCCTTGGGTTCCGTGCTCCAGGTGACGGGCAGGCCAGCCAGCCGCTCGGCCAGCGGGTCCGGCAGTTCCGCTGCCAACAGGCGGAACATCGGCTCCGGGCACCAGTCCGCGCACGTGGAGAGCACGCCGAAGTCTTCGTAGCGGTACGTGCGCTCCGGCCAGTGCCCGTCACTGGGCCGGATGAGGTGAACCGCGGCGGGGCTGGACTGTGCCGCCTGGAACAACTGCGCGCGAAACAGCGCGCGCTCCGCGACCTGTTGCCGGACGACGTGGTTCAGCACGTTGGAGCGTGCCATCAGGCACGAGAACAGCGCCAGCGCGACGAACAACACCGTCACGGGCATGCGTGCGTCGCGAAACGCCAGCCGCCCGATGCCGAACACGGCCCACGCAACCAGGATCACGATCGATGCGCTAAGCGGCCCGATCGAGCGGTAACTGGCCCAGGACTCCGCGGTCAGCAGATTGGGCAGATAGGCGACCGGCAGCAGCACGACCCCCCAAAGCAGACACAGGGCGTCAAACGTGCGGCGCCGCACCAGGAATGCGCCGGCCCCGGCTACGACCAGCGCCGCCACAAGCGCGACCGTCGCGTGCGAAGGCGTGATCTGAAGCAGAGCCGCGGCGTTCACCAGCGGTTCCTTCAGGAACCACACGAGCTTGGAGTAGGGCTCGCGCGTGAGTGTCGTCCGCACAGTCGGCTCCGCCAACAGCCGCGTGGCGATGGCCGCCGTCGCCAGGGCGCCGACCAGCGTCGCGCCTTGCATCGCGAGCAGGCGCAGCCGCCGGGGCTGAGGAGTCTCGTGGTCGGCGCGGAAGAAGGCGACGTAGCAGCAGGTTACGTAGAACATCGCCCACGACTGTTGGAAGAAGAGGGCGGCGAGGAGTGCCGCGAGCGCGGCCAGCAGCCAGCCGGCGGCGTGGTACGTAGCTCGCTTGTAGGCGCCCTGGGCGACGGCGGCGCCGGCCAGCAGCGCGCACAGGGCGGCGCATGGGCGGTGGACGCTGGCGGCGAAGCCCGCGGTGCTCTGGGCCGAGGGAGTGGTGCAGACGAGGACCGCCAGGGCCGCGGCCAACCACCGCGGCCAGCCGCGGGATTCGAGCACCACCGCAAGAGCGGCGGCCAGACCGGCCAGCGCGAGCACGGTCAGGCCCCGGACCCAGCGGATCTCGGAAATCGTCGTGATGGCCCCGAACGCCCAGCCGTGCAGAAGCGCCGCGAGGAAACGCCCGCGCTCCCAGTCGTGACGCGTGATGAGTTCGGCGTCGGTGTTGGACGCCCAGAGGAACCAGTAGTCGTCCAGCTTCCCGTAGTCGAACTGGACGACGGGCACGTAGGTGAGCACCACGAGGCCGCCGGCAATCACGGCCGGCAGGCACGGCAGCACCGCGCGGCAGAGGCCCCCGTTGTCCGGCAAGACGAGCGATTCGGCCTGGTCGGACGGCGCGGCCCGACTCACCCCGGCACCTGAAAGCTTTCGAGCAGAGCGTCCAGAAACCGGAAGGTCTCGCCCTTGCGTTTGACGACGAGCACCGGCATCGGCGCGTTGACCAGCACGCGCTCTGTGGTGGCCCCCAGCAGGGCGATGGCCGGCAACGTCGCCCCCCGGCTCCCGACGACGATCGCGTCCATGTTCTTGGCCGACGCCAGATCATGGGCGGCGGCGGCGGTGTCCCGAGAACAGGTGTAGACGACTTCGAACTCCACGCCGCTCGTGTCCACGTCCGACAGGAACTGCTCGATCTTCTCGCGCTGCGCCAAGGCACGCTGCTGCGCCGCTTCTTCAAAGGTCATGCCGGTGTAGTGATAGCCGTATGACACGCAGTAGATCGACTGCACCAACACCTGCGGTTTCTCCCCGCTCGCGCGCGCCAGGCGCAGGGCCGTCTCGACGGCCATCCTGGAATGTTCGGAGCCGTCCACCAACGCCAGCAGGCGGCTCAGATGGGCGTGCGCACCTTCGGGAACGACCAGCACATCGCAGGGCGTCTTGCGGGCCAGGCGATAGAACGCCGCGCCCACACCCAGTTGATCGTGCGGCAGGCGGCGGCCCACGACGATCATGTCCAGGTCGTGGTCGCGCGCGGTGCACAGCATGGCTTGCAGGCCGGTCGCGGCCGAGACGTGGATCTCCATGCTCCGCGCCAGCTCTTCCGGAAGCACCTCCAGGAGCAACGCGCGGAGCTTCTCAGGTTCGGGGACCGGCGTCTCGGCCGGGTCCTCGATCCCGCGCACGTGCAGGCAGTGGATCGACTCGGGGCTCTCCAGCTTGGCCAGTAATCCGGCAAATGCCAGCGCTTCCTTGTCGCCGGGTTCGTCGTTCAGGTACACGCCGAGTCTTCGCAGGCTCTTCATGCTGAGCACCTCGTCGCTCGCGGTGTGGCGGAGTGACTTCCTCGAGCCCTGTCGTCCCCCGCAGTATACGCCGCGCGATCCGGCGGTCAAAACATACGATCCTGTCCCACGGGCGCGATGGCCGCCACGCGCGTTCCGTGCGCCTTTTCCATGACGGGCCGGCCCTCTGCGTGCGGGCCTCGGCCGCTACGGCCTGGTTGACACCCGCCCCCATCCAGCCATAATGGTGCAAAATCTGCAGCGGGCGACACACCTCGGCGTCTGGCGCGCGTAGGGAATCCGCTGCAGTAGAATCGCTTCTCTTCGAGAACTTGGTCCCCCCGCCACGGAGGCGCTGTACAAATGAGGGCGCACGCACCTTCACCACAGGCGGAATCTCCCTGGCATGCCCTACCGTTGCCGGAGGTGCTCGCCCAGCTTGAAGCCGCGGAAGGCGGTCTCAGCGAGAGCGAGGCCAAGAAGCGGCTTGAAAAGTTCGGTCCGAATGAACTCCCGCACGAGCCGCCGCCCACCTGGTGGGAGATCGTGCTGCGGCAGTTCAAGAGCCCCCTCATCTACATTTTGGGTGTCGCCGCGGTTGTCTGCATCGGCATCGGCGAGTTCTCGGATGCCGGCTTCATCGCGGCCGTGCTGGTGCTGAACGCAGCGATCGGGGGGTATCAGGAATGGCGCGCCGAGCGCAGCAGCCGCGCGTTGCAGAAGCTGCTGCGGATCCGCGCCGCGGTCTTGCGCGACGGCGAGACTCGGGAGATCGACGCCGAGGGCCTTGTCCCCGGCGACGTCGTGTGGATGGAGTCGGGCAACCGGGTGCCGAGCGACGTTCGCCTGCTCAGCTCTCAGGGCCTGGAGATCGATGAGTCGCTCCTGACGGGCGAGTCGCTGCCTGTGCAGAAGGACGCGGGTTGGTCGGGGGAAGCGAACACGCCGATGGGGGATCGCCTCAATATGGCCTTCGCCGGGGCCACCGTGATCCGGGGGCGCGGCCGGGCGGTCGTTGTCGGCACGGGCACGCACACCGCCGTCGGTCAGCTTGCGCTCGACGTCATGGGCGCGACCGGCGGCAAGCCGCCACTCATCGTGCGGATGGAGCATTTTACGCACGTCATCGCGATCGGCATCCTGGCGGCGGCCGTGATTGTCGGAGCATTGGGGATCTTCGTCCGCGGATACGGGCTGGCGGATATGTTCATGTTCTCCGTCGCGCTCGCGGTCTCGGCAATCCCCGAAGGGTTGCCGGTCGCCATGACGGTGGCCTTGGCGGTCGCGACCACGCGCATGGCGCGCCGCGGGGTGGTCGTCCGGCGGCTGGCGGCCGTCGAGGGGCTGGGCAGTTGCACGATGATTGCCAGCGACAAGACGGGCACGCTGACCTGTAACGAGCTCACGGTGCGCGAGGTGCGCCTCGCGGAGGATCGCGTCTTCGAGGTCACCGGAGAGGGGTTCACCCCGACCGGCGAGGTACGCTCAAACGGCCAGCCGGTGACCGTCGGCGCCGACGATCCGCTTCGGGCGCTGGGGCTGGCCGGCGCATTGTGCAACGAAGCCGACCTTCATCAGCGCGACGGAGCGTGGATCTGGCGCGGCGACCCGACCGATCTCGCCTTGCTCACGCTGGCGCATAAGGTGGGCTGCAACCCGGGCCAGGCACTCCGCACACTTCCGAGAGTGGCAGACATCCCCTTCGAGTCGGAGCGGCAATTCGCGGCCTCGTATCATCGGGACGGCGAGCGGACGCGCGTGTTTGCCAAGGGCGCTCCCGAACGCGTCCTCGGCATGTGCAAGTGGAACGGCGATGCTGACCGGCGCGGGGCGCTCGCGGGGATGGCCGAGAGCATGGCGTGCCGGGGCTACCGCGTGCTGGCGCTGGCGGAGGGTGTGGCGGACGCCTCGTTCGACCCGGCACGCCCGCCGGAGGAGCCGAGCGGCTTGCGCTGCCTGGGCCTGGTGGGCATGATCGACCCCCTGCGGCCTGGCGTGCGCGAGGCCGTGGCACACTGCCACAGCGCGGGGATCGAGGTCCGCATGATTACTGGGGACCACCCGGTGACCGCGCTGGCGATCGCCCGCGATCTGGGCATGGCGGACGACCCGCAGCAGGTCGTTTCCGGCGCAGACATGATGGACGCGCCGCCCGCGAAGCTGGCGGAGCTCGTCCAGCACACGCGCGTGTTCGCGCGCGTCGCGCCCCGGCAGAAGCTGGAGCTGGTCGAGGCCGCCCAGGTGGCCGGTCACTACGTGGCGGTCACGGGCGACGGCGTGAACGACGCGCCGGCACTTCGCAAAGCCAACATCGGCGTCGCGATGGGCAAAGCCGGGACGGACGTGGCCCGCGAGGCGGCCGAGCTCGTCATCACCGACGACAACTTCGCGACGATCGTGGCCGGCGTGGAAGAGGGCCGGATCGCTTACGACAACGTGCGGAAAGTGATCTACCTGCTGATCTCGACGGGCGTGGCGGAGGTCCTGCTGCTGGGGGCGGCGCTGCTGGCAGGCATGCCCCTGCCCTTGCTGCCGGTGCAGATCCTGTGGCTTAACCTCGTGACGAACGGCATTCAGGACGTGGCGCTGGCATTTGAGCCCGGCGAGGGCGACTCCCTGCGCCGCCGGCCGCGCCCCCCGCGCGAACCCATTTTCAACCGCCTCATGTTGGAGCGCACCATCGTGGGGGCGGTGGTGATGGCCTCGCTGGCGTTCCTGTTGTTCTGGTACCTGACCGAAGTGGCCGGGATGGAGGAGTACTCGGCCCGCAACCTGCTGCTGATGCTCATGGTGCTGCTGGAGAACGTCCACGTGGCCAACTGCCGGTCGGAAACGAAGTCCGCGTTCCGCATGTCGCCGCTGAGCAACCCGATCCTGCTGGGCGGAGTCGTGCTGGCCCAACTGCTGCACATCGGCTGCCTGTACCTGCCGCTGGGGCAGAAGCTGTTGCACACCGAGCCGATCGCGCTTGGCCAGTGGTTCGTGCTGCTTGGCCTCTCCGTCACGCTGCTGGCGGCCATGGAACTGCACAAGGCGTCCTGGTACTGGAGGGGCCGCGTGCCGCGGCGTGCATAACCCCGCGTGGGGGCGCGTGGTTGCGGGCGCGGGAGCGGGTTTCCCTTCGCGCCCCGCGGCAGGAGTGTAGCGCCGGACCGGAGCCCGCCCCATGCCCCGGGTCTCGCACCGTCCGAGTACAAGTCGACCGGCCGATTTCATCTTCCCTTCATGCGCGCGTCGTAAGGATAGTGAGGGTGCTGTCAAGCGGCGTCGCGCGTGCAGTAGAGAGGTTGTGAAAACGGGAGCAATGGTGCGCTGCCGCTGGCTCGGCCGTGTACCAGTGTGCGGCCCATAACCCCCAGGGTACGCGCCGAGTCGTGGAATGCGAGGAAAACCCGATGCGCGCATGTGCCGCAGCTTGCCTCAAGTGTCTGGCCTGTCTGTCGATCGTGCTGCTGGCGTTTGCGCCAGCCGCTCGCACCAGTGCCGAAGACCACGCCCGCCCGAGCCTGCGCGCGCCGGCCGGTGGGGTGGACGCAGCGCCGCGCGGTCTCGTTCTCAATACGAGTGCGGCGTTCGAGGGGTACACACTCTTTGCACCCCTCAACTCGACCACGACGTACCTGGTGGACCTCGAGGGACGGCTCGTTCACTCCTGGCCGAGCAAGTACGAGCCGGGCCAATCGGTACACCTGCTCGAGGACGGCAGCGTCTTGCGGGCCAGGCGCCAACCCGGGAACAGGCACTTCGGCGGCGGCGGCATCGGTGGGGGGGTGGAACAAATCGCGCTGGACGGCACCGTCGTCTGGGAATTCGTCTGCGCGGACGAGAACCGCTGCCAACATCACGACGTCAAGCCTTTGCCGAACGGCAACGTATTGCTGATTGCATGGGAGAAAAAGACCCGCGCGCAGGTGCTGGCGGCCGGCGGCGATCCGGACGTGTTCGGCGGTGAGGAGCTTTGGCCGGACTGCGTGATCGAGGTCCAACCGCAGGGTGCGTCCGGCGGCAAGGTGGTTTGGGAGTGGCACGTCTGGGACCACCTGATTCAGGACTTCGACGAGGACAAGCCGAATTTCGGCGTCGTGGCGGAGCACCCGGAGCGGATCGACTTGAACTACCGGCGGACGGTGCCGCGCGAGACGCCTGAGGAGATGAGGAGGTTACGCTCCCTGGGTTACGTGGGAGGCGCCGAGCCGGACGACGCGGACGATGAGGGCGGCGGACCGGCGTTTCCGGGGCTGGGGAGGCCGGGTTTTGGGTGGTCGGCTGACTGGTGTCACGCGAACTCGGTCGAATACAACGCGAAGCTCGACCAGATCGTGCTGAGCGTTCACACGTTCAACGAGATCTGGATCATCGATCACAGCACGACCACCGAAGAGGCCGCGGGGCGCCAAGGCGGACGGCATGGCAAAGGCGGGGACCTGCTCTATCGGTGGGGGAACCCGCGGGCGTACGGGGCCGGCGGGGTTGCAGACCAGACGCTCTTCGCCCAGCACGATGCGCGATGGGTTCCGGAGGGCGCGCCCGGTGCCGGAAACCTGCTGGTGTTCAACAACGGGATTGGGCGGCCGGATGGTGCGTACTCGTCCGTATTGGAGATCGCACCGCCCGTCGACTCGGCCGGCCGGTATCGCCTCGAGCCGGGAAAGGCGTTCGGGCCGTCGAAACCCGTGTGGGAGTATACCGCCGCGAACAGGATGGACTTCTTCTCCAGTCACATCTCCGGGGCGGAGCGATTGCCGAACGGGAATACGTTGATCTGCTCCGGCGAACAGGGGCGCGTGTTTGAGGTCGAGCGAACGGGGAAGGTCGTTTGGGACTACGTCAACCCGTACGTTGAGCACTCGGTGCGGCCCGAGGGATTCCCACCCCCCCATGGACCGCCTTTCCCGCCGGGCTTTCGCGGCCCGCGACCGACGGACGGAGCACGGCCCGGCGACGACCGTGCAACCAGGCAGCGGGGCCGTGACGAGGCGAGCCCGCGCGTACCGGGACCGCGCCACCCGCCGGGTCCGCCGGGTGTCGGCCCGTGGATGCTTCCGCCCGGAGGCAGGCCGCCGGGGCCACCCGGTGGCGGACCAGGCGGCGGGCTGTTTCGGGCGACGCGATTGGCATCCGACCATCCGGGTGTCCAGCAGGTGTTGAAGGCGGCCGCTGGGCAGCGCGACAGCGAGACGGCCGGCGCGCGGAGTGCGAGCTGAGACCGCGCGCGACTCCGCGTCGGATGGTCGGCAGGGGGAGCGGCGGCCGGCGTTGGCATGAGGTAGACTGAGCGCTGACGGTCAGAGCACCAAATCACCGTGCGCGATTCGGCGGCGCGTCGGGAGGGCGAGCCCCCTGGCGAGCCGCGGCCCGGCGGGCACCTCGCCCGCCCGCGCCGCACAGTGATCTAGAGTGCTGTTGTTCGCCGAGCGCTTGCCACGGCGTCGCGGACGGCGTCGGATGACTTAGCGTGGATCGAAGACATGCGTGTGCTTATCGTGGAAGATCAGGAGCGGCTGCGGAACTGGCTGCTAAAAGGGCTTCGCGAAGCCGACTTCGTGGTAGACGCGACCGGGAACGGGAAGGAGGGGCTCTGGTATGCCCTGGGCAACTCCTATGACGCGATCATCCTCGACCTGATGCTGCCGGGGATGGATGGGCTGAGCATCCTGCGCGAGTTACGAAATGCCAAGCGCGACTCCCCGGTATTGATCCTGACGGCCAGGGACACGGTGCCGGACCGCGTCAAGGGCCTGGACGGCGGAGCGGACGATTATCTTGTCAAGCCATTTGCCTTTGAGGAGCTGCTCGCTCGTGTGCGGGCGCTCGTCCGCCGTGCATACGGGACCCGCAACCCGGTCATCGAAGTCGGCGATCTTCGGCTCGACACGGGTCAACGCCGCGTCTGGCGCCGCGGGCAGGAAGTCGAGCTGCGAGCGATGGAATACAAACTCCTGGAATACCTGGTCCGGCGAGCGGGCGACACCGTCAGCCGGACGGAGATCTGGGAACACCTGTACGACTTCGGCTCCCAGGCGGTCAGCAACGTCGTGGACGTGTACGTCGCTGCGTTGCGTCGCAAGCTTGACCTGCCCGGAGAGCAAAGTCTGATTCAGACACGTCGGGGTCTGGGCTACGTCCTGAGGTCGGGCCCATGACACGCTCGCTGCGATCGAGGCTGATCGTCGGGATGTTCCTGGGGATGGCGGTCTTGCTGGCCGCCGCGGGTACGACGATCTACACGATCCAGCGCCGTCAGCTCTACCGCGCGTTTGATGAGACCCTGCTGAACAGCGCCAACGCGCTCGTGCTGTTGCTCCACGCCAGTCCCTTCGGGAACTTGTTCGACGCAGAAGGACTGGCGCGGCTGCCGGCCGGCCAGATTCGGGAGGGTGCGCTATTTCAGCTTTGGAGTGACCAACCGATCGCCTTGCCGCCGGAGGGGGGCTGGCTGCCGGACGAGCACCCTTCGCCTGAGCCGGGCGTCCCTGGCGCGGACTGGGGGCCGGGTCCACCGCGCGGCCCGCCGCCCCGCGAGTCAGCGGATTGGCGACGATGGCGCGAGGCCGAGGCAAACGGGGACGGCTCGTTTGTGTTCCGCTCGGACCAGTTGGGCGGCGCCGACTTGCCGCGCCTGGGTCCGCCGGGGAGTCAGCCCCGCTTCGAGCGAATCAGCCTTCCGGACGGTACGCCCGGCCGGGCGGTGGGGTTTCAGTTTCAACTGCCGACCCGCGGCCCGTGGCCGCGCCGGACGCCTCCGGCCCTGTTCACCGCGGTCGTTGCAGCCGGTACGAGCGATCTGGAGAAACAACTGCGCTTCCTGGCGGCCTTGCTCGCCGGGACGGCGCTGGCGACGATGGCGATTTCGGGCGGCGTGGCGTGGCTGGTCGTGACGCGCGGGCTGCAACCGCTCGCGGCGGTCGCGCGCGAGATTGCGGCACTGGACGAGACCGGGCTCAAGCAACGCATCGCGCATGACACGGTGCCCCGAGAAATCCAGCCGGTTGTCAAACAACTGAACGGGCTGCTCGCGCGCCTGGACCGGGCCTTCGAGCGTGAGCGGGCCCTGACCGCCGACGTCGCCCACGAATTGCGTACGCCGGTGGCGGAGGTGCGTGCCATCGCTGAAATCACGCTCGGGCGCCCGCGCGATTCGGAGGAATACCGTCACGCGCTCGGTGAGACGCTGGAGGTCGTTAAGACGCTCCAAGGGCTGATCGAGAAGCTCCTCGTGCTCGCGCGCCTCGAGGCCGGGGAGATGCCGCCAGACCTTCAGCCCGTCGCGCTTCAGCCTGCACTGGCCCAACAGTGGGCGCACGTCCGCAGCCGGGCGGAGGAGCGCGGCGTCACGTTTGAGGACCAGTGTGCGCCGGAGACGCTCATCTCGGCCGATCTGGAGCTCGTGGAGGTTGTCCTGTCCAACGTGCTGGCCAATGCCGCCGCCTACACGCCGGACGGAGGGCACATCTCCGCGGACTGCCACAAGGTGGAAGCGCGCTGTCGGCTCCGGATCGCCAGCAGCGGCTGCGAGCTGAGCGAGAGCGAGGTCGCCCGCGTATTCGACCGTTTCTGGCGGGCGGACGCGGCGCGTGGCAGGAGCGGCCTCAACTGCGGGTTGGGGCTCACGCTGGTACGGCGTGCGATGGAAGTCATGGGCGGGTGCGCGGAGGCCCGCGTGGACGAGGACCGCCGGTTCGTTCTTGTCCTGGAGTTCGCGGCTGTGGACGAGCGCGAACCGGACGATCCGGAGGACGAGGCGCGTGACTGAGTTGCAGGCGCGGAGTGGGGTTACGACCGGCCGCCTCCGCGGGGGATTTGCAAGCCCAGGCCCGGGGGTGGGCTGCGAGCGCGAGGTCGTTGCGGCTGGGCTTTGGTCCGATAACGCAAAGGCCCGTATTTCATCTCTATTTCATACTCCGCTCACCAGGATTTATAGTGAGGCAGTGGGTTTGGCGGTTGCCGCGGACAAGTTGATCGTGCGCTCGAGCGAACGGGGAGCTGCGTGGCTCTGTCCCCGAGCCCGGAGGTGTGCAAACCAGGAGGAAGGTCATGAGGCACATGCTCACAGTCGGTCTGTTGGTCTGTTGCGTTTCGGTCGCGTCGGCCGACATCGTGATTTCGGAGTGGATGTACTCCGGCGGGGGCGGCGAGTTCGTCGAGTTCACGAACGCGGGACCTGACCCGGTGGACATGACGAACTGGAGCTACAGTGACAGCGACGCACAGCCCGGTGACGTGTCCTTTCTCGATGTCTTCGGCGTGGTCCAGCCGGGCGAATCGGTGATCTTCACCGAGGCCGAGCCGGTCAACTTCCGCGCCGCCTGGGACCTTGACCTGGCTGTCAAGGTCTTCGGCCCCAACACCAACAGCAACCTCGGCCGCAACGACGAGATCAACCTGTACGACGCGGACGGCAACCTCGTCGACACGCTGGCCTACGGGGACCAGACCTACCCGGGAACGCCGCGCACGCAGAATGTAAGCTGCAACATCCCGGCCACCGACTACGGCTACACGATCGCCCAGACGACTTGGGTTCTGGCCTCCGTGGGCGATGAGTATGGCTCGTGGCTGTCGTGGACTGGGGACGTGGGCAGCCCGGGCATGGTGCCGGAGCCGAGCACGCTGATGCTCCTGGCGATTGGAGCACTGGCGGCCACGCGGCGGCGCGGCTAGGAAGGACGTTCCCATACTTGGCGCAAGCACCCGATGGACCAGGATTCTGGCTGTCCGCCGGCGCCGTTTCATTGGGAGTGGTGACGACGGCTTCGGGTCTCTTTGCGGGGCCGGCCGCCGGACGAGTTGTGATCGGCACACGCAGTGTCAGCAAACGACCACGCGGAAGGAGAAGGCGCATGCTTCGAGCGCTAGTAGTCGGGTTGTTCGGTTGTCTCGCTCCGGTCGTCTCAGGCGAAATCGTGATCACCGAATGGATGTACAACGGTGCCGGAAGCGGCAGCAAGGGGGAGTTCGTCGAGTTCACGAACGTCGGGCCGGACGCGATCGACATGACCGGCTGGAGCTTCGACGACGACAGCCGGATAGCCGGGACCATCAGCCTGAGCGCGTTCGGCGTGGTCGCGCCGGGCGAATCGGTGATTCTGACGGACGAGACCGCTGAGGATTTCGCCGCGATCTGGGGGTTAAGCGCCGTCAAGATCATCGGCGGCAACACGGCCAATCTGGGCCGCAACGATGAGATCAACCTCTACGATGCGGGCGCCAATCTGGTCGATCGCCTGACCTACGGTGACGAGGCATTTCCCGGCACGGTGCGGACGCTGAACCGGAGCTGCAATATCCCGGCGACGGACTATGGGTACGTGGTGGTCCAGCCGAGCTGGGTCCTTGCTACGGACGGCGATTCGTACGGTTCCAAGGTTTCCACGCGCGGCGAGGTCGGCAGCCCAGGGCGCATCGTGGGGTACGCGCGGGTGGATTTCGACCGCGACGGCGATGTGGACCTGGACGATTTCGACGTCTTCGACGGCTGCTTTGCCGGGCCGCTCGTGGCGTACGAGCCGCCGCCGCCCGGCTGTCTGCTCAGCCCCGATGACAGTGGCTTCCTCGCCGCCGACACGGATGAAGACGGCGACGTGGACATGGCCGACTTTTCCACGTTTCAGCTTTGCTACAGCGGTGCAGACAACCCCGCCGACCCCGCCTGCGGGCAGCCGACGGAGCCGCCCGGAGAGACGGAGATCATATTGAACGGGACGTATATCACCGTCATCGGGAGCGGCGTGAATGTCGAGGGCACGCGGGCCACAATCATCGCTGGCGGCACGTATAACGTCAGCGGCTCCCTGTTCGACGGACAGCTCGTCGTCAGTGCCCCGGGCGGATTCGTGCGGCTGGTGCTGAAGGGCGTGGAGATCGCCAATTCCAGCACTGCTCCGCTCTTTGTGCTCAGCGCGGCCCAAGCCGAGATCGTTCTGGCCAGCCAGACGGCGAACTTCCTGTATGACGCAGATACGTACGTCTACGAGGACCCGGAGCAGGACGAGCCGAATGCGTGCCTGTTCAGCAAGGACTCGCTGACGATCTCCGGCACCGGGTCGCTGACGGTCTACGGCAACTACAACGACGCCATCGCGAGCAAGGACGAGCTCGTCATCGCGGGCGGCACGATTAACGCGATTGCTGTCGATGACGGCATCCGCGGAAAGGACTACCTCCTGATCCAGGACGGCGACATCACCGTCACGGCCGGCGGCGATGGCTTGAAGTCCGACAACAGCGCAGACCCCGCACTGGGATACGTGGCCGTTGAGAACGGGTTCGTTTACATCACGTCCGGGGGCGACGGCATCGCGGCCGAAACCAGTGTCTTCATCACCGCCGGCAACCTTACGGTCACCTCGGGCGGCGGCCACGGCGCTACCTTGCCGCCGGACCTCTCGGCCAAGGGCATCAAGGGACTCGCGAGCGTGGTGATCGACGGTGGGACCTTCAACCTGGACTGCGCAGACGACGGCATCCACTCGAACGACGCGATCACGATCAACGGCGGGACGTTCATCATCGCGAGCGGCGATGACGCCGTGCACGCGGACTTCGACCTGGAGATTCACGGCGGGACGATCGTGATTACGACGTGCTTCGAGGGCCTCGAAGGCGCTAATATCACGATCACCGACGGTCAGTTCGACCTTGTCTCGGATGACGATGCCATTACCGCCGACATCGGCGTTTTCATCAGCGGCGGGGACTTCAGTATTCTCTCCGGCGGCGGCCACAACGTCACGATTCCCTCGAGCGCGTCGGCCAAGGCGATCAAGGGGCTCGTGAGCGTCGTGATCGAGGGCGGGACGCTCGACATCGACGCCGCCGACGACGGCCTGCACTCCAACGGTTCCGTGGCGGTCAGCAGTGGGATCCTGACCATCGCCACGAACAGCAGCGTGAGCGCGAGTTACGGCGATGGCATCCACGCCGACAACATCGTGCAGATCAGTGGTGGGACGATCACGATTACCACCTGCTACGAAGGGATCGAGGGGCGCGATATCACCATCGACGCCGGCACGATCCACATCACCTCGGCCGATGACGGCATCAACGCGGCCGGGGGCAGCGGGCTGAACAACTACCTGCGTATCAATGGTGGCTATCTTGCCGTGTATGCCGCGGGTGACGGGCTGGACGCGAACGGGTACATCATCATGACGGGCGGCACGGTCCTGGTCCACGGTCCGATCGTCGATTACGAGAGCCCCATCGACTACGACGGCACGTTCAAGATCACCGGCGGTTTTCTGGTGGCCGCCGGGAGCGCGGGCATGGCGCAGGCGCCCAGCAACATCTCCACCCAACGGTCCGTGAAGATCACATACAGCTCGTGGAAGACAGCGGGGACGCTCGTGCACATCGAGACGACCGCGACGCCGCACGTCGACGTGCTGACTTTCGCCCCCTCGAAGCAATACCGGTCGGTGGTGTTTTCGTCTCCGGCCCTGACGCAGGGGACGTCGTTTGATCTATACCGCGGCGGCAGTTGCACTGGCGTCGTCACCGACGGGTTGTATTTGGGCGGCACGTATACTCCAGGTACGAAGACCAATACATTTACGACGACCAACATCGTGACCAACGTGAGCGCTCCCTGAGGCTCGCCCGACGGCTCCGGACCATGACATGAGGTGAAATATGCGACAGCATTTCGTATGGTTGACCGCGACTGCGATTGTGACCGCCGCTTGCGCGTGGGCCGACCCCACGGCGATTCTCACGTTGGAGTCGTCCAGGGACGGGCAGACGATTGCCGCCGGGACGACCGTGGACTGGACCATCAAGGTCGCTGTCTCGCCGGGTGACAACTTGGGCCTGGCCCTGGTTCTCTGCGACCTGGTGCAAGACCCCGCCAACGCCGCCTTGTTCGAGATTCCTCCGGGCGACGCGGGCAGCATCAGCGCGACGATGGACGATTTCAGCCGTCCGCTCGGCGTTTCGAACCCCGGGGAGGACGGTGCGGCCACCGGCTACATCGGCGTGCAGCGCGGCGCGAGCGGCCAGAAGAACCTGATCCAGATCGGCGGCGCGCAGAATACCTTCGGTGCCGCCGGCCCGGCGGGGATCGGCCAGGACTTCAACGTGAACGGCGGCATCGGCCAGGGCAGCTTGCCGGAGGTCGTGCTGTCCGGCTCGTTCCAGGCCCCGGCGACCATGGGGACCTACACGTTTCGCCTGGAGAATCCCGCCGCGAACGTGCTGACGGAGCTGAATTCGCCGCCCGCATTCTGCCCGGTCGTTGCCGCAGCGCCCAGCGTGGCCGGAGCGTCGTTCAGCTTCACGGTCGGCTACGCGCGCGGCGATTTGAACTGCGACGGCGTCGTTGGCTTCGGCGATATCAACCCGTTCGTGTTGTACTTGTCGAACCACGCTGCCTGGCAGGCGACGTACGCGGACTGCCCGGCGGAAGTGGGCGACATCAACGGCGACGGCGTATATCCCTCGTTCGGCGACATCAATCCGTTCGTCGCGCTGCTCAGCGGCGGCGGGCGGTAGCGGTGTAGGGCTGTCTCTGGTCGACGTGCTCCGCGGCTGCGAACGCGCGGCCGCATCGCGAAGGTAGCGGCCGACTTTCTGGTCGGCCGGCGGCCCCGTCGGCGTCTGCGCCGCTGCGGCCCCACGGGAGACGGGCCGCAGTTTCAGGCCCAGGTCAGTTTCTCACTCGCAGCTCGCCTTCCGGCGTCAGGCCGAGAAACTCGGCGATGAAGACCTGCGGCGAGTCGATGCCGTTGCGGGTCGAAGTCCACATCAGGTAGCGGCCGTCGGGCGAGAACACGGGCAGGCCGTCGAACCCGGGGTACGACGTGACACGGTGCATTTCCGAACCGTCGTCGCGGAGGATGTAGATATCGAAGTTCGCGTCCCCGCGGAAGTTCGCGTGCGTGAACACGATCCACTTGCCGGACGGGTGCCAGTAAGGACACCAGTGGAACGAATCCGCCGGAGTGATGGCCTTCTCAGCCGTGCCCTCCACGTTGTTGACGAACACCTGGAGGTTCCCGTGGCCCTCCCGATCGGAGCGGTACACCAGGCGCTTCCCGTCCGGACTGAAGAAGGGGCCGCCGTCGCGGCCGTCGTGATGCGTTATCCGACGCGGATTCCGGCCGTCCGCATCGCAGATATAGACGGTCGGCCGGCCGTCACGCAGCGAGCAGAAGACAACGTGCTTGCCGTCCGGCGAGTACGCGCACTCAGCATCGTACGTGTCGTTGTGCGTCAATCGCCGCAGCGTTCCCGTGGCGAACGTATACTCGTATAGCTCCATGCCGGGGTAGTACTTCCATGCGTAGCCGGGCCGGCTGTGATGCAAAGAGCCCGAGTCGCCCGCCGGCTGCGAGGCGGAGTGCGGGTGCCCGGCGTGGCCCTCGTGGGCGTGCGCCTCGGCCGACTCGTGGGCGCGGGGTCGCCGCGCCTCGAACTCGGCGGGTTGCGTGGGCGACCGCAGGTCCTCGTGGTTAGAAGCGAAGATGAGCTTCTCGCCGCTGGGATGGAAGAACGAGCACGTCGTCCCTCCCACGCCGGTGCTCACCATCTTGAGCCCGGTGCCGTCTAAGTTCATGACGTAGATCTGGTAGTCCTCCTGGCCGACCGGATACGCCTGGAAGCTGATCCGCTTCACATCCGGCGAGAAGTACGCCTCGCCCGAGCGGGCCAGGCCCATTTCCACGGAGGTCAGTTGCCGCACGTCGCGGAGCCAGCGCGACTCGTCGTGCGGCGGCGCCGCTTCCTGCGCGCGGGCGGCGGCGCTCGCTCCGCCGAGCAGGAGTCCCAGGAACAAACTCATGATGACCGATTTCACAGCTCCACGCATCTGTTGACCTCGCTAGCCAGCAGGGGACCGCGGCCCCGCTCGATGTCGGCCCGCACAGCGCCGTCGCCGCCCGGTGCAGCGTCACGGCCAGTTGCGGCTATAATGCGGGCACCGGGACCGTTTGCCAAGCCCCGGGGCCGAATTGTGGAGCTAACGTGGAGCGGCGTGATCTGTCATTCTCGAGCTACGACGACTTGCTCGCGGAGATTGCGCGGCTGCGGGAACGTGGCTACGAGCAGCGCGGGCAGTGGAGCCTGGGACAGATCTGCGGTCACCTGTCGTACTACCTGCGCGGCTCCCTGGAGGGGTTCGGCTTCAAGCTGCCCTGGCTTCTGCGGAAGCTCGTTGGCCGGCCGCTGCTGCGCCGTCGGCTGAGGACGGGCCGGATTGCCGACGGCGGTCGCACGATCCCGGCCTCGGTCCCCCCGACCGGCGTGGACGAGGAGGCAGCCGCGGCCGAGGCCTGCCATTTGCTGGAACGACTCCGGGACAACCGGGAGCCGCTCCACCCGTCTCCGTTGTTCGACCGGCTAACGCCTGACGAGTGGCGGATCATGCACCTCATGCACGCCGCCCACCACCTGAGCTTCCTGGTTCCACGCGGGCCGTAGCCGCCGCGCCGCCACCGTGGCAATCACGGCGATGATGAGCTGGAAGGTCACGCCCGGCCAGGCGTTGCCCTGCTCGATGGTCACGAGGATCGTTCCCACCGGTGAAAGACCGGCCAAGGTCCAGGCGAGGCCGTAGTCCCCGTGCAAGTGTTCCGCTGCGAGCGCGGAGACTGCCGCCGCTGCCAGCGGGAGGATCTTGAGGACCAACCACGCCGCCAGGAGGGAAAGCAGCGCACTCTTTCCGCGGCTGCGCGCCACGTACATTAGTTGGAAGTCAGTCCAGAAGCACAGCATCACGGCCAGCAACAGCAGCCCGGGGAGAGCAACGCCCCCTTTGTGCAGGTGCGCTTCCAGGTCCTCCGGCAGCAGCCCGTACATGACGCCGGCCGTCATGATCGTCAGCAGCAGCGGCAGCGCCACAAAGGACACTTCCACGGGGGACCGGCGAGGCGGCGCGAAGGTCGCGGCACGGTCAACGCGTGCCCGCTCGACGGCCGCAGCCATGAGCGGAATGAGCGCGACCAGAATGAATGTCAGCGTTGACCCAAACCACTGCCAGGTGGGGTCCGCGTCCAGCCCCATGAACCAGCCAAACGACGGGCAGTAGAACATCCCCACTACCAGCGCCACGCCACTGACGGCCGCCGTCAGCAGGCCCAGGTTCGTGCCGAACGCCGGCCGGTCAGGGGCGCGCACCTTGCGGCGGGCAGCCGCCAACAGCATCAGCGCGAGAACAGTCTGCAAGAGGACCGCCCAGCCCATGACGGCCGGGCTTCCGCCGGTAGGCCCGGCGCGCGTCAGCAGACTGATGAGCCAGCCGGCGCTCATGACGTTGAAAACGAGCGCCACACCCGGCACGAAAGGCACGACGAGCCATCCGCCGAAGAACCCGAACAAGACCAGCAGGAGCGTGAGGTCCAGTTTTCCGGAAGTGGTCAGGGCCGTGAGGAGCACGAGTCCCATGACGAGCGGCGTCATCGCCAGCAGGCAGAATTGGGAGAAATACCAGCCCCCTAGTGCCACTCCGACGAAGCCGAACGATTGACCATATGCGCCGGCGAAGTAGCCGCCCAGCACCAGCCCGGCCACGTACAGCAGGAACGCCTGTGCGGCGGGACCGGTCAGGTATCCGAGCACGAGGTCGAGGCCGCTGAGCGGGGTTAGCCGGTGCGACTCCAACATGCCGGTCTGGAAGTCGCGCAAGACCGCCTTGCGGACCGCACTTGGTGCCAACAGCAACATCAGGACGCCCTGGACAACGGTGAGGATCGACAGGCAAACCGCGCTGACCATGCCGTATTCGCTCGGCTCGGCCGCGCGGTACAGAAGCGAGGACACTCCGGTGACGAGGCCGAAGTAGGCGATGAGAATGACCGCGTTTTGTCGCCAGCCGCCGGCGAGTTGGAAGTGCGTCCGGGTGAGCGCCGTGAACAACATGCCTAGTCCACCTGTTCGATGCCGCTCCGCAGGTACGCCTCTTCGAGGCCCGGTTCGAGCGCCCGGAACTCGGACACCGGCAGCCCGAGCGAAATCAGCCGTTGCAGCAGCGCGGTCGCGACTTCCGCGTCCCGCTCGGCCTCGAACGTTACCAACGTCCCGTCCACACGCAGGCGCGTTGCCCCGTCCAGGTGCGCCAGACGCGCGCCGGCGTCGCCAATCGCCCTTGCCAGCACTACGCGGTACAGACAGTGCTCCGGCCCGGAGCCGGCGACGATCTCGGCGACGGTCCCGCATTGCCGCAACCGCCCGCGTTCCATCATTCCGATGTGCGTGCAATAGTCCGCCAGGTCGGCGAGGATGTGCGACGAGACGATGATGGCCTTGCCCTGGTCGCGCAGGCTCGCCAGCAGCCGCCGGAATTGCACGCGCCCGGCCGGGTCCAGGCCGGCCGCCGGCTCATCCAGCAGCACGACGTGCGGATCGCTCAGGAGAGTCCGCGCGACGGCCAGGCGCTGCTTCATGCCGCGCGACAGCGTCTGCACCTTGGCCGTGCGCTTGTCCTTCAACCAGAGCGTCTCCAGCCAGTGCTCGATGCGCTCCTCCCGCTGACCTTGGCTCAGGCCATAGCACCGCCCGATGAAGTGCAAGTGCTGTTCGACGGTGAGACCGCCGTAGAGCGCCGGAGTGTCGGGCGTCAGTCCAAGATGCCGCCCGACCTGAGTCGGTGCGTCGAAGACATCCCATCCCAGGACGCGGACACTCCCGCTGCTGATCGGCAGCAGTCCCGCCGCGGCCCGCAGCGTGGTCGTCTTGCCCGCCCCGTTCGGGCCGATCAGCCCCAGGAGGTGCCCGCCGGCCAGCTCCAGCGAGAGTCCATCTACGGCGAGCAGCCGACCGTAGTGGACCCGCACATCTTCGAGCTTCAGCAGCGGTTCGCCCACCAGCACCCTCGCTCACGCGTGTGGGGCCGTGACTGAGGCGCGAGACTGGCGCGCGATGCCGGACCGCCCCGGGAGCTCGCTATGCGAAGATGCGCCCGGCCGCGTCCGCCAAGAGCGCGGCCGCAGTGCCCTTCGCCTCCTGGGCCTCGGCCCCCAGCTCGAGGATCGCTCGCAGGAGCGCCCCGAAGAAGCTGGTCGAAAGGGAGATGATGCCGTCCTCGACCGTGGCCTGCAAGGTCGGGTCGCACCCCGCGGTCAGCACCAGCACACCCGCGGCAACCACCACCAGCCACCGCTCGCGGCATCTCTGCATCTCGCGCATCTTCAACTCCTCATCGTCGCCAGTTGCTGCCACGAACCAATCCTAGCAACGTTCCGAGTGTCTGACCAGACGCCGCGCGGGACTGGCCGGGTGGGCCGCCCGCCGCGATCCGCCGCAACACCGCAGCCGCCATGCAGGTATTTACCATGCTCCGCGGGCACGGTTGCACAGCGCGTCAGTCGGGCGACTGCTCCTTCCGCCGCATCTCGTCCGCGCCGCGCGGGTGACACCGGGCGTGAATCTCCTGCAAGCGCCGGGTTTGCACGTGCGTGTAGATCTCCGTTGTGGCGATGCTGGCGTGCCCGAGGAGTTCCTGGACCACGCGCAGGTCGGCGCCCCCTTCCAGCAGGTGCGTCGCGAAGCTGTGCCGCAGCGTGTGTGGGCTGACCTTGCCGGCGATGCCCTGGCGTTTGGCTTCGCGCCGAACGATTCCCCACATCGCCGTCCGTTCCATGGGGCCGCCCGAGCGCGACAGAAAGAGAGGCAGGCCGGCGGCGGCGGTGCGGGTGAGCGGCAGCTTCCACCGCCCGCGGTCCAGACCCTTCTGCAATAGCATGGGCCGCAAGTCGTGCAGGTAGGTCTCCAGCGCCTCCAGTGCCTTGCGGCCGATCGGCGTGACCCGCTCTTTGCGCCCCTTGCCCATGCACCGCAGGTACGCCCCGTCCATGTTAATGTCGCCCGCCCGCAGCCCGCACAGCTCGCTGGCGCGCAGCCCGCAGGCGTAGAAAACCTCCAGGATCGCCCGGTCGCGCAGCCCCAGCGCACTGGCGGGGTCCGGCGATGTGACCAGGTCCGCCGTCCGGTCCAGGTTCAGCGTCTCCGGCAGGCGTTGCCAGCGTTTGGGCAGTTCCACCAGTGACGTGCGGTCTTCGCCAACCTGGTGCGTGAGGTGCAGCCAGCGCAGCCACATGCGCAACGCCACCACCCGCCGCGCCAGCGTCGTTTCCTTGTAGCCCAGACTGCTCAGGCCGACCAGGTAGTCCTGCACGACGTGCGGCGTGATGTGTGACCAGTGCTCGACGCCGCGGCGCCGGAGGAAGTCGCCGAAATGATGCAGGTCGCGGCGGTAGGCCTGAATCGTGTTGCCTGACAGGCCGAGCTCGACCTGTTGATAGGTCCGGAAGCCGTCCAGCGAGCGAAGAAACCGAGGCGTACAGACCGGCTCACCCGAGGCTGGCCCTCCGCGCTTGGCTCTGCGTGCCGCGAACACGGCGTCCACGCCTCCTTGCGATACGTGCCGTCGTCCCTGTCGCCGTATGATGGGATTCTACCGTGCGCCCCGGCCCGATCAATCCGCCGCGGACGTGCAGCGCCGTGACCGCCGCAGGTCTCTGCGGCGGACTCATCGTTGCGACCAATGAGCCACTTGCACTAGCCGCCCGGACGAGCCCGCGTTATCTTGCGAGTTCGTTTTGCCAGGATGGCGTGCGTGGGCAGCAGGAAGCCCAGGAGGTGGCAGCGTGTACGGTGCTCGGCGACGAAGGAGAGTCCGAAGAACAGCCGCAATCATCGGCCTTGCCGTTGTGTTGGCAGTGGTAGGGGGGTGGTGGTACTTCCGGCCGCGCGCCTCGCACGATGATGCCGGCGACGCGGCTCAGGCGGGGCCGACTGAAACCTCCGTCGGTCCTGTCGCCGCGGCCATTAAGAACGTCGCGGACGTGCCCGTTCAACCGGAGGCCAGGCCGGCGCAGCCCGAGCAGGTCGTGCTGGTTGCCGACGAGCAGGTGATTATTCCGGCCAAGCGGGGCGCCGCAGAGCAAGCGACCGACGGTGCAGCGCTGGCGACGCCGCGTCTCGAAGCGGCGGCCGACGACGAACCGGACGAGCCCCGATCCGCGCCGGGCGACCCGACCGCCGCCCGCGTCAGCAGTGATACGCGCACTGGAAACCGCACGATCGAAGAGGCGCGCGGGCTGCTGGAGGCCGGGAAGCTGCTCGAAGCCCGCCGGCAGCTTAACAGCCTGTTGGCGGGTGATCTCGGAGATGCCGAGGGTTCGGAGGTGCGCGCGCTGCTGACGCGCATTGCCGACGATACCGTCTTCGGCCGGCGCAGCGTGCCGAACGACCCGTTAGTCGACAGCTACACGATCCAGCCCGGCGACGTGCTGGTGAACATCGCCAGGAATTTCGACGTGCCGTACGAAATCCTGATGGTCATGAACGGCATCCCCGACGCGACCAAGATCCGGCAGGACCAGAAGCTCAAGATTCCGCGCGGACCCTTCCACGCGAAGATCTACAAGTCCAGGTTCCGCATGGATGTCTACCTCCAGGATGTCTTCGTGCGGAGCTTCCGCGTCGGCCTCGGTACGGACAACGGCACGCCCACCGGCCTCTGGCGGGTCAAGAACCGGCTCGAGAACCCGACGTACTATCCGCCTGCCTCGGCGACCGACAAGCGCATCCTGCCTCCCGATCATCCGGAAAACCCGCTGGGCCGCCGCTGGATCGGACTGGAGGGTGTCGAGGGCGAGGCGGTCGGGCACGAGGGATTCGGCATCCACGGCACCATCGAGCCGGATTCGATCGGCAAAGCTGTCTCCCTCGGGTGCATTCGCATGCATAACGAGGACGTGGCGTTCTTGTACATGTTGCTGCTGCCGGGACGTTCGACGGTCACGATGCTGCCGTGAGCTTCGGAAGCACACTCGCCGGACTCTGCGCCGGAGACGGCTGCCTGGCGCTGCTGCAACCCCCTGTCCCTCTGTTCAATCCGTTGACGGACGGTGCGCCCTTGACCCCGCGGGAGCTGCTCGCCGGGCCGCTGGGGCTGATTGCGTACCTGCCGCTGGTGCCCCTCGTGCTCTTGCTGGCACGGCGCTTCCGGCACGGGGCGCTGATCGTCGGCGGGCTGGTGTGGTTGCTGCCGACGCTCGGTCCAGAGACGGCGGCGGTTCTGCTGATCGGCGTCGCCGTCGGGGCGGGTTGGATCATCCTGTTAGGCGCCCTTCGCCGGCGCGACACATTGAGCCGCCGAGGCATGATCGCGCTGGTCTGGCTCGGCCTGCATCTCCTCGTGCTGCCGCTGTGGTGGTACGCGCATCCGAGCTGGTATCCGTCCCGCATGGCGGTCCTGCACAACGTCGGCTTTGCTTACTTCCTGCTGCGGCTCATCGACTGGGGTACGGAGACCGCCGACCAGCCGCAAACGCCCCTCCGGCTGTGGGACACGATCGCATGGCTGATGTATCCGCCCTGCATGCGTCTGGGGCCGGTCTTGCTGCGGGCCGATTTTCTGCGCCGCTTCGACGAGTGGGATCCGCGCCGTTCGCCCGCCTGGCGGAAGGGAGCGGCGCGGTTGGGGCTGCTGGTCCTGGGCGGGCTGGGTCTGGCGATCATCGGGCGGAATATCCCGACGGCGGCTCCGGAGGCGGTCGACTACTTCACCGCACCGGCCGACTACGAGACGGGCCACCTGCTCCGGGCGTTCTACCTCATCCCGATTCAGATCTACCTGTTGCTGTGGACCTACAACCAGCTTGCCCTCGCCTTGTCCCTGTGGGTCGGGCTGCCGGTGGACGACAACTTTCGCCGCCTGCCGCTCGCCACGTCGGTTCGAGAGTTCTGGCGGCGCTGGCACATCACGGTCGGCGGCTGGCTGCGCAGCCAGATTTACCTCCCCCTGGGGGGCGGCCGGCGGCACGCGTTCATCAATACGTTGGCGGTCTTCGGTTACTGCGGCCTCTGGCATGGCGCGAGCTGGTCGTTTCTGGCGTGGGGCCTGAGCCAGGTGTTGGCGCTCGCCGTGCAGCGCGGTTGGGACAAGCTGCGCGAACGATGGGGACTGCTCGCACACCTCCGCGGACCCGTCTGGACATTCTTCTGCTGGCTGCTCACGATGCACTACCAGATTGCGACGATCGTCGTGTTTGCCGACTTCGAGCACGCAGGCTGGCGAATCCTGAGCGAGCTTCTCTGGCAGCGGGCCCTTGCGCCGCTCGTTGCCGCCTAGACGCCTCGTTCGCATTGGAAGGAGACTCGGTTGCCGACGCTCGATACCTGGTCCATCGCCGAAACGTCCTTCGTCGTCGCCCACAACCGCCACTACGAGGGCCTGATGGCGATCGGCAGCGGCACGTTCCAGCAGCGTGCGTCGCTCGAGGAGGGTCTGCGCGACGACCCGCAAGACCGTGAGTATCTGCGTCTCATGGGCAACGTCACGGTGGAGCAGTTCCCGAGCTTCAAGAGTCGCGTCGGCACCTACCTGCCCGGCGTCACGGGTCCGCACCCCACCTGCCTCGAGGAGATGATCAACCTGCCGGCGCTGCACGGCCTGCTCGTCTACGCCGGCGGCCAGCGGCTCGACATGGAGGCCGGCGCCGTGACCGATTACTGCCGGCGCCTTGATTTGCGCACCGGCCGGCTCAGTCGCGAGTTCACCTGGGCGCTGGCGAACGATGCCCGGCTGCGTGTCCGGTTCGAACGGTTCATCAGCGCCCGCCGCCGCCACATCATGGCCTTGCGTTGTACCGTTGCGCACCTCGCCGGTCCGTCTGTCGAGCTGCGCTTCCTGGGCACGCTTGATGCCGAGGTCCGGACGAACGGCTTTGACCACTTCACCGCGGTAGACATTACCGGTGAGCACGAGCCGATCACGCTCGCCGTCCGCACGAACTCGGGTGTGGACGTGGCGGCCGCGGCGCTGCTTACGTCGGACCAGGGCCTGCCCTGGAACGTGGAGGTCCAGCCGCGCTGGGTGGCGTGCTGTGGGGCCTTTACGCTGGACCCGGGCGGGTCGCTGATCGTGGACAAGTTCGCGGCCCTTACGTCGTCGCGCCACGTGAGCGCTCCGCCGGTCGACGTGGCCCGGAAGCTGGTTTGGGACGCGGCGGCGGCAGGCTATGAACGTTTGGCGACAGAATCGGACGCGGTGTGGCGCGCGCGGTGGGAGCAGACCGACGTCGTCATCGAGGGCGACCCGGAGAGCCAACGTGCCTTGCGGGTGTGTCTGTATCACCTGCTGCGGGCCGTCGCGGAGGACGACTCGTGGTGTGCGGTCGACGCCAAGGCCGCGGCCGGCGAGGCCTACTGCGGGCGCTACTTCTGGGACACCGACATCTTCATGCTTCCGCTGTTCCTTTACACGCGGCCGGAGGTCGGCAAGCGCCTGGCGCGCTTCCGAATTGCGTCGCTCGACGGGGCCCGTCGTAACGCGCGCCGCTACGGCTACGCCGGAGCGCGGTACGCCTGGGAAAGCTCGCCCGCCGGCGACGAGAACTGCCCGAACTGGCAGTACGCGGATCACGAGGTTCATGTGACGGCCGACGTGGCCTACGGCATTTTTCACGCGCACGCGTGCAACCCTGACGACCTGCTCTTCCTGCGCGAGGCGACCGAGGTCCTCGTGGAGTGTGCCCGGTATTGGAGCGAGCGCGTGACGTATTCCGCCGAGCAGGACCGTTACGACCTGCTGGCAGTCATGGGGCCGGATGAATACACCCCTTTCAGCCGCAACAACGCCTATACGAATCGTCTGGTCGCCTTCGCCCTTCAGGCCGCGGGGTTTCTGTGGCAGAAGCTGGAACGTTCTGACGCCGCCGCGGCCGACCGTCTGCGCCACGGCCTGCGGCTGGCCGATGACGAGCCGGCACGTTTCGTGGAAATCGCGGCGAAGCTGCGCTTGCCGTATGACGAGCGGCGCCGGCTGGTGCTGCAATCGGATGACTTCTTCGCGCAGGAGCCGCTGGACTGGGCGCGCCACTGGCCGGACCGGTCGAAGCGCCTGGCGGCGTGCGTGCACCAGGAGCGCCTCTATCGCGGCCAGGTGCTGAAGCAGGCCGACGTCCTTCAGCTCATGGCCCTCTTCCCGCACGAGTTCGACCGGGAGCAGATGAAGATTGCGTACGAGACCTACGAGCCGCTGACCTCCCATGACTCGAGCTTAAGCAGGCCCATACACGCCCTGATCGCCGCCTGGATCGGCCGGGGCAACGAGGCCCGACGGCTGTGGGAGGAGGGTGCCGGCCACGACCTCCGACCGTGTGAGGCCAACGAGGGCATTCACGCGGGTTGCGCCGGCGCGTGTTGGATGGCGGCGGTGCTGGGCTTCGGCGGTATGGCGGCCCGGATGCAGTCGGAGGTTCTACGGATCGACCCCCACCTGCCCGCAAATTGGACCGCGCTACGTTTCCCCTTCGTCTGGGAAGGCCAGCCGTTGCACGTGGACATCGAGCAGGGGTGCGTGACCATCCACCATCGCGGCGATCGGCCGCTGCGGGCGTGCATTTATGGCCGCGATGCAACTCTGCGTCCGCAGGAAACGCTCGTGTTCGAGCCGCTGCCGGACACAGCCTGACTTTTCAGTCCTGCCGCCCCTGTGAATCCGGCGGGGAGGGAAAGGGTCACAGCCTACTCCTCGAGCCGCAACGGCGGCTTCTCGTGCTTGGGCCGGTACTTCTCGACGAGCGCCCGCAGCTTGGGTTGGTCCGGGTTCAGCTCCAGACTCTCGTGCCACGCCTCGATCGCTTCGTCACGCAGGGTCACATTGTCCGGCTGGTCGAGGTACATCGTCATCAGGACGACGCCGTAGCCCGCGTGGGCGGCCGCGTTACGCGGATCAAGCTGAATGGCGGTGCGGTAGCTCTCGGCGGCGGCCTGGTAGGCGTGCTCACGCCAGAGCGTGAACCCGAGGCGTTCGTGCGCAGGGGAGAACGTCGGATCGATCTGAATGGCGACCTTCAGGGCGCGATGGGCCGCTTCCCAACGCTCCTGGTTCAGGTACACGGTGGCCAGGTTCACGAGCACGACCGGCTGGGCCCCGTCGCACTCGAGCGAGTCCTTGTAGGCCTTGATGGCCTCGTAGTCCTTGCCTTGCGCGGCCAACGCCGCCCCGAGGTTGCTGCGCGCCGCGGCACTGCCGGGCGCCAGCCGGATCGCGGCCTCGTAGCTCTCGATCGCTTTGTCGAGCTCGCCGGACTGGTGGTAGCAGGTCGCGAGCCGGAAGCGCACGTCGAAGTTACGGGGGGCCAGCTCGCAAGCCACCAGGTACGCCCGGATCGCCTGCGTCATCTTCTCGAGCAGGCGGTACACGTCGGCAAGCTCGATGACCGGCGTCACACTGGCAGGATTCAGCCGTACCGCCTCCTGGAGCGACTCCGCCGCCAGGTTCAGGTCGCCCTGTTCTTTGTAGGCCAGACCCAACTGATAGTGCCCGTCGGCGAACTGCGGATCGAGCCTGACGGCCTCGCGGAACTCCGCGAGGGCGAGATCCAGCCGGTCCGCTGCCAGCGCCCTCTGGCCCTGGGCGAGCCGGAGTTTTGCAAACTCCTGGTTCAGGAGGCAGCCGCTGCAGAGCGCGGCCAAGACAACCACGCCGCATACCCGCCAGACGGCACATTGCACCGCACTCACCACGTTGCCCCGATGACTCCGCAACCTCAATCGTCACGAACGCACTGGTCAACCGCGCCAGGATCGTCCTGCTTTTCTAACCGCTCAGGCCGGCACCGGTCAATGCGCAGCCCATTCCTGTTCGCGCTGGCCCTAATCACTTATCGGCCCTTTCTCCACGGTGGCTTGCCCCGACTCCGCCCGGCCAGACTCCTGCCGAGTCTCCACGGCCCAGCGTGCAAGCTGGCTCTGTGCCAGCGCGCGCACCAGTTCATCCGCGTCTTGCGTGGCGATGCTCTGGGCCCGTTCCGCGAAGGCGCGCCCCTGCCGGGCCAGAACTCGCACGGCCATCAAGCGCACCAGCCAATGCGGATGATCCAGGCAGCGCTCGACGGCCTCGGTCATCGCCCGATCGAGCCCGACCGTCTGGAGCGCAGCGAGCGTCCGGACGCGCGTCTCCCAAGAGTCGTGCCCGAGCAGGCCCAGCAGTGCCGCCCGCAGCCGTTCCGCCGGCACGGGCGCGGGCTCATAACTCAGGCGCGTGAGTTCGGCCCGCTGGCGCTCGCCGAGCAGCTCGGCCAGCACCGCGATCGCCCGCGCGCGGGCCGGCTCGGAGTCGCCCTCGAGCGCGCTCCACAGCGCGGCCAGCGCTTCCCGCCCGACGGAGGCCGGCAGCCGGTTGAAATACACGGCGGGGCGCAACTGCTGCCCACCCGGGCTCAGATGCCACTGCCCCTCGGAGTCCACGTGCCCATCGAGGAGCACTTGAATCTCGATGCGCTGTGCTTGCTGTGGCGTCTGCTGCGAGGCACGCCGCAGCGGCCCAACGTCCAGGGTGCGGCGAGCGCGCGTCGACTGGCCGGGGTAGAGCACGCGCAGACGGTCGAGGCTGACGGTCATGAGCGCCGGGTAGGACCGTGTGCGATCACCCTCCATCGAGAAGGACAGGACGAACACAGGGTTAACGAGGGCGTCCGGGCCGAGCGTGATGGGGAAGGGGCCGCGATTTGTCAGGGTGAAGGTTACCCACCAGGGTTCGCCGGGGGCTGGGCTGAGATCGTCCAGGACGACGCGCGCCTCGAGAAACTGCGCCGGCGCGTCCTTGAACCGGAGCACTCGCGAATCGAACTCCGCCAGCGCATCGGTCAGCTCAGGCCACGGCCTGAACGCCGGCTGAGTGACCGGCACGGGGCGTGTGGTCAAGTCCTCGATGTCCGTCGGTTGCGACGCGGGCTGCGAGGTGGCCAGCGTGCTCTCCAGCCTGGCCAGCATGTCGGCCGCCAGGCCCGCCCGCGGGCGCGGGTCCAGTGCGCGCAATACACGGTGCGCTTCCTCGGCTTGGCCGCTTTCGAGCGCGAGCTTGGCCAGCATGTATGTGGCGTAGGCATCGCGGGCAGCGAGCGGCGTGAGCGTCTGGCGCGCCTCATCGGTCTTTCGAGCGAAGGCTTGTGACCAGCCGACCACGCGCTGAACGAACGGGTCGTGCGGGGCCCGGCGGCCCGCGGCGCCGGCCAGCAGTTCTGCCCGATGATGGTCCGGCGCCAGTACGCAGTAGAACCACGCCGCCTGCGCCACTTCGTTGAGCGGCCATTCGCTGGGATCGGCCAATGCTGCGAAGCGCTGCGTGAGCTGAGTCAGGACGGCGCTGGCGTCGACCGTACGCCCCTTGCGGTTCAGCAGGTAGTGGAGGTACATGCCCGCCTCGGCCGCACCCGCCGGGTCGGCGGCGATGGCCTGCCGGGCGCACTCGATCGCCTCGTCGGTTTGCCCGCAGGCATGGCGGTTGCGGGCCGCGTCGAGCCAGAATCCGCCGGGCAGTGCCGCCGCCGGAGCGTCGGCCGGCCGCAGGCTCAGGCCGTAGTCGTAGAAAGTGCGGGCGTCCTCGGCGTGTCCGTACTCGTCCAGGAGCAGCCCGACCTGCCAGATTGCATCGAGGCGCAGCGGCTGGGCGGCCACGAGGCGCAAGAGGGCGCGCAGCCGCTCGCCGGGCGGTGTCTCGTCGTCCAACATCTCGATTGCCAGGACGGCTGCCTCCGGGCTGGCCGGCTCAAGTTCCAGGGCCCGTTCGAGGTGTTGCCGGGCCGCCTCCGTGTCCATCCGCTCGATCGCCACCTGGGCCAGGGCGACGTACGCCAGGGCCTGCATGGCGGGCGGGCGGGGAGCGGTGGCGACGGCCTTGAGCCACTCGCTGCGCTTCTCGGCGGTCTGGTGGGAACGCGCGCCCGCGGCAAGCCAGAGCGCAAACGCGTTGTAGTTGGTCGGGTCCGCGTTCAGCAGTCCCGCCAGCGCCGTCGCCGCTCCTGCCTTATCGCCGCTGAGCACTGCCAGCTCATACAGCCACGCGTGCGCATGGGCCAACGTGGGGTCCAGGCGGACCGCCGCGCGGAGCAACGCATGCACGTGCTCCACGTCCGCGGTCGTCTGTTGGCCGCGCTGCAGCAGCGCGTGGTCGCGGGCCAGATCGACCAACAGCTCGGCCGTCGTCAGCGGCGGGTTGCGGCCGGCGGCCAGGGTGCCCCCAACGGCTGAAAGCACGGTGCCGGCCAGCGCGGCGGCGAATCGAATCCTCTTTGACATTCGCAGCTCCCGTGATGGGGTCCCGGAGTCAGCGCAACATCATACTCGCCCATCGCCTGGCCGGGCGAGTCGCACGAGCGGGGAATGTGGCGCGCCGCCCGGCTATGACTCTGATCGCCTTCCGCATAAAATCCGCCGCCGAGGTCGGATCGGCGACAGGAGACAAGCATGCCAGCGGGTGAGACGCTCGTCGAGCAACAGGTGGCGGAGTTTCGGGGCGAGTTCAAGAAGCTGCGCGAAGAGGTCGGCAAGATGATCGTCGGGCAGCACGAGATCGTCGAGGGCGTGCTGGTCTGCCTGTTTGCCGGGGGACACGCGCTGCTCGAAGGCGTGCCGGGGCTCGGCAAGACCCTCCTGATCCGCACGCTCGCCCAGGCCCTGCACCTCGAATTCGCCCGCATTCAGTTCACCCCCGACCTCATGCCCGCCGACATCATCGGCACGAACATCATCACCGAAGACCCGGCGACCGGGCGGCGGGGCTTTCAGTTCCAGCGCGGGCCGCTGTTTGCCCAGATGATCCTCGCCGACGAGATCAACCGCGCCACGCCGAAGACGCAATCCGCCCTGCTGGAGGGGATGCAGGAACACACGGTCACCTCCGGCGGCGTGAAATACACGCTGAAGGAGCCGTTCTTCGTCATGGCGACGCAGAACCCGATCGAGCAGGAGGGGACGTACCCGCTGCCCGAGGCCCAGCTCGACCGGTTCTTCTACAAGCTGCTCGTCGGCTACTCCGACCGCGACGAGTTGAGGACGATCCTCGACCGCACTACGTCGGGCTACAAGCCGGATATCCAGCCGGTGCTGAGCGGCGAGCGAATCATTGCCGGGCAGGAAGTGGTCAAGCGGATCGTGGTCGCCCCGCACGTGCAGGACTACGCGATCCGGTTGACGCTGGCGACGCACCCGAACGGGCAGTTTGCGCCGGCGAGCGTGAACAAGTACGTGCGCTGGGGCAGCAGCCCGCGCGGGGCACAGGCGTTGGCGCTGGCGGCGAAGATCCATGCCATGCTGGACGGGCGCTACAACGTGGCGTTTGACGACGTGAAGAAGGCGGCGCTGCCCGCGCTGCGGCACCGTTTGCTGCTGAATTTCGAGGGTGAGGCGGAGGGCCTGAGCACGGACTTCATCCTCAACGACATCCTCGGCACGCTGCCGACGGCGGCCGAGAAGGCGGCGTGACGGGATGAGCGATGAGGGATAAGAGATAAGGGATGAGAGATAAGGGATAAGACAGGAGCGGCAAACGGCGAGGGAATGTAGCGGCCGGGCTCCGCACCGGCCGTTGGAAGTGTAGCGGCCGGGCTCTGTACCGGCCGACGGTGTCTGACGATGGTGCCGTCTCGCCGGAACACGCCCCTTCGCGACCTGACCACTTACCGCCGCAGTCGGGCGGTCCGGCTGGCGGCCTACGACTACGCCGGCGATGCAGACATTCACATGACGATTCACGCAGAGGAGGGAACTCGGCCGACCGAATCCCCGATCGCAAAGACGATCTGTGACAGCGTCAAGTTCTGCTCAAACAAGCTGCGCTATCGGCTCTACGGCTACACGCTGGTGCCTGACCATCTACATGTTCTGTTCACGCCCGCGGAGTCCAAGGTGCCGCTCAAGGACTGGTTGCAGGACTTCCAGAGCTTCACGACGAACCGGCACATGGGGCGCTGTGGCGGGCCGCTTTGGCAGCGGTCGGCCAACGATCATGTTTGCCGCACCGCCGAGACGGCGGAGGCGGTGCTGGCGTATATTGTCAACAACCCCGTGCGCGCTGGGTTGGTCGCGCGATGGTAGGATTGGCCGTGGACAAAGGTGTTCATCGACCTGTAGCGGCTGGGCTCCACACCAGCCGTCGAGAGCCAAGGACCTTCGACGGCCAGCCCGGAGCCCGGACGCTACGTTGCACGCCGAGCCCAAGCGCATCATGAGGCTTTCACCCGTGGCTACTGCCCCGGTTCGTAAACCCGCCCCCGACGAAGAACTGCTCTCGCCGGAGTTCATGAGCCGGCTCGAGCAGCTCGAAATCCTCTCGCGCAAGATCTTCATCGGGCGCACGAAGGGCGAACGCCGCAGCAAACGCAAGGGCGAATCGGTCGAGTTCGCCGACTACCGGAACTACGTCGTCGGCGACGACCTGCGGTTCCTCGACTGGAACATCTACGCCCGGCTCGAACGGCTCCTGCTCAAGCTATTCATGGAAGAGGAGGACCTCAACGTCACCGTCCTGTTCGACACGTCCAAGAGCATGGACTGGGGCGACCCGCACAAGGGCCTGTACGTCAAACGCGTCGCCGCCGCGCTCAGCTACATCGGGCTGTGCAACTACGACCGTGTCAGCCTCTACGGCTACTCGGGCACGCTCGCCCACGAAATGCGCGGCGTCCGCGGCCGGCGGCTCGTGTCGCAGGTCATCCGGTTCCTGGAGAACATCCCCTACGACGGCGTGTCGGACTTCACGGCGGTCGCCAAACGCTTCGCGGTGCGCTACGCCGGCAAGGGCGTTGTGGTCGTCCTGAGCGACTTCATGGACAAGAGCGGCTACGCGGACGGAATCCGCTACCTCCTGAGTCGCGACCTCGACCTGTATGTCATCCACGTCCTGTCGCCGCAGGAGATTGATCCGGCGCTGGCCGGCGATCTGAAGCTGCTGGACGTGGAGGACAGCGACACGGCCGAGGTAACGATCAGCAAGCCGTTGCTGGACCGTTACAAGGCGAACCTCCAGTCGTACTGTCTGGATCTGAAGAACCACTGCACGCGGCGGGGGATCACGTACCTGTTCACCAGCACGCGCGTGGGGTTCGACGTGCTCGTGATGGCGTATCTGCGGCAACGGGGGTTGCTGCGGTAGATGCACCGGCGCGGCACTCCGATGCTCGACTGCCAAGGCTTGCACGAGCTACGCCTGTGTAACCCGCCCAGCGCCGGCTATGCCGACCGGGCAAGCCTGCGACCCACAGCAGGGGCAGACGGACGCGCCGCCGCCGGCCACAAAGGCGAACACGGCGCCCCAGCGGAGAACGAATCGGCCGGCGGCGGATAGGACCTTGGGCACCATCATCTCCGATGCCGTGAAAGAACGCTCGTTGCCCCACAGCGTTCAGGCGGACTGGTTCGCGCGCGAGTGCTGGGGCTCGGCGAGCTCCTGAGGGTGCTCGCGCAGCATTTCGGCGCGGCCCATGCGCCCGTGCATCCAGAAGAGCGAGCCCGGGAACCTGCCCGGCCGCAAGTGCACGTTGTAGACGTGCCAGATCGCGATCGCGAGCAGAGCCAGCACCGCTTCGTGGGCGTGAGCTTCCTTGAACGCGTCGAACAGCGCGGGCGACGCCGTCGGGATGAGTCGCAGCACGACGGCCGGGAACCACATCGCCAGTCCCGTGCCGATCATGATGACGCAGCCCCAGAACACGGCCCAGTAGTCGAACTTCTCGAAGTACGTGAAACGGCCAAATCGCGGTCGTTCACGGCGTACGCCGAAGTACCACAGCAGGTTCCCGCCGAAATCGCGGAAGTCCTGCCAGCGCGGCAAGAGCAGCACGAAGTCGCGCCGCCCCTCGGCATGGACGACAACGTACACCAGGTGGTACGCCGAAGCGACGATCAGCAGCACTGCGCCGCACCGATGTACGATGCGCCAGAAGTCCACCCCGCCCCAGGCCCCCGTCAAGCTGCTGGCCCAGGCGGCGCCGGGGTAGCGCAAAGCGAACAGGAATACCGCCGAGGCGATGAGCACGATCACGCTGACCATGAGCAGGAAGTGCTGGGCCAACGCGTGTCCATTGAAGCGCTGCACCATCGGCTCAGCGCCCACTTCGCCGGCGGTTGGCAGCGGGGCCTGTGTTCGTCTTCTGGCTCGGCCGGCGAGGTCCAGCACAATGTGGCCGATCAGGACCACCATGACGATGATCGTCAGCCAGCGGAAGAACGCCTGTGTCGCCGCGACGGCCCCGGCGTATTCGCGCGGCGTGCCCCGGTAGCCCATCAACTCGAATTGGGCGCGTTGGATCGGCTGCCCCTGCTGGTCGAAGGGGTACTCCAGCGTCGAGGCGAAGTAGAACGGCGAGTCGGCCGCGTGGCAGTCGCTGCACCCATTCACGCCCAGCGCCGCGTTGGCCGGGTAGACGTCATGGCTGTACTTGTGGACGTTGCCGTAGGGGGAGGCCTCCCACTCATGCTTGGGAATCTCACGATACTGGGTGCCGGACGTGTAGACGCGGTCGTTCATCACCCACACGACATGCTTGCCGTCCATGGGCCACTTCGTCTCGCGCAGCATCTCCGTCACGGCGGCGATCAACGCATCAATCTCTGCAGGGCGGTTGACCTCGATCATGCCGTCGCCGTTGTCGTCGGTGATCTCGGCCAGGCTTGGGTACTTGGTCGGGTCGGCCCGGTGCGTCGTCCACATCTTGCGGATGTCGCTCATCAGCGGCTGCGCCAGGCCCGGCTTGCCGTCTTCCTCGATGCCGGGCCAGGCCGTGTGGACCCGGTTCACCGGGTAGATCTTGTCCTTGTACAGCGCGAGGATGGGGCGGAACGGGTCCGTGGGCTTGTCATCGTAGCCCATCATCTCCAGGTAGCCGTAGTGATTCCGGTAATTGCCAGCAACGTCGTAGAAGGTCCAAAGCTGCTTGCCGCCCACCGCGACTCGCGGCGCGGGGTTGAACACATCGCTGGCCTGCACCTGGATCGGCATGACGACGCGCTCAGGAATATGGCACGTCTGACAAGCGATGCGCTCCAGGTGCAGTGGCGGCAGGCCGCGGTGCTCGGCGATCGGCGCCCCCAGATAGCCGCTGGTATGACAATCGGCGCAGTCGCGGACGGTGTTGTCCAGATCGTTGCGCACCTGGCCGCCGGGGTCGTCGCCCTTTCCGAACTGGTGGACCTCGCGGCCCTGGACGCGCGGGTCGATGGCGCGCGAGCCGGCCGGGTGACAGTCCACGCAGCGCAGGCCAGCGCGCAAGTGCACGTCCGTCCGCGCGCGGTAGTTCGCGCCGCGCTTCTTCCAGCCTGGCTGCGCGTGACAGCTCAGGCAGGTCTCATTCCGCGGCGACACCACCATGTTCGGCGAGAACGTGCCGTCGGGGTTGAACTTGGTCGCGTCATACGCCACGGCCACGGCCTCGTTCTTCGCCACGGCCCCCGTGACCTGCGCCAGACCCGCACCGGCCGCCGGTGCCCAGCGGAAGTTCAGCGCATCGAGCTGCTTGTTGCGCGCCGCGAAGCTGTACTCGGGCAGGTGGCACAGTAGGCAATCCGCTTCCAAAACGCCGGTCTCCGACCAGCGGGCCTTGTAGTAGTCCCCATCGAAGTTATTGTCGCCGCCCGGTGTCAGGCCCGCGCCCGGGTCGCGCATCCGCTGGTCGTAGCGGTGTCCGTCCCGGTCGTACTCCAGCGGTCCGCCCCCGGGGTGGCACTTCGCGCAACCCGCCGTGATTAACCCGAACGAAGTCATGTCGATGGTGCGGCCCGACGTGTTCTGCTTGGGGGCCAGCGACCGGTAGAGCGGTGCCGGCGAGCACCAGGTGCCGCCATAGAGGCCCGGCGTGCTGGCCCACTGGCAGCGGGCGGCCTGGTCCGCCGTCGGTTGCTCGTCGGCCCCCTGCTGAAAGTGAAAGCCCTCTGTAATCAGGCCGTAGTTGTGGCAGCCGCTGGCCCCGCAGGTCTGCTTGGGCGAGTAGGGCTGGTCCGCATTCTCACCCGTCACCGGGTTGATCGCGCGGCCCGCCTCGTCGCGCAGGAAGAACGGCGGGCAGACACCCGGCGAGGGCCCGGAAGCCGCCGCCGACTTCGCGGCCGTTTGGTACCCGGCCGCGGACAGAGCCGCGAGCGCCAACAGGCCCGCCGACAGTATGCCGGGAACTGCAATGGTCAACCTGTGGATCATATGCACGCCTCCTCAACAAGGGCCGTCGGCGTTCCAAAGTACCGTCTCGGGAAACACAATGCCACCTTCACCAGGCTGGTGAGCACCGGCACCCGAACCAGCGGCCCGCGCACCGCTGTGAACGCGGCAACCCCGCTCATGGCACCGCGGCGGATCCACCCGTTGCCAGCACTTGCGCGAAGCATGATACTCCCGCTTCAGCTAGCGGCCGCTGGAAACCACGCTTCGGTCTTCAGGCAGACCTTCACCAGCATCAGCATGACGGGCACCTCGATGAGGACTCCCACCACAGTTGCCAATGCGGCCCCGGAGGACAAGCCGAACAGCATCGTGGCCGTGGCGATGGCCACCTCGAAGTGATTCGACGCCCCGATCATGGCTGAGGGCGCGGCGTCCGCGTAGCTGAACTTCAGCAGCTTCGCGGCGGCGTAGGTAATGGCGAAGATCAGCACCGTCTGGATGAACAGGGGGACGGCGATCCAGAGGATCGTCAGGGGGTTGCCGATGATGGTCTCGCCCTTGAAGCTGAACAGCAGCACCAGCGTCGCCAACAGAGCGATAATCGATACGGGCGTCAGAACGTGCAGAAACCGGGACTCAAACCACGCCGTCCCTTTCGCCTGGATGATCCACCGGCGCGAGAAATACCCGGCCACCAGCGGCAGGGCGACGTAGATGCCGATCGAGAGCAACAGGGCCTCCCAGGGCACGGGCATCTGGTTGATACCCAGCAGCCAGCCGCCCAGCAAGCCGTACAGCACCAGCATCGTCAGGGAATTGATGGCCACCATGACTAGGGTATGGCCCTGGTTGCCCCGGGCCAGGTAGCCCCACATCAGCACCATGGCCGTGCAGGGCGCAATGCCCAGCAGAATCGCCCCGGAGATGTACGAGCGCCACAGCTCAACCTCGCTGCCGTCCTTGACGATCTCCGTGCCGGGAATCAAGTCGCGGAAGAGGTAGCCCAGGAAGAGCGTGGCAATGGCCAGCATGGTAAAGGGCTTGATGGCCCAATTGACGACCAGCGTCAACAACACAGGCCGCGGGCTCTTGCCGGCGCGGACCACTTCGGCGAAGTCGATCTTCACCATGATCGGGTACATCATGAAGAACAGGGCGATGGCGATCGGGATTGACACAACGGGCGCCCCGTTGACGTAGATAGCCATGGCGTCCAACGACTCGGCCACCCCGGGGGCCAGCTTGCCCAAGCCGATGCCCCCCACGATGCATAGGGCTACCCAGATCGTCAGGTACTTCTCGAAGACGTTCAGCTTCTTGACTTGCTTCATGGAATCCTTCCTTGCCAAGCGCTGCTCGTTGCCAGCTTGATCGGCTTTCGGACGAACCCGATCCCACCTGGCGCTGCGCGCCTGGGTGAGCCGCCCGGCCCAGGGCTCACCCCGGCTTGCGCGCGGAGATATCGAGACTGGTCACATAATCGCCGAGCTTCGCAGCCGCGGGCAGCGCCGCGACGATTTTCTGATAAAGCGGGTCCTCGAAGCTCGTCATGGCGGCGATGTAATCCGGTTTCTGTTCCAAGTGGACGTCCACCAGACCGGCCTCGCGCATGTAGCGCTCCGTGTCCGAAACGAGCGCTGCGCCCGCCACGCAGCCCACGAGCGCCTCGACCATACCGCGCACCGATTCGGGCAGCGATCGCAACAGCGCGAGGTCGGAGACTGCCGCCCGTCCGCCAGGCTTGAGCACGCGGGCGATCTCCTGCCAGACCTGCGGCTTGTCCGGAGACAGGTTGATGACGCAGTTGGAAATGACGACATCCACGCTGCTGTCCGGCAGGGGCAGGTGCTCGATCTCGCCCAGCCGGAACTCGACGTTGTCCAGCCCGGTCCGCTCGCGGTAGGCGGCAACGTTCCGCCGGGCCTTGCTCAGCATCTCCGGTGTCATGTCCACGCCGATGACGCGGCCGGTCGGCCCGACGCGCGGCCCGGCCAGAAAGCAGTCGAACCCGCCGCCGCTGCCGAGATCGAGGACCACCTCGCCCGGCTGGAGCAACGCCAGCGCGGTGGGATTGCCGCACGAGAGCCCCATGTTGGCGCCGTCGGGCAGCGTGACGAGCTCGGCCTCGTTGTAGCCGAGCTTCTGTGCCAGGCCCACGGCTCCTCCGCCGGCCGGTCCGCAGCAGGGCGAACCGGAGCAGCAACCGGATTGGGCGGTCGCGCCGCTCAGGCCGCCGGACCGGGCCACTCTCGCATACCCCGCGCGCACATGCTCGCGGACGGTCTGCGCATCATTCACCTGAGACGAATCTGACATCGCTAACTCCCTTGTTTCATCGCGTTTTCCAGAGCACCCGGCAATTCCTTAACGAACGCGCGAATCTCGTCGCGCACCCGGCGGTAGTGCCGGAGGGCGTCTTCTTCCGTTTTCGCCTCACGCGCCAGGCGCGGCGGGTCGTCGAAGCCGACGTGTACGACCTTGGCTCGGCCGGGAAACAGCGGACAACTCTCGTGCGCGTGATCACACACCGTCACCACGTAGTCAAACGGTACGTCGCGCAGCTCGTCCACGTGCTTCGAACGCTGCTGCGAAACATCGACCCCCGCTTCAGCCATGACGCGGACGGCGAGCGGGTTGAGCCCGTGCGTCTCGATCCCGGCGGAATATGCCTCGATCGAGTCGCCCTTCAGGTGCCGTGCCCAGCCTTCGGCCATCTGGCTCCGGCACGAATTGCCCGTGCACAGAAACAGGATCTTCAGCTTCGGTAGCAAGCCGCCAACTCCTGCAGGTCTTTGCGCCGCAGACTCGCCAGCCGCTGCGCATCCTTGGCGATCGTGACATCATCGGCCGGTGCCGCCAGCACCCACCGCAGCGCGCTGCGCACCACCGGACTCGCCCCGCGGTCGGCCAGGCGAAAATAGCACCACCGTCCGTCCTTGCGGCGCTGGACGAGCCCGGCCTGGCACAGAATGTCCAGGTGCTTCGAGACCGTGGAAGGCGACAGTTCCAGCAGGCCAACGACGTGGCAGAGACACAGCTCCCCCGCGCGCAGGGCCAAGAGCGCTCTCAGGCGAGTTTCATCGCTCAGTGCCTTCGCGATCCGCAGAACCGGGTTCACGCTGCCACTCCCTTACTTCGCCAATCACCGAAATATTGTAGCCGCGCAACCTGGCAAGGCAAGCGCGCTGGAAACCGCAACCAGTTGGGGTGCGGGTTACCGCGCCAGCCGTACAGCTACCTCGGCCACGCGCCGGCCCAGGTTGCGAACCGTGTTCAGGCCAAACTCGTCGCCGGAGATGTCGTCCTTGCCGTCGTTCAGCACAGTAGCGCCCGTGTGGGCCGTCGGGCTGCCATCGCCGACGACGATCAGCTCCTGGCACATCAGGGCCGCCTGCACGGACTCGATCGCCAGTTCCTGCCCGCCGTTGCGGACCCCGCCCACCGCCACCACGCCGGCCACCTTGTCCTTCAAGGCGAAGTCGTTCTTGCGGAACACCATGCACTGGTCGATGAACGCCTTGCACAGGGAGGACATGCCACTGAAGTAGACCGGGGTGCCGATGATGAAACCGGCCACGGCGGCGTCGGCGAGCTTCGGCTCCAGCGCGGCGAAGTCGCCCTTGTTTGGGTTCACCGGGTCGAACACGGGGATGTTCAGCCCCGCCAGCTCGATCAGCTCGGTCTCGATGTCCGGGCTCACTTTGGCGGCTGCCTCCAAGGCCACTTGGACGGCTGCTGCGGTCGTCTTGCCCTTCCGTGGGCTGCACGACAGACCGAGGATCCGAATCTTCCGGCCGGCAGCCGGTGACTCCTGGGCCTGGGCAGCGGTGCCGGCGATGGCGCTCGCGGCCGCGGCAGTTCCGACGGTTCGCAGAAAACTGCGACGTGTCACGTTATCTGCCATGTCTAAGCTCCTGGCCTTCACGTTGGGCCATACACGTACACGCGCGCGCACGTCGGCACGAAGCCGGCAGAGCGCGGTGAGACTTTCAGGGCCCGGCTGAGCTTGCGGCCGCCACGAGTGCCTCCAGTGCCGCGGCCACCTGCTCGTTGAAGCCGGAGTATGCCTGGTCCTGATAGAAGATGATCGGCAGGTAGAAAAACTGACTCGATACGCCGCTGCTGCGCGGGAACTCATCGCGGAGGCGCGTCAAGAGGGCCAGTTCGGCCGGCTCCGTCGTCAGGCGCTCCTCGACTTGAAGCGCCGGGTACTGCGCTTGCAACTGCTCAATCCACGCGAGCGCCTCCAGGCACATCGCGCCGCTGTTGTTGTGAAACACCAGCATCACGGCGGGGTCGCGGACGTACTGGCCGTCCGGATTCACAGGGCATCCCCCTAGCAATACCACACCGACGATCACCGGGATACACGCTTTGGTCATGGTACACCGCTCAGGTTGTGCAACAAGTCCGCCGCAGACGTCTGCACCAACCGTACGCCTGTAACGTCGGGCCCCCGTAGCCGACGGTCCTTGAGCCGCACGCGATCCTCGCTGGACACGGACGTCCGGCGCTATACTCGTGCGGCGGCCTGCTACGGGCCGGCTTCCGCGGCCGCCAGCAATTCTTCTAGGGCCTGGGCGATCTCATCATTGAAGCCCGAGAAAGCCCGCCCCTGGAAGAAGACGAAGGGCAAGTACCCAAAGCTGGTTGACACGCCTTCGCTGGTC